>JBGSZR010000157.1:0-8289 GCA_041750275.1 Gemmataceae bacterium
GCCACCGCCGCCACCCACGCGAACGGTGGAACCGGAGCGGGCGCGAATCGCTCCAACTCCGTTGCCACCGCCGCTCCCCGCACGAAGCCCTGAGGCGGAACGGCCACGCGTTGCTCCGCCTCCTCCACCACCGCGCCCCAGACCGGTGCCTCTGCCCGCACCCGTGGTTCGCCCCGAGTCTTCACTGCTGGAAAATGATGTCGATGTGCTTCTGGGCTTGGAGAAGCCGGGCGCGAAGTTCGAACTGGATGATGAGCCACCCGCGAAGCGTCAACCAGTGGGCGGTATGGACGCGCTGAGCCTGGGCGAAGACCATGGCGGCCTGATGCTCAGTCCGCAGAAAGCGACACTGCTGGCGATTGCCGTGTTGGTGTTGCTAGGTCTGGCCTTTGCGGCCGGCTTCATTATTGCCTCGAACACCTGATACCTGCGGCGAGTGGCGGCAATGACTGCCGTGCCCGCCGCGTGAGCAAGGGATAGCCAATCAGCGGACGCGGCGGATGCGATGGCTGTTGGTGTCGCCGATGTACAGTGCGCCGTCCGGGCCGACCGCGACACCGTGCGGCCGGCCCAGCGTGGCTGCGGTGGCCGGGCCGCCATCACCGAGTCCGTGTGTCTTCGTCTTACCCTTGCCGGCCACCGTCGTGATGATTCCCGTCTTCGCATCGATGCGGCGAATCACTTCATTCTCGGTATCGACCACGAACACATTCCCATCCGCATCGATGTCGAGTTCCTTGGGTCCATCGAAGGTGGCTGCGGTCGCTTTGCCTCCGTCGCCACTGAAGCCTTTTGAGCCGGTGCCGGCGAATCGCTCGATGGTGCCCTTGGCAATGTCGATGCGGCGAACGCTGTTCCCTTCGCGCTCAACCACATACACGCACTGATCGGGCCCGACTGCGACCGCGCGAGGGCCAGCGAAGGTTGCATCCTGGAGTGGTCCGCCATCGCCGGCGCTGGCCTTCTTGCCATTGCCTGCGAAGGTGCGGATTGTACCCGCTTTGAGATCGATCGCACGAATGCGTTGATCGGCGACGTCGGCAACATACAGCGTTCCCTTGCCATCGAGGGCCAGGCCGTTCGGTTCCTGGAAAAGGGCCTTCTCGGCGGGGCCGCCATCGCCTGCGAAGCCTTTCTTGCCGCCGGTGCCTGCGATCGTGGTGATGATGCCAGTTTTGGCGTCGACTTTGCGGATGCAGAAGTTCAGGCGATCCACGATGAACAGGTTGCCATCGGGATCGAGTGCGATGCCGTACGGTTCGTTGAGCATCGCCTCGGTGGCCTTGCCGCCATCGCCACCGAACCCTTTCTTCCCATTGCCGGCCACAGTGACGAGGATGCCAGAACGCATGTTCACCCGGCGAACGCGATGGTTGCCGGTGTCCGAGAAAAAGAAGTGGCTGCCGTCATGGAAGGCGACGTCAAAGGGTTGGTTCAGCTTTGCTCGCTCGGCCTGGCCGCCATCACCGGCATCACCTTTCTCCCCCGTGCCGGCTGCACTGCGAATGGTCGGCACGGGATCGGCGGCGCAGACTCCGGTGAGCACCGCCAGCATCACCACGATTGCTCGCATGGCATCGTCCTCGCGTTATTCGAAGCGAATCACCAGATCGCCGCCGTCTACCTGGGTTCCCGGTCGCACGAGCACCTCGGCAACGCGGCCTGCATTCTGGGCATAAACTGTTGACTCCATTTTCATCGCTTCCATCGTCAACAACTTCTGACCGGCTGCGACATCCTCACCCACGCCGACGACCACGGCTACAACCGCTCCAGGCATCGGGGCCGCCACATGCTTCGCGTTGCCGGCTTCTGCCTTCGCCCGGGCCTTCACGGCTGTTTCGCCCAGTGAGCGGTCCTCAACAAGCACTTCTCGTGGCTGGCCGTTCAATTCGAAGTACGCAACACGCTTGCCATCGGGTTGTGGATCGCCCACGGTAAAGTACTTGACGATAAGCGTTTTGCCGGGCTCGATCTCGATGCTGACTTCTTCGCCGCTCTCCATGCCGTGAAAGAACACCGTGGTGGGCAGCACGCTGAGGTCTGAGTATTTCGCTTGCGTCGCTGCGAACTCCGTGAACACCTTGGGATAAAGCACGTAGGAGATTACATCGGTGTCGCTTGGTTCGCGGCCCAATTTCTTGGCGAGTTCCGCCTTTGTGGAACCGAGGTCCGTTGGCGGCAACAGGGCACCGGGGCGATCGCCCAGCGGCTTGCGATCGCGCAGGATGCGGGCTTGCACCGCCGGCGGGAAGCCACCCGGCGGCTGGCCGAGTTTTCCCTCGAAGAACTCGACCACTGATTCCGGGAAGGCAAGTTCGCGCTTGGGGTCGAGCACGTCCTTC
The DNA here is from genome assembly GCA_041750275.1 of Gemmataceae bacterium. Lineage (GTDB taxonomy): Bacteria > Planctomycetota > Planctomycetia > Gemmatales > Gemmataceae > JBGSZR01. The sequence continues at coordinate 2,346 of JBGSZR010000157.1, forward strand.
ACGCTGAGGTTGTTCGCCATCAAGAAGAGCGTCATATCGCCGACGACCTTCGAGGTAGGCGTGACCTTCACGATATCGCCGAAGAGCAGGTTGACCTCGGCATACATGCGGCCGACTTCGTGCCAGCGGTCGCCGACGCCGAGCGACCGGGCCTGCTGGAACAGGTTCGCGTACTGTCCGCCTGGCATCTCGTGTAGATAAACCTCGGCGGAACTGAAGAGTTGGCCGGTTTCGAATGCCGAGTACAGCTTGCGGACATCTTCCCAGTATGTCGCGGTTTCCTGCAGCGGCTCGAACACCAGCCCCGTGTCGCGCGGCTGCGAGCGCATCGTCTCGGCGAGTGTGTTCAGACTTGGCTGGGCGGTGATGCCAGCGAGCGGGGCGAAGGCACAATCGACGATGTCCACGCCTTCTTCCGCCGCCATCAGGTACGACGCAATCTGGCCACCCGTGGAATCGTGCGTGTGGAAGTGGATTGGAATGCCCACCTCCGCCCGCAATGCCGCCACCAACTTCTTCGCGGCATACGGCTTTAACAGGCCCGCCATATCCTTGATGGCGAGAATGTGTGTACCGAGTTTCTCGAGTTCCTTGGCAAGATCGACAAAGTATTTCAGCGAATACTTGTCGCGCTTGGGGTCGAGGATATCGCCGGTGTAGCAGATCGCCGCTTCGCAGATCGCGTTGGTCTTGAGCGTGGCTTCGATCCCGACACGCAGGTTCGGCAGCCAGTTGTTGGCGTCGAAGATGCGGAAGATATCCATTCCGGCTTCGGCCGAGAGTCGCACGAATTCGTGGACCACATTATCCGGATAGTTGGTGTAGCCCACGGCGTTCGCGGCTCGCAGCAGCATCTGGAAGAGGATGTTCGGGATGCGTTGCCGTAGTTCCGCGAGTCGCTCCCAGGGCGATTCCTTGAGGAAGCGCATGCTGGTGTCGAAGGTGGCTCCGCCCCACATTTCCAGGGAGAAGAGATCGGCGTGAGCCCGGGCATAGCGATCAGCAATGCGGACCATGTCGTGGGTGCGCATGCGCGTGGCGAGCAAGGACTGATGCGCATCGCGCATCGTGGTGTCGGTCACGAGCAAGCGCTTCTGCTCACGTACCCAGCCGGCAAATTTCTTCGCACCGAGTTCCTTGAAGATGTCGCGCGTGCCACGCGGCAATGACTCCGCTTTCGGCTGCGAGTACAGCGTCGGCTCCTTCACGCGCAGGTCGCTGCCTCTCCCTTTCCCTGTGCCGCGAACCTCGGGGTGGCCATTCACAATCACGTCGGCGATGTACGCCAGCAACTTGGTGGCGCGGTCCTGGCGCGTGGCGAACTGGAACAGTTCAGGCGTGTCGTCCAGGAAGCGTGTCGTGACGGTGCCTGCCAGGAATTCCGGGTGCTGAATGAGGTTGATCAGGAAGGGAATGTTCGTCTTCACGCCGCGGATGCGGAACTCTTGCAGGCAGCGTTCCATGCGTGTCGCGGCACCCTCGAAACGCAGGCCGTGGGCCGTCACCTTCACGAGTAGTGAATCGTAGAAGGGGGTGATGACTGCACCGGGGTTGGCCGTGCCTGCATCGAGCCGAATGCCGGGGCCGCCACTGGAACGATACGCACTGAGTCGGCCGTAATCGGGCATGAAGCCGTTGGCAGGGTCCTCGGTGGTGACCCGGCTCTGAATCGCAAAGCCGCGGGTGGCGATGGCCGACTGGACCAACCCCACCTCGGCGTCCTCAAGACGATGCCCCTGGCCAACGAGGATCTGCGAACGGACGATATCGAAGCCCGTGACGACTTCCGTCACCGTGTGTTCGACCTGGATGCGGGGATTCACTTCGATGAAATAAAACTTGTTCGATTCGGTGTCGTAAAGGAATTCGACGGTGCTGGCATTGTCGATGCCGACGGCGTGGCCCACGGCGAGTGCGGCATCGAGAATCTGCTGGCGGACCGTGGGGTCGAGATTCGGGGCAGGGGCCAGCTCGACCACTTTTTGATGCCGGCGCTGGATGGAACAATCGCGTTCGAATAGGTGGACGAGGCCGCCGTGTTTATCGCCGAGCAACTGCACTTCGATGTGCTTCGCTCGCTGTACGAACTTCTCGAGGAACACATCAGCGATGCCGAAGGCGGCTCCGGCCTCGCGCTGGGCAGCACCGAGGGACTCTTCGAGATTCTCGGCCTTGTGGACCACTCGCATGCCCCGGCCGCCACCGCCCATCGACGCCTTCACGATCACGGGATAGCCGAGAGACTCGGCGAGTTTCTTCCCCTCCGCAATCGAGGCCACCGGACTGTCGCCACCCGAGAGCACCGGCACTTTCGCCTTCTGAGCAATCTTGCGTGCCGCGACCTTGTCACCGAGTTGCTCGAGGATTTCGGGACGCGGACCAATAAACGTGATGCCCGCCTCGGCACAGGCTCGCGCGAACTCGGCGTTCTCGGACAGGAAGCCATAACCCGGGTGAATGGCATCGACGCCGACATCCCTCGCAATGCGGACAATGCCGGGGATATCGAGGTATGCCCGGATCGGTTCGCCGGTCTTGCCAACACGGTACGCTTCATCCGCCTTGAAACGGTGCAGTGCGAAGCGGTCTTCTTGCGAATAGATGGCAACAGTGCGAATGCCGAGTTCGTGAGCCGAGCGAAACACGCGAATCGCGATCTCACTACGATTGGCGACGAGCAGTTTCTTGAAGGGGCGAATGGCGTCCGGCATGGCCTTGACCTCTCGTGGGATATCGCGGAATTGATACGGAATTGCAGGCGGCGGTCAAAGCGCGAAGCCCACCACAAGGGCGGGCTTCGGAGAGGTGTGCATCAATGATCCGCATCAAGCGAATTTATGGACCGATGACCTTCGCAACCACTGGCACGATCACCGAAGGCTGATCTTTGCTGTCCGTCACAATTTCGATGGAGCGAGCGAAACCACCCACGGTGGTCGGCTTGGCGGAAAGCGTCACCACGTGTTCGGCCTTGGCACCCTGGCTTTCAATCTTTACCTCCAGTTGCGCATCATCGCCCTTCACTTCAAGAATCTTGAAGGATGTGCCGCTCTTGATGACGACGTTCTTCTCAACGGATGTGCCGAGGTTGATTTCACCGAGTTGCACGCGATTGGGCGTGATCGTGACTGAGGAAGCCGCTGCAGAGGGCGCGGCAACATTCACTGTCACAGGCACACGAAGTGTGGCCACGCCGGCGTTCGAGGTCTTCAGGTTGATATCCGAGATCCAGTGGCCGGCAGGGCAGTCCTTGTCCAGCACGGCGGTGATTTCATACGTCACGATGCTGCCGTTGCGGGAGTCTTCCTTGATCTCAGCCTTCACGAACTTGCCCGTGCTCGTGGCCTCGGTCACCTTCCAGTTTGCATCGCTCGTGAAGGTCACCTTCATGCTCTTGCGGCCACCCACGCCATGCTGAACATCGCCGAAGACGATCGTGTCCGGCGACATCATCAGGTCGTCGCGGCAGACCGTCTGCACGCGGAGTGCGACTTCCTCAAAGTTGTTGCCGGTGATCACGGGGACGTACACAATCACGGACTTGGTGGTATAAGGCGTTGTGATGCGGCGGGTGTCCATCAGGGCGATCACCGCGGCGGATTCGCCCGGGGCAATCTTGTTCACGGACATGGAGGCCGAGGTGCAACCGCATGAGACGCGTGGCTGGCCGAAGCTAATTGTCTGATTCGTGGTGTTCGTGACGCGGAAGTAGTGCACAAGCACCGGGCCGCGTGGTGTGGTGCCGAAGTCTTTTACTTTCTCCGAGAACAGGTCGGACGCGCCGGCCCAGGCGAAGCTTGTGGTGCAGATCAGGGTACTCGCGGCGAGTACGAAGCGAAACATGGCTATTCCCCCCAGTGTCTCGGCTGCTCGTCGCTCCCCCCGAAGGACGCGCGGCCGGTTACTCAATATCTATCAAATCGCTCGCATGCTCTTCATCCTCAGTTTGCTCAACACGGTCACTTTCGGCACCACCGCCCCACGTCATGTTCGGTGCAATCCTAAGTGTTCCCATTCCTGGAAGTTCTGGTGCAATCGTTATCGCCTCGCGAGCACGAAAGCGATCACTTCGGCTGCACCCACTGCCTTGAGTGTGCGAGCCGCCTCGCTCGCCGTGCTTCCTGTCGTCATGACATCATCCACTAGCAAGATGCAGCGGCCAGCCAAACTTGGCTCCGCGTTCGCCCGAAAAGCGCCCTTCATATTGGCTCGGCGGGCGGTTGCGGTGGATTGTGCGTGTTGCGCACTGGCCTTGATGCGTCGGAGGCCACGCGGCCGAAACTCCATCCGCAACCCCCGTGCCAACTCTCGCGCCAGCGACTCGGCCTGGTTGTAGCCCCGCGTCCAGCGGCTCCGCCAGTGCAGCGGCACCGGGACAACAATCGCATCCCGATATTGCAGGAAGCGTTCCGCACAGTGCTGGGCAACGAAACACCCGAGCTTCTCGGCCAGAGGTTCGCCGGCCGCGTGCTTCATGCGAAGAATCGCATCCCGCAACCTCCCCGCATAAGGCCCGACACGAATCGCGCGATCGAATCCAAGCTTCGCCGAACGGCAAGCGGGACACGCATCGTCGATGATCACATGTGGACCAACCGTGGTGGCGCAAAAGGGACAGGTTGCCAGATCGTTGCGACCGAGTTCTTCGTGACAGCTGGAACAGAGCCCATCGCGAAACCGTGAGTCCTCGGTCTCAGCCGCGTCGCATATGGGGCAAGCATTCGGATAAAGGAGTTGGACGAGACCGCGGGCGAATTCGGCCAGACCTTGCCGCCACATGTGCGGCTCCAAATACGGGCTACGGAAGAACACATTCGACATTAACAGCTGTGCGAATGTGATGCAATGGGTGGGATGCAACAGTCAGGCAGTTTTTAACGCTAGCCGACTCAGGCTATCAGACGATTCGGTGTGTGGGCGATGCCCGATGATCGCGGCACACTGAGGACAAAACGCGTGGGGCCGCTGACGACGCTTTCATGTCGAACTTCGCCGCCGTTCTCGCGGGCGAGTCGCCAGGCCGTGGGCAAACCCAGCCCGCGACCACGACCGGCAGAACGGCCGGAGAAGAACGGATCGAACGCGTGTTCGAGAGCTTCATCGTCGAGGCCCGGGCCGCTGTCCTCAATGACGAAGCCGATGGCGTGGTTGCTGAACTCACAGGAGAGGTGCACCCAGCCGCCGCGGGCGGCTGCCTCAATGGCATTCCGAGCCAGGGCGGTCACAGCGTGGCGAATCTGTTTCGCATCCGCTTCCACCCAGGCATCAGCCGGGGCGTTCGCCAGTTCGAAGCGAACCTCCCGTTCCACGGCAAGTGATATGAGATCATCACGAACCGCCAGCAGAACATCGGGGGCAGCGAAGGGCTGCACATCCGGACGGGTGGGTCGAGCAAACTGCATCAGGTCGCGCAGGATTCCGTTGATACGTTGCGTTTGACGAACGATCAGGCGAAGAGCTTCTTCCTTGTCCGGGTTCTGTTCGGTGCGAAGGAGTCGCTGCGCGTTGCCCGAGATCACGGCAAGCGGGTTGTTAATCTCATGCCCGGCTCCGGCAGCGAGTTCGGCCAGTGCGGCCAGTTTCGCATCGCGAATCGATTCATCACTCAGATGCGCCAGGCCGGCGAGCGCCCGGTGCAATTCATCGGCCCGGTCTTCGAGCCGCACGACGAGTGCCGCCCCATTTCGCCGGCGGGACTCGGCTGCCATGAGCAGCAGGTTGCGCACAAGCGGCACCTTGCGTGGATCGGGCTCGTGATTGGCCGGTATGGCCTGTGCGGCTTCGACGGGTGCCTGGAGATAGGCAGCGCACGTTGCCTCATCGAGCCCCAGCTGGGCCAGGGTTTCACCGCGGTCGGCCTGGCGTGTGAGGGCCAGGTCGGTGGTGCGGAGCTCCGCTTCGTGCACGGCGAGTTGGACAATGCTGAACAGGTCGGCATCGGCGA
>JBGSZR010000158.1:0-77966 GCA_041750275.1 Gemmataceae bacterium
GGAGGAGGATTGAGGCACGAGCCGCATGCCCGAATGCCGCGCACCAATGCGGCCGAAAATGACACTCCGAGAAAGCAGCCAGGAGATGGTGGATTGCGGGTGATGTTGGCGGTTGCGACATCGACCTGTTCGAAGCGAGGATGTGCGGCTAAAAGGTCGACGCAGAATGGTAAGGAGCCCCGTTAACCCTGGCTGGATTTGAAGCGCCCATCAGTGGCTGGTTTTGAAGCGCCCAATGACAGGCAGACTTGCACCAGTGGTCGTCCCACATGTCGCAGACGATGACTGCGGTCTTCCTGGGGTCGAGCATCACATCGGCAAGGCGCGGCACGGTTGCGATCGCAGTGGTGCCGTTCGTGGTCGGACTCACGGGAACAGCGGCGTTTGCCGCAACGCGACTGCGGGCCTTCAACCGCAAGGTGTCAGCCGAATCATCGGCTGGGATCGCAGAACCGAACAGAAGCAGGGCGAGAAGTGGCGCGAAGCCGAAGCGTGGCATGAAGAATCTCCGCGTGTGGGTTGCGAAGCCTGATCATACCGACGAGGTGACGGGCGGAAAAGAAACGAACCCCGGCTTTTGGCCGGGGTTCGCGGGGTTTGCGTGGTGCTTACACTCGCTTACTTGCGGCAGCCGAACAGGCCCTTCTTCTTGGCCGGTGCAGGAGCTTCGCAGCAAGCGGTGCTGGGGGCCGTGGTGCCACAGCCACCGACCATGCCGCTCACGGGCACGGTCACGGTTTCGGTGTAAGGCACGGTCACGCAGTAGGTCTGGGTGACCATCTCGGTGACGCTGGTGCACACCATGACGGTCTTTGTGCCGGTCTTCGTCTCGGTCGCGTAGGTCGTGACCTGGACGTCGATTTCCTTCGTCACGGGAACCAGTTCGGTCACGGTTCGCGTGGCGTTCTTGGTCACCGGGACGCACTTGGTCACGTTGACGGTGACTTCCTTCGTCACAGGAACGCTCGTGTACAGGGTGCGGGTGCCCTTCTTGGTGACGGGGACGCACTTGGTCACGTTGACCATCGTTTCCTTGGTGACCGGGACGCACTTGGTCACGGCAACTTCCACTTCCTTGGTGACCGGGACGCTGGTGTACAGGGTGCGGGTGCCCTTCTTGGTGACGGGGACGCACTTCGTGACAGCGACTTCGATCTCCTTGGTGACGGGGACGCACTTGACGACCGCGACTTCGACTTCCTTCGTGACGGGAACCGTCGTGTTGATCGTGCGGGTGCCCTTCTTCTCCACAGCCTTCAGCGTGGTGACCGTGACGTTGACCGTCTCGGTCTTGGTTTCTGCCTGCATGACGGTGCGGGTGACCGGAACCATCTCGGTCACGGTCGTGGTGCAGGGCGAAGGAGCCGCCACGGCGCAGGTGGTCACGGCAGCGCCAGACATACCCTTGTCCTCGCCCTTGTCCCGCTTGCAGAGTCGAGCGAAGAGGCCCTTCTTCTTCGGAGCCGGAGCCGGGCAGGCGGGAGCACACACGGGTGCACAAGGCGTGGCACAGGGTGAGCCGCAGCCACCGCTCATGCCACAGGGATCAACGGCCACAGGCACCACCTTGGTCACGGCCACCATCTCGGTGACGGTCGTCGGTACGCACACCGTGTACGTGCGAGTCTGCGGTTGGGTCGTGGTGACGGGGACGTGCTCCGTGTAGGTATACTCTTCCGTCTTCGCGACGATCTGGTACTCGGTGACCTGACGCTTTTCCTTGCTGGTCACCATCTGGTTCTCGGTAACCTGACGCTTTTCCATCGCCGTGACGAGTTCGTTCACCGTGTAGGTGTACTCTTCGGTCTTGGGGACCGACTGGTACTCGGTGACCTGGCGCTTCTCGGCAACCGTGACGAGTTCGTTCACGGTATAGGAGTAGGGCACTTCCTTGCTGACGGCCTTGTGCTCGGTGACGGTCTGCTTCTTGGTCGTCGTGACCGGGACCTGCACCGTGTAGGTGTATTCCTCGGTCTTGGGGACCATCACCATCTTGGTGACCGGCACCTGGCGGGTCTGCATCTCGGTGCGGTAACGTGTCACGAGTTGCGTGGTGTAGGAAACGGTGGGCGTGCCACAGCAACCGTCACCAGCAGAAACGACAGCCGGGCTGGTGGCCGCGCCGCAGCACGGATCGCCCGGGGTCACCACGACAGGTGTGCCGGCGACCGGAGCGGGCTCGGCCTTGGGCTCAACCTTTGTGTCGTCGCTCTTCTTGGTGTCAGTCTTCTTGGTGTCATCGGCCTTCTTGGTCTCGGCCTTCTTCTCATCCTGTCCCCAGGTCTGCACCGGGGAACTCACGATCCACGACATGGCACCCAGCAGGGCCATAGCTAACAACCGACGTGTCATCCGGAGTCCTCCAAACGGAAAAACGTTTGGGGCAACCCGCTACATCCCTACAGCGAAGAGCCCGACAGTGAAAACCAGGGGTGTTCATCTCTGGTGAACTTGAGCGAAACGAGCCAAATTGCCCAGAACCCCAACATTGCGCGTCGTTAACAAGTTACAGGAGCCAAACTCGGATGACAACATAAACCCCGTACCCCACACCCATTTTTCCGAATCCTCACCGGTGTAACCGGCCTCACGACTCTGGTAAGTGCTACCATCGGCAAATACGATGCCCTCGACCGGCACACCGCCGGGGCTACTCTTCACCTCGGAGGCTCGTAGCGATGACATCGTTTCGTTCACGCGTGATGTTTGCCGTAATGACCGTTGCAGCCATGCTTTTCGCCCTGCCTGCTGCATCCCTCTCGGCGGACGACAAGCCAGATGTCGAGGGCTGGATTCCCCTGTTTAACGGCAAAGACCTCACAGGCTGGAAAATCCACCCCAACCCCAACCCCGGAGCTCTCAAGAAAATTACCGCCACGGAAGAAGGCGGCAAGGTGGTGGGCTACGTGGGTGAGACCAAGGACGGCAAGACCGTGCCACTGTGGACCGTGAAGGACGGGACGCTGATCGGCAGCGGACCCTCCACGCACCTCTTCACCGAGAAGAACGACTACACGGACTTCAAGTACCGGGTGGAAGCCAAGGTGAACGATAAGGGCAACAGCGGTCAGTATTTCCGCACGGAATTCGGCCCAGGGTTCCCCAAGGGCTACGAGACGCAGATCAACGCCACGGGCGGCGATCCCATCAAGACAGGCAGCCTCTACCCCGACGGCCGCACCAAACTCGGGCAGTTCAAAAAAGACATCACCGTGATGAACACGGCTCCCAACAAGCCCGATGAATTCTTCGTGCAAGAAGTGATTGTGGAGGGGAATCACATCCAGATCTTCGTGAACGGCAAGAAGACTGTTGACTTCACCGATCCGAACATGACTTACATGAAGGGTGCCTTCGCCCTGCAGGGCCATGACCCGGGCACGGTCGTGACGTTCAAGAAAGTGGAATGGCAACCACTCAAGAAGTAAGCCGCACCGAATTCGGCCGCACGATGAAGGCTGAACCTGCCACGATTAGAAACATCTTTTTTCTGATTCGTGTTCACATCCATCTTCATTGTGCGGCGAAAGGTTCCGATTGATCGGGTGCTTATTTTCCAACGAATTCGAAGACGAGGTACTCGATGCCGCGCCACTTATTGTCTGCGCTCACTTTCGCGGACACGGTGCGATCGCCGGCCGGGATGGTCTGCACGACGGTCAGCGTTGACTTCGCCTCCCCGAAATTGCCCTTTATCCCTTCGCCACCCAGGTTGAGCTGGTAATCGGTAAACCCGGCTTTTGAGATCAGCGTCACCTTGTACCGGCCGGCTCGCTCGAACTTCACCTGCCAGTGTCCCTCGCTATTGGCAGCCCAGCCAGCATTCGGGCCGCGCCAGTCCTGGCGGCTCAGTCGCACAGGATTCTCTTTTGTGCTGCCGATGATGATTCGCGGTGCTTCGAAGCCTGGCTTCGTCACATCCTCGAACCAGGTGTCGTATCCCGCCTTGAGTTTCGCAACCTCTTCGGGCTTCTCCGCGGCGAGATCATGTTCCTCGAAGGGATCGGCCACGATATCGAAGAGTTCGTACCTGGGCGTGAACTTCGCACCCGGTTGCACTCCGGCCGACTGGACGAGTTTGTACTGTGGTCCGCGTGCCGCGAAGGCCCGGCCCCTCTCGGGCACATCGCCGCGGTGCCACTGGAAGAAGAGCGTGCGCTCTGGCCATTTCGCCTCCTGTTTCAGCAGCAAACTGCGGAAGCTGCGACCATCGAACCCTGCCGCTTTCTCATCGACTTTCACGTCGCAAAGATCTGCAATGGTGGGTGTGATGTCGATGTGTGCCAGTGCCACGTCGATGGTGTGCGGCACCGTCTTGCCTTTCCAGCGTATGTAGCAGGGCACGCGGATGCCGCCTTCGTACACGGTGCCTTTGCGGTTGCGGAGGCCGGCATTGAATCGGACGCCGCCGGGCCCGTTATCGGTGAGAAAGATCACGATGGTGTTGTCCGGCACGGCCTTCAGCAACTTGCCGAAGTTACTATCGATGTTCTCGATCATGCCATAGGCCCGTGCGATCTCCTCGACGTTCAACTTGCCCGTGGCCCATGGCTGGCCGATCTTCGGAAAGCCGGTCGCGGTCAGGTCGAGCTTGCGATACGGCACCGCGTACTCATCCGGCACCTGGAACGGTCCATGCGGGCAGTTGTACGCGATGTACGTGAAGAACGGTTTCTCGGAAGGTGCCTTGATGAAGTCGATGGCGGCGTCCGTGAAGACATCCGTGCAATAACCTTTGGTCTTCACTTCCTTGCCGTTCTTGCGGAGCAGCGGATCGAAGTATGCGGTCTTCGTTTCGACTTCGGGCGGGTCCGCGGGTTGCGCAAGCCCACCACCCTGGCCCCAGAGCGTTTCCTGGAAACCCTGGTCTTCCGGCCGCATGGGGTAGTTATCGCCGAGGTGCCATTTGCCGAATAGCCCGGTGCGGTAGCCAGCCTCGCCGAGCCGCTCCGCGATGGTGACTTCCTCGGTGCGCATCAGGGAGCGACCGAGATAGGTGTCCACGATTCCGGTGCGATAGTTGTACCGGCCTGTCATCAGGCTTGAGCGTGTGGGCGAACAGACCGGGCAGACGTAGAAGTTCTTGAGGCGGACCGAGTCCTTCGCGAATGCATCCATGTTCGGCGTGCGAATAAGCGGATTGCCGCTGGCACCGAGATCGCCAAAGCCCTGGTCGTCCGTCATCACGAGCAAGACGTTGGGCCGCTCGGCTGCGCTGGCAAAGCCCGGAAACGACAGACCAAGAATCGCGATAATGCGGTAGCACATGGTTCACCCGGGAGAGAGGATTTGGTCGGCCTTCAGCTTACGGGATGACTCGATGCCCGCCCCGCAGTTGCCCGGTGCACACGGCACATTGTTCAAATGCACCCGGCAGCTTTGGGAGTTCGGTGAGCGCAAGATGCGGTCCGGGCGAACTCGATTGTGTCAGTCTTTCTTCACTTTTGGCTGAAGCTCCGGCCTCTTGCCCACGAGTGGTGCGAATTCCCGCAGCCAGATATTGCGGTACTTCACCGGGTTGCCGTGGTTCTGGATGCGAATTGGCTGCTTCAGCGGATGCTTCTGGTACGCAGCCGGGCGGTCGTAAAAGGTGTTGCCCCACAGTTCCGTGTGGTTCTGCACGACCACGCCGTTGTGAAGGAGTGTGACGAAGCCGGGCTTCACCACCTTGCCGTCTTCGCCGAAGTGCGGGCTGTTGAAGATAACGTCGTACGTCTGCCATTCGCCTGGCTTCCGGCTCACATTCACCATCGGCGGATTCTGCTTGTACAGCGAGCCGCACTGGCCATCGAAGTACGTCTTGTTGTCGAAGGAGTCGAGCACCTGCACCTCGTAGCGGTTGGCAAGGAAGACGCCGCTGTTGCCGCGCCCCTGGCCGGAACCACTCACCTTCTCGGGTGTGGCGAACTCGATGTGGAGTTGATAGTCCGGGCCGAACGAATCCTTGGTGAGAATGTCCGACTTTTGCACCGTGGCCACGCCGTCCTTCACATCCCACTTCTCGCCGTTGTTCCACTTCTCGAGGGTCTTGCCATCGAACAGGATAATGGCATCCGCAGGTGGATCGCCCGGCTTCTCGCCGGGTACTACCACGGCGGGTTCCGGCCAGACGATGCCGTTCTTGTATTCCTTCTGGGCCATGAGGTGTGCAGTGCCGATAGCGAGGCCGACCACGCCGGCCAGAAAGACTCCCGCGCGAATCCATTTGCCCACAGACATGGGAAAGGCTCCTGTCGAAACGAGTGAATGAGGTCTCCGGGGAATTGTGCAGAAGGCTCCGCGTTCCGCAACTGGATTCCTCACAAGTGGACAGCAGGGGGTTGCCAACCTATGTCGATTCGGAGACACTGTTCGCACACTCGCGCTTCCTGTTGGCTTGCTGATCCGCAGGCCCAAGCGAAGCCAACCGTCCCTCTTGCTCCCTCTTCCGCACCGAGGAAACATCCATGTCCCTGCTTCGTCACGCACGCTTCACCGGGCTCGCTGCCCTGGTTGCCGCCGCGTTTGCCCTCGCCGCACCCGCCGGCTCGCTCTTCGCCTTCCAGGACACCAAGACCGAAAAAAAGGTCGACGACAAGAAGACCGACGACAAGAAAACGGATGACAAGAAGACCGACGACAAGAAAACGACGCCACCTGAGACCAAGAAGGCCGATGCGAAGAAGGTGAAGTCGAAACTCAAGATCACCGTGCCGCAGGACAACACCGAACTGAAGATCGAAGGCGTCGTGATGAAGGGGAGCGGCAAGGTGCGCGAGTTCGAAACGCCCGACCTCGAAGCCGGCAAGACCTACGAATACGCCTTCAGCGCCTTCTGGGAGCCGAACAACTACACCAAGATGACACGCACGAAGTCGATCGATTTCGAGGCGGGCAAGGACGTGATTGTCGACCTCACCAAGGAAGACCCGAAGAATCCGGACAAGGCTGTGGTTCGCTGGGTGCCCACGCCGCAGGATGTGGTCGATGAAATGATCACGCTCGCCGGTGTGAAGGATGGCGATGTGGTGTTCGAACCAGGTCCCGGCGATGGCCGCGTGCTGATCAGCGCTGTGAAGAAGGGTGCCAAGAAGGCCGTGGGTGTCGAACTTGACCCGAAGAAAGCCGCCGAGGCCCGCGAGAATGTGAAAGAAGCGAAGCTCGATGACAAGATCACCATTCGCGAAGGCGATGCCCTCAAGGTCGCGGACTACGGCGATGCCACCGTGGTGATGCTGTATATGGGGAACGAGTTCAACAACCTCCTGCGCCCGCTGCTCGAGAAGCAACTCAAGCCCGGCACCCGCATCGTGTCGCACCGCTTCGTGATGGGCGACTGGAAGCCCGAGAAGAGCATCACCGTGATGGGTGCAGACGGCGACACCTATGAACTCCACCTGTGGGTCGTGAAAGAGAAGAAGTAAGCCTGGTATCCCAGTTAGGATAGCAGCCGTCGGGAAGCCGACGGCTCCGCATTCGTTCGCATTGCACCTTCCGCCCCCGGGTTCCCATCATGCCCCGTTTTCTCGTTGCGCTGTCATGCTTACTGGCGTTTGCACTGCCCATCTGGGCAGCCTCGTCCAACAGCCTCATGGACGTTTCGCCGGATGGCACAAAGCTCGCCGTCGCCAACGCCGATGCGGGCATCGTCGCCGTCATCGATCTGAAGACGCGCACCAAACTATTCGAGATTCCGGTCGGCGATCACCCGGAAGGCGTGAGCTGGCTCGGCGACACGCCCATCGTCCTGGCCACCGTGTGGGGTGACGACAAACTCGTGTTTATCGACACCGCCGCGGGCAAGATCGTAACGGAACTCGCGGTTGCTGACGAACCCTATGGCGTCGTCGCCACAAAGGATGGCAGCCGCGCCTATGTGACCCACGACTATCCCGGCACAGTCGCCGAGATCGATGTCGCCACGCGCAAGGTGATGCGAACCTTCCCGGTGAGTGAGTGCATCCGCGGCATCGCCCTGAGCAACGACGAGAAAACCCTGTACGTCACCGAGTTCTACACCGCGAAGCTGATTGCACTCGATCGCGAGTCCGGCAAGGTCGTGGATAGCTGGACCGGAACGGACGCCGAGAATATCAGCCGCAATGTCGTGATCCACCCGACGTGGGGCACAGCTTATTTGCCGCACATCAAATCGCGCACGCACGGGCTCGATGCCCGCGGCTCGATCTTCGCGCAGTTGAGCGTGTGCGACATTGGCACACCGGCCTCGAGGTCCGAGGAACGTCGTCGGCCGCACACGACGGACACCTTTAACAGCGTGCTGGTCACGGCCAACGCCTGGGAAGCCGCGGTGTCGCCGGATGGCTCTCGCCTCTACATCGTTTATGCCGGCACCGACGATGTGAATGTGCTGAAGCCCATCAACGACATGTATCTCGACGCCGAGCCGTTGGCCCGCCCCATCGCCGTTGGCAAGCATCCCCGGGCCATTCGCACCAGCCCCGATGGCAAGGAAGTGTACATCTACAACACGCTCGACTGGGAAGTCGCCATCTACGACGCGGATGTTCGCAAACTGTACGGCAAGGTGAAAGTCTGCAACCCCCCGCACACGGCGGAGTGGGTTCGCGGCAAGGAACTGTTCGTCACCGCCAAGATGCCGATGGGCAGCGCCCAGTGGATCTCGTGTTCCTCGTGCCATCCGGACGGCCTCACGGATAAGCGCGTCTGGCAGAACCCCGAGGGCGATCGCCGCACACCTAACCTGTTCGGCCTGGCGCACACACACCCCTTGCACTGGAGTGCGGACCGCGACGAGGTGCAGGACTTCGAATACACCATCCGCGGCCGACTCATGAAGGGCCGCGGCCTCTACCGCGGTCAACTTATGCAGGGCCGGGAGTTTTCAACCACGGCCCTTGACATGGAATTATCGGGAAAGTCGAAAGACCTGGATGCCCTGGCGGTATATACGAACGCGTACAAGACACCGATGTCGCCGCATGCGGCCGGGTTGGGCAAGCTGACCGCCGAGGCCCAGCGCGGGAAAGCGATCTTCTTCAGCACGGAGGCGAAGTGTGCCACCTGCCACAGCGGCCCCTATTACTCCGATAGCACACTCACGAAACCCTATAAGTTATACGATGTGGGTACGGGCGAGAGCCCCCGCGAAAAGATGGGACCCAAGTACGACACACCCACACTCGTTGGGCTGTACCGTACGGGCCCGTTCCTGCACGATGGCCGGGCCAAGACTCTCAAGGACGTGCTCACCACCTGCAATATCGGCGACAAGCACGGCACCACCAGCCACCTGAAGCCGACCGAGGTTGATGATCTGGTGGCGTTCCTGAAATCGCTCCCCTACGACACCCTGCCCGAAGAAACGCCGAACAGCGTGCCGTATCGGCTGAAGAAGTAGCGGTCAGCTTTGAGCCAGACGTGGCAGCCGATATACTGCGGATTCTTCTGGCTGATCGCTGATTACTTCTGCGCTCCAAGAATAGTCGGGGGCTCTGCCCCGTCTTAACTGTGTGCCGGGTCCGGTTCCCGGTTCACCCTTTTTTCTCCCCTATGACGGAGACTTGACTGATGATTCGGAACCTGTTGGCGGCCGCGGTTGTGGTCGCGCTTGGCGGTGCAGTGACGGCAGCGGACATCAAGAGCGGCCCGCAGACCGGCGACACCGTCCCCGGCGCCTTCAACGTCCTCAACGTCACCGGCCCTGCCGCTGGTGAGTCGAACTGCCAGTTCTGCAAGAACGGCAACAACCCGGTCGTGATGATCTTCTCCCGCAACGCGGATGACGCCGCGCTGCAGAAACTCATCAAGCAGGTCGACGCCAAGGTCGGCACGAACAAGCTCGGCAGCTTCGTCGTCTACTTGACCGCCGACGACAAGAAGACCGAAACCGCCGTGAAGGCCTTCGCCGACAAGGAAAAGATCAAGAACGTCATCCTGACGCTCGACACCCCAACCGGTCCGGAAGCCTACAAGGTTGCCAAGGACGCGGAAATCACCGTCGTGCTGTACAAGTCCCGCAAGGTGGCCGCGAACTACACCTTCGAGAAGGGCAAGATGACCGACAAGGACGTGGAAAAGGTCCTCGCCGATCTGCCGAAGATCACCAACTAATTTGCGTGCCTCGCACGTTGAAAAACCCACGGACCTCAAAGTCCGTGGGTTTTTTCGTATGACGAAGACCAACTCACATCACGGGAGTAACTCATGTCGCGATTCTGTATTTCCCTGGGGCTCATGCTCACGATTGCACTCGCCACCGGCCTCGTGACCCCTACCACGCGGGCGAACACTCAGGTCAAAGCCAAGGCCCAGCCGAAGCCACCCGTCGTTCCCGAGGGAACCCGCAGCGAATTGAACCTGCGCTACGGCCCACACGTGGAACGCAACACGCTCGATCTTTATGTGCCCAAATCGGAAACGCCGCTGCCACTCGTTATCTGGATTCACGGCGGCGGCTGGGCCAACGGCAGCAAGAACGGCAACAACCCCGTCCTGCGAATGCTCAGCAAGGGCTACGCTGTCGCTTCGATCAACTATCGCCTCAGCCAGCACGCCGTCTATCCCGCCCAGATCGAGGACTGCAAGGCCGCAATCCGCTTCCTCCGCGCGAATGCTAAGAAGTTCAACCTCAACCCCGATGCCTTCGGAATCGCTGGTTCCTCGGCCGGCGGGCACCTCGTCGCGCTCCTCGGCACCACCGGCGATGTGAAAGAACTCGAGGGCAGCATCGGCGAGCACACCCGCACATCCAGCCGTGTGCAATGTGTGGTCGACTTCTATGGCCCCACGGATCTCACCAAGATGGGGGCCCAATCCAAACCGAACAGCAAGATCGACCACGATGCTCCCAACTCACCCGAATCGCGACTCATCGGCGGAGCCATTCAGGAAAATAAGGAGAAGGCCGCGAAGGCCAATCCGTTGAACTACGTGAGCAAAGACGATGCTCCGTTCCTGATCCTGCACGGCGACGCCGACCCGCTTGTGCCGCTCGCCCAGAGTGAAATGCTGGTGGAGGCACTCAAGAAAGTGAACGTGCCTGTCGAACTGATAGTGATCAAGGGTGGCGGTCACGGGGGCCCGGGCTTTGCCAACGCCGAGAACCAGGCCCGGATCGACAAATTTTTCGATTCCCACCTCAAGCAGAAGTGACTGGCAAATGATCAGACTCATGGGTAAGCTTTAATCATTCCATTCCGGGGGCATTCGCTTAAGCCCACCTTCGTCGTCGAGGTTTCCATGTTATCCTCTCCTCGAAACCGCGCCGGTTTCACGCTCATCGAATTGTTGGTCGTCATTGCCATCATTGCCATTCTGATCGGCTTGTTGCTACCCGCCGTGCAGAAGGTGCGGGAAGCAGCCTCGCGTGCCACCTGCCAGAACAACCTGAAGCAGATCGGCATTGCAGTGCACAATCACCACGACACTTTCGGGTACCTGCCCGATGGCGGCTGGACGTATTCCGCCGCACGCACGATCACTGGCGGTTCACCCGCGTCGGCCCCGACTCAGAACTGGGGCTGGCTGTACCAGCTCCTGCCTTACGTTGAACACCAGAATGCCTGGGCACAAACCACGGACGCCGCCGCGTACAGCTATACGGTGAAGATTTACTTCTGCCCGTCTCGCCGCAGCCCCACCCTCATCGGCAGCCGTGGCATGAACGACTACGCGGGCAACGGCGGAACCTACACCGGTACAGGTTTCGCCTGGGGCGATGGCTACAATGGTGTCATTCGTCGTAATAATCAGGGCAAATTGAACATGCTCGGCATCAGCGATGGCACTTCCAACACGATCCTGGCTGGCGAGAAGCGGCTCGATCTGAACGTGCTTAACCAGTCGCAGTGCGACGATAACGAAGGCTACTCCAGCGGTTGGGACTGGGACATCATTCGCTGGGGTAACAACCCGCCACAACCGGATCCCAAGTCGAACGATCAGTGCGAACTTCTTTTTGGCTCGTCCCACACCAGCGGCATCAATGCCATCCTCTGCGATGGATCGGTTCGCAGTGTACGCTATAGCGTGACCCCCGCCACTTTCACGGCGGCTTGCGTTCGCAATGATGGCCAGGTCGTGAACATCAACGACTTCTAACTGAAACGAGCCGCCTGCAAGACAAGCGGCTCGCTCAGACCAATCCAATCTTGAACGACCGCCTCCTCACGGAGGCGGTTCGCGTTTACGGCAACTCTCAACCCCACGTGACCAGGCCGGTTTCGTACAGATGTTGCAGGTTCACGTGCTTCGGCAGCACGCGGACGCTGAAGCCGAACTGGCCGCTGGACTGGCACGCCACGTTTCCGCTGAACGATACCTTCGAGGTTCCGTTCGTTCCGTCTGCTCGCAGCGAGACGGAACGCGGCTCGGCAATCTCACCGAGAGAATCCAGCACGCCGTGGCACAGCTGCACATCGACATCATCTGGCGTGAACGCTCCGAGATCGACCTTCACCTTCACGGGGAAGCTGCTGCCAACCTTGTGCAGATCGCCGCCCAGCACTTCCACGCCCTCGACCTTGATCTGGCTCCACGCCGAGGCGATTCGCTTGCGCCAGACGGCCAGTTCCTTGGCACCCTTGAGGTGGTCGGCACCGAGTTTCGTGAAGCGGCGATGGCTCGGAATGTAGCACCGCTCGGTGTACTCGGAGACCATGCGGTTGGTGTTAAACATCGGCACCACGGTCGCGATCGATCGCTTCATTCGCCGAATCCAGCCGCGGGGCAGGCTATCGTTGCCACGCGTGTAGAAGAGCGGGATGAGGTCCTGTTCGATCAGGTCGTAGAGTGCCCGGCTCTCGACTTCATCCTGATAGTTGAGGTCCGCGTACTCCTCGCCGGCACCGATGGCCCAGCCGTTGTCGCCGTCGTAGCCCTCGACCCACCATCCATCAAGAATGGAGAGGTTGATGCCGCCGTTCACAGGCACTTTCATGCCGCTGGTGCCCGACGCTTCGAGCGGTCGGCGGGGATTGTTCAGCCAGACATCGACACCCTGAACCAGGTAGCGGGCCACGTTCATATCGTAGTCTTCGATGAACATGACACGCCGACGGAACTCCTCGCGGCGGGCCATCTGGGCCACGCGGGCGATGAGTTCCTTGCCACCCTGGTCCTTGGGGTGGGCCTTGCCGCTGAAGATGAACTGCACGGGCCGCGTGGTGTTGTTAACCAGGGCTGCGACTCGCTCAATATCGCGGAAAATGAGGTCGCCACGCTTGTAGGTCGCGAAGCGGCGAGCGAAGCCGATGGTCAGTGCCTCCGGATCGAGCACCTCTTCGGCCGCATCAATCTCGCTCGGAGGCGAACCGCGACGCTTCAGTTGCGACTTGAGCCGCGTGCGGGCAAACGCCACGAGGCGTTCCCGGCGGCGAACGTGCGTCCGCCACAATTCCGCATCCGGAATTTGCTCCACGCGGTTCCAGACAGCGAAGTCCGTGGGCTTCGATTCCCACTGAATGGCCAGGTATCGGTCGTAAAGCTGGGCGATCTCGGGCGAGAGCCAACTCTGCGTGTGCACACCGTTGGTGATGCTGGTGATCGGCACTTCGGACTTGGGAAGCCCGGGCCAGATTTCGTGCCACATGCCACGCGACACGCTGCCGTGCAACTTGCTGACACCGTTGGAGGAGTTCGCCAGTTTGATGGCGAGCACCGTCATGCTGAAGGGTTCGCCCTCGTTATCGGGGTGCTGCCGACCCAGTGCCGCCATGGCCGCGCGATCGACACCCATCTTGTGGATGTACTCGCCGAGGTACTGCTCGATCATCGAGATCGGGAAGGCATCGTTGCCGGCTGGCACCGGCGTGTGCGTGGTGAAGCACGTGCCCGCCTTCACGGCTTCGCAGGCCGTGGGGAAATCGAGTTTTTCCTGCTCCATGAACAGGCGAACGCGCTCGAGGGCCGCGAAGGCCGCGTGCCCCTCGTTCATGTGCACGACGGTGGGCATCTTGCCGAGTGCCTTGAGGGCACGGATGCCGCCGATGCCGAGGAGCATTTCCTGCTGGATACGCGTCGTGGAATCGCCGCCGTAGAGTTGTGCGGTGATGCCGCGGTCTTCCGGGCGGTTCTGCGGGATGTTCGAATCGAGTAAGTACAGCGGGACACGGCCCACCTGGATGTGCCAGATGCGCAGTTGCACCTCACGCCCCGGCATCATCACGCCCACGAGAATCGGCTGACCATCCGGACCCAGTTCCGGTACCAGGGGGAGCGTGAAGAAGTCGTTCTCGGGGTAGCGTTCTTGCTGCCAGCCATCGACGTTGAGGTACTGGCGGAAGTACCCCTCGCGATACATGAGGCTGACACCGACGAGCGGAATGCCAAGATCGCTGGCACTCTTGAGGTGATCGCCTGCGAGAACTCCAAGACCACCGGAATAGACGGGAACGCTCTCGTGGATGCCGAACTCGGCCGAGAAGTACGCGACACGAGTTTCCGGATCCGCGGCATGCTTCTCCTGGAACCACGTTGTCGCCTTCATATAGCGATCAAGCGATTCGGACACCCGGTCCATGTGTGCCAGGAAACCGTCGTCGCCTTCGAGTTGCTCGTAGCGGGTCTGGTCGGTGGCACCCAGCAGGCGAATGGGGCTGTGATCGAGTGCCTCGAACAGATCATCGTTAATACGGCGGAACAGGGCCACCGCATCGACATTCCAGCTCCACCACAGATTGTAAGCAATGGTGTGCAGGGCCCGCAACCGCTCGGGCAGGCAGGGCATAACGGTGTACGTCCGGATCGAACGACCGGTCATGTCAGGACCTCACGGGTAGATGCCGGGCGGTCGGGCGAGAGGACCCGCGGGGCGGGACGACCGTGACCGGAACTGACAAACGTTAGTTTAGGGACCCAGAAGAAAATGGGGAGGTGCCTGCAATCCTCGCGGATTCTGGATTGGAAAAATCGGAATGGTGCGAGGGAAACGGTCATCCGCCCTGGCACAGGATGAGGAGCCAAAACGACCACTCATATTTTTCTCAGTTCGTACTTGACCCCACATTCGCGCTGTGTTCTAAATGAGGAACCGATTAAGAACGAGTGGTCATTCTCGCATGCCACTCATGCTTCAGTCCCATCTTTCGAACTCGGTACCGAGCCCTCTGCGGCCGGTGAGTTCGGCTCCGCTTGATCGGTGTATGACTTTTCCCATCTGTTTCTTGTCTTCTGAGGGCCCTCTCATGTTCGCGTCCCGATCGCCCGAAGCCCGTCGCGGCTTCACACTCATCGAACTGTTGGTGGTTATCGCAATCATTGCCATCCTGATCGGTCTGCTGCTCCCCGCTGTGCAGAAGGTCCGCGAAGCGGCGGCCCGGGCCAAGTGTTCGAACAACATCAAGCAACTCGTCCTGGCCACGCATGGTTTCCACGATGTGAATGGCCGCTTCATGCCGGGTGCGGCCAACAATCGGGCGCCATTCGGAACGTCCACAGGCCAGCAGTGGGGAGCCTCGTGGATGGCCTATTCGATGCCCTTCGCGGAGCTCGGTGCCGCGTACAACCGCGCCCAGCTGGGAACGAATCGCCAGTACAACGACGGCAATATCCGCGCCGGGATCGGCGACACCGCCGGTCGGCCCACATTCACGGTCTTCAGTTGCCCGTCCAGTTCCTTGACCACCACCCACTCGCTCTCCACAACCGCTCCGGGTTCCATGGTGGCGGATTATGTGGGGATCGCCGGTGCCATCAACGGCTTCGGCGGCCTCACTGGTGTTCCGCAATCCACCACGCCCCACGGCCCTCACACCCGCAACGGCATTCTCTCCTACAACTCGCAGAACAATATCGCCGCCATCACGGACGGCACGAGCAACACCATGATCATCGGTGAGGTGGGCGACTGGGTTCTGGAAGGAACCACCAGGCGCGACTGGCGCCCCGGTGTTCAGCACGGCTTTGCCATGGGCTGTACTGGCAACAATAACAACACGACCTCACTGCCGAACAGTGGCAATGGCCGCGTCTTCAACACCACCTCGATCCGGTACACCATCAACACGAAAACCAGCTTCAACTCGGCCTGCGGCGATGGCGTGTGCCAAAACGCAGGCAACAACAACCCGCTGCGTTCGGCTCACCCGGGTGGCGTGAACGTGGGTCTCGCCGATGGCTCGATCCGCTTCCTGCGCGACAGCACCACCGCCGCAACCCTGGCCCGACTGGCCTCGATGAACGATGGCCTCACGGTCACCATTGATTAAGCGGAAATTACAGTTGAATGACGCTTCCGGGCCCGGCCATTGTGCCGGGCCTGTTGCATTGATGAGTTTTTAATGAGAGCCAGTCAGGATATCACATGCATAATTAACCAATGTATGATTGACCATTGCCCCTCGAATGTGTGATTCTGTTGTCTGTCGGATGTGGGTTGAAGTTGTCTCATCGAACCGAATCTCGGAACCTCATCAACGTCTCTTGCTGTTCCTCGTCATTCATTGTGAATCCTGAAACGGCTGATATCCACATCAGGACATGTGTCTCTCTCGTTCTCCTCGTCGAGGGTCTGTTGATGCACCTCATCCGCCCGTCCGGAGCCCGTCGCGGCTTCACGCTCATCGAGTTGTTGGTGGTTATCGCCATCATCGCCATCCTGATTGGGCTGCTGCTCCCCGCCGTCCAGAAGGTGCGCGAAGCGGCTGCCCGCAGCAAGTGCTCGAACAATCTCAAGCAGATTGGCATCGCCTTGCACGCCTACCACGACACGAACAACAAACTTCCTCCGGGTTGCACGACGGACCTGCCTCCATACGGCACCAGCGGTGGCGGGTGGGGCAGTTCCTGGAAAGTGTACATCCTGCCACAGATGGAGCAGGGGCCACTGTTCCAGAGGTGGGTCTTCACCGGTAATTCGGGATACACGAACGCGAACAATATGCCCCTGGTGAATCGGCTTACGATTCCGACCTACCGCTGCCCATCGTCACCGTTGCCAGATTTCTACGCAACGGCTGGGAACAATGGCAACTTCCTCATGTTCACCTCATATTTTGGGGTCGCTGGTTCGACGCTGGATACCACGCACAATAATGCTGCTAATGGACTTGCCAGCGGCAGTGGCACTCTCTTTGCCAACAGCGGCGTGACGCTCGTGGGGATCACGGATGGCACAAGTAACACGATCCTTGTCGGTGAACAAAGTGATCACATGCGTGATGCGAATAACCAGCCCTATACCATTGCATACGGTGCCATCACCAGCCAGGGGCCGCACGGCTGGACGATGGGTGGTAACACGGTAAACATTGGGACAGCTTTCACCGAACGCACCTTTAACTGCACCACGACTCGCTGGGAAATCAACCGTCGAGGTCTGGGTGATAGCGCCGCGAACGGCACCAATAACAACACGGGACGAAACATTCCGTTCACATCTGCCCACACCGGTGGTGCGAACATGCTGTTCGCGGATGGCTCGGTTTCGTTCCTCCGCGATTCGACACAACTCGCCACACTGCAGCGCCTCTCCAGCCGTAACGACGGTGTGACCGTCAGCCTGAATTAATGTGAAGGGAAGCGAATTTAGGCCAGCCCGGCCAACGTGCCGGGCTAGTTTCGTTTGATACGAGAATGGAGAGCATTTCCGGCGAGATCACGATTCTCATCAAGTTCAGCTTGACTCGACTATAAAAATTACCAAGAATAAATCGCTATCTATTGGAACCATAAAAAGTGTTCTATCCAGCCGTATTGATCTAATCGCCATCATCCCTTTATCTGCTTCCTGAATATCATCGAACGACTAGTTATTTGGTTCTGCGTGCCAGGTTGTTTTTTTTCCTAACCTTCTTGATCAAGGGCTCATTTTGATGCATCTCATCCGTCCAGCTGAAGCCCGTCGCGGCTTCACGCTCATCGAGTTGTTGGTGGTTATCGCCATCATCGCCATCCTGATTGGCCTGCTGCTCCCCGCCGTCCAGAAAGTGCGTGAAGCGGCTGCCCGCAGCAAATGCTCGAACAATCTCAAGCAGATTGGCATCGCCTTGCATGCTTATCACGACACGAACAACAAACTTCCTCCGGGTTGCACTTCGGATGTGGCACCGTACGGCACCAGTGGCGGCGGCTGGGGCAGCTCGTGGAAAGTGTATATCCTGCCGCAGATCGAGCAGGGGCCACTGTTCCAACGCTGGCAATTTACGGGAAACTCGGGCTATACCAACACGAACAATCGAGCCCTTATTAACCAGTTGACGATCCCCACCTATCGTTGTCCTTCGTCGCCGATGCCGGACTTCTACGCCGCGGCGATTAACGGCGGAACCACCCCGATGTTTACTTCGTACACGGGAGTTGCCGGCTCGACGCTCGATACTCCGCTAGCATCGCCCAGCTGCTGCGGTGGTGCCGGCAGCCAGGTGAGTGCCAAGGGTTGCTTATTTGCGAGCAGTGGTGTCACGCTGGTGAGCATCACAGATGGCACGAGCAACACGTTGCTCGTAGGCGAGCAGAGCGATCACCTGCGTGATGCGAATGGGAATCCCACGATGAACGGCAACTACCCACTCTCGAGCCAGGGCCAGCACGGCTGGACCATGGGTGCCGGGAATGGGAATGTGGGCACCGCTTACACCGAGCGAACCTTCAACTGCACGACAACACGCTGGGAAATCAATCGCCGCGGTCTGGGTGACAACGCGGCCAACGGTACAAACCTGAACCTGGGCACCAATATCCCGTTCTCATCCGCCCATACCGGTGGTGCGAACATGCTGTTCGCAGATGGCTCGGTTTCATTCCTCCGCAGTTCAACGCAACTCGCCACACTCCAGCGGCTCTCCAGCCGTGATGACGGTGTGAGCGTCAGCCTGAACTAACGCGAATTGAATCGATTTTGGTCAAGCCCGGCCAACGTGCCGGGCTTGTTTCGTTTCATTGGCCAGCAGATCCGAGTCACTCATGCACGGCTTCGGCTCTGGGCAGGTACTCACCAGTCTTGGCAATAACAGCACTTGCCCACCAACATTTTGAATGAGATCAGACTTCAGCATCGATCTGATGATATTTCTTCCGAAGAAGTGACATGATTCCACAGTGGGGTGGCATGCCACCTGGAATCAATCAGAATCGCGTCAGGCTTCGGGTTCGTCGCGGGAAGGCCAGAGCCAAAGCAGCACGCCCAGCGCGAAGAGCGGAGCGACGCCGATGCCGCCGAGCACCCATTCATATGACTCGGTGACGCGAACAATGCGACCTTCAATGGGGTAAATCAGAGCCAGGGAGAAGTGAGCACAGGCCCCGAGTGTGCCTGTTACTTTCCCCTGATGCTTCGAGGAGACTTCCTGACTCAAGGCGAAGTACGTCGGGAAGAGGCCCAACGCTCCGAATGCCACGGCGAGCAAGCCCGCCTGCAACTGCAAACCATCGGGCAAGAACGGCACCGCGGTGGCGCACAGCGTGAGCCCGGAGCAACCCGCGAGCGCCAGCGTGCGGGCCGTGTGCACCCGCATGCCAGAGCGGCACAATAGCAGCGTGGCGATACCCACTGTCCACGATCCGATATCGGCAACCAGATAGTAGAGGGTGGTGAAGCGGCTCATTTCGAGCGTGGTGAAGCCGCGTTGTTTCTGCAGGTACAACGGCAGCCAGGTGCGGTAGCCATGCCAGGTAATGTTGATGGCCACGACCACGGCGAACAGCACCCAGAAGCGCCGGTCGCGAAAGATCTCCCAGAACCGACCGCTGCCTGCTTCTCGTGTGGTGTCGCCCGGTTGTTCGCCACCCTTCAACATGCGACTCGGAATGGTGACGAACCAGAGCACCACCCACACCAGGCCCAGGCTGCCGATGACGCGGAATGGGAACTGCCATGTGTTCACCGGTGCGTCCGTGACCGCGGCATAAGTTCCACCCACTGCAGCTATTGAAGCTTTGCGGAATGGTTCCTCGGGATCGACCCAGCGCAGCAAATACAGCACGACCAGTGGCGTGATCACTGCGCCCAGCGCCGTGCCACTCTGGAAAAGTGAGTTGCCAAACGAGCGTTCGGCGGGTCTGAGCACGGCCCGCGTGGTGCGGATGCCGCAGGGCCAGTTGCCCGCCTCGAAGAAGCCCAGAGCAAAGCGGCACGCGAGCAGCATCCAGAAGCCATTGGCGAAGCCGGTGAGGATGCCGACGGCAGACCAGCCGAGCACCATGAAGGGATAGACCCAGCGGACACTGATGCGATCGACAATGTAGCCCGTGGTGATGGCCCCGATGGCGAAGGCGAGTGAGAAGGCACTTTCGAGCCAGCTATACTGTTCGTCGTCGATGCCCAGCGACGTCTGGATGCGGAGGGCCAACTGGTTCAGGGCCATCCGGTCCATATAGTTGACGACGGTCGCCAGCATGAGCAGCGAGCAAACCCACCAGCGCCAGGCGGAGAGATGCGGTGCGGGTGGGTTGGTTGATGTCATCTGGCGACCCGGGAAGAGGAATGCGGTCAGCACACATTACCCACGTTCAACCGTGTCGGCCAGTTGTGAGATGCCATGCAAAGTGTGAGTCGCATCGAGAGAACCCCCGTGCACGGGCTGGCACTTGCCGCCATCATGGTGAGTGTCGTCGCGGGAGTCTTAGCGCTTTACGGTTCACTCGTGGCCGAAAAGCACATCGCGGGCAGCCCGCTGAATGTTGCACGCGGTGAGGCCGGTCTCGTCGAGACGCAGGAATCGAAAGTCAGACGCTATTCGATCCAGATCGTGGCGTTCGTGTTGCCGTTGCTGCTGGGTGTTGGTGCCTCACTCCTGGGCGGCGAGGCGATGAAGGCGATCGAGAAGCAACAAGGCGCGTATTCGGGCAACCTGCATGCGGTGTTTGCCATTATGATTGGCGGCCTGGCCGCGGTGGTGGCAGGGTGCATGACGTTTGCCGTGTTCGTGTGGAAATCTGTGCCGAGCTTTTATTCGGCGTGAGCGAACAGCACCAGCACCACCTGCCGGATTGCGATCTTTCGCTCAAGTCTCATCCAGCGCCACCCAGATTGCCGAGAACGATTGGGCCCGTTATTCCGCGCCGCCGGCCGGCGTCCAGGAGGATGGATTCTCATGTCGTTCACGCGGTACACGACCAAGACACTAGCCGCGCTCACCCTGTGGGCGGGCTTCGGACTCAACGCGTACGCCCAGCTTCCCACGCTAACCGTGGACAAGGCCTTCGAGGTGAAGCCCCGACAACCCGGCGTTGCCATCAACACACCGGCCGCCGATCAACTGGCCGGCTACCACATCGACCCCATCGCCAACCCGAAGACACCCGGCTCGAACATGGGCTATGTGGTGCGCGATGCCCAGAATCGCCCCGTCCGCCAGTTCGTGAGCTACGACAACAAGTCGTTCAACATCGTCGCCTTTTACATCGATGGTGTGGAATCGTACCGCGAGGTCTTCCCGCCCGCCGCAACTGAACCGTTCCAGTTTCGCTGGCTCGGCACGGCCGGTGGCAAGTGGGGCCTGGACCGCGACCGCGATGGCAAGGTCGATGAATGGGTTGTGATGTCCCCCGAGGAAGCAAGCCAGGAACTCTTCCAGGCTGTGCTCGCGAAGGATGCGAAGCGGCTCGAAGCGCTGCTCGCCACCAAGGAAAACCTGGACGCTCTCGGTGTACCCGCCGCGGAAGCCGCGAAGATCAAGGACCGCACCGCGAAAGCCTCCCAGCGCCTGATCGCCGCCGGTGAAGCACTCAAACTCTCGCCCGAAGCCCGCTGGGTGCACCTGGAAACGAACGCTCCGCACACCACGCCCGCGGATGCCTTCGGCGGCAAAGACGATCTCGTCGTTCACAAGAACGCCACCATCCTCATCCAGGATGGCAAGGAGATGAAATTCCTTCAGACCGGCGAACTCGTGATGATCGGCCGGGCCTGGAAGGCAATTGACGGCCCCAGTGCGGGCAGCGAGGCCGTGGCCGGTGGCAGTGCGACTGGCAATGCGAATGATCCTGTGATTACCGAGGCGATCAAGGCTGACGTTGCGGAACTGGACAAGCTCGACCGCAGCGCCGTGAACATCGCCCCCGGCGAACTCACCGGCTACTATCTCAAGCGTGCCGGCATCCTCGAAGGCATCGTCAAAAAGCTCGAGCCAAAGGACCAAGCCGCCTGGCTGAAGCTGCTCATCGATAGCCTCGCATCGGCCGGTGACTCTGGCCCCAGTGGCAACCCCGCCCATGGCCGACTCAAGCAAATCGCCGAGGAGTTGAAGGCCACACCGCAGAACCCGCTGGCGGCTTACGCCGCGTTCCGCGTGCTCACAACGGAGAACGGCATCGCCCTGCGAGAAGCTGGCGGCGACGAAAAGAAGCTTCAGGCTCTGCAGGAAAAGTGGCGCACCTCGCTCGAAGAGTTCGTGAAGACCTATCCGAACTCGAACGATGCCCCCGAGGCGGCTCTGCGGCTCGCCATTGCCTATGAATATGCGGGCAGGGAAGGCGAGGCCAAGGCCAAGGAATGGTACGACACCATCACCAAGGACTATGCACAGCACGCCCACGCGGCCCGGGCCAACGGTTCGAAGAAACGGCTGGAAAGCGAAGGCAAGCCCATCGACCTCGTCGGCCCCGAGATCGGCACAAATCAGGCCTTCGCCGTCAACTCGCTGAACGGCAAAGTGGTGGTCGTTTATTACTGGGCCAGCTGGATCAGCACGCTTGATTCGGATGCCCGCAAGTTGAAGGAACTCGCCACCACCTTTGGCCCGAAGGGGTTGGAGATCGTGACGGTGTGCCTCGATGACGATCCGCAGGCTGGCATCGCAGCCATCAAGCGTGCGGAGTTGCCCGGCAAACATCTGCACATGCGCGGCGGCGTGGAAGGCAGCCCGCTCGCCGCGGCCTACGGTGTGCACCTGCCGCCGCACGTGTTCCTCGTCGGCAAGGACACGAAGATCGTAAACCGCAACGGCCAGGTGCTGACGCTCGAAGGCGAGTTGAAGATCCTGTTGCCGCAGTGAGTGGCGACTGAGCCGCACCCGTGTGGGTGCGGTTCTTTCTCATCTCATCTATTCCTTGCGGTTCGCCTGTGTCTGGGCATAGCCCGCTTCGAGGCGCTTCGTCAATTCCGGGAACTTCTCGATCAGGCGCTTCAGCGGTCGCTTCTCCACGCGTGTGAGGGCGTATGCGGTGAGCATGGGGAGTGCGGCGGTCGAGTCGATGTAGCAGGTCACGGAGTCCGGGAGTTTATCCGGATCGACTTTGCCCCAGGTCATGGCTTCACTGGGTGTCGCCCCGCTGAGGCCGCCGGTGTCCGGGCGAGCGTCGGTGAACTGCAAGAAGTAGTCGTGCCCCGCCTCGGCGAGCCCGAGGACTTCCTGGATCTGTGGCTCCGTCTGGAGCATGAAGTTTTTGGGCGAGCCGCCGCCGAGGATGAACACGGAACTGCACCCGGGGGCTGACGCACCCGGCTCGCCAACCTTCGCATCCCAGACGATCGCGGCACTCTGATTTACATCGCGCAGCGGGTCGATGCGCAGTTGGCCGCCTTCGAGCATGAGTGCGGCGAGGTTCATGCCGATGCTGCTGTCGCCGGGTGAACTGGTGAACACCGGCACACCGCAGCGATGGCACGCCGCCAGCAAGCTCTTTCCGACACGGCCCGTCTGGGCTTCGCGCTCGGCGAGGTACTTCCCCACGAGGTGGTGGAACTCGGCCGTGCCCATTGTGTGCTGGAATTCCGGTCCGCGGCACAACTGGCGGAAGAATTTGTCCGTGTTCAGCAGGTTCTCGTAGTCGAAGATGATGTCGTAAATGCGGATGACCTGGTTTTCGCGCAACTCCAGGTCGGGCAAGCTGGGGCCAGCCTGGAACAGGTCCATTCCCAGTGCGTAGTGCACATCGTGATAGAGATTGGCCCCGGTGCTCACGATCCAGTCAATGAAGCCAGCTTCCACGAGCGGCACAAGGCAGGACATGCCGAGCCCGGCGGGCGTGAGAGCACCGCTGAGGGCGAGACCGACCGTGCCGTTCTCGGCGAGCATCTTGCGGGCGAATAGCTGGCAGCCTTCACGCAACCGCCCGGCGTTGTATGAGAGGAACGCCGAATCGAGCAAGTCCGCGGCGGAAATGCCGGCACCCACCGCGGGCGGGTCGATCTTCTGCCGGCTAATGCGATGCAGGAACTCTTTGTTCTTTTCGGACCCGGCATGACGGTCGAAATGCGGCTTGTGTGGGTGCATGCGTGTATGGGGTTAGAATTTAGTGGATCGTTGAATGCTGAGCATTGTAGGCAAGTGCCGCCGCATACTCTTCGGGTGTGTTCACATTCCGCAACGAATCGAGATCCGAGAGTTCATGTGCTTCAACGTAGCGTGTGGGCACACGTTCCAGGAGGTCGAGCAATCGGTATTGTTGCGCCGCGAGCATGATGCGGATGTGGGGAAGAACCGTCAGATGGTACACAGCGCTGAGCGGATGATGGAACCCATTGATGTGAGGAATCGCAATATCGTGATGCGAGGCGAGTGACACCACACTTCGTGCGAACGCGGTTGTCAGCAGTGGCACATCACATGAGGAGAGATAAGCGGCGTCCACGCGGCCATCGAGTGCCGCCAACCCTGCGGCCAGCCCCTGGAGCGGTCCACACCCTGCGACTTCGTCCCACACGATCGCCACTTCCGCAGGCAGCGGTGGCACCTTCTGCTCGCGTGCGGCCACGACCACCACGGGATTCACCGCCTCACTCACAATGCGAACAATACGCTGCAGGAAAAGCTCGCCCTCGAAGGGCAACCACGCTTTCGGCTGCCCCATCCGCGATGACAGTCCGCCACACAGAATGATGCCGCCCGTTCGCATGACACACTCGATGTTCTCGAGGGACGCTTTGTAGAATGGTAACAATCCACCACCAATGCGGAGCCTTTATGCCCAACATTCTGCTCGTGATCGGCGATGCGGCCGAGGTGCTCGATACGTTTTACCCGCTGCATCGATTGCAGGAAGATGGATATCGCGTGGATGTGGCAGGGCCCGCGAAGCGGGTCTATCACCTCGTGCTGCACGAACGGCCGGAGGGCTGGGACATCACCGAGGAACGCCCGGGCTACAAGCTCGCGGCGGATATCGCCTTCAAGGATGTGGCGGTGGCGGACTATGCCGGCATGGTGATCTCCGGCGGCCGGGCTCCGGAATATCTGCGCGACGACGCCGATCTCATCCGCATCACGAAAGAGTTCTTCGCCGCGAACAAGCCCGTGGCCTCGGTGTGCCATGGCATCGAGATCGTTGCCGCCGCCGATGTGATTCGCGGCAAGGAAGTGACGACCGTTGCCAAGTGCCGGCTCGATTGTGAATTCTCAGGCGGAAAGTATGTGAATCGCGAAGTCGTGGTGAGCGGCAACCTCGTCACCGCCCGCACCTGGCACGACAACCCCGCCTGGATGCGTGAATTCATCAAGTTGCTGAAAGCGAGGTGAGATCGCACTCACTTCGGCTCGCCGAGGTGGCGCTGGAAGAACGTCGCGGTCTTCGACCAGAAGCGTTCCATCACGTGCGGGTCGGATGTGATCATGTGCGTGATGCCAGGCAAGGGCAACACCTCGAAATCGCGGCCCGCGCGGAAGAGGGCGTTCTCCAGTTTCAGCGTGTGGCGAAAATAGACGTTGTCGTCCGCCGTTCCATGCACAAGCAGCAATGGGCGCGTGAGGTTCTTCGCAAGCGGCAGCAGGCTGCTTTCCTCGTAAGCGGCCTGGTCCACGGGCAGGAGCCCCAGGTAGCGCTCGGTGTAATGCGTGTCGTAGTCTTCCCAGTCCGTGACCGGGGCACCGGCGACCGCGGCCTTGAACAGGTCCGGTTCGCGGAGCACGGCGTTCGCTGCCATGTATCCGCCGAACGACCAGCCAACGATACCGACGCGCTCCGCATCCATCTCCGGGAACTTCTTGCAGAGTGCCTTCAGGCCGTTCACCTGGTCTTCGAGCGGCACGGTGCCGAACTTCTTGTAGACGCTTTTCTCCCAGTTTCGACCGCGCCCCGCTGTGCCACGGTTATCGATGGCGACGACGATGAATCCCTGGTCTGCCAGCCATTGCCGCACCAGCCAGGGTTGCATCGCCTGCGTGACGACTTGCGACGTGGGCCCGCCATAGACGTAGACCAGCACGGGATATTTCTTGTTCGAGTCGAAGCTCCGGGGCCGGACGATGCCTGCGTAGTATCCCTCGCCTTCACCAATCTTCAACACCTGCACATCGGGCGTGAAGGGTGGATCCTCGGCGACGGAAGCGAGTTCGCCGAGTTTCGCACCCTGAAGGTTGAAGACCGTGCTTCGTGGCATCGACTTGAGCGTGGTGGACGTGAGGGTGTAGGGGCCGCCGTGCTTGCCGAAGCTGCCGATATGCACGCCGGGTTCAGGTGTGAGCAGATCGTCCGGGCCGCCGGGGTTCACATTGCGGCTGGCCGTGCGGTGGCGATAGAGCAGGCGCGTGGTGGGATCGGTGCCTCCGGAATAGACAAGAAACGTTTCGAAGCGGGCCGAATATACGCTCTCCACATCGCGTGGCCGCAACTCCGCGGGCACGAGCACATCGGAGAGTCGCCCTGTGTTCCAGTCGCGGAGCTGAATTTCCTGTTCGCCGGCCTTGTCCGCACCCATCCAGATGAAGCCGCCGAGCGCCCCGTTGAAGCGTGGCACGCCGGGGTTCAAGTTCACCCAGGCGGCATCGGTCTCTTCCACGAGTGACCTGGTCTTGCCTGTTGCGATATCGACACCGAGCAACACGAGGCGTTGTTGCCTGCGGTCCTGCACCTGGATGGTGAGCGGTGCGTATTCTTCCCATTTCACGATGGCGAGATATTCAAAGGTGGTGCGGTCCCATTCGATCCAGGTGGTCTCGCCGCCGTTGGCAGGGCAGACGCCAAGCTTCACGTTCACATTCTGCTTGCCGGGCCGTGGGTAGAACTGCTCGGTGGGCTTCACGCCCGGATAGAAGGGGTCGGCGACATACCAGGTCTCCACCCTCGTGTGATCGGCTTCTTCGTACGCAATGTGCTTCGAATCGGGCGACCACCAGAAGCCGGAGAAGCGATGCATTTCCTCCTGAGCCACGAACTCGGCGAGGCCGTGCGTCTTGAGTGCGGTGCCGCCGGTCGTGACGGGTGCTTCCGTGCCCGCTGCGACATCGTACGAGTACACGTCGAATCCGCGGACGTATGCGATGTGCTTGCCGTCAGGGGCCCATTTTGGGTCGACGATGGCACCGTCTTCACCGGTCTTCAACTCGCTGGTGGAGCCAGCAGCCCGATCGAAAATGTACAGGCGGTTCGATAGCTTCAGCAACACACGATTGCCGGTGTTATCGAAGTGAAAATCGGTGAAGCCGCCGACGCTGACTCGCTGCCGTTCACGGCGAGCCTTTTCCTCGGCGCTGAGGTTCTCCTCGGCATTCTTGACGAGCATCTCGGGCGAGAGCAGTTCGCGACTCTTGCCGCTGGACACATCGAATTCGAAGAGCCCTTGCCGCGGCGTCTTTCCATCAGCACGCAGGAACAGCACGCTCTTGCCATCGGGGGCGACCTTCGGCTTTTGCGGTCGGCCCAGTGAGAAGCCGCGTGTTTCGGCATATTGCTTCAGGAAGGACGTATCCACGGCTGGCCCTTTCGGGTCGGCAGGTTGGGATGTGCCGGGGGCGGCCAGCACCGTTGCGAAAAATAGCACAGCAGCAAGCTCGGTTTTCATGGTGAAAAGCATAACACGGCGATCCGTAGAATACATCGCATGTCGCTTTCGCTTCGTTACACTCTCGTGCCGGATTCCGCGCTCGCTCGCTGGGATGCACGCTGGAAGCTGGCCGCCATCAGCATTGCCGTATTCGGCATCGCCGCCCTGGACCATATCTGGCCCTGTGTTGTCGCGCTGGTCGCATCGGTCTCGCTGTTGATGCTGGCACGATTGCCAGGGCGCTGGTTGCGTTTGCGGCTGGGCCTCTTTGCGTTCGCGGCGTTGCCCTTCATTCTTGTGCTCCCTTTCACGCTGGATGGGCCTGGTTGGCAAGTCGGGCCGATTCACTTTTCCGAGCGCGGATTGATCGTGGGCCTCGCGGTCTTTTGCCGTTGCGTGGCGATTGGTTCGCTCTCGCTCGTGCTCGTTGGCACGGCACCCGTGCATCACACGCTGGCGGCTGCCCACAAGTTGAAGGTGCCGGGCTTGCTCGTGCTCCTCGCGCTGCTCGCCTATCGTTACGCCTTCGTGCTGGGGGATGAACTGCGCCGCTTGCGTGTGGCCTTGCGTGTGCGCGGCTTCTCGGCGAAGGCGAATCGCCACGGCTATCGAACCCTGGGTCATGTGACGGGTGCGGTGCTCGTGCGCGGTGCGGAGCGTGGTGAGCACGTGGCGAATGCGATGCGTTGTCGCGGCTTCGATGGCCGCTTCCACACCCTGGCCTCGTTCCGGACGAGCCTGGCCGATGTCGTATCCTTTCTCCTGATGCTCGCCGCGACCGTTGCCCTGGTGCTCGGGGATTCGCTTTCGTGATGCACGCCGCACTCCGCACGCAATACCTGACGCACCGCTATGCCGATGGCCGCGTTGCGCTGAAGGACATCACCTTCACAATCGATGCGGGCGAATGTGCGGCTCTCGTCGGGCCGAACGGTGCCGGAAAAACCACACTGTTCCTGCGATTGTGCGGCGTGCTGCCTGGGAAACCCGGCGAATGCCACATTGGTGGTCTCGATCCCGCGGACCCCAAACAGCGGCGAAAGTTACCCGAAACCGTGGGCATCGTTTTTCAAAACCCGGATGATCAACTCTTCAGCCCCACCGTGTTGGAAGATGTTGCCTTCGGTCCGCTGAACCTGGGTGCGACCGCCGAGGAGGCGCAAACTCGTTCTCAAGAAGCCTTGAAGGCTGTGGGCATTCCCGATGCCGGCGAGCGCGTTCCCTTTCAGCTGTCTGGCGGTGAGAAGCGGCGAGCGGCACTGGCAGGCGTGCTGGCCATGCACCCCGCCGTGCTCTTGCTCGATGAGCCCAGCATGTTCCTCGATCCCGGCGGCCGCCGCGAACTCATCGGCATCATCCATAGCCTGCCCGGCACGAAACTCATCGCCTCGCACGACCTCGAACTCGTGCTGGACACCTGCACCCGCGTGCTTGTGCTCGATGGCGGCACGCTCGTCGCCGATGGCCCAGCCTCCGCATTGCTGGCCGATGCTGCACTCATGGAACGACATGGGCTGGAAGTTCCCTACCGCTTGCGGCGATAATCGCGAATCTTCAACCCACGGAAACGAGCCATGCCGGATGCCACGCCCGCCGTTTATAGCTACGACGAAGTGCCGTACGAAAGCCATCCGTACGCACAGACGCATCCGTCGCGGCTCTTCACCGTGGCCACGCTGTTCGGGCTGAAGCCGCCGCCCATCGAGAAGTGCCGCGTGCTCGAACTCGGCTGTGCCAGCGGCGGCAACATCATTCCCATGGCCGAGCGCTTTCCGAACGCCTGGTTCGTTGGAGTCGATCTCTCCGCCCGTCAAATCTCTGATGGCGAGAAAGTCGTCCACACGCTCGGCCTCAAGAACATCAGCCTGCGCCATGCCAGCATCGTCGACGTGGAAGAATCGTTCGGCACCTTCGACTACATCATCTGCCATGGCGTCTTTAGCTGGGTTCCCACTGCCGTGCGTGAGAAGATCCTCGATATCTTCTCGAAGCATCTCACGCCCGATGGCATCGGCTACGTGTCGTACAACACATACCCCGGCTGGCACATGCGCGGCATGATTCGCGACATGATGCGCTATCATGCCCTGCGTTTCGCCACACCCGGCCAGCGCACCGAACAGGCACGGGCCCTGCTCGATTTCCTGGCCCAGTCCGTGCGGCAAGAAGGCCCCTATTCCGTGCTGCTAAAGTCCGAACTCGAAAGCCTGCGGCACCAGGCCGATCACTACCTGTACCACGAGCATCTCGAAGAGACCAATGACCCGCTATACTTCCACCAGTTCGTGGACATGGCGACAAAGCACAACCTGCGTTACCTCGGCGAATCGCGCATCGGCACCATGGTCACGGGCAACTTTGCTCCGGAAGTGGAGAAGGCACTGCAGAAACTCGCCACCACGCAGATTCAAGTGGAACAGTACATGGACTTCCTTCGTAACCGCACCTTCCGCGAGACGCTGCTCATTCATGCTGAGGCGACGCCGGACTGGTCGATCGAACCGAATCGCATCGCGGGGTTGCACCTGGCATCAAGCGGCAAGCCCGTGGGCACCACGCCGCCGGACTTGCAATCGGAAGAGCCGGCCCAGTACAAGACGCGCAGCGGCATGACGCTCTCGACGGGCAAGCCGATTCTGAAAGCCGCGATGCAGGTGCTTGGTGGAGTCTGGCCGGCGACACTTCCTTTTGAAGAGGTGCGTGCGGCTGCGCGAACCCTGCTGGGTGGTGAAGTCGATGTCGAAGCAGATACGAAGTCGCTCGCGGGTGGATTGCTGAATTCGTACATCTCATCCGACCTGGTCGAACTCCATGCCGCGCCTGTTCTCGCGCCCAAGGAGATCGCCGAGAAACCGCGTGTGCTCGGCTCCGCCCGCGTGAATGCTCTGAATGGAGCCAAGGCCGTCGCCAATGTTCGACACGAGATGGTCCGTCTCACCGACCTGGATCAACGCCTGGTGCCGCTGCTGGATGGCAGCCGGGATCGCCTGGCGATCGTGGGGCAACTCGCCCAGTTCGCACTCACGGGCGATCTGAATGTGCAGCGTGACAACGCGAAGCTGAAGGAACCCGCGGACATCCAGGCTGCCCTCGCCACCATCATCGGCCCTGCCCTGGAGAACCTCGCCGCACAAGGGTTGCTTATCGCTTGAGCAGGCGAGCGGCCCTCGTGAGGGGGCTGTTCAAATGCGAAATGTGCTGGGATTGAGCAGGCGAGCGGCCCCCCGTGAGGGGGCTGTTCAAACGCGAATTGCGTGCATGGTGATCCGTCGATTGCACTCTGCGCACAGGTGAACAGCCTGCTCACGCAGGCCGCTCGCCTTTTGATGTTGAGACGCCATTCTCTCTGTAATCGTGGTATGCTTGAGGGGAACTGAAGCGGTCGCTGGAGCGTCCAAGCTGTTGCGATGCGATCGAGAACCCATTCATTCTGGAGAATCGACATGAAGTTACGGATCGGTGCCCTGGTTGTGCTTGGCGGCTTCCTGCTCTTTGGTGCGGGCATTCACCGCACGGAAGCCCAGCCGAAACCGGCCGACCTGGCCAAGGCCAAGCGAGCACTGGGCGAACTCCAGGACTTTATCGGCGTCTGGAATCTCGAAGGTCTTCAGAAGGATGGCGGCAAGACCGTTGCCTGGAAGGAAACGATTGCCTGGGGCTGGAAATTCAAGGGCGACGAAGCCTGGATCACCGTCAAGTTCGCCGACGGCAAGGGCAAGTACTACACGCACGGCGACCTGAAGTACAATGTGCCCACGAAGAAGTACGAACTCACCCTCACCAACTCCGCCAAGGCCGAGGAAAAATTCGTCGGCGATTTCAAAGTTGGCACACTCAAACTGGAATCCACCAACGCCAAGACCGGCGATGTGACTCGCCTCCAGCTCGAGACGCTCGCCAACGGCGTTCGCATGCAACTGAAGGTCGAGAAGCAGGAAGGCGGCAAGGGCCCATTTGAAGATGCCTTCACCATGGCGGGCAACAAGGATGGCGAATCGATCGCCGGAGTCGCCAAGAAGAAGGAATGCATCGTCACCGGCGGTGCCGCCTCCATTGCCGTGACCTACAAGGGTGAGACGTACTACGTCTGCTGCTCGGGTTGTGCTGACGCATTCAAGGAGAACCCCGAGAAATTCGTGAAGAAGTAAAAAATGATTCACACGCCCTGGAAGCAGATGCTCTCCCAGGGTGATGTGCATGGAGCCAGACCGGAAACCTCGTTCCCACGGTCCTTCGTGGGATCGAGAGGTAGTTTCTCCCAGGACGATGATCGTGGAGCCGGCTCATGGTGTTCGCTGTTCGTTGCCCGAATCCCCAGTGCCGCAAGTTTCAACTCGTCGAAGATCACGACCGTGGCAAAGTCATTCCGTGCTTGATCTGCAAGCAGCCGATTCAGATACCTGCCTCTGTCTCGAGTTCCCCACCCGCTCACCCTCACAAGTGACATCCCCATGCGACTCCTCTCCGTCGTCGCTCTGGCACTCGCCTTCACCAGCACCGCAGCGGCCCAACCCAAAGCCGATTACACGCGTGGCGAGCAACTCAGCGCGAACTACTTTCGGCTTCAGGTGAAGGACATCTCCGATCACTGCCTGACGAATCTCACCACGCGCGAAGACTGGGAACAACAGCGGCCCGAACTGCGCCGCCAGTTCCTGGACATGATGGGCCTCTGGCCGCTGCCGACACGCACGGATCTGCGCGCGACCGTGACCGGCACACTCGATGCCGAGGCCTTCACCGTTGAGAAGTTGCATTTCCAGTCGATGCCCGGCCTCTACGTGACTGCGAATCTATACGTGCCCAAGTCAAAGCCGAAGGACGGCAAACACCCTGTCATTCTCTATGTCTGCGGCCACGGCAACATCATCGAAGATGGCGTCTCCCTCGGTAGCAAGACGCACTACCAGTATCACCCTGCCTGGTTCGCCTCGCACGGCTATGTTTGCCTCATTCTCGATACGAACGAACTCGGCGAGATCCGCGGCGATCACCATGGCACTTATAGCCGTGGCATGTGGTGGTGGCAGTCGCGTGGCTACACCCCGGCAGGCGTCGAACTGTGGAATGCCATGCGTGCGCTCGACTATCTCGAATCTCGCCCCGATGTGGATGCCAAACGCATCGGTCTCACGGGCCGCTCGGGTGGTGGTGCCACCAGCTGGTGGGTGGCTGCCGCCGATGATCGTGTGCAAGCCATCGTGCCCGTGGCCGGCATCGCCGACCTCAACGCTCACCTCTGTGAAGGCGACACCGAACGCCTCAAGACCGGAGTGATTGCCGGCCACTGCGATTGCATGTTCATGGTGAACACCTATCGCTGGGACTTCCCCATGGTCGCAGCACTCTGCGCTCCTCGGCCGCTCTTGCTCGGCAACTCGGACGCGGATGCCATCTTCCCCGTCGCCGGCTATC
Source organism: Gemmataceae bacterium (assembly GCA_041750275.1). Lineage (GTDB taxonomy): Bacteria > Planctomycetota > Planctomycetia > Gemmatales > Gemmataceae > JBGSZR01. Next base: position 33,017 of record JBGSZR010000158.1, read on the forward strand.
GCGGCCTCGCGAACAAGGTGGCAAAGGTGTACGCCCTCTATGGTGCGTCGGACAAGTTCCAGCTTCTTGAAACCAAGGGGCCGCACAAGGACACACCCGAACTGCACCAGGGAATCAACCGCTGGATGAACCGCTGGCTCAAGGATGATGCGAAATCCGTCATCGAGGATGACCTGAAGACGTTCTTCAAGCCGGCCGAGTTGAGGGTCTTTGCGAAATTGCCCGAGGGGCGGTTAAACGAGAGTATTCACGACGTGTTCGTGAAGCCCGCGGCGATTGAACTTCCGGCGAATTCTGAAGTAGCGAAGGCCTGGTGGCAAGGCCGCAAGCCTGAATTGCTCAACGAACTTCGCGAGAAGGTGTTCGCAGGCTGGGCCAAGAATCCACCTCCGTTGAAAGCGACCGTCGCCGTGGACACCTCACACGACGGCATCCGTTTGCGAGCCATCGACTTCACCTCGGAAGCAGGCGTTCCCCTGCGGATGTGGGTGATGTCCTCGCCCAAGGTCGAGCAACCCGCGGAAGTGATTCTGAGTGTGCTCGATGAACCCGGCTGGCAGCGATGGTGTGCGGATCTGGGGCCTGACTTCGCGGATGCACTGCAATTGAACGAGAAGCCCAAACGCGATGAGGCGAAGTTCACCCAGAACCGGGCCGCGATGGAGAAGCACAAGTGGGTCTATGCCGCGATCGCGCCGCGTGGCATAGGCCCGACGCGCTGGGCCGAACCCGGCAGCAAGGATGATGTGCAGATTCGCCGCCGCTATCCGCTTGTGGGGCAAACACTCGAAGGGCAGCGTGTCTGGGATGTGCGACGTGCCATCACCGCACTGCGTGAACTACCAGGTTTCGCGAAAGCACCGCTGTTGCTTCAAGGTGAGAATGACGGAGCCGCGATCGCACTGTACGCGGCACTGTTTGAACCCTCCGTGAACACGCTCGACCTGTGGTACTTGACGCCAACGCATGCGAGCGGTCCGGCTTTTCTGAATGTCTCAAAGGTGCTGGATGTGCCGCAGGCCCTGGCCCTGGCACAGCCCCGCACAATCGTTTTGCACGTCAGGACCCAGAAGGAAGAGGCGGCCTGGAACTGGCCCGTGCAACTCGCCGCTGCGACCAGAGAGGGCAAACTGACGATAAAGGTTGTGGGCGAGTGACACACTCGTCGTACACTGAGAAGGATTTGCACCCCGCGGCCCACTGGCCGCACCACACTATCTCCCTGCAAGGAGCACACCCATGGCCGACGAAACCACCCCCGCCCCGCAGGCCGAAGGTGCCAAGGCCCCTGCCCAACCGGGTCAGCAACAGATCCAGGTTCAGATCAACGATGCTGACATGGCCTCGGTGTACGTGAATTTCTTCCGCGTGACGGGCAATCCCGATGAAGTGCTGCTCGATCTGGGTATGTACTCGCAGGTGATTGCCCCGGCCGGACCGGAGCCGATCGAGCTGACGCATCGTCTGGTGATGAACTTTGTCACGGCGAAGAAACTGGCCGAGGTGCTCCGCGTGGTCGTCGCTCGCCACGAGCAGGCCTTCGGCGCGATCGAAGTCGATCCGAATCGCCGTCTTCGCGTCCAGCCCCGCTAATTCGACTCCACACCGATCACTCACTGCGGGCTTGTCCTGATCAGATCAGCGAGCCCGCGGCGCGTGTTGCCCTGGACGCCCTGGAAAGACCATCTCGAGCGTCAATTCAAGTCGATCCACCTTCGTCCTCCGTGACTGCTCTTCTCAATTCAATCGCACGCCATTCTGCAAACAATCCGCTCTGCTCCGTGAGTGTGGTGTCTTCCCATCCGGATTCGTAAAATGCCCGCGGTTCACTCCCACCGTGAGGTTCACCATGACTCCGCTACAATCCCTCGTGGCCGCCGGCACGAAACTCTGGCTTGATTCGGTCGATCCCGTTGAGATCGCCACCAACCGCGAGAACGGTGCAACCGGTGCCACTTCGAACCCGATCATCATCTCGGACCTCATCAAGACGGGCCGTTTCGACGCGGACATCAAGAAGTTCCTCGGTGAAGGTCTGGATGATTCCGCCATTGCCTGGGCCATGACGGACAAGCTCGTGAACGATGCTCAGCGCGTCTTCGAACCCGTCTGGAGCGAGACGCAGGGTAACGATGGCTGGGTGAGTTTCGAGCTCGATCCACTGCTGGAAGACGTGGCCCGCAATCTGCCCGTGGCGGAGCGGACGAAGTCGTACATCGAACTGGGCAAGAAGTGGTCCGCCGGGCACAAGAACCGCATGATCAAGGTGCCAGCCACGCCCGGCGGGCTCGGAGCACTGGAAGAACTCGTGGCAGCGGGCGTCTGCGTGAACGTCACGCTCATCTTCAGCGAACGGCAATACCACGCCGCCAAGGACGCTTGCTGGCGCGGCATCCAGCGACTAGCGGACAAGTCGCACGTCAAGACAGTGTACAGCATCTTCGTGAGCCGGCTGGATGTCTACACCGAGAAAGCGTTGCCTGATCTTTCCGATGCCGCCCAGGGCCAAGTCGGCATCGTGAATGCCAAGCGAATCTGGATGCTCAACCAGGACTTCTGGGCCGGCAAGGGCTTGAAACTCCAGCAGGAAATGATCTTTGCCAGCACCGGCACCAAGAAGAAGGAAGACCCGGCCTGGAAGTACGTCGAGGCCTTTGCCGGCAGCGATATCGAGACGAACCCGCCCGCCACGAACAAGGCCGTGTTGGAAAGCGATCGCATGTTCACGAAACATGTGGATGAGCTTCCACCACCGCCCGTGCTCGAGGAGATCGACCAGAAGGTGGACATGAAGAAGCTGGAAGAGACGTTGATGCAGGAAGGCCTGGCGAAGTTCGCCGACCCGCAGAAGGCGCTGCTGAAGCTGATCGGCGAGAAGCGAGCGGCGCTGAAGTAAGCCGCCTGGCCATTTCAACACTTCAGGATGAAATCATGCCGCGTTCGGTCCTGTATGCCGTGTTTGCACTCCTGTTCGCTCTGGCCGGGAGTGCCGCGGATTGGCCGCAGTTCCTCGGGCCCCAGCGCGACGGTCACTCCAGCGAATCGCAACTGAACTGGGTCTGGCCCAAGGATGGCCCACCCCTCGCGTGGTCACGGGAGATTGGCCACGGCTGGGCCGGACCGGCCGTGGCGGGCGACAAACTCATTCTCTTCCATCGCATCGAGAGCGAAGAAGTCGTTGCGTGCCTGGACCCCGCCACGGGCAAAGAGAAGTGGGCCTTTCGCTATCCCACCAAATACCGCGACGATTTCCAGTTCGACGACGGCCCGCGTGCTACACCGCTCATTGCTGGCGAGCGTGTTATCGCACTCGGTGCCAACGGCGATCTCCACGCAATCGAACTCACTACCGGCAAGAAACTCTGGCAACGAAACCTTATTGCCGACTACTCCGTGCCCAAAGGCTTCTTCGGCGTTGCCTGTTCGCCAATGCTCGCCAGTGGCCACCTGCTCGTGAATGTCGGTGGCAAGGGGGCCGGCATCGTGGCCTTCGATCCTGCGACAGGCAAGGAAGTGTGGAAAGCGACCGACGATCCCGCCAGCTATTCCTCACCGACGCTGGCCGAGATTGATGGCAAGCCGCTCGCCGTCTTTCTCACCCGCTCCGGCCTCGTGGCACTGGATCCGGCCACGGGCAAGGTTCGCTACGCGCATCCGTTCCGACCGCGGCTCAACGAGAGCGTGAATGCCGCGACACCGCTGGTTTACAAGGACGAAATCTTTCTCACGGTATCGTACAGCACCGGTGCGATTCTCCTCAAAGCCAAGGGTGATGAAGCCGAGGAAGTGTGGGCCAACGACCGCTCGCTCTCGTGCCAGTACAACACCCCGGTGCGTGTCGGCGAGCACCTCTATGGCGTGCATGGCCGGCAAGAGGGCGGCGGAGCGAAGCTTCGCTGCATCGAGTGGAAGACGGGCAATGTGAAGTGGTCTGTCGATCGCTTCGGCGTCGCCTCGATCCTCGCCGTGGACGGCGGCCTGCTTGCGCTCACCGAAAGCGGCGAACTCGTTCGCTTCGATGCCAACACCGACGCTTACAACGAACGGGCCCGTGCGTCCATTCTCGGAAGCCCCACCCGTGCGCTGCCCGCTCTCGCCGATGGCCGTCTCTTCGCCCGCGATGGCCGCAAGCTCGTCTGTGTGAAGCTCAAGTGAAAGTGATTCCAACGCACCGCGACCCCGCCCGGAAACATGCGCCCATTTCGGAATCATGTTTGTCAAGCGGCGAGCGGGCCTGTCGCGATGTGTGGAGCTAGTTTATCATCACCACGCCGCCTTCGACCTTGGCCATGGCGCTGCCGGCGAGGGAAGCGGTGAGAGCGCTCACCTTGGCTTCCAGGTCGCCGGCGATTTGCACCGAAGGTGCGGACATCTTGGCCTGGGCATTGCCGGTGAGGGCCAGCTGGGGTGCCGTGACGGCGACCTTGCCCGGCGTCATCTCCTGAGAAGCTCCGCCCACGGACATGCCGATCTTCGCGGACTCGAAGCCCATGGCCGCTCCGCCCACCGCGATGGAGAGCTTGCTCGCGGTGATGGCGATGCCCTTGGTGTCGATCACGATCATGTTGCCGCCGACTTTCAACGTGATGGACATGCCGGCATCGAGCGTGAGGTTCTTGCCCACCTTCACGAGACTGTCGGCTGCGGTCACTTCGAGCTTGTGGTTGCCCGTCTTCACCGTGGTCACGAAGTTGCCTTCGATATCGATCGTGCGCGTCCCCTTGGAGACTGCGAGCACATCGTTGCCCTTACTGATGGTGACGGTGTGGTTCCCCTCGCTGACGGTGAGCGTGTCGTTGCCCTTGCTCACGGTGCGGTCGCGGTTACCCTTCTCGATGGTGATTTTCTCGTAGCCTTCGTTCACCACCAGCGTGCGGTTGTTCTTGATGGTGATGGTCTGGTCGTGCATCACCTGCAGGTCGTCGTCGTTTTCAACGTAGCGGTGGAAATCCTTCTGCGCGTGGAAATAGATGTCTTCCTTGCCCTTCTTGTCCTCGAAGCGGAGTTCGTTGAAGTCGTCGGTGCCGCCTTCCTTGGTGGAGCGGGTTTTGATGCCGCTTTGCGTCATGTTGGTGGGCAATGCATACGGCGGCATCTGCTCGGCGTTGTACACGCGGCCGGTGATCAGCGGCTGGTCCGGGTCGCCTTCGAGGAACTCAACGATCACTTCCTGACCGATGCGGGGAGTGAAAATCATGCCCCAGCTTTTGCCCGCCCAGAGTTCAGCCACGCGAATCCAACAAGTGTCGGTGCCGTCCTTGGCCCCGTAACGATCCCAGAAGAAGTGCACTTTCACGCGCCCATATTTATCGGTGTGAATCTCTTCGCCGCTGGGGCCGACGATTACGGCGGGTTGCGGGCCTTGCACCACGGGGCGGGCCGTGACACGGGCCGGGCGGAATGGCACATCGGCCGGCATGCACGCGAACGCATTGTGGTACTCGGACGAACCGCCGCGGCTATCGTTGTGCGATTCTTCCTTCCCCGTGTGCTCGACGGCCAGTAACACGTACAGGCCATCGTCCGAGGGATGATCGGTGAGTTCGAATTTGCCGCCGGGGGCGAACGACGAACACTTGCTGGAACCGGCTGCCGTGTCGTAGCCAGCTTCCACTTCCTCGATGCGGACGCCAGCAAGAGCCGAGCCTTCCGCGGTCTTGGGATAGCGGCCCGGGTAGTCGAACAGTTCGAACTTGCTCAAGCCCGAGAGCGATTTCGTGGAGTCCTTGGTGGCAAGCAGGTTGGTGGACGGTGTCTCAAAGTTGTAGTCGGTGTGGGCCACCTTGCCGGAGCGGTACTCGAAGGCGCGATCCCAGGCCGGAATGGTGGCCTCGTCGGCGCGCTGGGGGCGGTACTCGGCGGTGCCGTGTGGATCGCAGTCGAAGTAGCCGCTGGTGTCGTCGGCGAGGATCAGTTTGTGCTCGTTGGCGCTGAAGGCGAAGTAGTAGTAGATGCCGAATTCTTCCATCAGCCGGCTGACAAACTCGAAGGCGGTTTCGCGGTACTGCACACAGTACTCGCGAGGCTGGTACGTGCCTTGAAGACGCGTTTCGTAGGCCGAGGAGAATCCGAAGCGAATGAAGACATCGGCGAGAATATCGGGGACGCTTTTATTCTGGTAGATGCGGCAATCGGCAGTGCGGGTGAGGAACCAGAGCCAGGGAACGACCTCGATGCGGTATGTGCGGAGACCGCGGCGATCGATGGGGCCGGTGAGGAGTCGGCGGACGTAGCCGTGGAAGGGGCGGGCCTGTTCTTTGGGCAAGTTCACGGTCCAGCCGACGCCCATGCCGACGAGATCTGCCGGGGCGACGGCAATGTTATCCGAGGCGAGTTCGAGTGTGAACGAGAAGGGCCGTGAGAGTTCTTCCCGGCCATAAAAGCTTGTGATGAGCGCCGCATCGGTGCCAAGCGGCGAGGTGAAGGTGAAGAGCCGGGCATTCTGGGAAACGGGCATCAGGTGTTCTCGTTAAATGCGCATCGCCCCGGTGAGCCGGGGCGACACTGGCGACAGTCACAACGTTCGCGATCACTTCAACATCTTCTTCACGAGCGACTTGAAGGGGTTAAATGTGAACTTGACCTTGGGCTTGAACTCGACACGGCTCTCGCTGGCACGCCCGGCTTCGACCTGACCGCCCTTGCCATCCGAGACGCGCACGTACTTGTGCGTGCCGGTGGAGCCCGCTTTCACGTTCGAGTCGATGGAGCCGATGTACCCATAGAACTTGCAGAGCTTGTAGCCGCGGGTGTAAAGCTCGTCCGCGATCATCTGGGCGAATGGCACCTTGCCCTGTTCGATGTCAGGCTTGTTCTTGTCGGGGAACTCAGCGCTGTGGCAGTTGTAGCACTTGATCGCACCACTGAATTCGCGACGAAGGCCGCTGCGGATCAGGCGATCGACCACGGTCGTGTAGTGGATGCGTTCGGCCCCGCGTGCGCACTCGATCGAAACGAAGCCGGGCATGCCGTGACCGCGGATATAGATCTGGCCGCCAAGCATCGAGGACAAAAACGGGTGGGCGTCGCCATCGTACCAGACGGCAATCGCATTGTGTCCTTTGGAGAGATCGTGGTCGAGTTGAATCTGAGCCTTGTTGTAGCCGCCGTGAGCCGCGGTATATTCGTGCTGCACGAAGATGAAGTTGGGGTGCTTCGGATCGGCAGGAAGGAACATGATCTTGTTCATATCGACACCTGGTGAGGGGAATTCTGGCAACGGGGAAGTTGCAGAGCACATCTTCCCCATTGCCTTGGAAAATCACGCCTTCTTCGCCGTGGTGAGGTCGAACGCGGCTCGCGGAGCCTGGCCGCCGGCGGCGTTCACGGCATCGCGATCGGTGTACTTGTATTCGATCTTGGTGAAGTTGATCGAGATGCTCTCAGTCGGCGTGTCGCCACCCGTGCTGGAGCTGTACCCACTCACCAGACAGTTCGTGAAAATGTACTCCACGTAGACTTCAAGATTGCTATCGGGGCCCGTGCGCAGGAAGTGCACGGTGCAGGTGACGGCCTTTTGGCCGTACAGCGATTCCTCGAGCCAGCGATACGACGAGATATCCATCTGCTTGGTGATGGTTATCTCGGAGACAGCCGGTGACCCGGTCTCACGCTTCGCGGTCGAGCCGACCGGCGTGCTGATGGCGCGGCCGACGCCCAACTGCATGCTGCTGATATCAATCCACTTGGTGTGGGCGTTCTCGGTCACGTCGCCATCGATTCCTTCGTACTTCATGTAAATCGGCATCGCAAGATCCTCGAAAAGGGTGTGGACAGTTCGCCGCTCATGATTCGCATCGCGAGTGCGGCGGGTGTTCGTGTCGGAAGTAGTACATCCTCTCCGCGCGAATCCTATCAGCACGCTCATGCAAATTCCGCAAAAAAATCCGCGCTTCAAAATCGATCCAATTTCGCGATGCTGCCACACCAATGGGAGGGTGGCTTTCGATTCAAATGGCAGACCGGCTGGTCAAACCGAATAAGCGCGCCGAGATGGCCATTCCGAGATGCACGAATCGACAGCTTGAGCTTCCATTGCTTCGTGTGAGCGATCAGATGGATCCGGTCACGGTTTTTTCGTTCCCATATTTCGTGCCATCTGTCGCTGTGCGGACATCGCTCAGATCTCCGTCGAGCGTCTGTGCGGTGTAGCTCAGGAGTCCATCGAATCGCATGGCCTGTGTTCCAGGGTCAAAGCCATTGGCGTGGAGCGGGATTTGACGATTCCCTCGAATCGTAAGTGTGGCGGTTCGGGGAGGTGTTTCATCGCGCAGGCTTGGCCCGGTGAAGTTGGTCAGCGAGACCTCGACAGCCATCTGACCCTCGGCACCGACCAGATAACTCCAGTACGTGGCGGACGAAAGCAACCAGTTGCCGGGTGTGGTCTCCTCGATTCTCGTGCGAACACGAATTGGTTGGGGAAGGGGTTCTCCGTCCTCGGGTGGATCGGGGTTTGGCTGATAGCCAAAGAACATCTCGCCATAAGCCTCGTTGCCAATTCGAAAGACGAAGGATTTCCCGAGCAAGAACCGACCCATCGCTGACCCGGTCGTGGGCCCGAATCGTGTGAAGGCGACAACGAGCGGCCCCTCAGGATGGTTGGCATCGAACCAGCGGCTCGCAGAGGGGTTGAGTGCAATACGCAAGCCATTGAAGAATGACATGCGGGGCTCCGTGTGGGTGAGACAGTGTAACGGCTCGCAATGCTATTCGACAACGAATCACGGGTCAAACACGATCCGCTGGGTTCAAACCCGAGGGATGCACCTGCACGACCCGGCTGCCCAATCACAGGAAATGAACACGTTGATTTCTGGTGGTAGCCTTATCGTTCTCGGCACGTTCGCATTTGCGCTGTAAAGGACTTCTAGCAGGCATCATGCTCCGGCGTGAAAAGCTTGCGGCCAGGCCCACTAATTTCACCTATCGGTACAACCTGCCAGATCGGTACGACAGAATCATCCGGCAGAACTGGCACATCGCAATTCACCGTCCTAGGTACTGGGTAGACACAGCAAACGCACCAAGCCTCCCATCAGCCAGTGCGAATGCGGTCGCCGCAGCCCGAGACCACCGGAGCATGATGCGAGACGCGGACCGAACACCGTACACCCGCGTGACGTGCGACTCCGACCTCGAACCCGACGCACCGCCCGACGGTTCACTGATTGACTTCAGCGACCACGGGGAGTGTTTGCACCATTCGGTGCAACCGGCACAACGGGATTTTGCGGCTTAACCCGATTTTTTGTTGAAACCGGTTCAGGCGGTCAGGACACTAATCTGTCCTTTCCTCGGGGATGCTCCGCGCCTGCTTCCAGCCACCGGATGGTTTGGAACACAGATGGCGACCTCGAGGGAAGCACAGGCATCAGGACGCCGCGACCGGCCACCCGTACGGGATGCACAGGTGACCGACATCATGAGGACGTGGTTGAACCGTTTCATTTCGACTTCAGATGCCCACAAGAAGTCTGCCAAACGATCTGTGCCGGTCTGCCGCAAACCGCGATTGATTCTCGAGACGCTCGAGGCACGCGAGGTCCCGGCCATCGCAATCCAGTTTGACTTTTCCTATGACGGAGCGGGGTTCTTCAACGACCCCGTCAAGCGGGCGGTGTTGCAACGAGCGGCAGATGATATCTCCGCGAATCTCAACACGCAGCTAGCTGCGATTCTGCCGAGCGGCTCGAACTCCTTCAACCTCAGCTTCTTTAATCCGACCAATGGCCAGCAAGTGTCCGTGACCAATCGAGCCATACCGGCGAACACGTTGCTGGTCTATGCCGGTGGCCGAAACCTGGTGGGGAACGAAGCCGGTTTTGGCGGGTATGGCGGCTACAGTGCCGGCGGCAGTCAACAGTGGCTCGATAGCCTGCGTGCTCGTGGTGTGGGTGGCGTCACGTTGTGGGGTGGCAGCCTCACCTTTGATGCCGATGCGAACTGGTATTCGAATCTCTCCGCCTCTGGCCTTATCCCCGGGCAAATCGATCTGTACTCCGTTGCCTCGCACGAACTCGGCCACTTGCTGGGCATTGGCACTTCGCCCGTCTGGTTCAGCCAAATCAGCGGCGGTGCCTTCCGAGGCGGTAACTCCTCGGCACTCTACGGCGGCCCGGTTCCTGTTTATGGCGACGGGGCTCACTGGGCCGATGGCGTTACCATCGCCGGGCAGCACGTCTCACTCGATCCCATTCTGCAATCTGGAACTCGCGTCTCGCTCTCCTCGCTGGACTATGCTGCTCTGATGGACCTCGGTTGGTCCGTTTCGATCCCCGGTGCCCCCACTCCTCCTGTGACGTCGCCGCCCACCAGTCCGGTGCCAGTGCCGCCGCCGGTGGCTCCTGTGCCCGTGGGGAGCAATTCCTCGGGTTCGATCTTCGAGTCTCCGAGTTCTCACGGTAATGGCTGCTGTTGTGCCGCTTGCAATCCAATCGTGCTCAGCGGACTTGCCGATGGCTCGATCCAGGCGTTCGGCCTCGATGACAACGGCCAACTGCGAGCGGGTGGCCAGCGCTTCGTGCCGTTCCCGGGGTTCACGGGAGTCGTTCGCTCGGTTGTGGGTGATTTTAACGGCGATGGCGTGCAGGACTTTGCCTTCGGCACCGGTGCTGGGATCGGGGCCCAGGTTCGCATCATTAACGGCAAAGACGGCACGGATCTGGTGCGGTCTACCACGGTACTCGACGGCTTCGGCGGCGGCGTCTTCCTCGCTTCAGGCGACATCAACCACGATGGGCTTTCCGACCTAGTGGTATCCGCGGATGCGGGTGGGGGAAACCGCCTCTCCGTTTTCACGGTGACTGGCGGAGGGCTCCGTCGCGTCAATGATTTCCTGGCCTTCAATGATCCGAATTTCCGGGGTGGCAGCCGTGTCGCCGTTGGCGATGTGAATCATGATGGTTATGCCGATATCATTGTCGGTGCGGGTATCGGTGGCAGCCCCCGCGTTGCGATCTATAGCGGAGCCTCGGTCTTTGCGGGTGTGTCCCGCACCCTGATTCCGGACTTCTTCGCACTCGATCAGAACCTCCGCAGCGGTGTGTTCGTCTCCACCGCAGACCTGGATGGCGATGGTTTCTCGGATGTGATTTACAGCGTCGGGAATGCTGGCGGTCCCCGCGTACGGGTCGTGAGTGGGGCCACACTGACTGCAAACCCGGGCCGCAACGCTTACGGACTGCCGGCGATGGCCGACTTCTTCGCTCTCGATCCCAACGACCGCAACGGCATCCGCATCGCGGCTCGCGACCTCAGTGGGGATGGCAAGGCGGAACTGATTATCTCCGGTGGTGGGAATGCCAATCCCATCGTCCGCGTCTTCTCCTGGCCGCGCCTGGGTGATGCGAACGTTCCTTACATCAAGCCGTTCAGCGATGCCACGATCGATGGGCTCTATATCGGCTAATACGGGATCCGAAATGAACCACCTCACGCCGCCCGCATTCGTGCGGGCGGCGTTGGCGTTGACGACGAGTCTCTGCACTTCGCAATCACCTCTCTGCTTGCTATCCTGTGTGGAACAGGAGCGGTACTCACACCATCCAAAAATGCGAAACACTACTACCCCTGTTGTGCATTTGGTTTCGGCATCTGATGGTGATCAAGGCAGGCCTGACAGATATTTGCTCTCTCCGGCATCGAACGATGCTGCTTCGACAGGCGAAACACGAACCGCCTGGAAGGTTGAACGGTACCCTTTGATTCCCCGATCCCGTCTGTCAGGAAGACACATGATGATTCGCGCCGTTCTCTTCGATTTCGATGGCACTCTGGCGGATAGCTTCGCCCCGATCACCAGCAGCACCAACCACGTTCGCGAGCATTTCGGCCTGCCACGACTCACGGAAGCGGTGGTCCGCGAATATGTCGGACTCGGGCTGGACAACCTCATGGAGCGGTTGGTCCCCAATGCGGAGACGGCCGCCGCGGTCTCGCTCTATCGCGAACATCATGCTACCGTGATGCGAACGCAGACCAAACTGCTGCCCGGCGTCGCCGAGACGCTTCCGGAACTGGCGAGCCGCGGCTACCGAATGGCGGTCTGCAGCAACAAGCGTGTGGAATTCACTCGCGAACTCGTGCAATTGCTGGGGCTTGCCCCTTACTTTGGCTCTGTTCTTGGGCCCGATGACGTTGAGGACCGGGCCAAGCCCGACCCTGCGATGCTCGTCGAGGGTTTGAACCGACTGGAAGTGAAGGCCGCGGAAGCTGTGTATATCGGTGATATGGCAGTGGATGTGCACACGGCCCGGGCCGCTGGCCTCCCGGTGTGGCTGGTGCTGGGCGGAGCCACCGGCCAGGAGTCCGCCACGGCTTCGGGGCCCGATCGCGTTCTGACCACCTTCTCAGAGTTGGCGACACTTTTGCCCGTCGTTTGAATTGGCGAGCTCTCGATATCGTGAAGTTCCCAAGTTGACGGGATTTCACGATTGCAGTTCTATCATAAAAATGATGTACTAGTGCTAAGCAGGGCATATCGGTCGGGTCTCAAGGCGAACGAGTCTTCTGACTGCGAATGAGAAATCTTTTGACGGGCCTGGCGAATAGGTCCCACAAGGGTTCTCCGGTTCCCTGTGTTCCCTCTCTCAGGATCGAAGTCATGCGCGCATTACGAACCCTCCGTGACAACCCGCTGGTCATTCTGGGCATTGGTGTCGCCGCATTCCTGGCCTGGGTTGTGAGTGACTCGACTCCGTCTGTTGCGCCACCCCAGGTCACAGCACCACGAGTGCTGCCACAGAGCGCCACGATCGAGGCAGACATGATGCTTCCCACGCCTCCACGGCCAGCAGGTCCATCCGTGGTCACGGCCGAGCACATGCCCCGATTGAAGGAAGGTATGTCGCGAACCGAGGTGGAGGCGATTATTGGCCCGCCGCCGGCGAATATGGTCTCTCCGGTGAGCGAGAACGAAGGGCGAATGACTTATAAAGCGGCATATCTGGCGAACCTCGATCCGGGCCCGGCACCTGTTCGCGGTCCCATTCCCGTCTCGCGAATGGCCCCGCCCCCGACACCGCCGAGCGTGCCCAAGTCGCTTATCGCCGTTGAGTATGATGCCACGAAACCTGGGCATCCACTCGTAAAAGTTCAGGTTCAAACGCCCACCTTCTGATTGACGCACGCCCGCATCAAACGGAGGTTGCCATGGACAGGTCCGGAATGCGTTCGCGCCGATGCACTGCAGCGGTGTTGCTGGCCATGCTGATCACCGGTGTGGGCGTTTGGTGGTTCTCGCGACCGGATTCCATGCCTCGAATTCTGAACCCAGAGACACCGATTTCCACCGACCCCGAGCGAACCCGCTGGGAACAGACGGGGCTCAGCCTGCATGATATCCGGCTGGGTTTGCCTCGTTCGGAAGTGGAAGGATTGCTCGGTGCACCCGAACCGCTGAATGTCGATGCAGTTTCACCGGAGAAAAGGACGTATTGCACACGTTATCTTGTCTACTTGCACCGACCCCTGGCGCTTGTTCCGAACATCGAAGGCTTCTGTGAAGCTCAGCTCACGTTTGATGCCACGCAGGCCGGCCATCCGCTGGTGCACATCACGTGCACCCCACGCAAACTCCCATCTCCACGGGTTTCCACCGCGAACGCAATCGATCAGAAGGTGTAGCGGCGACATTTCTTCCGGCCGATGTCCTATCAGTCCTATCCCTCGGCGCGGACTGCGCCGTGTTTAACGACTATATCAACCTTGCGGGCAGTCCGTATTGACCCTCTTTTGGCACAATCTTAGATTGTGATATTGGAACAGTCCGCATTTGCGGTGCGCGGGATCGCGCGCCTCGCTGCGTTCAGGAGAAGCCGCAATGTCGACGCAAGCCAAGCTGGAACCCGGGTTTTTTGAACGCATCGGCGATAAGTTCAGTGCCCTGAGCGAAGGCGTGATGAACTTCATCACCCGCATCCTGGGTGGTTCACCGAGCGAACGCGCGACCCGAAAGCTGGGCTTCTATCGTCCCAAACACGCCGAGGTGCACACGGCTACGTCCGGCTCCGTCTTGCAAAAGGTAAACGCGCTCGAAGAGTCGATGAAGGCACTTTCGGACGACGATTTGGCCGGACTCACCCCCAAGTTTCGCACACGACTCGCGAAGGGCGAAACTCTTGATTCGATCCTTCCCGAAGCCTTTGCCGCCTGTCGCGAGGCGGCTCGCCGCACCAAGAACATGCGGCACTACGATGTGCAGGTTATTGGTGGTGCCATTCTCCACGGCTATGGCGAACCACGTGGTGCCATCGCCGAGATGGTGACCGGTGAAGGCAAGACGCTCGTCGCCACGCTACCTGCGTACTTGAATGCACTCGAAGCAAAGGGTGTCCACGTCGTCACGGTGAACGACTATCTCGCCCGCCGCGACTGCGAATGGATGCTCCCCATTTACAACGCACTCGGCGTCTCGGCCGCGTACATCCAGAGCGACATGGACCCCGATGCCCGCCGCTTCGCCTACGATCGCGATATCACGTACGGCACCAGCAGCGAGTTCGGATTCGATTATCTGCGCGACAACATGAAGATCGCCCGCTTCGACGATGTGAATTATCACCCTTATTATCGCCAGTGCCAGCGGACACCCCTGAACTACGCCATCATCGACGAAGTCGATAACGTCCACATCGACGAGGCCCGCACACCGCTGATCATCAGCGGCCCGGCCTTCTCGGATGCCAAGCGTTTCGCCGAGGCAGACAAGGCCGTGCGAGCCCTCACGGAACTGGAGCGCAAGGGCCGCAAGGAGATGGTTGCCAGCGGCATTGTGGTCGTCAGCGGCACGGAAGGCGATGGCCTGCCCACGCTTGCCCCACCGGATCTCACGAAGATCGATCCGCAGAACTTGCCACCCAAGGGCATGTACTTCGAAATCAAGGAGAAGGAGCGCACCTGCCACCTCACGGACCTCGGCGTGCGCACCGCGGAAGAGCTTGTCGGCGTCGAAAGCTTTTACACCGCCGGCAACATGGAATGGCCGCACCTCATCGATAATGCACTCAAGGCACACCACCTTTATCACCGCGATCGTCACTACATGATCGCGCCGGACCCCCGCGAAGAAAACGTGCTCGGAATCATCATCATCGATGAGGGCACGGGCCGCGCCATGTTCGGCCGGCAATGGTCCGATGGCTTGCACCAGGCGGTCGAGGCGAAGCACCAGAAGGATGGCGTGAGCATCAAGCAGGAGACGCAGACGCTCGCCACGGTCACTCTGCAGAACTTCTTCAAGCTGTACAAGAAGCTGGCGGGCATGACCGGCACCGCCATGACCGAGGCCAACGAGTTCTGGAAGATTTACAAGCTCGATGTGGTGGCGATTCCCACGAACCGGCCGCTGCGTCGCGTCAGCCCGCGCGACCTGGTTTATCGCACCGAGAAGGAGAAGTGGGACGCGGTGGTGAATGAGATCTCCGAGGTGAGCAAGAGCGGCCGGCCCATCCTCATCGGAACCACGGATGTGGCCAAGAGCGAGAAACTCTCGGGGTTGCTCAAACGCCGAGGCATCAAGCACGAACTGCTGAACGCGAAGCCCGAAAACGTGGCGCGTGAGGCGGAAATCGTGGCTCAGGCCGGCCGCATCTCGGCCGTCACCATCTCCACGAACATGGCCGGTCGCGGCACCGACATCATCCTCGGTGGCAACCCCGAAACACTCGCCTGGGCTCGCCTCAAGCAACTCAAAAACGAGGACGGCCGACCCAAGTACCCCACACGGCTCGAAGTGCCCAACGACGTCTGGCACAATACGATCGCCGAGATCGAGACCAAGGAGAAGATGAAGGAGGAGGGCCGCAAGGTCGCCGAGATGGGCGGGTTGCACATCGTCGGCACCGAACGCCATGAGTCGCGCCGCATCGATAACCAGCTGCGTGGCCGTGCTGGCCGCCAGGGCGACCCCGGTTCCTCGCGATTTCACGTCTCGCTGCAGGACGATCTCATGCGCCTCTTTGCAGGCGAATGGGTCTCCAGCGTGCTCACCCGACTCGGCATGCAGGAAGGCGAAGCCATCGAGTCTGGCCTCGTCACCCGCCGCATCGAGAAGGCCCAGAAGAAGGTCGAGGAATACCACTTCGACCAGCGCAAGAACCTGCTCGAATACGACGAAGTCATGGACTTCCAGCGGAAGAAGGTTTACGGCACACGCCAGGAAATCCTCGATGGCCGCAACCCTCGTGCGGCGATTCTCGAGATGATCGATTCGCAAATCGCCGGGGCCGCCGATCGCTTCCTTGCGGATGAATATGGAGCCGCCAGTTTCGCCGAGTATGCGGGCAACCGCCTTGGTGTCGAGTTCGACGCCTCGGACTTCCGTGGAGACTACGAGCAGGCCACCAAGGCTGCCGAGGAGAAAGCCCTCTCCACCATTCCCACGGTCGTGCAGGAACTCTCTGAAGAAAGCCTGAACCCGGATGAGGACCCGAAGGACTGGAAGTGGTCCGAACTCACCCGGGCGATGAACGTTCGCTACGGGCTCAAACTCGTCGAGAAGGATCTCAAGAAGATCCCGAGCGAGCAGCTTGCCGAACACCTCGTGAAGCAGGCCGAAGCAGCCGTGCGAGCGGTTGACCTCAGCGAGGGCAAGCGTTTCCTCTCCCAGGATTACGGACTCGAAGCCCTGGCCGACTGGCTGCGGCAGAAGTTCGGCATCAAGACCTCCATCGAAGAACTGGCACCGCACGCCGGCGGGGATATGACGGAGTGGATTCACAAGAAGGTGCGGGCCGCTTATCGCCAGAAGGACACCGAGTTCCCCGTACAAGTGGCGATGCAAAACTTCTTCGCGGACAAGTCCCACCAGGGCGGCGGAGCCAAAATCGATCGCGACGGCATGGTCCGCTGGTCGATGGAACGGCTCGGCATGTTGCTCGCCATCAAGGCGCACGGTGTCGCACTCGCGACCGAAACCGCCGGCATGTACGACACGGTTCAGAAGGTGCTCGGCACCGAGGGATTGAGCGAGGAATTCATCCGCACGGAGCCACGCAGCCAGATTCGTGAACGGCTAATTCAGGTCGCCGCCCGGGCCATGCCGCCGATGGACATCGACGACATCGATGCCAAGCTGGACGAGGAGTTCCGCGGGGCCGGCGTCGCCGAGGCGGAAGATGCCAAGGAACTCGTGGCCTGGGCCAAGTCCGAACTCGGCCTGACACTCGAGGCGGAGAAACTTACCGGCATGCCGAAGGAGCACGCCCGCCACACGCTGTTGAATGCGTACGACGCCAAGTACCGCCCAGAAATGCATTCCGTCGAACGCAGTCTCGTGCTCGAACAACTCGATAGCGCCTGGAAATCGCACCTGCTCACGATGGATAGCCTCCGCAGTGGCGTCGGCCTCCGCGGCTACGCCCAGGAAGATCCCAAGATAGTTTACAAGCGCGAAGGCATGAAACTTTTCGACGACATGTGGCTCGGCGTCCATGACCGTGTCACCGAGTCTGTCTTCCGCATGGAAGAGATGGGCGAAGAACAGGCCCAGATGGCATTGTGGGCAGGGGCACGGGCCTCGCAATCGGCCGCCATCTCGGCACTGCAGGCCCAGCAAGCCCAGGACGACGCCGCGGGCCAACAGACCAACGCCGGCGGCGAAGTGAAGAAGGTCGATCCGATTCGCAACGTCGGTGCGAAAGTGGGCCGCAATGATCCCTGCCCCTGCGGCAGCGGCAAGAAGTACAAGAACTGTCACATGAAGCTGGAGGCGAAGCGATAAGGGAAGCCCCGCACGCCGGGAAGGAAAGCGTTCAAGTGTGAGGCCGAACGATTTAGACCTTTCCACCGTTTCGTGCATGAGGCATTTCACGCCGGTGCGCGTATTCGTGGATCTGCCCCGTGACATGACGGCGGAAGCTCGCGAACGGGTTCCGGGGAGGATCGCCCCGTTCGCAAGCCACCGGCTCTTGACAATCCCGGCGATGCCAACCGACCCTTCGTAACGCTCTCCTCCAACCGGGAACGGATTCCCATGCCTCGCTTTCTCGATCTTCTGTATCTGATCGCGCTTGCACTACTCTCGCCGTGGCTGGCCTGGCGGGTGTTCGCCACGGGCCGGTATCGCCGCGACCTCGCCGGGAAGATGCTCGGTCGCGTTCGCATCGCCAATCCTCAGCAGCAGCGGGTCGCCTGGTTCCACGCGGTCAGCGTGGGTGAGGTGAATCTGCTCGGTACGCTCGTGCCCGCGTTTCGCAAAGAACACCTGAACTGGCTCATCGTCGTTTCCAGCACCACCGAGACAGGCCTGGCCGAGGCACGCCGGCGCTTTTCCGAGTTGACGGTGATTGCCTGGCCGTTCGACTTCTCCTGGGCGGTGGCGGCCACGCTCGATGCTGTGAAGCCAGACGTGGTTGTGCTCACTGAAAGCGAGATGTGGCCGAACTTCCTCACAGCGGCGAAGAAGCGTGATATCCCCGTGGTGCTGGTGAATGCCCGCATGAGCCCACGCAGTTTCCGCCGACTGCAACGCGTCGCCGGTCTTGCTCGAAGCTTGCTCTTCGCGAAGGTCACACGTTTCGCCGTGCAGGACCAGGACTACGCCGACCGCTTCCAGCATCTCGGCGTGCCCGCTGCAAAATTGAGTGTCACCGGTTCGATCAAGTACGACGGCGCACTGCGAACCCGCGACACGCAAGCGACTCGAAGACTGCGCGAACAATTCCAACTGGCGAACGACGGGGCGAGCCGCCGGTATCCCCCGACTATCGTTGAACCTGACGAGAAGAGTCCCGTCGTTCGCTCGCCGCTGCCGCTCATCCTGCTCGCCGGCAGCACGCACGCACCCGAAGAAGCGATTCTCCTGGACGTGTTCGCCCGCCTTCGCGCCTCGGTCCCGGGCTTGCATCTCATCCTCGTGCCACGCCATCCGGACCGATTTGAAGAAGTCGCCCGGCTGGTGGAACGATCGGGTTTACCGATGCTTCGCCGCAGCCGCATCGGCACTGCCTTGTGCGAGATGCCCGCCGTGTTGCTCCTCGATACCATCGGTGAACTGGGTGCGGCGTGGGGTTTGGCCGATGTCGGCTTCACGGGTGGCAGCCTCGACGGCCAGCGCGGCGGCCAGAGCATGATCGAACCCGCAGGCTACGGAGTGCCCTGCGTCTTCGGCCCCCACATCTGGAATTTCAAGGACGCCGCGAAGCGGCTCGTGGAGTCGGGCGGGGCGATCATGGTGCCGGATGCTGCGGGGCTCGAGCGCGAACTGACCCGCCTCCTCGCCGACGCGGAGTTGCGTGAGCACATGGGAATTGCCGCCCGCGAACTTGTGCAGCGCCAGCAAGGAGCCACCCACCGCACGCTGAACGAGATTGCCTTCGTGCTACTTCAGAAAATCGTGCATCGGAATGCCGCCTGACGTACGATAGCGGCGTTCGCTCATCTGTTGCTTCTGCGATCGAATCATGTACCGCATCACACCGTGCCTTTCGGTTGGGCCTTTTCCGTACCCGGAGCGGATCAGTGCGCTGGTCGCGGGTGGAGTGACGCACATCCTGAATGTCAGCAGTTCGCACAGCACCACGGATGTGGTGAACCGTTCGGAGTTTCGGGGTGTAGAGGATGTGTTAATGGTCGTGGAGGATCAGTTGCCGGAAACGGATGTGCTTCGCGCACTGGATCGCCTCTTCGAGTTCAGCCAGGAACCACTGGCACACGTTTATGTGCATTGCCTCTATGGCCAGCAGCGGTCGCCGACAGTGCTTTGGTTATTCTTGATCGCGTGTGGCCTCGAAGTGGAAACGGCCCGGGAGATGATCAGCAGTCGTGCGCATCGTGCCACACCGGGCTATTCACGCCTGGTGGGGCCGGGTCTTGTGCTCGCCGTTCAGCGCCATGGACAGGCGAAGCAGTTCCACAAGATCAAGGAGAATGCGATCACACCCTTTCAGGGATAGCGTCTCGCGATACATCATCACGAAATGAATGCACCGATCGTTTACCTGAACGGGCAGTTTTTGCCCTTCGCCGACGCCGCTTTGCCTTTGCACGATGCGGGGTTTGTCGCCGGTGCCACGGTCGTGGACAATGCTCGCACCTTTCGCCACAAGCTTTTTCGCTGGTCCGATCACCTGACGCGGTTTCGCCACGATTGCGATGCGTGTTTCGTTCCACTGGAAGCCACTGAAGCGCATCTCTCGGCGATGGCAGAAGAGTTGATCGCGCACAACGCCAAGCTCTTGCCAGGCTGTGGTGAGTTGCAGGTCGTGCTGTTTGCCACGCCGGGGCCGCTGGGGTTCTATCTGGGTGAAACTCACCACGGTCCGCCGACACTGGGCATGGTGACATATCCACTGCCCTTCGGCCGCTATCGGAAGTATTTCACCGAGGGCGTGACGCTCGCGTTCCTGGAGAACGGGGCCAGCGGTTCGCTCCTTTCTCCCACCGTGAAGCACCGCAGTCGCATGCTCTGGCACGTGGCGGATCACACGGCCCGGCGACTCACGGGCAATCCGCTTGCGCTCGGCATGCCGTTAGGGCCAGGTGAGGCACTCACTGAAACAAGCGTTGCCAACTTCCTCGCCGTGATCGATGGAACGGTTGTCTCGCCACCACCTGAGACGGTGCTGGCTGGCATCAGCTTGCAAGTGGTTCGCGAGTTGTGCGATTCACTCGGCCTCCCGTTCCAGGACCGACCACTCGACATCAAGACTTTGCGACAGGCATCGGAAGCGATGCTCTGCGGCACTGCGTTCTGCCTCGCCGGCGTGAACGATGGGAATCTGGGCCAGTGGCCCGGGCCGGTCTTCCAGAAACTGCTCGCCGCGTGGTCCGATCGGGTTGGCGTCGATATCGCCTCGCAGTTCCTTTCTCACGGGTAGTGGCTCAGCTTGCGTAAGTCAGCCATTCGAGGCTGACCTACTACGCAAACTGAGACACTACCCTTTTACGCTTGAGCTTTCGAGTATGTCGAAGTGAGGCCAAGGCATGCATTGGGCAACATCGTGGGATATTACTGCGCAGTGAAGTGCGCACTCTTCCCAGGAATACCTGAAAAACCAGCCCTTTGGCCCTCCGAATCCACTTTGGCACGCCTCGTGCATTACTTTTCTATGCTTGCCGCGAACAGGGCTCACCCAAATTGAGGGGCTCAGTTAACGGTAATCGATCCGACTCGTTTTAACCTGCTCCTACAACTCGGAGCAGCACCGATATCGCGACTTTCAATTTCTCACTCCTGAAGAGGGTATTCCCATGCTTCGCTGGGCGATTGGGTTTCTCGTCGTGGCACTGATTGCCGCGCTGTTCGGCTTCACCAACGTCGCGGGCACCTCGATGGCGGCCGCTCAAATTTTGTTCTTCGTCTTCCTCGTGTTGTTTGTGATCTCCCTCATCATGGGGAGTCGGACGCCGAGAGAGTCGTTGTGACGATGTTCTGAAGCTTGCCACACCCGTCGCGACCCGCCTGCTTTTCAGGCGGGTCGCGTCACTGACTACGAGGGAATCTGATGCGGTGGCGTGATGCCTGGGTTCTACTGCGGGAATCGATTCGCGGATTCATCGAAGATAAGGCCTCACGGCTCGGGGCGGCCATGGCGTTCTACACGGCCCTCTCGCTCGCACCGTTGCTGCTCGCCGTCGTTGGCATCGTCGGTCTCGTCTACGGCGAGCAAGCGGCCCGCGGCGAAATCGCTCTCCAGATCGCTTCCACGGTGGGTGCCGAGCAGGCCGAACTGATCCAGCGCATGCTCGCACAAGGTGCCTCATCGAACGGTGGCATCCTGTCCACGATTCTCGGCGTCGTTCTGATGCTCTACGCCTCCACCCGCCTCTTTGCCGAGTTGCAGGATGCGCTCGATGCGGTCTGGAACGTGCCACCCCAGCAGCAAAGCAGCGGCGTGCTCGGCTACATCCAGGACCGCCTGCTCTCCTTCTCGATGGTGTTCGGCACCGCTTTGCTTCTCATTGCGTCGTTAATCTTCAACACCTTGCTGGCTGGATTTGGAGAAACATTCGAATCGTGGCTGCCTTACTCCGCCGTGTGGTTGCGGGCAGGCAGCTTCGTCATCCTCTTGCTGCTCACTACCATGCTCTTCGCCATGATCTACAAAGTCTTGCCGCACATTCACATCGCCTGGTCCGATGTCTGGATCGGTGCGGCCGTCACAGCATTGCTCTTCAATGTGGGAATCCTGCTGATTGGCCTCTATCTCGGGCGAACCTCGGTCGGCTCGACCTTCGGAGCCGCCGGCTCATTCGTGGTGATGCTCGTCTGGATTTACTACTCCACGCAAATCGTGCTACTCGGTGCCGAGTTCACTCAAGTGTACGCCTCGAAGTTCGGCAGCGGCTGGAACACAACGAAACGATAGATCATGGCGCACACAAACCCGCCGCATGGGCAATCTCATGCTCACGCGGCGGGCTCGTGCGGTGCCGCAATGTCGAATTAGTCTGCTCGTGCAGCGGCGACCACGCGCTTGCCGGCGATAAGACGCACACCGACGTTCAAAGACACAATCACGACGATGAGCACGAACGCGGCCGCCCAGGCCAGGCGAATCTCATCCGAGCCCGGAGCATACTTCGAGAATTCGTAGATGTAGAACGGCAGTGAAGGTGTGGAATCGGAAGCGGAACGCGGGAAGAACTGCGAGCCGCGGGCCGTGAGAATGAGCGGTGCGGTTTCACCCGCAATGCGGCCAATGGCGAGGAACACACCAGTGATGATGGCCGGGATCGCCGCGGGCAGCACGACTTTCAACACGGTCTGCGCCTGGCTGGCACCGAGTGCATAGCTTGCTTCACGCAGGCTTCTCGGCACGAGCCGCATCGCTTCTTCCGAGGCGCGGATCACCACGGGAAGCATCATCACACCCAGGGCGAACGCACCGGCCCAGGCGGAAAAACCCCAGCGCTGATCGGACCAGAACGGGTTCACGAGCACGGCAAAGCCGAAGATGCCGATCACGATGGAGGGCACGCCGCTCAGCAAGTCCGCGACGAAACGGATGGGATGCGCCAGGCGGTGCCTGCGGTACTCGGTGAGAAATATGGCGGTGACAACGCCCACCGGGACTGCAAAGGCCGTGGCCAGCCCGACGAGGATCGCGCTGCCGACGAGCGCATGAGCCAGACCGCGGTGAGGGGAATCGTTGGGCAGTTTCGTGAAGAAGTTCAGATCGAGCCCGGGGGCACCACGCGCTGTGATGTAGCTCAGGATCAGGAAGAGCGGAATCACGGTGATCAGCTGGCAGCCCGCCAGAACACAGCGCATGATGCGGTCCTGACGGCGTGCGGCTCGCTTGCTTCGTTGCACTTCCGCCGTGGACCGGGGCGACGGTGCTGTGAGGTTCTCCTCCAGGTGGAGCAAGCGCCCCGTTCGCACGCGTGGCTTCGAGGCCCAGCGAATCACCACACGGGCCGCCAGGTTCATCAGAATCGACACCACCAGCAACAACAAACCCAGCGCAATCAGCGCAGCCTTTCGATCGCCGGAGGCTTCGAAGAGTTCCTTCGCGATCACACTGGGAATCGTGTCGCCGGTGCCATTGATGCGGAAGTCCATGTACGGGGAATTCGCAATCACCATCGTCACGGCCATCGTCTCGCCGAGGGCACGACCGAGTGCCAGGAAGCAGGCGGCGATGATGCCGGGCCGGGCATAGGGGAGAACGACATTGCGAATCATCTGCCAGCGCGTGGCACCGAGCGCGAGCGCTCCTTCGCGCTGCGAACGCGGTACGGCCTGGCAGACGTCGTAGCTCACGGCGGTGATGTACGGGAGAATCATGATGGCGAGCACAAGCCCGGCCGCGAGAATGCCCTGGCCCGCAGCGACGTTCGGCAAGCCGAGTGCGTCGAAGGCGGGAGCGAGCCCTTGCTTCGCCAGGAATTCGCGGGCCCAGAAGCCGTAGACCACGCTCGGGATCGCGGCGAGGAGTTCGAGCAAAAAGGCCGAGGTCTTGCGAATGCGGCCCGGTGCAAGTTCGGAAAGATAAGCGGCCGCACCGACGCCGAGTGGCACCGCGATGGCGAGCGCGATGGCGGACGTGATCAGGCTGCCATACACGAAGACGAGCGCACCGAACTTGCCGCGATCCGGGTTCCAGTCGGTGCTGGTGAGCAGACGGTATTTCGCCGGATTCGTGATGACCGGCCAGGATTGCACAACGAGCACGACGATCAACAAAGCCGCGACGGAAAGCACGAAACCGCCCGCGAACTGGCAGGCGAGTCGAAAGAGAACGTCGCCACGGGAGGGCCGGGCGACGCTACGGAGTTCCGGATCGGTGCTCATGGAATCGTGGACTCATCACTCGAAGGTAATCTGGCCGAGGCGCTCCGTGGCCTTCTGCTGAAGAGCTTCCGGCAGCGGAGCGTAATCGAGTTCAGTCGCGAACTTCTGCCCATCCGTGATGGCCCACTTCAGAAACTCCACCACGGCCGGGCCCTTATCCTTCGGCAACTTCGCGTAGAGCACGGCATAGCTGATGCCGCAGATGGGGTACGACTTCGCCCCGGCTGCGTCGGTCAGCGAATACGTCATCTCATGCAAGGAGTATGGTGCTTCGGTCGGGGCTTCCTTCATGGCTTCCTCGGCCGCGGCCGTCGCTCCGGCGGCATCCGGCCCCACGAACGCGCCGCTCGTGTTCCGCAACTGTGCTACTGCCAGGTTGTTCTTCTTGGCGAAAAGCACCTCGACATAGCCAATGGTGCCAACGTTATCCTTCACGAAGCCAGCCACGCCGTCGTTCTGTTCCTGCGGCACCACGCCCTGTGGCCACTTGGGCTTGGTCGAGATGCCGATTTCGCTCTTGAATGCCGGGCTCGACTTTGCCAGGTACTCGCTGAAGATGTTGGTGGTGCCGCTCTTCTCGGCTCGCGCGACCGCAACGATGTCCTTGCCGGGCAAAGCGACACCTGGGTTCAACGCGGCGATGCGGGCATCATCCCAGCGGGTGATCTTGCGGCTGTAGATATCGGCGAGCACCTCGCCCGTGAGCTTGAGCGGCGCGGTGACTTCCGGCAGGTTGTACACCACGGCCACTGTGCCCATCACGAGCGGAATGTGAACGACATCGCCGCCCTTGCTCTTCGCTGCTGCGACCTGCTCAGCACTCATCGGAGCATCGGAGCAGCCGAAGTCGATGTTGCGTTCGGTCATCTGTTCTACGCCGTAGCCAGATCCCTTGGCGACGTAGTCGATCTCGACGTTCTTCGCGGTGCGGTATTCACCGGACCACTTCTGCATGATCGGGTTCACGAAGGTGGCACCGCCGCCACTGATGCGTGGTGAATTGGACGAGCCACAGCCGGAGGACAGCAGCAGAAAGGAAGCAAACAGGCCGGCACAGGGGATCGCGCTGCGGAATCGCATGTCATGCTCTCAGGTGAGGGGCGAACGCGATTGAGATATCGCTCTCCGCACACGCCGGACACCAGCCCCACAGACGAACGAGAGACCTTCATCTTGTCTACACGAAATCTACTTATTGCACGGGTACAACTGTCCGCAGGGCATCATCCGGCCAGCCTGGGGTGTGTGATGCGCTTATCAAACCACGAGGTGGTCCGGTGCTCGCCAATCCCATCGCCTTCGCCGCGAAACCTGAAGCCATCGACCTGCCAGGGACCAAGTGCGATAAGCTTGTCGTCCGCGATGTGAATTTCTGGTATGGATCGAAGCAGGCACTGTTCGACATCAACCTCGCGATTCCCGAACGCACCGTGGCCGCGTTCATTGGGCCCAGCGGTTGTGGCAAGAGCACGCTGTTGCGTCTGTTGAACCGCATGAATGACCTGATCGATGGCAGCCGGCACACGGGCGAAGTGAAGCTCGATGGTGCGGACATCTACACACGCAACGCGGATCCCGTGAGTTTACGCCAGCGCGTGGGCATGGTGTTCCAGAAGTCCAATCCGTTCCCCAAGTCGATCTATGAGAATGTGGTGTTCGGTCCACGTGTGGCAGGCGAGCGCGATCGTCGTCGGCTCGATTATCTTGTCGAGCGTTGCCTTCAGCAGGCGGCTTTGTGGGAAGAAGTGAAGGATCGCTTGCACGGCAGTGCCCTGGAACTTTCCGGGGGGCAACAGCAACGCCTGTGCATCGCCCGGGCTCTCGCCACTGATCCCGAAGTGATCCTCATGGATGAGCCGGCCAGCGCACTCGATCCGCGTTCCACGCAGGCCATCGAGGACCTGATCGGCGAACTGAAACGAGACTACACCATCGCCATCGTGACGCACAACATGCAGCAGGCCGCCCGCGTCTCGGACACCACGGCTTTCTTCTACGAAGGTCGTCTCATCGAATCGGGCCCCACCCGCCAGCTTTTCAACAAGCCCCATCAGAAGCAAACCGAAGACTACATCACGGGCCGCTTCGGCTGAGTTGGGGTTCAATCGCCGTGGGCCAGCGCCTCGGCGACCTTCGCACCATAAGCCAGGCGAAGATTCTCGGGTGTGAACGTGCTCTCCACGGGGCCGCTGGCAATCATGCGCACATTTAGAATCGTCACCCAGTCGAAGTATTCGGGAACCGATTGCAAGTCGTGATGCACGACGAGCACGGTTCGCCCGCGGTCGCGGAGTTCGCGGAGCACTTCGACGATGGCCCGTTCGGTGACGGCATCGACGCCTTGAAATGGCTCATCCATGAGGTACACCGGTGCGTCCTGCACGAGTGCACGTGCCAGGAAGGCCCGCTGCTGCTGACCGCCGGAAAGCTGGTTAATTTGCCGGTGTGCGAACGCATCCATTCCCACGCGGTGGATGGCATCGGTGGCGGCCGCCTGCTCGCGTCGACCCGGTCGGCGGAACCAGCCGAGCCGGCCATAGGTGCCCATGAGCACCACATCATTCACCGTGGTGGGGAAGTCCCAGTCGACACTGCCACGTTGCGGCACATAGGCGACGGCTTGCGCTCGGGCACGATAAGGCAACCCGTTCACGAGCACAGCGCCCGAAACGGGCTTCACCAAACCGAGCATGGACTTGATCAGCGTGGTTTTGCCGGCACCATTGGGCCCGACCACGGCCATCAGCACACCGGGTGGCACCGTCAGATCGATATCCCACAGAACGGGCTTCTCGCTGTAAGCCACCGTGAGGTCGTGCACCTCGATGGCAGCGGGCACGGCTGCGCGAACGGCACCACTGCCGAACCCCATCACACCTGGCCTGGCTTTCACCACTTCCACCGCTGCTCTCCTTCGCTTACTTGGTCAGTGCGTCGACGATCACGTTGGCGTTGTGCAGGATCATGCCACGGTAGGTGCCGCCGGCGGAGTTCGCTTCACCGAGAGCGTCGGAGTAAAGAGCCTGCTCACCGCCGATCAACTTGATGCTGTGGCCGTGGTCCGCTTGCACCGTGTCAAGCACGGCCTTGAGCCCATCCGAGGGCACGGATGTTTCGGTGAACACCGCGGGCACCTTGTGCGTGCCCAGGAACGCCGCCAGTTCCTGTCGGCCCTTCGTTCCAGTCTCACTGGCCGTGCTCACACCCTGCAATCCGCGAACATCGAAGTCATAGGCCCGGCCAAAGTAGCCGAAGGCATCGTGTGAGGTCACCAGGATGCGCTTCTCCTTGGGGATGGTGTTCAGCAGCGATCGCACTTCGGCATCGAGTGCCTCCAGCTCTGCCAGGTACGCGGCTGCGTTTTGCTGGTAGTATGCGGCACCCTCCGGATCGAGTGCGCTGAGTTCATCGCGGACCACCCCTATCGTTTGCGACCAGAGCTTCACATCGAACCAGACGTGTGGATCGTGATGGCCGCCATCGATCTCGGCACTGCGAAGCAGAGCGGGATCAATCGTACGGGTCACAGCGAATGCGCGATAGCGGCCCTCGCTCTTCTCGAGGAGGTCCACCATTTTGCCTTCAAGGTGCAAGCCATTAAAGAAGACGAGATGGGCACCTTCGAGGCGGGCCCGATCAGAGGGCAAGGGCTTGTAGTTGTGTGGGTCGATGCCCGGCCCCATGAGCATATCAACGAGGACGCGATCACCACCCACGCGCTTCACCACATCGGCGACAATGGTGGTGGTGCACACCACCCGCACCGGCAACCCCTCGAACTTTGGCGGCCCCGACGAGGAACAACCCGCCTGTGTCAGCAGCAGGAGTGCACAACCAATCAAACTCAGGCGGGATAACATTACGATGACCCAAATCTCAAATGGAAGGCATGGCTAATTTCCTCTGTTAGTTTAGGCGAAGTGAAGTGCGTTTGCAAGACTTAGCAGTAACGGGCCCTATCGACCGATCGGACTCAACCCACCCCAAACCCCATGAAGGGCCGCACATCCACCGGCTTCTCATCCAGCACAATATCTTTCTTGGAAATACCGACTGCGACGAGTTCATCAACGACGGGCCGGTCGCGTGTGACCTTGTCCACTGATTCATCCTCCGTGTCTGCGGATCGAACCCAATCACCTTCATTTCCAAACGAACCACTGCCAACGAGTCGGCCAGGCGGCTCGGACACGACGCCGGGTATGTACCTCGGCCGGAACTGAGTGGAAAGGGCCTCGATCGGTCGAACTCTTCCATGGAGTTTACCCCGACGAAGGTGCACGAAAAAACCAGGAGCGTTTCCGCTCCTGGTTCCTGTAACACTCCGGGAAACCCCGAGGCTATCTGCTGGGTATTACTTCTTCTTCTCGTCCTTCTTCGGCAGGTCGGCGAGTTCTTCGCGGACGGCGGCGTAGTGGCTGAACTCCATCGAGAAACTGGCGGTGCCGGCCGTCGCGGAGCGCAGGTCGTTGGTGTAGCCGAAGAGATTCGCCAGCGGAATCTTCGCCATCACCTGGGCCACGCCCTTGTCCTCGGACGTTTCCTCGATCAAGCCGCGGCGACGGTTGATGTCGCCCGAGATCGAGCCCTGATACTGCTTCGGGCACACGACCACGACCTTCATGATCGGCTCGAGCAGCGTGATGCCGGCCCGGCCCTCCGCGTCGCGGAATGCTTCCAGTGCACACAGGTAGAACGCGTCCTGCGACGAGTCCACATCGTGGTACTTGCCGAAGTGCAGTTCGAATTCGAGATCGACGAACGGGAATGGGTACTTGTACCCCTTCTTGGCCCCTTCGCGGAGGCCGTCCTCGACGCTCGGAATGTATTCCTTCGGCACCGTGCCCTGGGTCACCGCGTTCGTGAAGTAGACGTTGTTCGGGTCCGGCTTGATCTTGGGATCCTTGAGTTCCTCGATCTCCTTGATCTTCGCCTCGACCTGTTCGGGCGTCAGCGGCTTGTAACGCACATTGATCACGGCGTACTTACCACGGCCACCGGTCTGCTTCTTGAACTGGTATTCCAGGTCGACGGCTCGCGTGAACGATTGCCGGTAGGCCACGCGCGGCTTGCCGAGCATAATGGCCGGGTCCGATTGCGGGATGTTCAGTGCCCGGCGGAGCTTCTCCATGCTCACTTCCAGGTGCAATTCACCCATGCCTGAGAGAATCGTTTCCTTGGTCTCTTCATCCGTGTGCTGCTTCAAAGTAGGATCGTCGCGGACGAGCCGACCGAGCGCTTCCCCCACCTTGCCGCTGTCCAGCGTCTTGGCGAACGAGAGAGCACTGGAGACCACCGGCTTCGGGAAGGTGATCGCTTCGAGTGCGACGGGGTTATCCGGATCGCACAGCGTGGCACCGGTGAAGGTGTCCTTGAGGCCGATGGCGGCGACGATGTCGCCCGGGCCGGCCTTTTCGCGTTCGAGCCGCTTGTCACCCATCATGCGGTAGAAGCGAACGACGCGTTCCTTCTTGCCGTTGGTGGTGTTCGTATAGTTCTCGCCCGGCTTCAGTTCGCCGGAGTAGACGCGGATGTAGACCAGGTCGCCAGTGGGCTCGGCGACGGTCTTGAAGGCCAGGGCCGCGAGTGGTTCGCTGGCTTCGGGCTTGCGGGTGACCACGTCCTTCGTCTTCGGATGCGTGCCATCGACCGGCGGACGATCGAGTGGGCTGGGCAAGCAATCGACGACGAGATCCAGCAATTGCTGCACACCCTGATACATCTTCGAGGAGCCGCAGTGAACGGGCGTGAACAGGCCTTCGAGCGTCCCCTTGCGGAGCGCATCCAGGAGCATGTCCTCGGACACGGGCTTTCCTTCGAGCACGAGTTCGGTCAACTCGTCAGAGGCCGTGGAGACGGTGTCCAGCAGTTCCTCGCGGCGTTTGGCAGCCTCATCGCGGTACTTGTCCGGAATCTCGTTGATGAAGAACTTGCGGCGTGTGGGATCATCGTTATCGCGCGTGATGAACTTCATGCGAATGAGGTCAATCAGCCCTTCGAACGCGGAGTCCTGGCCGGCGGGGATGGTAACCACCGCGGGGACAGCCATCAGCTTGTTCTTGATCTGGTCGACGCAATTCCAGAAGTCGGCCCCCATGCGGTCGAGCTTGTTGACGTACGCGATGCGGGGCACCTTGTACTTGTTGGCTTGCCGCCACACGGTCTCGGATTGCACCTCGACACCGCCGACGGCGCAGAAGACGCCGATCGCGCCATCGAGCACGCGCAGGCTACGCTCGACCTCGGCCGTGAAGTCCACGTGGCCCGGGGTGTCGATGATGTTGATTTCGTTTTCACCCCAGTCCACCGAGACGGCGGCGGAGTTGATGGTGATGCCCTTCTGCTTTTCGAGTGGGTCGAAGTCGGTGGTGGTGTCGCCGCTGTCGACATCACCAATTTTGTGCTTGGTGCCGCTGTAATAGAGGATTCGCTCCGTGGTGGTGGTTTTGCCGGCGTCCACGTGCGCCATGATCCCAATGTTTCGCAGTTTGTCGAGCATCTGTGTCCGCCGGTCGGTCGGTGGCCGCCGGCTCCTGGTTCGGACGGAGGAATCGAACTCCGCACGCAGCACAGTGCCGCGTTCGGT
The DNA here is from genome assembly GCA_041750275.1 of Gemmataceae bacterium. Classification (GTDB taxonomy): domain Bacteria; phylum Planctomycetota; class Planctomycetia; order Gemmatales; family Gemmataceae; genus JBGSZR01. The sequence goes on from JBGSZR010000158.1 coordinate 63,838, forward strand.
GCGCTCCGGAAGGGAGCCCAGTCATGAGATACGTGTTGGGGCCGCCCAGGTTCAGCGCGGCCAAACGGCAGCCGTGCCGCGGGGTGGGCCAAGACGTTCCGCGTCAATGGTGAATCGTATCGCAGAATGAGATAACGTCCAGACCGATGAGTGAGAAGGAATCGAGAGGGTGTAACCGAATTTCCTCGGGATATTGAATTCATCTGCAGGAATGTGGTCCTGCATCGCGGAATGCGGAATGCGGAGTGCGGAAGGAAATACCCCGCAAACCGCCGCGATTGTCTGCGTGCCACCCCCAGAGAAAATGGTTGCACCCATTCGAGAAGCGAGAGCCTGCTCCGTTGATCTTGACCTGACATTTCTTGGTGCGATAGTCTTGGCTGCCACAACTCGCGTTGAGGGTTCATGGATGAACGGCTTGCTCCGCTCCTCGCTCAAGAATACGCCCGTCTGGCGACTGGTTCGCGGTGTGAAACGGGCCGCACTCCCGCCGAAGCAATCGCTTCCACCGGACCAGCTTCGCGGGGCAATCACCTGGGTGAACGCACCACCTGCCTGCGAACTGAACAGCACCCTTGATCTGAAGTTGCGCCTCGAGAATCGCTCCGCCATCGGCTGGCCGGCCACGGGATCTCACCCGGTCAGCGTGAGCCTCCGCTGGCTGACGAGAACGGGCGAAGCGTTCGACCGTCAGCCCGCTCCGCTGTCGCTGCCTCAATCGCTTTACCCGGGTGAGCCGTGTGAACTCCGCACCACCATCGCCGCACCGGATGTGGTCGGTGATTTCACACTGGCGCTGGACTTCGTGCAGGATGGCCAGGGCTTCGCCGAGCGGAACCCGGAATTCGCGGACTTCCGAACCATGCTTCCCGTCGTGGGCCCACGCAGCACGGACATCGACTATCACGCCGTCTTTCGCTCGGCGAACCTGGCCGAGAATCACTGGTGGGTTGTCGGGGCCTACCACTCGAAAGAGCAATATGAACGCTCCTCGCAGGAACGGTTGGCGATGCTGGTGGAACGTGGGCTAACACCCGATTCCCACTTGCTCGATATTGGCTGCGGCACCGGCCAGATGGCGAGCGTGATGATGCCGTACCTCACGGATCGAGGCGGCTATGCGGGCACCGATATTGGGGCGGAGGCGATTGATTTCTGCAATCGCACCTTCCGCCGACCCAACTTCGCATTCGCACAGGGCGGCATGACGGATGTGCCGTTCACGGCCAACGGCACCTTCGATATGGCCATCTTCTTCAGCGTCTTCACTCACACCTTTGTCGATGAAACAGCACTCTTGCTTGCGGAAGCGCGACGCTTGCTGAAGCCCTCGGGCACGATCGTGGCGGATGCGATCACCTCGCCGCTCGTGGAACGCGGCGCCGGGCATCGTGGCGAAATGGTGGTGAATCGCGAGCACTTCCTGAAACTCGCGAAGATGCTGGGTTACACGGCCGAGGTCGTGGGCCGCTGGCCCTGGAACCGCCATGCCGAGCGTTTCATGTTCCAGCTGCGACAGACGACGCGTTGAATCGTTGCGGCTGGGCACGCCTCACTTATCGACGATCACGTCCTTGTACCTCGCAAGGATGGCAATGAGCGCATCGGCTTCCGCCTTGGGGAGGTCCTGCTTCGCAATCGCCTTGAAGAAGTGCAGGTTGATCGCGGTGAATTCCTTCTCCGTGATCTTTGTGCCAATCACAAGCATCGTGACCCGCGGCCCCATGTATTTGAGTGGGCCGCCGGTGTTCTCGCTGAGAAGTTCCACCAGACCCTGCTCGATGGCGGCGAAGTCCTCGTCTTTGAGTGGCGGGTATTTGCCATCGCGTGTGAAGTCCAGGTCCTTGTCGTTGCGCATCTCGACCAAGGCATCCTTCACAATGGCCCGTACGGCCTTCTCCCCACCGAGCCGATCCCAGAGTGGCTTCGCCACGACTTCGGGCCCGGCGGACGTCTCACGCTGAATCTCATCCAGCGCCTTTCGCAGTTCGAGTGCTCCCTTCACGGGATCGAGCGGCTCGGCCAGTCGCAGATGCTCGATGACCTTCTCCACGAGCTTCGGGCGGTGATCGAGGCTGTGGACGATGCCAACCAGAAAGCCTTGATAAAGGCGATAGCAGCCCTCGTAGTTCTTCTGATCCCACAGTGCGATGCCGAAGCGCACGGTGTTGAAAGTGGCGTACGCAATGCGCCTGTCGAGCACCTCGATCTTCGTGAGGGGCTTCTTGGTGTCGTCCTTTTGCTTTTCGTCCGGCTGGGCCGCCTTCGTGGACGTGAGCCCGAAGGCACCGATTAGTACCGTCGCTGCCAGGAACGCTCGCATGGCGTACCCTCCAGTGATGGGAGTCAATTCGTTTCAGTTTAAACCGGCAGAAGGCCGCCGTGGGACCAGAGCGGCCGGATTTCATCAGGTGAGCGGTAAACCGTTCCGGTTGTTCCCTTCACCCGGAGTGCATTCGGAAAAAGACCGTGTAAATTGCGCCGGCTCCCGGAGTTGAGTGCGGGCAGGGCCTGAGCACCGTAATTGCCAGGGTGGACGCCAGTGCCGCTTCGCAACCGATCTCCGCCCACGCTTCCACTCTGGCTCACGCCCGCATTTACCGAATCACTCGCTTTGGATTCGAGACATGAGAAAGCTTGCCGTCAGCTTTGAATCGCGAGAGCAAGCATTTGCCTTGCACTCACTACCTCGTCAGGGAATGCTCAGGTCGTCGCAAGCCTGCTCGTAGCTGCGCTCGAGGTCGAGTGGAACGTAGCGGGTTGCGGTGAGCCAGAGTGGGAGAGTCGGCAGCGGTTGCCCGAGCGCAAGCGTGTGCGACCACGTTTCGAGAATGGCACGCCCGCCCCGCGGGATCTACCGGCACGATGCGGCAGATATCGGGGAAGGTTCGACACCGAGCGTTCGATCCGACTGCCCGATGAATGCCATCAACTCGGCGTAGAGGTTGCCGAGTCGGATCGTCACGAGATCCACGATGCTGACCACCACGTCTGCACGGAGCAGGGCGGCACATTTGCCGACGAAGGCGTTCCGCTTATCGGCCCGGTTCTTGTTTGCCGGGCTCACGATCTCGATGGCCGCGACGAGCATGTGCTCACGTTCGGCATCGTCGATGTGAACCTCATATTCATCGTCGTCCGGTAACTCGGTCTCGACGGCGACACTCGGGACTGCCGGTGCCCACGCAAGCGTTGCCACGCCACCGTCGCGGTCCGTGGGGTCAAAGCGTGGTGAATCGTCCTGATCGAAGGTGGCAATATCGATCTCAACGCGAGCCCCGCCACGAAACCGGGCGGCAACTGCTTTTTGAGTTGTTGGACTATCTCCGCAGGCCACTGGGCATGCAGGGTTTCCCACGAAGCGGCCCGAGATGTCGGCGGGCGGAAGTGATCTCGCAGTGGCATGACAGTTCCCCACTCGAACTTGATTCTACCGTGCACGTGCTGCGAAAGTGCAGCAGACCTGATCGGGACCCTCGATTCGTGGTAAGCCGGGCAAGCGGCACAATTCGGCAAATCGCGCCAGCTCGTGTCAAGGGCAATTTGCCACTGGAATTCCCGTGAATTCGTTCCGCTCGCTTGCCGATCCTGGTGCGGTTCCTATATTTTCTCTACTGCCGAATGGTCGGCAGAGCCTCCCCCTCTCCCGCTGGCTGTGCCGCGGACCGATCAGGGTGCAACCATGTACAGCAGTGGCGTCTCACTCGAAGTCGATTTCATCGAGGAACTGCAACTCCGCCGCTGGGCACGCGAGAACTATGTGCCCCACCACGAACGCAACGCGACGTGGCACCCGATCATTCTCGAAGAGATGCGCCACAAGGATAGTGAAGTCAGCGAGGCCGTCCTCGTCAGCTAAGCCTGTGGCCACCTTCACGCAAGCCCACCCCACGCCGGGTGGGTTTTTGCATTTGATGGGATTCACACATGGGATTTTTCCAAGGCCGCATGACCGCACTGCGTTTCAAGGTCAATGGCCCGGCCCCGCGGCTTTTCGACGACGAACACCTTGCTCGCCTCGCCGACCGTCAGGCGGGCCGGCAGCGAATTGCCTCTGCGGATGGCGTCGAAACCGGCTGGACTGGTGGCGATCACATTCTCGATACCGAGTTCGACCTTGCCAAGAACATTATCAACGACATGCTCCGCTTCGATCTCCGCGTCGATGAGGACAAGATCCCTACTGACCTGCTCCGAGCCTACTACTCCGTCGAGTTGAAAGCCCTCATCAAGGACAACCCCAGCGGCATTGCCAGCGCACGCCAGAAACGCGAGGCCAAGGAGAGTGCCCGCGATCGCCTGGAAGCGGAAGCCAAGGACGGCCGCTATCGCAAGCGAAAATGCTTCCCGGTTGTCTGGGATCGCCTCACGAATGAGGTGCTCTTCGGAGCCACCTCGCTCACACAGGTCGATCGTCTGTGCAGCCTGTTCGAACAGACATTCGGCCACGATCTCGACTGCATCACGGCCGGCAAGCGCTCGCATCTGCTCGCGGAACTGCATCAGCGCACCCGGCAGGTCGACGACTCCGCACCCTCGGCCTTCGTGCCGGGTTCCACGCCCGCCGATGTGGCCTGGATCGCGGATGAAAGCAGCCGCGATTTCCTGGGGAACGAATTTCTGCTCTGGCTCTGGTACCACACCGATGTGGTCTCGGACACGCTGACGCTTTCGGACGATTCCGAGGTGAGCGTGATGATGGCCCGCAGCCTGACGCTCGAGTGCCCCCGCGGGCAGACAGGGCATGAGACGATCAGCCACGAAGGGCCGACGCGCTTACCGGAAGCCCGCCGGGCCATTCAGAGCGGGAAGTTGCCGCGAAAGGCCGGGCTCACGTTGGTGCGGCACGACCAGCAATACGAACTCGCCATCCACGCCGAGACGCTCGCCATTGGCAGCGCGAAGTTGCCGAACATGCCCGAGGACGTGACCGAACCGCGTGCCCGCCTCGATACACGTGCGGACCAGATTCGCAGCCTGATCGAGACCTTCGACTTGCTCTACGAGGCCTTCGGCCAGCGCCGCTTTGGTCAACAATGGATCGAGGAACTCGCGTGCATCCAGAAGTGGCTGAAACGAGAAGATCGAAAAGCAGCTTAGGGGCGAGCGGATCCGCGGGAGCGGACAGTTCCATTGCATCGTGTCAAGCATCAGTAGTCTGCCATGTCGCTCATCGCTCGTGAAGAGCCTGCTGAGGCGGGGCGCTCGCCTTCTGTGTTCTCAATCGTACTCTTATCCCCGTCCCAACTGTCTCCCGAACTGAGGAACAACCATGTCGAAGCGAACCGGTGCAGTGACGTTCAAGGGCGGCCCCGTGACCCTGGTCGGCCCCGAAATCAAGGTCGGCGACAAGGCCCCGGACTTCAAGACTCTCAAGGTGCTGGACGCCGTGACGTTGGCCGACACCCCGGCGAAGGCTCGACTCTTCAGCGTCGTGCCCTCGCTTGATACGCCCGTGTGCAGCACGCAAACCAAGAAGTTCGAAGATGGCCTCAAGGGACTTGGCGACAAGGCCGCCGCATACACCGTGAGCCTCGATCTCCCCTTCGCTCAGAAACGCTTCTGTACCGACAACGGCGTCTCGAGCATGACGACACTTTCCGATGTGCACAACCACTCCTTCGGCGAAAGCTGGGGTGTGCTCATCGAGGGGCTGCCGCTGCCGTTGCTGGCCCGCGCCGTCTTCGTGGTCGACAAGACCGGCACCGTCACCTATGTCGAGTACGTTTCCGAAGTGACGAACGAGCCGAACTACGACGCAGCCCTCAAAGCACTGCAAGCTGCAGCCTGATGTGGCCGAAATTCACGACAATCACTCAGCGGTGTCCGGATTCTGGGCACTGCTTCTTTTTTACAATTCCAGTTTGCCTTCCCCCAAATACCCCAGACTCCGCGGAAGCTGGCGAATTGGTGTCAAATGCACCGACTCTACCGCTTGTGACGGTTGCTGCCGCATTTTCCACCTCTCCGGTGGTCGGATTTTGATTGTGGTGCCATCTCAGCGGATTAGGGTTAAGAGTGACGACGTTCTGGCCGGGTGATGCCGAACGGACCCGACACCATGGGAGACCGACCACGATGCGATTCTTACCGCGCCTGGCCGCGGCCCTCGTCCTGACTTTGGGCGTTGTGCCGGGCACCACCGAAACGGCGAGCGCCGCCTGGGACAATGTGTTCCAGGTCTGCTGCAACGACTGCAACAAGGGGCGTGCCAGCTACTATCAGCCGGCCCCGCAAGCTTGCCCCCAGCCCTGCCCACAACCGGAAATGCGCATCAGTTATGTGCAGCGCTGCTACTATCAACCCGTAACCGAGTACCAGCGTTACAGCTACTACGAGCCCGTCAAGAAGAATGTGACGAGCTACTACTACGAGCCTGTGACCGAGTACAAGTACACCACCTACTACGACCCCTGCACGGGTTGCCCACAGAAAGTGTGCACGCCGACAACGTCGTACCAGTTGCGTTCGAAGTGTAATTCGGTCACGAGCTACGTGCAGCGCTGTGCGATGGTGCCCGTCACCACGCTGAAGCAGGTGACGGTGCAGCAACCGGTGGTGAGCTACTACTACCCCCCCACGCCGGCGTGTCCGCCGACCGGAGTGAGCGCTTTGCCTCCATCGGGTGGCAGCCCCTCGGTGGAGCAGATTCGCGAGAATCCGCCGACCGTGATGCCGCAAACCGGTTCGGACAATATCCCGCCGACGCAGTTGCCAACCGGTCCGAACGGGGCGAGCTATGCGAAGCCCTCGACCTCGAATAGCAGCCCGCGGATTCGCCCGGAGAAGACCGTCTCGCGTTCCTCGGCCGTGGTCGTTCGCGGTGAGGTGGTGATGCCGGATCAACTGACCCCGCAGCCGCGAGCCAAGCTGGTGTTCATGAACGTTTCGAGGCCTGAGGATAAGCGGTACATCACCGCCAATGACTTCGGCGAGTTCGACGCCCAGCTTCCCGCTGGCGACTGGTATCTGTACGTCGGCGCTGGCACCGGTCAGGCCACCTTCCACAAGAAGGTCAGCCTCGGCGACAAGGACAGCTACGACTACAAGGTCGTGAGCCGCTAACGGAGTCATGCGGTATTGGGAACGCGGAGTGGAGCATTCGCGACTCGAAGCGTATTCTCGCCGCGGGCTTCGTTTCCCGGATCTGCATGTGCCATAGAATCAGGAAGGCCCATCCGCGTTCGGGTGGGCCTTCTTCTTTGGTGCAAGAATGCGGCCGCGTTCGATTCTGGCACTTCTCACGCTTTCCTTCGCAGTGGGTTTGCTATTGATGCCGTTGCCCTTCGCGTGGTCGATCGGCTGGCGGGCCTCGCTGCTCGATCTCGGGCACCTGCCACTCTTCGCCGGGCTCACGTGCCTCTTCTGCTGGTGGCTGAAGCCGAGGCTTGTTGTTCCTGTGCTCCTGGTGGTCGCGCTCGCCGGGAGCGCGGAAGTCGCCCAGCACTTCGTAGGCCGGACGGCCAGCTGGCTTGACTTCGCCAATGGCTCGCTCGCTGCGGGTGCCACCGGCTTCTTGTTTGTGGCCTTCAGGCCGCCAAGCAAGATCAGACGTATCGCGCCAGGAATTGTGCTCGCACTTATGTGCGTGACATGGCCCCTGGTGCGAATGGGGCCAGTTATTCTTGACGCGGCCAAGGGCTACGAGCAATTCCCGACGCTTGCCGGGTTTGAGTCGGACAGCGAGATGCGCCGCTGGCACGGGCAGCAGGCCGAGACCGAACGCAGGACGGACCCGGCTGGCCATGCGTCCGCCCGCATGACCTTCCACCCCGGCACTGAACCTTACCCCTCCGTCCTCTTATCACCCATCGTTCACGATCTGAGCGAGTACCGCTGGATCTGCTTCGACATCACATCCACGAGCGAATCGCTCGACCTCGTCGTCTCGATTCGTGGCGGACCGGAAGACGCCGGGCACACCACCCACTACCAGACCGGCCGGCGACTCCTGGCAGGCGAACAAACGCTACGTGTCGATTTGCACGCGGCCGCATCGTTCTCACAGCCCCAGGCGCTGGATCTATCACAAATTTGGTTCGTGCAACTCTTCCTGATCAAACCGACCGAGTCGCGTACCGTTTACCTTCGCCGGGTCTGGGTGGAGAAGTGAGGCATCGGGCGGATCGCACCGGGCAAGCTGTGGATGAAACAACCCGATGCCGACACCGGGAAGGGTGCGAGTCGACATCGGGCCAGGTCGATATGCGAGCACCGACTGCCGGCCTCACTTGCCAATGCAGTACAGCGCTTTGCTCGTGCGGATGAAGATGTGGCCGTTGGCGATGGCGGGGGTGCCGAGCGATTCCTCGCCGAGGTCGTTGGTGGCGAGCACGTCGAACATATCCGTGGTGGCATCGAGCACGGTGGTGGCACCGGTTTCGTTGAGGCAATAGACCTTGCCATCACCGGCAATAGGCGAAGCGGAGAAGGCCCCTTTCACGCGTTCCTTGTAGTGGAGCTTGCCCGTCCTGGCATCGCCGCAGGACAGGAAGCCGGTGCCGTTCGAGGCATAGACCTTGTCCATGTAGATGAGTGGTGACGACATGCCGGGCGAGACGTCCTTGGTGTTCCAGGTGGGTTTACCTTCGACGCCCTTCTCGCCGAGTTTCACGGCCGTGACGCCGCTGATGGGCAGGTAGAGTGTGTCGCCGGCCAGAACGCCAGTGGGGATTGAACCGCTACCTTCCTTGTAAGTCCAGTTCACGGAGCCGCTCTCGGCGTCGTAGGCGGTGAGGCCATCGGGCCCGGCGAAGAGCACTTCCGGCTTCTCCTGCACCGTGCGAACGAACGGCGTGACCCAGTTAATCTCCTTGGCCCGAGCCGTCTTCCAGACGTTCTTGCCGTGCTTCGTCTCGACGGCGGCCAGGAACGATTCGCCGGCGTTGTCCATCGGCACGATGAGCTTATCGCCCACGAGGATGGGGGAAGAAGCCATGCCCACCTGGTTGGTGATGGAGGGATAATCGCCGGTGAGGGAACGATACCAGCGGAGCGTGCCATCGCTGTCGAAGGCCGCGAGGTCGCCGGTGGCGAAGAGGGCATAGACCCCGCTGGCATCAGCGACAGGCGTGGGTGCGGCCATGCAGGTCTTCGGATGGCAGGCTGTGCCGCCGGTGGCTGCCAGTTGGCGGTGCCAGAGTGGCTTGCCCGTCTTCACATCGAAGCAAAGCACGTGCAGCCGATCATCGCGAATGCCGGAACTGCAGGTGACATACACCCGATCCCCCACCACGACGGGCGAGGAGACGCCGCGGGCCGGCAGGTCGGCCCGCCAGGCGATGTTCTTCTCCTTGCTCCACTCCGTGGGCAGGTTCTTCTCACCGGACACACCCACCGCATTCGGCCCCTTGAACTGGGCCCAGTCCGCGGCCGATAGCGGGAGTGCAAACGCCAGGGCGAGGGCCACTGAAAGGATCGCGCGATTCATTTCTTCTCCTCCGTGCTCGGGATGGAACCGATGACGACGGGCTCGAAGCCCTTCTCATTCGGGATCAGTTGCTTGACACCGGGGAGCTTGCCGCCGGTGGAATCGCAGAGGCGCAGCTGGAATTTCCAGTCCTGGGCCCACGATTCGCTCTGGTTGTTCTGACACACCTTGAGCACGATCACATTCGGCCCGGCCTTCAGGTGGCCCTTGCCAATGTTGAGGTCCATGCCGGAACCGTGGTGGTATTCCTCGCGTTCGAAGAGCTTTTCGCCGTTGAGAAAGATCTGGATGGTGTTGGGCGTGCCGACGCGAATTTCGCACGACAGGGCTGCGGGTGCCTCGACGATGGCGAGAGCGTAAACCGCGGCATCCTTCTCCTTGTTCACGAGCTTGTTGAGATCGACGAAGCCGTAGCGGTCCGTGGTGAACGCGGGCTTCCACACCACCTCCGCTCCGCCCTTCCCCTGGAACTTGCCTGCGATCCCCATCGCCTTTTCGGGTGGGTGCGACAGCGTCAAAGCCTTCCCCTTGGCGGAATCGAATGGCCCGACGAGGTGCCAGCGTGTGAGGAAGCCGAAGTTCTCGGTGATGCTGACCTTCGCCTTGTAATCATCCTCGAGTTTCTTGGCGATGAGTTCGACCTGATCCTTGTCGCGGGCAAGAGCGAGGAGCTTTTCCAGTTGCGGTTGAATGGTAGGGCCGGCGGCTTTCTCAAGCTTCGCCAGTTCGCTGGCCACGGCATCGCGGCGCAGGTCCGGGCTCGGATCGTTCAGGAAACCGGGCAGCAATCGTTCGGCGGCCTGCGGCTCCTGAGCAATGAGGAGTTCGTACGCAATTCGGCGGGCGCTGGGCGCGAACTGGGTGTCCCTGGCGAATGCTTCGAGCTTGTCGGCGGGGAGTTTCGCTCCCGATTCGCGTTCGCGCTCGGCAATGGCCCCGACCGCCGTGCGAAGCCAGTTCGCCGCCGTGGGGTTGGCATCATCAATGGCGGCCAGCGCCGGGGAAAGTGCAACTCCGCCTTGCTTCACCAGCGACTTCCACGCTTCTCCGGCCGCTTCATTGCCTGCTCCCTCGCGGCTCACGGCTTTCAAGGTGGCAATCGCTTTGGCGCTGTCCTGGGCGAGGGCGGCGGGGCTGAACCCACACACCAGCGCGAACGCCATCGCCCATCCCGGGCGCTTCCACTTCGGCATCAGGAACTCCTCAAAGAACAGGGCGAGCCGGGTCAATTTCGGAGATGGGAGAGGAATTGTCAAGAATGGTGGAGGTTCAGACCAGCGGTGTGCGGCTGGCTTCCATCTTTTGGCGAAGGTCAGCAAAGTACGTGGTGAGTTCGCCGGCATTCTTCACCTTGCCACTGGAGCAGGAACCGGTGGAACAGCCACCGCTGCTGCACGAAGAGCAGCCACCACCTTCGGAGCCACAGCCGGGCTTGCCGCAGCCCTTCGTGGGGGCCTCCTCCTTCATCGTGGATGTGCGGGAGAGATCGAGCATGCGCACGGCGAGGCCAAAGCGATCGGAGAGCTCCGCGAAGAGCGGGTCGGCCTCGCAGGCATCCCAGGGCAATGCGTGCAGGATGGCGGCCGTGCCATCGAGCATGACTTCCACATCGACGAACGCCAGCGGCAAAGTGCTATCTTCCGCGGCAGCGAGAATCGCCTGGCCGCGTTCCGCGACTCGCGTGATTGCGTGCCGGTCCTCAGGTGTCAGCGATCGCAAGATCACGCCATCATCAGTCTCGTGATGCTGGAAGCGAGCCGCGGGTTCGCACAGCACCGTGCCCCATTCGACGCCACGCGGCCCCTGGATCACGACACACTCACCGCGCTCATGCTCGGCGTCAGCGCGAAAGCAGCCCACGAATCCGGGCTTGCCGAACTGCACGAGATAGTGCGTCGACACGGGCCTCGGATGGTTCACATTTGTGAGAGCAACCGTCATGATTAGCCTTCGATCCCGAAGAATTCGCGCATGTGCTTGTCGTATTCTTGCTGGCCGAACTCGGAACTAAGATCGAGCCGGAGTTCGTTGATGACCTTGATGCTCTGGTCCTTGAACCAGACATTCCAGCACGCGGTGCAGACGGTTTGCTGAATGCGTTCACCGATTTCGTCCCCGATGGGTGGCACGACGAGCGGTTGAGCCCGCTTGCCTTCCATGCAGCCAGGCCGCTGACAGCGGAAGCCCGTATCCGGGCCATCGTCCTGTGGCACAGCCTGCGGTTTTGGCACCGGAGCATCCAGGCTCACGAGCAACTTCTCGATGGCCTCCTTCGGCATGCGGTCGCCCTTCTCATCCGCATTCGTCCAGCCCTTCGTGAGCACCTCGATGGCCTTGTCCTTTTCACCCTGCTTGATGAGGCATTCGCCGAGCAGCTGGAAGACCTTGGAGAATTGCGGGCTCAGTTCGAGAGTGCGCTCGAAGGATTTGGCGGCCTCGGCCGGCTGGTTATCGTCCATCAGCAACTGACCGAGGCGGAAGTGCCCGAGTTCGTTGTCCGGGTCCTCGGTGGCCATCTTGCGGAACTGGGCAATCCGTTCGGTGAGCGCGCTCATGGGTGCATCCTCGTATGTGATACACCCATGATAGCAGTGCCGCCTTGCACGGCACGCGGGCCCATCACTTTGCCGGAATCACGGTCACGGGGAGTTCATAGGTGCTCGTCTTGTTCGCCACCTTATCCACTGCCGTGACCCGAACCGTGAAAGTGCCGGGGCGATTCATATACAGCGGAAAAATGACGCGGAACGCTCCTTTATCCGCTTCGATGCCACTGTTCTGTACTTGCTTGACGGGCTTCTCCAGCGTTGGCTGCCCCTTCTCATCCAGCACCGTGAATTCGATCTCGACATTCGGCTGCTTGGTCTTCGCATCGCGTTCGAAGCTGGCAATCGACATCCAGATGAAGATCGTCTGCCCCACGGTGCCGCTGGTGGGTGCCGGAAATTCCATCCGCAGATCGTACGTTGTGAGCACAGCGACGATGCCGAAATCCTTTTTGAGCACCTCGAACTTGACCGTGATGTTGCTTGTCGATTTGCTTTTGGGTTCGGTGACGGTGACCTTGCACGAGTACATGCCAGGCTCCTGATCGAGCCCAATGGTCACGAAGGCCCGGGCGGGCATGCGATTGCCGCGGAGGGGCACGAAGTCCGACATTTCACGCGGATCCTGCTTGAAGATGATCTTGTTCGCGCTATCGATGACTTCCATGGCAATCGTGTATTTCGCCGTGCCATCGGGGTCGATGGGCAACCCCTCGATGTCGTAGCCGACGTAGAGCACGTCGCCCGGGAGTAGTTTGTTTGTGGGGCGTGTGGGCCCGAGTTCGCCGATCGTCAGGCGGACGTTCGTGAGTTGCAGCGCACCCGCCGGCGGCTGGGCGGGAGCGAAGGCCAGAGCGGCAAGTGCAAGCGATGTCCACATGGCAAGTTCCAGTGAATGAGGGCTGAGGGAAGGACGATGCCACCACAGCATGGCTAACGTTTCATTGTCGGCAGCGTTGACACGACCGACCAGCCTTCGGGTGCCGGGGGCACTTTCTGGTCTGATATTTAGTCGGGAAGTTGCTGATGCCGCAATGCGGAATGCGGCATGAAGTCCCGAGCAGACGAGCGAAGTTGCTGGCGTGGCGATGTCACGGGCATTCGATGCTCCTCCGACATGATTGCCGCACAGACGGTGTTTGAGCGCGAAACACGAGATGAGGGCAGCGTATGAGCGACGACCCTCCGACATGATTGCCGCACAGACGGTGTTTGAGTGGACTGTCGGTGTTGCCGGAACTGACAGTTGCAGATTGATTCCAGCGTCGTGTTTTTGGCACTTTCTCGCTGTAGGGGGGCTTGCCAGCGCGTATGATGCAGTTGGCTCGACGGGTCGCACGACCGTGGTGCGACGGACTAATGGGCCTCGGGATCGCGTGCTCTGGTAAGCCGAGATCCGAGGCGTGGCTTCCTGAAAGGGGGTGGTCCTGTGCCAAGTAGTTTATGTTACCAGGATTTTGAGGGCCGGCTGGTCTAACGGCCGCATAACGGGTGGTCCGTTAAGCCGGCTACCCAAAGAAGAACCCCCGGGGACTTTCACCCGGGGGTTCGCTGTTTATCTTGCCTTAAACCTGCTTGCTCATCGCCTCGATGCGTTTCCACAATTCCGCGGTCACGGGCATCACGGAAAGACGTGAGTTGCGGACGAGATCCCACTCGCCGAAGGCGGGGTCCGCCTTGATCGCAGCGAGCGTCACGGGGTGCTTCAACGCCTTGCCCGGCTTCACCGTCACGGCGACCAGCTTGCCGGTGTCGTCACCCGCAACAGGTTCGGGGCCAGCCGTCACTTCCATGAGACCCACCACCGCCTTCTCATCACCGGTGTGATAGAAGAGCACCTTGTCGCCCTTCTTCACGCTGCGCAGATGCTTGAGGGCCAGGGCGTTGGTCACACCATCCCAGGTGGTGCTGCCCTCGCGCTGCAGATCGGCGAACGAATAACAATCCGGTTCCTGTTTGAAGAGCCAAAACGCCATGAAACGGCTCCGTTCGAGGCAATGATTGGGTATAATAGCCAGCCCTCTCAACATCAGCTCTTTTGATGCAACTCTTGTAGCAATCGGGCCGTTGAGTAATGTTTGTGCTTCTTGTCGTACACGGGCTTCTGCGCGGGTGGTTTCTTCGGTCCCCGTCGGCTGCGCATCAAGCCTTCG
>JBGSZR010000159.1:0-10310 GCA_041750275.1 Gemmataceae bacterium
GGGCGGCGGCGGCAAGTGCGAACCGTTCCCGGCGGTCACACCCGTGGGCCGCTTCGTGGGGCTGGTTTATCAGTGCATCTGCTGCCCGGACCCGTGCTACCAGCCGCACTGGGAACCGATCGCGGATGCGGCCTTCTTCACGGATGCCCCGCGGCCCGTCACGCAGTCACGCGTCCGCTGGGACTATGCCGACCACCTGATCTATCCGGATCGCGGCGAGTACTTCTGGGCTCGCGCCGATGGCACGGGCAAGGGACCGAAGCCGAACTCACCCGCCCGCGGCACGCCGTATCTCGACGCGCACGTACTCTCGATCCAGGCCGAGGCCGCGGCCGGTCCCGCGTCTGTCACCATTATCACGCCGTACCGATCTGTGAACCCGACGCCGTTCACGGAATCCGCGGCGGGTTTCGGCGACGTGCAGGTGAACGCCAAGAATATTCTCTATGACTGCGAACTGTTCATCTTCTCGTTCCAGATGAAGACGTACATCCCCAGCGGCAGCACGAGCAAGGGGCTCGGCGTGGGCCACATGTCGCTCGAACCCGGGCTCATCGCCGGCATCCGCCTCAGCCAGGCCACGTATGCAGTCGCCCAGGTCAGCGAGTGGATTCCGCTCGGCGGCGACAGCGACTACCAGGGTGCCTTCCTCCGCTTCAACTTCAGCCTGAACCACATCCTCTGGCAGCCCGTGAAGGACGTTAAGCTGATCGGCACGTTCGAACTGAACGGCATCAACTGGCAGGACGGAGCTTTCACGGACGCAGTGAACGGCCCGCTGCAGAAACTCAGCGGCCAGACGGCGATCTCACTCGGCGGCGGCATGCGGCTCTTCTTCTGCGACCGCTTCGACATCGGAGCCGCCGGCATGTTCGGTGCCACGGGCAAGTACTGGGCCCGCGAGCAAATGCGCTTCGAAACCCGCTACCGCTTCTGAGCCAAACCAGCTTTTGCGAACACGGACCACGCCAGGGTCAGCCCCTGGTGGCTTCTCGTACACCGTGGCCGGTCGGTCGTTTCTCAGTTTGCATCGTAGGTCAGCCTTTCCAGGCTGACACTCCGCAGAAAAAGCAGAATAAAGTCAGCCTGGCAAGGCTGACCTACGCAAGTTGAGGCAGCACTGACCGGTCTCTTCAAGCCGCCCATGTCATTCTCGCTTACAATAACCGTTTCCCCATTCGGCACCGTCTTTACAACGGATTCCCCGATCATGCTCAAGAAGGTCTACATCGAAACAGTCGGCTGCCAGATGAACGTGCTCGATAGTGAGCTGGTCATCGGGGCCCTTCGTAAAAACAGCTACACACTCACGGACAACCCGGCCGATGCCGAGGTGCTCCTGTTCAACACCTGCTCCGTACGCGAACATGCGGAAGAGAAGACATACTCCTCGCTGGGTCGCGTGCGCGAACTCAAAAAGCAAAACCCCGAAATCGTCATTGGTGTGCTCGGCTGCATGGCCCAGAAGGACCAGGAACTGATCCGCAAGCGTGCTCCGTACGTGGATATGGTCGTGGGCACCGGGCAACTCGCACAGGTGCCCGCACTTGTCGACCGCGTGAAGGAGACACGCCAACCGCAGTTCGCACTGAGCCTCGGCCGCACCGATGCGGGTCGGCACGAAGTCGAAGCGAGTTTCGTGAGCTACGATCCTGCCCGCGAACCCGCGATGCGGCCCACGGCGTTTCAGGCCTTCGTCCGCATTCAGATCGGCTGCGATAAGTTCTGCACGTATTGCGTGGTGCCGAGCACGCGCGGCCCGGAGCAGAGCCGACCGCCCGAACACATCCTCGCCGAAGTCCGGCAACTCGTGGAGCAGGGCTGCAAGGAAGTCACACTGCTGGGGCAGACCGTGAACTCTTACGCCTACCAGTATGGCGATGGCCGCCGCGCGCGACTCAGCGACCTGCTCGCCGCGATGCACGAGACACCCGACCTCGAACGCATCAAGTTCGTCACCAACTTTCCCAAGGACATGAGTGACGATCTGCTCGACGCCGTGCGCGAACTGCCGAAGGTGATGAAGTATCTGCACGTGCCGGTGCAGTCCGGTTGCGATGAGGTGTTGAAACGCATGAAGCGTCTCTACACCGTGGCTGAATACCGCGAGATGCTCGCCCGCTGCCGCGAGAAGGTGCCGGGCGTTTCCGTCACGTCCGATTTCATCGTGGGCTTCTGCGGCGAGAGCGATGCCAGCTTCGACAAGACGATGGACCTTGTGCGCGAATCGCGCTTCAAGAACTCCTTCATCTTCAAGTACAGCGAACGCCCCGGCACCAAGGCCGCAGA
The DNA here is from genome assembly GCA_041750275.1 of Gemmataceae bacterium. Taxonomy (GTDB): domain Bacteria; phylum Planctomycetota; class Planctomycetia; order Gemmatales; family Gemmataceae; genus JBGSZR01. The sequence continues at coordinate 2,290 of JBGSZR010000159.1, forward strand.
CCGCTACCCGGACGACATCCCCGACCTCGTGAAGAAGCGCCGCAATAACGACCTGCTCGCGGTGCAGAACGCGAACAGCCTCGCGGACCACCGCCTGCAGATTGGCACCACCGTGCAGGTGCTCGTGGAGGGGCCAAGCAAGCGCGGCGAACGCACCAACACTCCCGTGAAGCAACTCATCGGCCGCAGCATGGCCGACCACATCGTCGTCTTCGAGGGCACCGACCGCCTGATCGGCGAAACGGTGCAAGTGCATGTCGATGATGCGAGTCCCTTCACGCTCTATGGGGAGGTCCTGACAGCGGAAGTGACCGGAGTCGACGTGATGCGTGAGCCACCAGGCACACCTTCGCGTGTCTCGCTTCCGCTGGTGTGAACGCTTCCGCTATCATGTCCGCATGGCGAGTTTCGATGAGGCTGTTCTGAAGGCGTTGCGCGAGCCCGAGCGTGGGCGGCGCAACCTGATGGCCATTCGTACTCAAGTCGATTCCGCGTTATTTGACGAGCTTGTAGCATCGCTCGGCCGGTTCATCCCGCGCACCGCTGACCCGGATATGTCGCTCAATAATCTGGAGCGTGTGCTCGCCCAGCCCGCGGCACGGGAGCAATTGCCTGCACTGCTCGAATCACGCGGCCGCGGCATTGAAGCCGTGCTGAATCTGCTTGCGACCTCGCAGTTCTTCGCGGACTCGCTCACCACCTATCCCGAGCTTCTCGAAGCGATTCGCAATCCGCCTCGCCGCAATCCTTCCACCGCCGAGCTTGTCGCAGATCTGCAAGCCGAGGTCGATTCAGCAACGGATGACACCAGCGTGCTGCGTGTCTTCCGCCGATTCCGTGTTCGCAACATTCTTCGCATCGGCGTCAACGACCTGATCCGCGATCGACCGCTTGAAGAGGTGACGCGCGAACTCGCCCGCCTTGCCGACGCTTCGCTCCAGGTGGCACTGCAGACCGCGACTCGCACCATCAACAATCGCTTCGGCACACCCACCAGCCCGGATGGGCAACCGGCCCGCTTGACCGCCCTCGCCTTCGGCAAACTTGGCGGCGACGAGTTGAATTACTCCAGCGACATCGACCTCATGTTCGTCTACGACCATGATGGCGAAGCCACGGGTCGCCGCACGGGCATCACCAATGGCGAGTGTTACACTCGCATCATTCAGGAACTGGTCCGTCTCCTCTCCGCACCAACGGACCGCGGTTCGGCGTACCGCATCGATCTGCGGTTGCGGCCAGAGGGGCAGCGAGGACCGCTCGCCCGCTCCCTGGCCAGCACGCTCAGTTATTATGATACGATGGGCCGGACCTGGGAACGGCAAGCCCTCATCAAGCTGCGGCACGTTGCCGGCAACGCGGAACTGGCCCGCGAGTTCCTCGATGCCATCGAGCCCTTCGTCTACCGCAAGTACTTCAGCTTCGCCGAGATCAATGAGGTGAAAGCACTCAAACGGCAAATGGAGCACCGTGCCGCGGAGCGAGCCGACGACACTGATGTCAAAACCGGCCGTGGCGGCATCCGCGACATCGAATACGCGGTTCAGTTCCTGCAACTGCTTAATGGAGGCGATCTCCCCGCGGTGCGGCAACGCAACACCTTGCTCGCCCTCGAAGCGCTCGAAATCGCCGGCTGCCTCACCGCCCAGGAGACGTACATCCTTGCCAACGCGTACCGTTTTCTGCGCAACACCGAACACCGGCTGCAACTCCTTTTCGATCTGCAGACTCACAAACTCCCTTCCAGCCCGGATGAACAACGAAAGCTCGCATTACGCATGGGCTATTCCTGGGAGCTGCGGAATTCTGAAGAGGTGCGGATTGCGGAACGTGGTATGCGGAGTGCGCCCGCGGAGCTTGAGGCGGGAATGGCGGGTCCTGCTCCGCTTGCTCCGCAACGGCGCTCACCGCTGGATGAGTCCGAGATGGTTGCGCTTGACACGCGTGACCTGCTCATCGATCCGCTCGACCAGTTCCTGAAGGATCTGCACGATAAAACGGCCATCGATCGCACGATCCTGGATCACTTGCTCCATCAGACGTTCGCCGACTCCGATGGCCGTGCCGAGCCGGAGTCCGATCTCATGCTGGACCCGGATCCCACAGCTGAGACCATCCAGGCGGTGCTGGGGCGGTACCCGTTTCATGAACCTCAGAAGGCTTACCAGAATCTGCAACAACTCGCCCGGGAAGCCGTGCCGTTTCTCTCGGCGCGTCGTTGCCGGCATTTCCTGGCGAGCATTGCCCCACAACTTCTTCAGGCGGTTGCGGACACTCCGGACCCGGATGAGGCACTCACCAACCTGGAGCGCGTCTCGGCTTCGCTGGGAGCGAAGGCGGTGCTGTGGGAACTCTTCAGTGTGAATTTGCCAAGCCTGAAACTCTACGTCGAACTCTGTGCGGGCAGTCCCTTCCTTTCCGGTTTGCTCATCAACAATCCCGGCATGATTGATGAACTCCTTGATTCACTGGTGCTCAATCAACTGCGATCTGCCGAGGAGTTGCGGAGCGAGTTGGCCGAGTTGTGCCGCGGTGCCAGCGACACGGAACCGATTCTCCACAGCTTCCAGGACAAGGAATTCTTGCGAATCGGCGTGAGCGACTTGCTCGGCAAGGCGGACATTCGTGCCACGACCGCAGCACTCTCGGACGTGGCCGACACGCTGCTCAACCAGGTGATCGAGCTTGTCGAACCCGAGATCCGCGAACGCTATGGCATGCCGCAATGTGCTTACTCGCTGCTCGGCCTGGGCAAGCTCGGCGGCCGTGAGATCAGTTATCACAGCGACCTCGATCTGCTCCTGGTCTATGAAGCGGAAGGACTGACCGTGGGCGGGCAGGAAGCATCGCCACATTCTTACTACTTCACGGAACTGGCCCAGCGCGTCATCAAGGCCATGAGCCGCAGCGGCCCGATGGGGCGGCTCTACGCCGTGGATATGCGTCTGCGGCCCACAGGCAAATCGGGGAGTCTCGTGCTCCCACTCGGTGAGTTCGAACGCTACTTCGCTTCGGACGCAGCCCAGTTGTGGGAACGCCAGACACTGACACGTGCACGCGTGGTGCGTGGCGACGCGAACTTCGCCGGTCGTGTGCTGGCAGCCGCTCACCAGGCGATGCATTCACAAGAATGGACGCCGCGGTTGGTCGATGAGATCACGGAGATGCGTGCGAAGCTCGAAGCAAAGGCCCCACCCCGCAGCCTGAAACGCGGCCCGGGTGGCATCGTCGATGTCGAGTTTCTCGTGCAACTCCTGCTCCTGAAATACGGCGGCGAACACCCCGCCCTGCGGCTCACGAATGTCTGGGACGCACTCGAGGCTCTGAAGCTTGCCGGGTTGCTTACCCTCGCCGATGTCGAAACCCTGCAAGGTGGCTACTCGTTCCTGCGTCTCGTGGAGGCCCGCCTGCGTGTGGTTACCGATCGACCCTTGACGGACCTCCCCGATGATCCACATGACCTGGCGAAGCTGGCACGAAGGCTGAATTTCGAGCCTGCACCGGATGCCAGTCCCGCGGAGCAGTTCCTGAGTGAACTTCACCAGGTGACGGGAAGCATTCGCCGCATCTATACCGACGTGATGAAGCGCGAACGAAAAACTTGAACCGCTTTGATTCAAGTTGTGCCGGTTCTGCGGCCGATACCAGTGATGTGGATAAGCACGACGCATGCCCCCGGACCGTGAACCGACCGGCTCACACCGGCCAAGCCATCGCGTGCGCGTTGCTGGCCACAGTGCTCTTCTCGGGGGGTTGCTCGAACGCGAAGTTCCTGCATCGCACCTGCCCCTCTCCACCGGATGCGAACCGTGCGGCAGACCTGCCGGCTCCCGATGCCGCTTATCGGCTGGGATGCGCCGATGTGATCGAAGTAACCTTCGATGATGTTCCCGAATGGGATGCGATTGCCTCGGTGGGAGTCGATGGCCGCTTGCCGCTCGAAACTCCGGGCAGCCCGCGTGTCGAAGGCTTCACCACGCTCGAAGCGCGTAACGAACTCGCCCGTCTGGCGGGCCTCTCCCCCGAACGTGTGCATGTGTCACTGGCCGCTCTGCGTTCTTCCCAGATTTACGTGCATGGCCCCATCCGCGGCCGCTGCCGACCAATTCCGTATCAGGGGCCCGAACCTGTTATCGACTGCCTGAAGCGTGTGGGGGGCTTGCCACCCGGATCGAAGCTCAACCAGGTGTACGTGGTTCGGCCGAACGTTGCTGCCGGGAAGCGGCCTGAAGTGTTTCCCGTGGATGTGCCGGCCGTTCTGATTGATGGCGATGCCTCCACCAACGTGTTGCTCCAGTCTTCGGATCAGGTCTACATCGGCGAAACCCGCGGCTCCGAGTTCTCGCGATTGCTGCCAGACTGGCTCGGCCCGGCCTATCGCCGCATCACCGGGCTTCTGCCCGATGAATGGTGGCCCTTCTCGCGGCCGCGCGTTCCTGGACCCTGAGCCCGAGCACGAAGAACGGATTTCGGGACTGCCCGTCGATTCGCACGGCGATGCTGGGTACCATATCGGCAAACGCAATCTCTCCTGATCCGCCGAGAACGCCACACCATGCGCTTGCCACTCTTCTGCGCGATGCTAGCCGTGCTGCTGCATGCGAACATTCATCGCGGTGCCGAGGCACCCGCGGACCGGCCGCTCCCGGCGAAGGATGCCGCGAAGGCGATGAAGGCCCCACCCGGCTTCAACACCACGCTCTTCGCCGGTGAACCCGACATCTTCCAGCCCATCGCCATGACCTTCGACGACCGTGGCCGACTGTGGGTGGTCGAATGCCTCAGCTATCCCAATTGGTCCACCGATGGCAAGGGCCATGACCGCGTCGTGATTCTCGAAGACACCGATGGCGATGGCATCCACGACAGTCGCACGGTGTTCCTCGAAAACGGCTCGAACCTCTCCGGCATCGAAATCGGCTTCGGCGGTGTCTGGCTCTGCTCGTTGCCGAACTTCATCTTCGTTCCCGATCGCAATGGCGACGACAAACCCGACGGCCCGGCCGAGATTCTCCTCGATGGCTGGAATCTCAAGGACACCAAGCACAACGTCTTTAACTCGCTCGGCTGGGGGCCGGATGGCTGGCTCTACGGTCTCAACGGCATCCAGGCCAAATCCCGCATCGGCAAGCCCGGCACACCGGACGCCGAACGCATCTACTTCGATTGCGGCGTCTGGCGCTATCACCCCACCCGTAAGGTCTTCGAAGTTGTCGCCTGGGGCACCACCAACCCCTTTGGCCTCGACTGGGATGATTACGGCCAGATGTTCTTCACCAATTGCGTCATCGATCATCTCTGGCACGTCGTTCCCGGCGGGCACTACCAGCGCATGTACGGCGAGGATGTGAACCCGCACACTTATGGCTTCATGAAGAGTTGCTGCGATCACCTCCACTGGGGCGGCGGTTCCTGGACCAGTTCCCGCAGCACCGGTGTGAACGGCGACCCCAAACACAGCGAAGCGGGCGGCGGCCACGCCCACAGCGGCTGCCTCATCTATCTCGGCGATAACTTCCCGGACGAATACCGCAACAACGTCTTCATGTGCAATATCCACGGCAACCGCCTCAACCGCGATCGCCTCGTTCGCACCGATGCGGGATATGTCGCCAGGCACGAGCCCGATTTCCTCTTCGCCAATGACTCGTGGTTCCGCGGCATCTGCGTGAAATCCGGCCCCGACGGCGGGCTTTATGTCAGCGACTGGTCCGACACCGGCGAATGCCACAATTATGCTGTCGTCGATCGCACCAATGGCCGCATCTTCAAGGTGGTGCATGGCACACCCACACCCTGGAAAGGCGACATCGCCACGCTCGGCGATGCCGAACTGGTGAAGTTGCAACTGCACAAGAACGACTGGTTCTGCCGCAAGGCTCGCCGGGTGCTGCAGGAACGCGCAGCCGCCGGCAAGCTCGCAGCCGGCACCGCTGACGCCTTGCGAGCCATCTTTGCGAACAACGACGATGCAACTCGCAAGTTGCGCGCACTCTGGGCGCTGAACGCAATCGGGAAACTGACCGAGAAAGAGATGATCGCCGCAATGCAGAATGCGGATGAGAACGTGCGGGCGTGGGGCATCACCCTGGCCGTGGATGCACTCGCTGCCCAACCCGCCGTGTTAACAGACCTGGCTCGCATCGCCTTGAAGCCCGAACTGGAGAAGCTCGCCAGCCAGGAAAAGTCGCCATTCGTGCGGGCGATCTTCGCCGGGGTCATTACACGCCTGCCCGCTTCGGAGTGTCTGCCGCTGGCCTTGCACCTGGCGGCACTTCCCAGCGACCCCGCCAACACGAACCTCACCCTGCTCACCTGGTTCGCTGTGCAGCGTGGGCTCTCCGACCAAAACTCGAGCGACTGGTTCAAGGTGCTGCAGACGCCCTCGCACGCGATTCGCCAGAACGCCATCCGCTACATTATTTCGTCCGCATCGCCACTCGCCCGCAAGGAGCGGCTCGATCACATCGTGGCCTTGCTGGTCGAAGCCGGGCGTTCGGAAAGCGATGCCTCCGTGCTCGCGGGGATGCAAGAGGCGCTCGCGGGGCTGCGTGAATTTCCGGAGCCCCAGGGCTGGCCCACGCTCTACGCCGGCCTTGTGAAGAGTCCTTCAGCCGATGTGCGAACGCAGGCCGAGTCGCTGGCCGTGCTCTTCGGCAACAAGCAAGCCATCGCCGACCTCACGGCGCGCGTGCAGGATGCGAAGGCGGATCCCAGGGCCCGCACCGCGGCGATCGAAATGCTCACGCGGCGGAAAATCGAAGGCTTCGCCCCCGTGCTCCAGTCCTTGCTCGCAGACGCAGCCGTGCGCCGTGCGGCCATCAAGGCACTCGCCACCTATGCAGATGACTCGACACCCGCTGCGATCCTGAAGGCCTATCCCACCTTCACGTCCAGCGAAAAGGGCGACGCCGTGCAGACGCTTGCCTCACGACCCACCTGGGCCAATGCCTTGCTCGAAGCGATCGAGGCCGGCACGGTGCCGCGCGTGGACGTCCCACTCGTTGCCGCGAGGCAGATCATGGCCCTGAACGACAAGGCCACGACTGCACGCCTCGAAAAGACCTGGGGCAAGATTCAACCGGCCTCGAAGGAGAAACTCGCTCTCATCAAGCAGTGGAAGAAGCAACTCCCGAGTGAGGAACTCAAGAAGGCGAATCTCGTCAACGGTCGTGCGCTCTTCACGAAGCACTGTGCCAGTTGTCACAAGCTGTTCGGCGAGGGCAGCGAGATCGGCCCGGACCTCACCGGTTCACAGCGCGTGAACATCGATTATGTGCTCGAAAACGTGCTCGATCCGAGTGCCGTGGTGCCCCGCGAATTCCAGATCACGAACTTCTCGCTCGCCGATGGCCGACTCGTCTCCGCCATCATCCTGAAGGAAACACCCGATGGACTGACCGTGCGAACCGTGAACGACACGGTTGTGATTCCCAAAGGCGACATCGAGAAGCGCCAGCCCACGAAGCAATCGATCATGCCCGATGGCTTGCTCGATGCGCTCAAACCCGACGAGGTGCGCGACCTCATTGCCTATCTCGCGACCCCGCATCAGGTGCCCTTGCCGAAATAACCCCGGGACATGCCATGCTCACCTCGCGGCTTCTCTTTGGTGCGTTCACGATGGTCCTCGGTGCGCTACTGCTTGAGGCCGGGGATCGCCCGGTGACGCCGGCATTCAAGGCGGGGCGTTCCGTCGCGATCGCACCGCACGGCATGGTGGCGACGAGCCATCCGCTCGCCGCGCTGGTCGGGCTCGATGTGCTCAAGAAGGGTGGCAATGCCGTCGATGCCGCGATTGCCACCAATGCCGCGATGGGGCTGATGGAGCCCACTTCCAATGGCATCGGCGGCGACCTCTATGCCATCGTCTGGGATGCGAAGACGCAGAAACTGTACGGCCTCAATGCCAGTGGCCGTGCTCCGGGCAAGGCCACGATTGCGTACTTCCAGAACAAGGGGCTCAAGGAGATTCCGACCACCGGGCCGCTGAGTTGGTCCGTGCCCGGTTGCGTGGATGG
>JBGSZR010000160.1:0-13570 GCA_041750275.1 Gemmataceae bacterium
CGTCGCCGGCGGTGTCGATGAGCGGCGGGAGTCCGCGTTCGCGGCGTTCGGGGTCCGGGTCGTCCGCAAGTGTCAGGCCGAGCTGTTCCACGTAGTCGTAGTTAAAATCCTTCGGCAGGCCGTTCGCAGTGGCGGCGATGAACTCGGGCTCGGCGAGTAGCCCATATAGCGAGCGCTTCAAGCCAAGTGCATCCGGGTCCTGTGGCTCCTCGGCGAGATGGCGTTCAACGGCTCCGATTGCTTCCATGCGGCGGCCCGGCAACTGCAATTCCGCCCAGCCCACGCGCTTCTCGATCTCCTTGCTCTGCAGCAGTGCCATGGACCAGGCCTGATAAAGCACGCGCTTCCGCATCGGCCCGTGATAAGGCGTTTCCGGATCGAGCAGCCGCTTGAGCAACTCCGCGGCACCGTCGAAATCCCGGGCATGAGCAAGGGACACCGCCGAGAGGTAATCGACACGAGCCTGATAACCGCGGCCCTTCTGCTCGACCAGATCAAGGAAGCGGTCCGCCTCGGCACGTTCGTTGGCCGTGGGCCGACCCATCAGGAACTTCTCGGCCCGGTCGAGGCACAGTCCGAAGTCGAGCACCTCGGCCAGTTCCGGGTCGCGCTCGATCTGCGGCACGGTCAGGCTGTTGTGCAGCGTCACCATGCCCTGCTTCGCCAGCGGGCTTGTGGCATCGGCAGCCAGGGCCCGGCGGAAGAAGTAAATCGATTCGCGCAAGCGGGTCAGGTTCAGATAGCTGAAGGCACGGAGGATGTGCTTGAACACACGCAAGCCCGGCATCACGCGGGTGCAATAGATGAAATACACGGCCAGCGGCACCAGATACGCCATGTACACGCCGATGTTCACGACACTGCCGCTGAGGTCGATGAGATAGAGTGAAGCGCCGAGCAGAGCCGCAAAGGCCATGGCATCGGCGACCGATTCTTCCGCATCGGCGCAGAAAATGAGCAGATAGAGGAACGGCAGGCCAATCAGCAAGAAGAGCCCGAGGTTCACACGCTCATCGTAAACGCGAATCGTTTCCGCCACGGCCTCGGGCACATCCGAGGCCTGTTGCTTGTCCATCTCGGATTCGAGTTCGGAGGCCGCCAGTGCCAGCACATCGTGAGCTTCCTTCGGTGCCTTCTTCACGGCTGCGGTCAGGGACATGCGAAAGCGTAGCTCATCGAAGGTGTCGTTCTTCGCGGTGCCGCAGGCCTCGAGCAGAGCCTTGCGAGCCTCGGGGTTCTTACCGGCGGCGAGCACGGCAGCACGGGCCTTCTCTTCCAGCGGCGGGTACTTGTAGCCCGGGACGCGGGCCACGTAGTTCGGAGCCAGGTAGATCAAGGCGGTGACAGCGAAGAAACCGATCCAGAATTGTCGGCGGCCATCCTCGATGCCGCGCAGGCGGTACATGCAGTAGCCGAGGATGATGCCGCCGATGGCGCAGAAGCCGAGCCAGTCGCCGGGGCGATTCCCCTTGGCCGGGTCGGTGTCGGGGAGGTTGGCAGACTGGAAATGCTTGATGTCGTCGAAGGTGAGGCCGAACAGTCCCGCGATGTGCGTGGACCAGGGTGCGGCGAATTCGCGGCCCGTCAGCACGCCACAGGCGAGGCCGATCAGGATGCCACCGTAGATGAACGTGGGGCTTTCGAGCAGAACCAGGAGCGGGAAGGCTTTCCAGTTCTGGGCGGGGCGCACGCCGATGCGGAGGAGCCGAGCCGTGCCGAGCGCGAGGCCGACGAACAGACCGGTTCCGATCCAGCCGAGGTTCCAGAGGATATCGATGCGGGCGGGGTTATCCGAGACCTGCAGGGCGACGAAGGCCCACAGGCCGACGAACAGCCCCTTCATCAGGTATTCGTTGCGATGCCAGGATGTCATGGTGGGAAACACTCGCGGAAGACTTGCGGTCGCCGGTGGTCGCGTGGCGTTCCCGCGGTCCGGGTTGAGGCAGTGGGCAGGCGGTGCCGGGCCGGTGGTGGTCACCGTCCCCAAGTTGCCCGAAACGAGCCGCCAGCCAAGTGCCGACCGAAGGGTGGCACCGGAGATGGCTGCCACGTGGCCCAGGGGATGCGAGCGCGAAACCGAATGGAGTCGTGGGGAACGACCCCGGAGCGAGGCGAACGCGATCCCACAGGGAAGATACGGCGCGAAGCACTGACTGGCGAGCGGGGCCCGCGAGGGCACTGCTGGTCGGAAGCTGAACAGTCCCCTCACGGGCCGCTCACCCACCTGCTCGCGTCGGTAGTGTCACAGCTTGTGCAGGTCAGCCTTTCCAGGCTGACGTTTTGCTTTCGTAGGTCAGCCTTTCAAGGCTGACGTTTTTCTGCGCCTCTGCAGAACGTCAGCCTCGAAAGGCTGACCTACTAAGCAAACTGAGACACGATCCTCGCGTCATGGAGCTGGCGAGCCCGGCTGGCGATGAGTGGAGTTCGGTCCCTGATTCAATTCTTAGTCTTGACTTCTAATTCTGTTAGCTTAGACTAATTTCTAATATTCGTCTTAGCTCACACCTGGCTGGAGTCGCACAATGCCCAAACGACACCGACGCGTGGCATTCACACTCATCGAACTACTGGTGGTCATTGCCCTCATTGCCATCCTGATTGGTTTGCTGCTCCCTGCGGTGCAGAAGGTGCGCGAGGCGGCTGCCCGTGCCCAGAGCACTAACAACCTGAAACAAATGGGATTGGCCCTTCACAACTACCACGACGCCCACAAGATATTTCCACCCGGATATCAGTCAGGCGACATCGGCCAACCCGTGCCGGCGGTGGACGCCGCGCCGGGGTGGGCATGGAGTGTGTTCTTGCTGCCGCACCTGGAGCAAGAGAACCTCTACAAGCAACTCCGGCTCGACCGGCCCTGTTGGGATTCGGTCAACGCCAGCCTGGTCAAGGTGGCTCCAAAAGTGTTCGTCAACCCCGGTGCTCCGAACGTGGGGCCGACGATGATGGTCAAGGATGGAGGAGGTGCCATGCTGGCCGAGTTTGGGATCAGCCACTATGTGGCGAACAACGGTCAGGACGAAAGCTGGGCCTACAACCTGCCGGACCTGTCCGGCATTCGCGGCACCGGGCCGTTCTATCGCAACTCGAAGACCCGAATCGCATCGGTGACCGATGGCTTGAGCAGCACCGTTTTTCTTGGCGAACATACCACCATCAGCGACAAGACGTGGGTTGGGGTGGTTCCGGGAGCAGAGGTTTGCCCGAACGATCCCGCCCGGTTTCCGTTCACCGCGTGCGATGCCGGGGCGACCCTGGTGTTGTGCCACAGCGGCCCGGCCGCCGGCGAACCGGGCGTCGTGCACCCGCCGAGTTTCCCGACCTGCCACGTCTGCCAGATGTTCGCCCCGTGGTCTGGCGGGGGCCAGGTGCTGTTCGGCGACGGGCATGTCCAGTTCATTCCGACCCGCATCAACCTCAACACCTGGGCCGCGCTGTCCAGCATGAACCTGGGGGACATTCCCAATGACTTCTAACGACGAGGACGAACCCGGCCGATCCCGCCTCCGATGGCTGCTCGGAATTGTGCTGCTCCTGTCTGTGCCGCTCACCGTGATCTGGTGGCCAGGCTGCCGGCAGTACCCTGCGGTGACAAGTCAGGAATCGTTGCAGCACATGAAGTTGCTCTACGCAGCGTGTAATACGCGGGACACTCAGACGCTCGACCGCGTCGAGAAGGGAGTGGAGCGGCTCACACAGGAAGGGATGCTATCACCGGCCGAGCAGCAGGCGTTCGCCAGGATCATCGGGATGGCGAAGGCAGGCGACTGGGAGCGAGCAGAGCAGGCGGCCTTCAAGTTCGCACAGGATCAGGTTGGCCAGGGCAACGCCGAACCGAACCACACCGAAGATCACGCGAATGACAAGAAGGGCGCGACTCCGAAGGGCAAAAGCAAGTAACCACCGCCTGGAAGGAATGGAACCAGCCTCATCGCCACTGGCTGCCGGTTTCTGTCTCAGATATCGTCGAACGTAAACTCGTTGAGGTCGGTCAGCTTCTTCTGTTCTGTTTCGCTGAGTGGTGCTTCGAGTGCTTCCTTGGCATCGTCGGCATGGATGCCCCAGAGTTCGGCGAGATTCTCGCAGATTTGCCGCTTCTGCTGCGGTGAAAAGCCGCCGAAAGCGCGCCGCAGGAAGACGATGGCTCGCTTGAATTGGTCGTCGTCGAGCGATTGCACATAGCCCGCGAGTTCCACCCACAGTGGTTGCCGGCCTAGCAGCGCCGCCCGGTTCCGCTTCGAGAGCCCTTCGAACCAACCCGCACCCAGATCGGCCGGGATCCCCGGCGAGAGGCGGCGCGACACCTCGCGGGCCAGGTCCGCCGTGGCGATCAGTCCGCGTTCCAGCAGCACGGCACATGCGAAGCCCGAGAGCAGCGGGTTCCGATCATCGGCATCGGAGAGTTTCCGCAGTTGCGTCACCCAGAGTTCACCCTCGACGCGCTCGTGGTGTTCGAGCGAGATGCGGTTTAACTCTTCAATGGCCTCGGTGAGTTGGGCGGCGGCCTGGTTATCGCAGTTCGCCGCTGGCACGAGCGCGAGCGCTCCCTGCACGAAGAGTTCCTCGATCAACGGCAACAGCGGCGTCGGGTCGAACTGGCGGACATCCCCATAGCGCACCACCTGGCTCAGCGCCGTGGCGGCATGCGCGATGGCGGCGAGATCCGAACTGACCGCGACGAGTTCCTGCAGACGCTGGCGGGCCATGTCCATCGAGGCAGCCAGGCCGCACTGGCACGCATCACGCACCACATCGGCCGCGGTGGCGATGCCGGCCGCCCCCTCGAGCATTTGCTTGAATTTGTAGGCCGTGGCCAGTTCCACCGTCTCGCCGAGCAGGATCGCCTCGACCAGTGCAATCTCGTGCTCGGGGCTCCACTGCAGCTTCCACACCTCGGCCCAGGTCGTGGACTGGTTGCCGCGGCCAAGCAACTTGGCGAAGCCAATCTCCAGCACGCGCAGGCGATGGAAGAACGAGGAGCGGTTCAGATCGAGGAAGGCCGCCTCGGTCGTTTTCACATGGCGGTTCTCACGCAGATCGAGCGCCAGTTCCTCGGCGACGGTCTTCTTGTACTTCTCCAGTTTGAGCCGGGCCATCTGCCGATCGAAGTCTTCCTGAATGGAGGTGCGTGTCACACCCTTCGGCAGCTCACCGATGGCGGTGCCGACATCGACGAAAGCAAAGGCATCCGCGACGGTGCTGGCCTCACCGCCGCCGACGAGCGTGATGGCGGCGTCATGCAGGTCGCCAAGCGTGGGCGCGGACGCATCCTTCATCGCGGCAAGTGTGCGGGCCAGTCGCACGCCTTCAATCACCTCAGCCGTGGAGCGGTGCGTTCCGGCTTTACGCATGTGCCGCACGATTTCGGAGAGATAACGCAGCGGCAGATCGTCCAGGCTGCCGGCATTGAGCAGGTCCCAGAACAGGTCGAAATAAGCCGGCGCGCGATTGCCGGCACCGTAGCCGCTCTGGCTGGAGAGCTTGAAATACGAGTACGGCATCAGCGTGAGCTTGCTGGAACGCTTGCGAAGTGTGGCGAGTTCGGCATCGGTCATGGCCGGGTGTTCGTCGTTGAGCACGGATGCGTGGAAGGCACCGACGACAGCGACCACCTGCTCCGCCTTCACGCCGCTGGCCAGCACTTCGTGGATGCGACGACGCATGAACGCTTCACGCACGAGGTTCTCGGCCCGCCAAACGGGCTCATCCTGCTCCGCACGCAATTCGCGGCCGAGTTCGTGGGCCGCCCGGCGATAGCTCTCGTGGTTCAGGTTGTGCTCGAAGCGGCGTTCCCAGTATGCATCGTAATCGGCTTCATTTTCGCGTTCCGCAATGCGGTGGTAGATCGAGCGATCATGTTCCGGCCGCCACGGTTCGGCGGGCTTCTCGGACTTGGCGAGTCGTTCAATCTCGACATCCTGCAAGCCGAGGAAAACATCCGAAGGCAGGTCGATGAACTCGACGCGGGCATTATTCTCCCTGGCCCAGAGCATCGCCTGAAACTCTGGGCTGTACGCAGCGAGCGGATACACGAGCGTGCGGACAGGCACGGTATCCGTGTACGCGAGAATGGCGATGGGCGGTTTCGTTCCCTTCTTGGCGATGTGCGGCACGAGCGAATCGGCGTCCGCGAGCCCCTCGATGAGCACGACTTTCGGACGCACGCGATCCAACAGCGCCCGCAGATGCCACGCCCCACCGGGCGAGAGATGGCGAACACCGAATACGTGAAGACCGGTCACGAGTTCGACTCCGCGCAGGCGTTATAGAGCGGCCGCCAGTCGGCTCCGCGCTTCTTGAGCACATTCGAGAGGTATTCCTGCCAGACGATCTTGTCCTTTTCTTCATCCTTCACCACGGCTCCTTGCAGGCCGGCGGAGAGGTCGTGGGCTGCTACTTCGCCGTTGCCAAAGTGTCCGGCGAGGGCCATGCCGTTGGCCAGCACCGAGATGGCCTCGGCCGTGGAGAGCACGCCGCTCGGCACCTTCAGCTTGTTCTTGCCGTCGAGCGTTTGCCCGGCTCGCAATTCGCGGAAGATGGTGACCACCTGCGTCACGGCATCTTCGCTGGGCGGTGCGGCCTTGAGTTCCAGGTTCGTGCCGAGTTCTTGCACCCGCTTGCGAACGATCTCGACCTCGGTTTCCAGCGTCCCCGGTGTCGGCAGCACCACCGTGTTGAAGCGCCGCTTGAGGGCAGCGGACATGTCGTTCACACCGCGATCGCGCGTGTTGGCCGTGCCGATGATGGAGAAGCCCTTGGCCGCGGGCACCTCGGTGGCGAGTTCCGGCACGGAGACGCGCTTCTCCGAGAGCAACGAGATGAGTGCATCCTGCACCTCGGCCGCACAGCGCGTGATCTCCTCGAAGCGGGCCAGCGTGCCGGATTCCATCGCGCGAAAGACGGGCGACTTGATGAGTGCCTCACGGCTCGGGCCGCGGGCGATGAGCATGGCGTAGTTCCAGGTGTAGCGGATATGCTCCTCGGTGGTGCCGGCCGTGCCCTGCACCACCTTGGTGCTATCGCCGTTGATGGCGGCAGCGAGGTGTTCGGAGAGCCACGATTTCGCGGTGCCTGGCTCGCCGATGAGCAGCAGCGCCCGGTCCGTGACGAGCGTGCTGATGGCAATTTCGACGAGTCGGCGGAAGCCGATGTACTTGGGCGTGATGGCCAGTGTGCCTGCCTTGCCGCCGCAGATATAGGTGGCCACAGCCCGCGGCGACATCCGCCAGCCGGGCGGCCGTGGATGTGTGTCCGTCTTGATCAGTTGCTCGAGTTCTTCGGCATAGAGCACCTCGGCCGGTGCCCGCAACATCTGACCTGTTGGCGAGTCGCCCGCGTCCGTGGGAGGAGAAGCCGCACTATCCGTGTCTTTCTTCTTGGCCATGAGTTGATCTCGATGAGAGTGAGGTGAATCACGTTTTCGTCCGTAGCTGCTCGATCGCATTGAGCCACTGGTTGGCCTCGTTCTCGGGCATCGCTGCCACCAACTCTTCGAGCCGGGGCAAGGCCTCCCTGGGCAACTTAGGCACCAGCCGGGTGTACCAGTACGAGTAGTAATTCACTTTCTTGCCGCGCTTGGCCATGGCAGCGAAGAAGGCATCGGTGAGGGCTGCGTGCTTGAGCGTCACCAGCAGCGCCAGTTCATTTCGGACATCATCCGGCGATTTGGCTTTCTTCAATTCCGCATCAAACTCGGCCTTGGCAAACGCCTCGGCTCCGGCGTGACCCGGCCGGGCCACGGCATGGACGAGGTCCAGTCGTTTGATGCGCACAGCCAGGTCCAGCCAGCGCGGGTCGTGTTGCGGTCGATGCTCCTCGCGAATCTGCACCTCGTGGTACCAAAAGTTGGAATGCGTGAAGGATTCCAGCGCATCGCAAATGGCTTCGCGCTTGGCCCAGGCCGCATCCTTGCCTTTCTTTTTCTCATCCACCTTGGCGGTGAGATACGGGGAGAACGCATCGAAGACCTGGGCGGGCGTGAAGCACTTGCGGGCCGCATCGAAGGCGGAACCGAGTTCCTCGGCGGTGAGTTCGGCGTGAGCATGCGCGAGTTTCAACTGCAGTGCGGGCGAACCCTCCAGCATGGCCTCGATGACTGTCTCGACGACATCGGCACCCGACTGGCCCTCGCCTTTGATCGACGCGAACTCTGCACGCCGGGCAAACAGGTCGAGGAGTAACGCATCGGCAGTGGGATGTTCGCCGCGTGGGAATGCACGCAGGTGATGCGTCAGGCGATTCACGAGCAGCGTGACCGCTTTCTTGTCCTTCAGCTTCAAGAGTTCGGCCACACCCGTTTGAATCTCGGCCACGAGCAGATCCACCAGTTTCGGATTCCGCCCCTGCCGAATCGCATGGCCAACGGCAGCGTAGTCCTTGCTCGCAAGTGCCTTTTGAAGCACGGCGACCGCCTGAGGATCATTCACACGAGCCAGCGCCTGGTAAGCCGCGGCACGCACATCCTGGGCCTTTGCGCTGGCCTGCTCGATGAGAAATGCGAGATCGTCCGGGTCCGCACCGAGACAGGAGATCGCGGCGACCTTCACTTCCTTGGAGCCGCCTTCGAGCGCTGCTTTCACGAGTTCGCGTGTGCCGGCCGGGTCGATGGTATGCATGAGTGCAAGCCGGCGTGGATGCCCCCTCGTGCCCTTGGGATCGTATTTAGCCGCCAGTTCCGGAAGGATCGCCTTGCCGTACAGCGGCAACACCTTCTCGGTGATGAGCGCAGCGATTTCCGGTACGGGTCGTCGAGTGCCGTCAAGGCGGGCTTCACAAGTCGCAGGTCGCGAAACAGGCCGCGTTCGAAGGCATCTTTCACGAGTTCGAGCCGGCCCGAACCGGTGCTGCTGAGCGCCTCGAGAAGCGGCTTCAGCACGCGGGCACTCGTCTGCGTGGCGACGCCGCCAAGGTCGGTGGTCTCGATTGGTTCGAGTGTGCCGGCCAGGCCCGTTTCGCCCTGTGTGTATAACACGGCATTCACGAGCGACGTGAGTTCGAGCAGCGCCCCGGCAGACGATTCTTCGGGGCTCTCGATGACTGCGTTGGCTGCCTCGGCAATCTTGGCGAACACGGGTGCTTGCTGGCCGGCCTGTTCGAGTGGCGGCAACAGTTTCTTCAGTCGAAAGTCGCCGCGGGCCACGACACTACCCGCGATGGCGAGCCGACGGGCCTCGGTGAACACCTGGGAGAGAACCGGGATGCTCATGGGAGTTTCTCGTGGAATCGGTGGGTGAGTGTGGTGCTTACAGCGTTAATCGAATCACGGCCGTGTCCGTGATGATGCTCAGAGGCTTCACGCGAAGCTGACGCGTGTCCAGGTCATGGTGGAAGCGGGCGATCAGCGTTTGCCCGGCGAATACCGCCTTCGGCAACAATGGCAGCATCGCACAACTCGGCGGCTCCTCGGCCATGCCCGCATCCGTGAGCACGAGACGATCTCCCTTCGCGTCTTCAATCACGTATTCCGTGCCGACCTTGCCGAGGGTCTTGAAGTTCAGGGCGAAGATCGGTGTGCGGTCCGCCAGGGGTGCCTTGAGAGCACCTTTGACCTCCTTCACGGCTGATGCGAATTCGGCCCGGCCATGGTGGCGAACGGTCTGCAAATCTCTCGGCTCAAGCGGCCGCTGCGTCATCGCATCCCAGCGGATGCGCGGGTTCAGGCTGCCGGGATACACGCAAAGTTCTTTCACCTGGGCAACAGCGAAGAAACTGTCTTCGCTTTTGATGTGCTTGAGGGCTTTTACGGGCCGGAGCGTCTGTGTCACGCGAATGCGGCCATTACCAAGCGAGATCCAGATGCCGGTGTCGATGTATTCCTGGCGGGCGGCATCGAAGTGAGAATTGAAGGCGAGTTGCACCAGTTCCGCATCGGCCTCGACGAGCCCGGCAGCCTTGAGGTCGGCGAGTTGCCACGCGTGCCCGAGCCAGGCGGCGATGGCGGTGTCCGTTGGCACCGCGAGGTTCGGGTCTTCGAGTTGCTTCGTGAGATAGGCCCGGCCCTGCTTAATGATGGCGTGAAGCCGGCCCAGTTGATCGAGTGCCTCGGTGTACACACGCTCGGAAGTCGTGTTGTTCCTGGCATCCGTGTATTTGCCGTCCGAGTTTACGAAGAGTTGCGTGTAGCCGTGCAGAGCCGCGCGGGCACCGGGCAGGTAGACATCACCGAGTCGCTTCGCCTGTTGCTCCATCTGGCTCGCGAGCTTGGCGTTCATGTTGCCGATGCCGATGCGAACGAGGTCGTGCGTCAGTTTCTCCAGCGTGTCAATTCCCTCGAGCTGGACCTTCACCTTCTTGGCGAGTGCGGCCACGTTCACCTGTTTGGGCTTCGTGGCTTCCTCGGCTTTCTTCTCCGTGCGAACCTGCAACTTCTCGCGCTTGGCTTGCAACTCCGCGGGCACCTCGGCTGGCGGGAACGGCTTCTTCTGTGCGAAGGCGTACATGAGACCGAGGCAGTGCTTGCATGGAAATTGCCGGCTCGGGCAATTGCAGCGGTACGTGGGCTGGTCCGCGCGAGCGAAATCGGCCGAGCACTGGTAAGGCTCCTTACCGCTGCCCTGGCACTCGCCGAAGAGCAGTGTGCCATCGGCGGACACGTGCAATTTCGTGAACTTCTTCTTCAGCACGAGTCCGCGGCCATTCTTGCCCGCCTCCGCATTGGGAGCGGCCGCATCCACCATGGCTTCATCGAGAGTGATCATTCGCCCTTCTCCGGAGCCGGAAATGCGAAGACTATAACCGCGCGAAGTGGGCGACACCAGTACCGTAGCGGGGTTTGGAATTGAATGCAGACACAGGCCGCTTACACGGGCCGGTTCGCCAGGTCCTGGTCACCGCAGTACTTTTCGCACCACTTCGCCGGCGATGTCGGTGAGGCGTTCGTCGCGGCCGCTGTGGCGGAAGGTGAGCTTCTCATGGTCCAACCCGAGCAAGTGCAGAATCGTGGCGTGGAAGTCGTGGACGCTGACGTGATCTTCAATCGCCTTGAGGCCGAAGTCGTCCGTCGCTCCGACCACGGTGCCACCCTTCGCTCCGCCGCCGGCGAGCCACATCGTGTAGCCCAGTGGGTTGTGATCGCGACCTCTGCCGCCCTGGCTGTTGGGGGTGCGGCCGAATTCGCTGCACCAAACCACCAGCGTGTCATCCAATAATCCGCGTTGCTTCAAGTCGGTGAGCAGCGCGGCAATGGGTTGATCGACGTGGCCGCACATCTTCTCGTGGTTGGCGTTGATGTCGTCATGGGCATCCCACTGCGTCACAAGCGGTCCGCCGCCGCTGTAGACACTGATGAAGCGGACGCCTCGCTCCACGAGCCGCCGGGCGAGCAATAAGCGTGTGCCGAAGTCGGCGGTGCGGGGGTGATCGAGCCCATAAGCCGTGCGGGTGGCAGCGGATTCCTGGCCAAGATCGACCGCATCCGGAGCATGCTTTTGCATGCGGAAGGCGAGTTCGTAGCTGGCGATGCGAGCTTCGAGTTCGCGGTCGCCGGGCGTGGCGTTCATCTGATCGAGTTGCTTGACGAGGTCGAACGAACGCCGATTCTGCTCGCCGCTCACATCGGCCGGCGGCTTCAGATTCAGGATGGGGCTGGGGCCGCGCCGCAGAAGCGTGCCCTGATAAACCGGAGGCAGGAAGGCACTGGACCAGCACGGCGCACCGCCTTCGGGCACACCTTCCGGTTGCGTCATCACACAATAAGCAGGGAGGTTTTCGGACTCGCTTCCCAGGCCGTACACCACCCACGAGCCGAGGCTGGGAAAGCCCATCAGCGTGCGGCCGCTGTGCAGTTCGTACATCGCCGGAGCGTGGATCGTGTTGGTGCACCAGCACGAACGCAGGAAGCAGATATCATCGACCCGTTTCGCCAGGTTTGGCATCAGGTCCGAAATCGCGATGCCGCTCTGGCCATGCTTCGCCCACTTGCGTGTGCTCGGCAGAATCACCTCCGCCCCGCTGGTAAACTGGCTCTTCGGTCGGCCCGTCGATTCTGGCAACGGCTGGCCCGCGAATCGTTCGAGCTCCGGTTTCGGGTCGAAGAGATCGACCTGCGAAGGACCGCCCACCATGAATAGAAAGATGACCCGCCTCGCCTTGGCTTCGAAGTGCGGCGGTCGCGGTGCGAAGGGATTGGTGGTCGGCGAGCCCTTGCCGGAGTCGTCGGCTCGAAGGTCGCGTGCCAGCATCGCATTGAGCGCGATCCCACCGAGCCCACCCCCGGAACGGAGGAGGAAATCACGGCGACTGGTGGAGCGAGGGAAATGTGGTTCCATGGGAACAGCGTACCGGCATGTGCGAACCGCTGCAAGAACGCGACGGCACGAGTATATCATCCGCTATCGTGTGATCACTGTTGCCACGAAATCGCGATTCATGCTGCCAGATGCAAGAAAGTTGAACGGGCCATGCTCACACAGGTTCGCCGCTTACTGGAACTGATTCGCTTCAGCCACACGCTGTTTGCATTGCCATTTGCCCTGCTCGCGGCATTGCTTGCCTGGCAGGATGAGCCCTTCCGCTGGCTCGATCTGGTCGGCATTCTCCTGGGCATGGTCTTCGCCCGCTCGGCGGCCATGGCCTTCAATCGGCTCACCGACCGGCACATCGACGCCCGCAATCCGCGAACCGCTTCGCGGCACCTGCCCGCCGGGCTCCTGCGAGAGGGCACCGTCGCACTCTTCACGGTGCTCTGCTGTGCCGGGTTCCTTGCCTCCACGTTGCTCTTCCTGCAGCGCGAACCCCCCAACCCCTGGCCGCTCTACCTCGGCGTGCCCGTGCTCCTCTTTGTGCTCGGCTATTCCCTCACCAAGCGATTCACCAGCCTGGCCCATTTCTGGCTCGGTGCGGCGCTCATGCTCGCCCCGGTCGCGGCGTGGATCGCCGTGAAGGGACTCACGGACATGACCGTGCCACTCTTCCTCGGTGCGGCGGTGATGTTCTGGGTGGCCGGCTTCGACATTCTCTATGCGTGCCAGGATGCGGCCTTTGATGCCATTCATGGCTTACATAGCGTCCCCGCCCGCTTCGGTGTTCGCACGAGCCTGCGCATTGCCGCGGCGTGCCATGCCGTGATGTTCTCGCTGCTCGTGGGGCTTTACTTCGCCTCACCGCATCTCGGCGACATCTTCCTGGGCGGGCTCATCGCCGTGGGCGGGCTTCTCGTGTATGAGCACACCCTGGTTCGCGCGGATGATTTGAGCCGTGTGAACCGGGCCTTTTTCCACATTAACGGCATTATCAGCGTGGGTTTGCTTCTGCTCGTGGTGGTGCAACTGGCCGTGAAATGAGATGGCAGGGTGAAGTTCGGGTTGTGCCATCTGGAGAAAGATTGCGGGTTGCAGGGGCAGAACGCCGAAAGAAAGGGAGGAAGTCTTACACGGCCTCTCACGATGCCCTCGTTGGAAGGCACCGCGGGAGAGGAGCGGGTTGGCATGAAGTTATCCCGGGCAAAATCGTTGGGGCTCGGGCTGGCCCTCTTCACGGGCGAGTTCCGGGCAGTCGCAGACGACTGGCAAGCGCCGACCGCGCCGCCGGCACTGCTGCCACGCGAACTGCGCCCCGGGCAGTGGTCGCCCGC
>JBGSZR010000161.1:0-4908 GCA_041750275.1 Gemmataceae bacterium
GCGGCTTCCAGCCCGAGTTCGACGAACCGCTGCCGAACCCGTTCGACGGTCGCCACGCTGACCTCGACCGCGTCGGCGATGCGCTGATCCTCCCAGGCCGGGCCGCCATCCGCCTGGTCCGCCTTGAGTAAGATGCGAGCGTGGGCGAGCTTGAGGGCCGACGCTTTGCCGGCATGGATCAGGTCGGACAACGACACTCGCTCGTCCGGGGTCAAGGTGACGCGATACTTCTTCATCCGTGGACTCCTTCCGGTACGCCCATCAGAACAAAACTGGCGTCACCTCGCAAGACGAGCTGGTTGAGGTACTAGGGGCAAACGGCAAACCTCGATCTTCAAGCATTTCACACCGCAGTGAGTGCTCGTGTGTTGTGTTTGTGATCATTCAGAGGGGATGTCACAACACTAATCAACCGCACAACTGGCCGTAAGCGCGAACGTGCAAGAATTGGGGAGAGTGTTGAGTTCGTATCACTTTTGCGTTCTTGCTTTCACGAGCCCGAGCAGGGTGGGGCCGTCGTGACGGTGGGCGGAGTCGTGGGGGCAGGCCTGGACACAGAAGGGTTCGCTGCCGTTGCAGAGGTCGCAGTTCACGGCGCGGCGGGGGGCGGCGGTGCGGTTCGGGTTGCCGTCGGGGAAGCCGCGGGCTGCGGGGTTGGGTGCGTCGCGTTCCACCATCTGGATGGCACCATACGGGCAGTTCCGTTCGCACAGACCGCAACCGATGCAGTGGTTCTCGATGATCACTTCGAGGTGCGTGCCCACGCGGTGGATGGCATCGACGGGGCAGCCCTCCATGCAATAGGGCGTGTGGCAGGAACGGCACGAGGTGGCGACGAGGAAGTCGCCGAACCGCAGGCCATCGCGAAGCAGGCGGCTGTGGCCATCGTGGCTGTCGGCACAGGCGCGTGTGCATTCGTCGCAGCGGGTGCACGAGGTGAGATCGAGCGTGAGCAGCTTCTGCCCCTGGAAGAGGCCCTGGCGGACATATTCCCCCAGGAGCCCGGCGGTCGGGGCTTCGGCGGTGGTGCGGCTGAATTCCTGGCGGAAGCGGTCGCGCACTTCCGGGAATCGCTGGCACATTTCGAGGAAGACATCAACCGGAATGGCGACGAGTTCGACCCGATCCAGGGTGGCGACACTCGCGGCGCGGCGAGTGGGGCCACTACTCAGAAGGGCGGCTTCGCCGAAGTAGTCGCCGGCACTGAGGACGCGCAGCACTTCGTCGCGTCCGGCGATGTCTCGATAGACGCGGAGTGTGCCGAGGCGGACGATGTAGAAGCTGCCCGCGGCATCGCCTTCCGCGACGACCGTCTGGTTGGCGTCCAGTCGGCGGAACTGGAGGCGGTCGCTGTCGAGGAGGAACCGCATCACCTCGTCGCGGCGGCTCGAGGTGAGGCCCGCGAACATCTGCCCGGCGTAGACGCAGGCCTGTACGGCCCGGAAGGTGTACATCTCCTCGATGTCGGTGCGGGCCGAGGCAGTGCGCTGCATCATGTCGAGCATGTTGCGAGTGATTTCGTAGACGATGAGCGGCCCTAGGGTGCGGGCCTCGGTGGTGGCGGTGGGCCAGCCATTTTCGTCCACTTCGAGTTCGAGTGAGGGGTTGTCCGGTGCGGCGATGGCGATCACGGAGGCGGTGCGGGGGCGGTGCGTGAGGCAGGTCATTTCGCCGAGGAGAAGCTCGTCGCCGGTGGCGATGCGGATGAGTGGGCCGAAATCTTCTGCTCGCGGCTTTCGCTTGAAGAATCGGCCAAGCAAGCCGGGGCGATCACTGTTCGCTTGGCGGCCGCGGGCATGAATGGCGAAGGTGCCGGTGCCCCGGAGCAAGAAGGCGGTGGAGCCGTACTCGCCTTCACGGCACAGGACGCGTTCTTCTCCTGGGGCGATTTCCCAGCGGCGGACGGCACCCTCGTTCCACTTCAAATAGGCATACGGAACGGATTGGAACGGGAAGACGACGCGCGGCCCGCGTGTGGGGCTGCAATAGGCGAGCCAGATGTCGCGCATCTCGTCCGCGGTGAGGAAGCCGGAGCCCTCGGGGAAGGGTGTGTTCGGGTTCTGGGGGATCGATTCGGGTGAGTCGTCCCAGGCACGCGGTTGGACGCGGCGACGCAGTGAGAGGGCACCCGTGGGGCAGGCGGTCATGCATTCGCCGCACTGGACGCAACTCGATTCGCCCATGAGCGAGTCGAGGTCGAAGCTGATGCGGGTGGAGTAGCCCTTGCCGGTGTGGCCGATGACGGCGAAGGGTTTCACCTCGGCGCAGGAACGAACGCAGCGATCGCACAGGATGCACAGGTCGTGGTCGACGACGACCGTGCGCGAGGAGTACGGAAGCTCGGCATCGATGCGGGTGTTCCACTCTTTCCAGGTTTGATCGGCGGAGCGGGACACACGCTCGGCGCTGACGGGAGTGCTTGCAAGAGGCAACGGAATACGGCGTGCCTGCGACACGGAGGGTGTGTTCCGTGAGGGCAGGGCGGTGGAACGCTGCAACCGCTCACGCGGCTCGGCGACACCAACCACTTCGGCTACCGCTTCGAGTTCGTTCACATATCGACGGACGGCAGTTCGCTCGGGCTTGCGATGGTCGGCGAGCAGCAATTCCATGAGCACGGTGGTGCTGGCACGGATCGCCCTGGCGAACGACTGGGCTTCTTCGCGGCGTGATTCCCAGGCGTGCCGCTCTTCCTCGCGGAATGAGGCTGGCACCTCCGGGTTGTAGCCGGTGTCCCCCTGGCGGGTGGTCACCACCATGCGGTCCGCGACCATATGCTGACAGGCGGGAAGCAGTTTGCGCTCCGTGCGGGGTTGGCCGCGCTTGATCTGTTGAATTTGCACCACGCACATGCGGCACATCCCCACGGGTGCGAGATGTGGCTGGTGGCACAGCACGGGGATGCGTTCGTTCAGATCGCCTGGTGACCAGACCTGATCGTGCACCAGTTGCAGTGCGGCATCGTAGATGGTGGAGTTGCGTGGCACCAGGCCGCCATCATCGGCCCGGAGCGAGTTGCCCTGGGCATCGGTGACGGGCACAGCCTGCGGCACGGTGACGGGGTAGCCATCGATCACGACGAGCGCGGTGCGTTCGAACATGGCTCGCGTGGCCTTCTCCCGGCGCACGAGCGCATCGTTCTCATCGCGTGCGAACACCGACTCTTCATCGCGCCCACGAGAAGCTAACAGTTCGTTGGGATCAGGCGACATCGGCGGCCTCGTGTCGGGTGTATCGGGCTTCTGTGCCCGCTTAGCCATCTTTGGGGAAGTATGCCAGCGCGGTCGCGAGTGGCGTGGGGGCGGAGGTGCCGAGTGAACAGATGCAGGTCTGGTTCAGGGCCAGCAGCAGGTCGGTGATGTCCTGTTGGGCGGCGACGGGTTCATCTTCGCGGGAGAGCAGGGCGGTGCCGATTTGCACCAACTTCTGCGAGCCGAGCCGGCACGGAACGCACTTGCCGCACGATTCATTGCGGAAGAACTGTGTGAAGTTCAAGGCAGCCTCCAGCACGTTCGTGTGCCCGGCATACACCACGAGCCCGGCACCGAGTAAGGGAGCAACGGGGAGCGAAAGCAGTTCGTGCATGCCGTTGAAGAAGCCGAGGTCCAGCGGGGCTGTGAGCAGATCGAAGCTGGCGGCACCGGGTGGCAGGTGGCGGGCCACAAACCATTCTGCGAGTGTGGTGTCCGCACGAGGATCGCGTTCACGCTTGCGGGCAAGGCTTTTCTGGAAACTAGTGTGGAAGTCCGGCTTCAGCGCCCAGGTGGCGGGGAGCAGGCCGCCGGAGGGGCCGGACGTGGCCACGGCCTTGAGCTGGCCGGTGATTCCCGCACAGTACTGCGGTGCACAGAGCAACTCGCCGAGCGGCAAGCCGATGGGGATTTCGAAGACACCGGGGCGGGCCACATCGCCGCTCACGGAGACCACTCGCCGACCGTGGAAGCGGGGAAGCGGGCCCGTGTGGGTTGGCGTGACGGTTGGCTTCCAGCCACTGTCGGCATACGACGCACCGCCGTGGAGCGCGATGGTGGGAATCCAGGCGAGTGTCTCGACGTTGTTCAACACCGTGGGGCAGTCGCGGTAGCCGTTCGAGGTGATATCGGGTGGCCGATTGCGGGGCTGGCCGCGGCGATCCTCCATCGCTTCGAGGAGTGCGGTCTGTTCGCCCAGGATGTAGCCGCCGGGGCTCTCCATGACTTCAACCGGGAAGGGAATGCCGGAGCCGAACACGTCGGCCCCGCAGGCACCGAGCGATTCGGCCCGGGCGATGGCGGCGCGAACGGCTTCAATCTGTTCGTGGTACTCGTGGCGAATGTAAATGAAGCCCGCGGTGGCACCGACCATCAGCCCAGAGGCGATGACGCCTTCGACGATGAGGTGGGCAAACCGGAGCAAGATCTCGCGGTCCTTGAATGTGCCGGGCTCGCTTTCATCACCGTTGGCGACGATGTACTTGTCGGGCCCGGCCTGCTGCCAGACGTCGAGCCGCTTGGTATACGCCAGAGCGCCTGCGCCGCCCATCCCGGCAAGTGTGGAGTCCTTGAGTTCCCAGAGCAGCGGTTGCACGCGCTGCACATAAGCATCGAGTTCGCGCCCTTGCAGGCCCGCCGGCGGTGGGAACTCGGCGCGGCCATCGAGCGCCGTGATGAGTCTTCGGACTGCGGTATAAGGTTCGAGCGTCGCATCGCGTGCATACGGGTCGATGTGCCAGTCAGGGTTCGAGTCGGGCAGGTGCTGCTCATCCGTGTCTGGCTGCGGCCTCGCTTCACCATTCGCCAGTGTGTGGATCAATCGTTCAAAATGGGTCGTATCCGGTACGTGATAAACCCACGCATGTTCGTGCTCCAGCATCGGCTGGCGTTCGACCCACACGACGGGGGCACGATCGCATCGGCCGAGGCAGGAGAC
>JBGSZR010000162.1:0-43985 GCA_041750275.1 Gemmataceae bacterium
TCGCCATATGCCGCCGGGGCCATCAGTCGATTGCCGGCACCACCGGAGCGGCCCGCTGCGATGCCCCGCTACGGTGTCCGCCAGGCCGGCGGTCAGGAGACACTGCCGGTTTCCCCTTCGGCGGCGCTCCAGGGCATGACCATGCCTGCACCGCCAGGTGGTATGGGTGTGCCAGTCGACTCGGTGGGCACCTTGGCCACGGCCGGGTCGGCACCATTGCCCCATGGTTCTTACGGCAGCCCGTGGTATAGCGGTGGCTGTGGTGGGCCCTTCGGCATGCACGGCCCCGTGAATTACGAACTCTACTTCAACACCGGCCCAGTTGTGCCTATCGGCGGGACCGTACTGTCCCGGCACCTGAACACGGGCTGGGATGTGTCAGGTGGTGGTCGGAGTCTGTTCTTCAATCAGGTCGGCGACGCGGCCTGGATCATCGACCTCGGCCTCAGCTACCAGTACAACCGCGGCAATGTCGACCTGGTGAATGCCTTCGTGAGGCAGCCCAGCTCCACGAACCCGATCACCGGTGCGAGTAATGAAGTTCCGGATGTGTTTGGTCCCGTCCGTATTCGCGGCTTGCACCGCACAGCATTCAACTTCGCCTTCGGCCGCGACTGGTGGCTCTGGGGGCCAGGGAATGCCGGCTTCGAACAGGGCTGGAATCTTCGAGTCGGTGCCGAACTCGGCGGCCGCTGGGGTACGGCTCACGTGGACATGGTGCCGGATAACGATCCCGCGTTGTACTCACGCCGCCAGAATGTCTTCAATGGCGTCTTCCTGGGCGGTCACGCGGATATCGAGGCACCATTCGGCGGCTGGACCTGGTGTGCGGGTTTACGACTGCAGTACGGCATGGACTGGATGAACATCCTGCCGCCGCAAAGCTCAGATATTCAGTACTTGAACATTCTGATCACGACGGGATTCAAGTTCTAGGCGACGCACTGACGTCGGGAGGGGGAAACCCGACGCTGCAGCCCGGCCGCGATCGCGTGCATCCTTCGCAGGATGAACCGATTCGGCCGGGCTGTGTTATTGTGGAGTTGCAAAGCCATTCAATCCAGCACCTCGCGGATTGGTTTGCCGCGGGCGATGGGGAGGGGGCGGTTGAGTTTGTCGTGGATTTCGGAATCGGGGTCGAGCCCGAGCGCTTCGAACATGGTTGCGGCAAGGTCCTCGGGGCGAGCCTGGCCGACGGTGGGGTAAGCCCCGATGCGATCGCTGGCACCATAGACCGCACCTTTCTTCGCGCCGCCTCCGGCGAGCACGGCACAGTAGCACTGTGGCCAGTGGTCGCGGCCGCCGTTGGAACTGATCTTGGGTGTGCGCCAGAACTCACCAACCCAGACGACGAGCGTGCTTTCGAGCATGCCGCGCTCTTCCAGATCATTCAGGAGAGCGGGAAGCGTCTGGTCCGCCATCGGGAGCAATTCATCGAGGCGAGCGGGGACGTTTTCGCCGCGGAAGCCGTGATAATCCCAGCCATTGCCGGTGCCGCCGATGGAGCGTGCATAATAAACGTTCACGAACTTCGCCCCGGCTTCGACCACGCGACGAGCGAGCAAGCAGGACTGCCCGTAGGTGCTGTGGCCATAGGCATCGCGCGTCTTCTTGCTCTCCTTCGTGAGGTCGAAGGCCTGCTTGAATCGCGGCGACGTGAGCATGGTCACGGCCTTCTGGTAGTTCTCATCGAGCCCCTGGGCCACGAGTGAGCTTTCGAGCAGGTCTGACTGGTTGTCGATGATTTTGAGCAGGTCGGTGCGGTTCTCAAGGCGTTCGACGTTGAGGTTCTCGGGCAGCGTCAATTCCGGCAAGCGGAAATCGGGCCGGCTGGGGTCCTGGTTCACAAAGAGCGGGTTATGCCCCTTGCCGAGGAAGCTGGCGTGCTGGCCCGGCGTGATCGAACCATCGGCGATGACGTGCGGAAACGAGACGAATGAGGCCACTCCCTTCGCAGCGGGTGCGAGCTTGTCGACGATGCTGCCATAGGCGGGGAACAGTTCGAGCGAATCTCGGAGTCGCTGGTCGTCGGTGGCCGGGGCGACTCCGGTGAGCGAGTAATAGCCTGCCGAGTTGTGGTTCTTCATCGTGTGCTGCAGGCAGCGAATCACGGTGAACTTGTCCGCCATCGCGGCGAGCTTCGGGATGCGCTCGCCGAAGAGGATGCCAGGGAGTTTGGTCTGCGTGGCCTTGTACCAGCCACGGACGTTGTCCGGCGCGTCTGGCTTGGGGTCGAAGGTTTCTTGCTGGCCGGGCCCGCCCCACTGGTGCAGGAAGATGACTGCTTTCGCACGCGCCTTGTGTTTCGCCCTGGCCGCGAGCAGTTGTGGGTACGTGAGGCCGAGCAAGCCCGCACCACCCACGCGGAACACGGCACGACGGGAGAGTGGAGTTCCGTTCATCGCGAGTTCTCATGTTTGTAAGTTGCCAGTTCAAACTGTTCGCTTCGGTCCTGCGAGTGTCACTGAAGAGTCTAGCGACGCAGCAGGAACTCTTTGCTGTTGAGCAGAGCCCAGAGCACATCCTCCCATGCCGCCCGGCGATCCTTTGCCGACGCGACGTACGCCAGCAACTTCGTTGCTTCTGCATCGGAGGGGCGGCGTGAGAGCGCGGCGAGATAGAACTCGTCCAACATCTCGGCATCCGATTTCCCCGCTGCGAGCAGTCGGCCAATGCGGTTGTTCGGCGTGAGAACGAGCCCGTTCACCATCTCGCCCGTGATCATCTGGAACGCTTGCAAGAGGCCGGGGTCGTCGCTGCGTTCGCACTCGCAGGTGAGGAGCCGATCCGGCTTCCCGAACGCCTTGAGGAAGCGCTCGCTCATGCCGCTCACATCGCGACGGCCACTCTGTGGTGGGGCCGGCACCTGGTTCGCCCGCAAGCCCAGCGGGTAGCCCGTGTACTGCACTGGCACCTCCGTGACTTGTGCCAGCGCATCGAGCAACTGCTCGGCTTTCAGCGGTGCAATCCGTGCGTGCGAATGGTGCAACTCGTCGCCCATCGTGCTGGCCTCGCGGCTGGTGGCGGCCAGTTGATACGTATCCGAAAGCATGACGCTTTTGATCGAGTGCTTCAGGCGGAAACCGCCTGCCTTGAAGTCTGCCACCAGCCAGTCGAGCAGTTCCGGATTGGTGGCGGGGTTTGTGGCACGGAAGTCGTCGTTCGGATCGACCAGCCCGCGGCCCATGAGGTTCAACCAGATGCGATTCACCTGCGCTCGCGCGAAGAACGCGTTTTCCGGCGACGCGACCCAGTCTGCGAGTGCGGCGAGGCGATCCTCATTGGCTGCGAACTCTGGCGTGGCCGCACCGAGGAAACGCGGTTTCGCGGCGAGCTTCGTGCGCGGGCTGATCATCTCGCCGGTGCGGTTGGCCAGCACCCACTGCTCACCCACGAATTCGTGCTTGTCCAGTTTGTCCTTCTTGTTGTTCTCCTCGACGCGGTACTCGATGCGCGAAAAGAAGGCCGCGAAGCCGTAGTAGTCGTCAATGGTCCAGCGATCGAAGGGGTGATTGTGGCAGCGGGCACAGCCGACGCGGATGCCGAGAAAAACCTGGGCCACGGATTCGGAGCGTTGCAGCGGATCGCGGATGGCTCGCCAGAAGTTCGCGGGGGGATTGGTGTAGGTGCTGCCACGGGCGGCGAGGATGTCGCGGGCGAATTCGTTCAAGGGCCGGTCCGCGGCGATCTCGCCAGCGATCCAGCGATAAAAGACCGCAACGCCCTTGCGATCCAGGGCTTTCACCTCGTTGCGGAGCAAATCGGACCACTTTTGCGCCCAGAACTCCGCGAACTCGGGTCGGGCCAGCAAGGCATCGATGAGCTTCTCGCGCTTGTTCGGATCGGCGTCCGCCAGGAAGGCCTTCGCTTCTTCGACGGTGGGAAGCACACCGAGCAGATCGAGATAGGCACGGCGAAGGAAGATGTGGTCCGCTGCGAGCGGAGCGGGTTGCAATCGCATCTCGCGCAGTTGGGCGAAGACAAACCGATCGATCGGACTCTTCGTCAAAGACAAGGGCATTTCCGGCATTGGGCGGTCGGGCAGGAACACGATGCGGATCGGCACCATTTCGGTGAGGTAGCGCACGAGAAGCACCGTCTCGCCCGTCTGTTCGCGGATCACTTCCCCGGCGGGTGTGATGCTCGCTATTCCTGTGCTTGTGAACTCGAACGCACACAGGCCCGTGACATCGCGTGTGGAGCCATCCGAGAAGTGAGCAACAGCCTTCACCGGAAAGCGGTCTGCGGGTTCCACGAGAATGGGATTCCGTGGCGAGACATCCAGTCTTGTCAGCGATAAACCAGCCGTGGCATCAGGCAGGCAGCCGCGAGCGATCCAGTCTTGCAGGATGGCATACTCGGGGCTGAGCTTCGAGAAGCGAATGCCGCCTTCGTGGGGCACGCCACCCGTCGCCTTCAGCAGGATCAAGCTTTCATCCGGTCGGTTGCGGTCGGTGCGGCGAGCCAGCATATCGCGGGTGAGCGTGGCCAAGTCGAGCGCGGCATCCTCGCCGCGGAGCGTGAGCTTCAGCCCGCCCTTGCCGTTCAAATTGCCGTGACAGGCTCCAGAATTGCACCCCGCCCGCGACAACACTGCCATCACTTCTCGCTCGAACGACACGTCCGCTGCAATCGCAGACGAGTTCACGAAGCTGGCAGCACAGCACACGAGCGCGAAACGGACCATCGGCCACTCTCCTGGAATGCACTGCGACACTCTTCAAATTATCACTTATCGGAAGGACTGGCGTCCAACAGTAAATCGCGTGCGGACGTGGGCGAGGCCATTTCTCGGAGTGTTTGGATTGCGATGAAGTCAATCGTCGTCGGTGGGTTGCATTTCGCACACCGCTCTCCGCACTCAGGCAATGGCTTTGTGCAACTGAGTGCATCCGTCTCGGAGCAAACGAGTACACCCGGTCCCGTGTCGGCTTGATTCGTTTCCAGGCTATGCCTAGAATTTCGCACGTTCATTGAATGGCTTCCGACTCGCACGCCGATGGCTACCGCATACTCTCCTGTCCACACCCGTCGTGGCTCGTGGAATGGCCCTGAATCCGTTTCCACTCCAATTCCTCTAACCTCGGTCGATGCGAATGGTTTGGTTGGTGGTCAAGTCGGCCGCGCATATGATGGGCGTAGACGATGAGAGAACACAGGCGGAGAATCCCCCGGTTCCGAGACGGGAGTGATCCGCCCCGAGAGGGAGACGGCCGAGATGTACGAACGCTTCACAGACCGGGCCAGGAAGGTGATGCAACTGGCCAATCAGGAGGCGCAGCGATTCAACCACGAATACATCGGAACCGAGCACGTGTTGCTTGGGCTTGTGAAGGAAGGCTCTGGAGTCGCAGCGAACGTGCTGAAGAATCTGGACATTGACCTGCGTAAAATCCGACTGGAGGTCGAGAAGATCGTCCAGCATGGGCCGGGGGGCGAGCAGGTTGTGATGGGGCGCCTGCCGCACACGCCGCGAGCCAAGAAAGTAATCGAGTATTCAATCGAAGAAGCCCGCAACCTCAGCCATAACTATGTCGGCACCGAACACCTGCTCCTCGGGTTGCTCCGCGAGCAGGAAGGCGTGGCCGCCCAGGTTCTGATGAACCTGGGACTCAAACTCGATGATGTTCGCGAAGAAGTCCTGAACCTGTTGGGGCACAACATGCCGAACGAAAGCGAATCCAGTGGCGGCGGTGGCGGCGGTGGCGGCACCGAACGCCAGTCCCGCAGCAAATCGAAAACCCCCGCTCTCGATAGCTTCGGACGCGACCTGACCGAACTCGCCCGACAGGGCAAGCTCGACCCGGTCATCGGCCGGGCCAACGAGATCGAACGCGTCATCCAGATCCTGTCCCGCCGCCAGAAGAACAATCCTGGTCTGCTCGGCGAGGCCGGCGTCGGCAAGACCGCCATTGTCGAGGGGCTCGCCCAACTCGTGGTCGAGCAAAACGTGCCCGAATTGCTGCGCGACAAGCGCATCGTCGTGCTCGACCTCGCCATGATGGTGGCCGGCACCAAGTATCGCGGTCAGTTCGAAGAACGCATCAAGGCCGTGATGAACGAAGTCCGGCGTGCCAAGAACACCATGCTGTTCATCGATGAGCTTCACACGCTCGTCGGTGCCGGTGGTGCCGAAGGGGCCATCGACGCCAGCAACGTGCTCAAGCCCGCCCTCGCTCGCGGTGAGATCCAGTGCATCGGAGCCACCACGCTCGACGAGTACCGCAAGTACATCGAGAAGGATGCGGCACTGGCTCGCCGCTTCCAGGCGATCATCGTTAATCCGCCGAGTATGGCCGAGACGGTCGAAATCCTCAAGGGGCTTCGCGACCGCTACGAAGCGCACCACCGCGTGCAAATCACCGATGCCGCGCTGAAGTCCGCCGTGGAACTCTCCGAGCGCTACATCTCAGGCCACTGCCTGCCGGATAAGGCCATCGACGTGATCGATGAGTCGGGTGCCCGCGTACGACTGAAAGCGATGACCCGGCCACCGGATCTCAAGGAACTCGACGAGAAGATCGAGAAGTTGAACCAGGAGAAGGAAGCCGCGGTGATGGAGCAGGACTTCGAGAAGGCGGCGCACCTGCGCGACCAGTCCGAGAAGCTCCGCAAACAGAAGGACCAGACCACCAAGGAATGGCGCGAGAAAGCCAAGGAGACGGATGGCGTTGTCGACGAGGAAGTGATCGCCGAAGTTGTCAGCAAGATGACGGGCGTTCCGTTGAAGAAGGTCGGCGAGGACGAAACCCGCCGCCTGCTCAACATGGAAGCGGAACTGCACGGCACGGTCATCAGCCAGAACGAGGCGATCAAGGCCATCGCCAAGGCGGTTCGCAAGAGCCGGGCCGGGCTGAAAGATCCGAAGCGGCCGATCGGCAGCTTCATCTTCGCCGGGCCCACGGGCGTGGGCAAAACCCTGCTTGCCAAGCAACTGGCAAAGTTCATGTTCGGCGACGAGAACAACATCGTGCAGCTGGATATGTCCGAGTACATGGAGAAGCACAACGTCAGCCGGCTCGTCGGTGCCCCGCCGGGCTACATCGGCTACGAAGAAGGCGGCCAACTCACCGAGAAGATCCGCCGCAAGCCGTACTCCGTTGTGCTGCTGGACGAAATCGAAAAAGCCCATCCGGATGTCTGGAACATGCTGCTCCAGATCATGGAAGAAGGCCGGCTCACAGACAACGTCGGGCGGGTGATCGACTTCAAGAACACCATGCTCATCATGACCACGAACATCGGTGCCGAGACGATTATCCAGTCCGACACGCTGACTTCCGCCTTCACCCGGTACACGGCCCAGAACGCAGAGGCCACGTATCAGGAGATGCAGAAGCGGTTGAAGGGACGCATGGATAAGGAGTTCCGCCCGGAGTTCCTGAACCGCCTGGACGACATCATCGTCTTCCGGCCGCTCACCAAGGACGATCTCAAGGCGATCGTGGACATGGAACTGGCCAAGGTTTCCAAGCGGCTCAAGGAGAAGGAACTGATCCTGAGCGTGACCGAGGAAGCCAAGGACTACCTGATCGAGAAGGGCAGCAGCCTCGAGTTCGGTGCACGTCCCCTGCGCCGTGCCATCGAACAGCACCTCGAAGATATGCTCTCCGAGGAACTGCTGCGAGGCTCCTTCCACGGTATGTCCCAGATCAGCGTTCGCGTCGAGAACGAGGAGGGCGAGAAGAAGCTCGCCTTCGAAGCGACACCGGTTACGCCTCCCGAACCCGCCGCGGAACCAGCCGCTGTCGCCGAGGCTACGAGCTGAGTTAAACGTTGCCCGCAAGATATAGCACTTCAAGCCCATCCGCTTTAACGGATGGGCTTTTTTCATGGACCATCGATGCCGAACAGGCTGGTGAGAGGGCGGAGACTGCGCAAACGTGATATCCTGTCGTCACATCGGATGGCGTTGAGTCTGTTCTCGGAGGCACATCATGCACATTCACCGTGTTCTTTCACTGCTTGCCCTCACACTCACGTGCACATCAACTTACGCCCAGCGTGCCGCGAATTTCTACGTCGCACCGCATGGAAAGGACACCTGGAATGGGACTCTCCCCGCACCGAACGCCGCGGGCACCGAAGGCCCACTGGCCACGCCGGAACGAGCGCTGGAAATCGCTCGCAAGTTACGAAAAGCCGATTCGAAGCCAGCGCCCATCAACATTATTCTGCGTGGCGGTCGCTACGAACTCGCCGAACCGCTCACGTTCACCCCTGCCGACTCCGGCACCGAAAGCGCTCCACTGGTGTTCACGGCTCACCCCAATGAGATACCGATCCTCAGCGGTGGCACTCTGATCACTCCGAAAGTCGTTAACGCAGACTGGCTCATTCCCGTCCCTGATGCAAAGTTCCCCATCCGACACATCTCCGTCAGCGGTGAGATGCGCTTGCCAGGCCGCTGGCCGAAGGAAGGGCAGTTCACCATCACGGGCCTGGCCGGAGCCGATCCGAAAGCCAATTACCGCACGGCTGCGGACAAGTTCGAATTCGCCGAGGGGCAAATCGATCCGACCTGGAAGGACACGTCGGAGATCGAAGTTGTGGTGCTTCACTTCTGGGTCGCCGGACACTATCGCATCAAATCCGTGGACCACAAAACGCGTATCGTCGCACTCGATCGCCCCAGCATTCGTCGCTTCACCGAGGACGGTGGGCCGAAACCGGGCCGCTTCTATTTGCGCAATGTTCCTGGCGAACTGGCTCCTGGTGAGTTCCACCACGACCGCAGCGCTGGTGTGATTCGCTATCGACCCAGGGCCGGTGAAGCAACTGGCACAACACCGGTTGTGATTCCCCGACTCGACTGCATTGTGCGCTTCGAGGGCAAACCCGAGTCGGGCTCGTTTATCGAGCACGTCGAAGTGCGCGGATTGACCTTCAGCGATAGCACCTTTGATGTGGGGCCGAAAATCGCAGGCGACCTGCAAGCCGCCCAGAACGTGCCCGGTTCCGTCCGAATGCGTGGTGCGAAACACTGCACGATCACCGATTGCCGACTCGTGAACCTTGGCGGCTATGGAATAGATGTCACCGAAGGGTCCCGGCAGAACCACCTCACCCGCAACGAACTTGCCTCGCTTGCCGCCGGTGGGATTCGTATGAACGGCGGCGGCGCCGGCTCACCCGCCGCGCTGCGAACGGGTGAGAATCTCATCGCGGACAATCATGTGCATCACCTCGGTCTGGTGTTCCACGCAGGCGTCGGCATCCTCTCCCAACACGCCGACCAGAATCGCCTCGAACATAATCACATCCATCACGTCGATTATACCGGCATCTCCGTCGGCTGGGTGTGGGGCTATGGAAAGAGTGTGAGCGAAAATAACATCGTTGAAGGCAACCTCATTCACGATATTGGTCAGAAGCGTCTCTCGGACATGGGCGGTATCTACATGCTCGGCATCTCGCCCGGCACCACCATCCGCGGCAACGTCATCCACGACGTCGATTCCTTCGGCTACGGCGGTTGGGGTATCTACACCGATGAAGGCAGCACTGGTATCACCATCGAGAATAATCTCGTCTATCGCACCAAGAGCGGCGGCTTCCACCAGCACTATGGCAAGGAAAATCTCATCCGCAATAACATATTCGCCCTGGCACGCGAGGGGCAACTCATGCGGTCGCGGGCCGAGCCCCACATCAGCTTCACCTTCGAGCGAAACATCGTCTATGCGAATAAAGCTCCGTTGCTCGCCAAGAACTGGGCGGATGACAAGTTTAACATCGACTACAATCTGTACTGGGATCGAGGCAACAATGCACCTGCCTTCCCCGGCGGAAAGTTCGCGGAGTGGCAAGCGCGAGGGCATGACACGCATTCCCTCATTGCCGATCCGTTGTTCGTCGATCCCGAAAAGGGCGATTTCCACATGAAGCCCAACTCGCCCGCAGAGAAAATTGGGTTCAAACCATTCAATTACTCCACTGCCGGCGTGCGGCCGCGCAAATAAGAGTGAGTCGTCCCGATTTGAATAACGTGTAAGATCACTATTTATTTCACTGAGGATGCACATCACCATGCGCTATTTAACGACCCTGTTTCTATGCGGTGTCGGATTGCTGGCGACTTCCTCGAAGCTTCAGGCCGAGCACTACGAAGTCTTTCTCGTGGCCGGGCAATCCAATTGCGATGGTCGCGGGCAGGCAACCGAATTGAAGGGGCCGCTCGCGAAGTGGGCGAAGCCTCAGGAGGATGTGATGATCGCCTACTCCTGTTCCTCGCTCCGCGGCAAGGCGCTCGCGAGTGAGGGGTTTCAACCGTTGCAGCCCGGCTGGAGCGTTGCCCCGGGCAAGAACCGGCCCACGGCATTGCCCAGCAATACCTTCGGTCCCGAGGTGGCGTTTGGCCGAGGACTGGCTGACCGCATGAAGGGAAAGAAGATCGCAGTCATCAAGTTCGCCGAGGGTGGCACAAGCTTGCAAAAGGACTGGAATCCGGAGGTGAAAAACAGGCTTTACGCGGCGTTTCTGGATTTCACGCACAAATCGCTCGCGGCCCTGAAAGCTAAGGGACACACGTTCACCATTCGCGGCATGATCTGGCATCAGGGTGAGAGCGACGCCAGCCTCAGTGCCGAGGAATACCAGAAACTACTCACGGCGTTCATCGCCCGCGTCCGCACGGATTTCAACTCACCGGACCTCCCATTCGGCATCGGCGAGGTCTACGATAATGGCAAGCGTGATTCGATTCGGGCGGCACAACAGGCAACAGCCCGCGATGTGAAGGGTGCGTTTCTCGTTTCAGTCGAGGGCTTGAAAACCAGCGATCAAGGCACTCACTTCGATGCTGCGGGCCAGCTCGAACTCGGCGACCGCTTCGCTGAAAAGATGGCGAAAGCAATCGCGACACCCGGTTGAACCCACTCTGCGCTCCTCGCAACTTCAATTGCGATCGATGTGGGTGTGCCCACTCTTCTCTGAGGTGGGGCCACGCCGGTGAGAACTCGCAGGAGCCTGTGACACTGCGAGGCGCAGCTGCCACGAGGGTGATGAATCCTTGCAGTGCTTTGATGAAACGGCGCTGTTGCTCAGGCGGTTCGACTTGGTGGCGTCGCGAGAGTTCGCCTCACACCGCGTTAGATTCGTCTGCAATGACAGGGCTCCTCCTGCTCGTGTTCAAGCGACAGCGGTGGTAGATCACGCCGCCACATCGGCTTCCAATGTGCCATCGGTTGTGATCATCGTGTGCGAGCACCCGCGGCAATGCCATCGGTGCCAGGGTGAATGCAAGGCCGGCGCGGACCATCGGTGTGCCTCATTCCAGAGCAAAGGTATGATCCAGGCGGAAGCCGGCTGGGATGAAGCCTCAGTCGGATTTTCTGACGATCTCAGTCTCGGCCTGATACCTTGCTCTGCAAGCGCGCTAACGCAGTCGGAAGGGTGATGGGCACTCACCCAATCGCAGGTCTGTGTAGAATTTCATCAAAGGTTTTCGCACGATCTGGCGGGGATGCACGATGGACCTGGCGGCACTGGAAAGCGAGGCGGTGGTGCAATTCGCCCGGCATGGATTGGTCGGCTGGAGTTTCGGATTCACCACGGCGAAGCGACAGCTGGGTGTGTGCAAGTACCGCCCGAAGCGAATCGAGATCAGTGCGTATTATGCACAGAATAATCCGGTCGAAGACGTCCGCGATACACTCCTGCACGAGATCGCCCATGCGCTGGCAGGGCCCAAGGCAGGCCATGGCCCCGTGTGGCAAGCTATCGCGCTGAGAATCGGGGCAACACCGCAGGCGTGTGATAGTTCCCCGGGCACCGTCGTGGAACCCGGTGACTGGCAAGCGCCTTGCCCCTCATGCCGCAAGACGCATCATCGCTACCGTCGGCCGCGAATACTCACAGGCTACCACTGCCGCTGCCCGGCTCGCACACCGCTCGTCTTTGCCTTCGCCGGTGACCCCGCTGTCGCACCACGGGAACTGGAAGCGATCAAGTCCGCCCCGATCTGGCGGGCGATCTGCCCGGGGTGTTCACTCATCCATCGCCGACAGCGACGCCCAAAGCCGGGACGTTGGCTGTGCCGCTGCCCGCA
The DNA here is from genome assembly GCA_041750275.1 of Gemmataceae bacterium. Classification (GTDB taxonomy): domain Bacteria; phylum Planctomycetota; class Planctomycetia; order Gemmatales; family Gemmataceae; genus JBGSZR01. The sequence goes on from JBGSZR010000162.1 coordinate 12,050, forward strand.
ACGTGGCGAGTTGAAATGGGAATACGGTCAAGAAGTGGCGGAAAGCGGCTGAGGCGAGAAACGCTCATTTTCCGCCTGGAACGCTAGCCACACCCTGTGGAAGGCACATCAGACTCCCTGATATCGGTAGGCCCACACAGTGGTTCCGTCGATGATGATCAAGGCATTCGATACGGGATCGAAGTAAGCGAGGCGTTTGCCGCCCGTAGGCATGGGCTCGCCCACGGGAGCGAGTTTCGTCCAGGTGAGCTTATCGGGGTCATACGACCACAGAGTGTTCGTCTGGAATTGAACGAGCAGGCCAAGGCCACTGAGCGGATCATGGTAGAACACGGAGCGTGCATCATGTCCGTAGGGTGATAGTCCATCGTCCTTGTTGCCCATCAACACTTTCTTCCAGGCATTCCTTTTCGGGTCGAAGTGGCACGTGTCGTGGTGGCGTTGCACGATGAGGAGCTTGCGTTTCGGATCGTAGTATCCAATCTGTTCGGGTTCCGGCGACTCGTGTTCGAAGGCTTTTTCGCCACCATTGGATTTCAAATCTTTCCAGGTATCGCTTTTGAAGTCGTGCAGCCAGGTGCCGTGCATCTGCCAGTTGTTCGCGTGCCAGATGCTGCCCTGGAATTCCGGGATGTATTCGAGCATGCCTCCGAAGATCGGCACGGGATGGGGTTTGGGTGCCCGCGAAGGGATCCAGGTGGCTGTCTCTGGAAAGAAGGCCCAGAGCGGTGGACCGGTATAAAGCTGGGCAGGGTCGCCGCCGAGTTCTTTTACGGCTTTCTTCTGGTCGGTGACCCAGGTGTTCATGAAGAGCAGGGCCTTCTGAATCGGGTCGTAGGTGAGGCCCCACCAGGTGTGGGCAATGACGGCTGGACCGCCGCGTTTGGTGATCAGAATCCCATCCTTGAACTCGACATCGGATGTGTCCTTGCCGAGGTCGCCATAGCCGCGTGCATTGTCCGGGGCATAGAGCATGGACCAGGTGAGCGAAGGGAGATCGAACTCCCAGACATCATTGAGTCGGTGTGGCACGCCGTGGTTGGCACCACAAAAGAGTGCCCGCTTTCGGTCCGGGGCCCAACACATCTTGATGGTGAAGTCGCGTCCCTTCGGCCCGGTGCGGTGCAACTCCCACTTGCGTGCAGTGTCGTTGAACTCCCCGATCACATCCGCCTTACCGAGGAGTGCACCGTGATTGGGTTTCAGGGCGGCGAGTTTCTCGACTATTGCCGGCTTCGGCTCGAACTCCGCCGCACGCATCACACCAGGTTCGAATCCGACTGTGAGTCCCAGTGTGCTCGCTTTGAGGAAGGTGCGCCGCTCGATGGACGTGGATGTGGGAGGGTTCATGGCTGATCCTGAGTGGAGAATTCGTGGTAGCCTGTGCTTCAAGCGTGAGGGAATCTTGATGCTGTGGTCAAGCACTTCTGCGGTGCATCATTTCTCGATCCGCACTCTGGCCAGATAGATGGCAGACTTGCCCTCGTGCGAGGAGTAGTAGCTGACCCACAAGGTGCCTTCGTGCCAGATGAGCCCGGCATAGCTGGTGTCGCCACCCGAAGGAAGTTTCAAAGCTTCTTGCAGTTTGCCTTGCTGCAGGTCGAGCAGGCAAAGTGAGGTCCGCACCTTGCCGTCGTAGAGGCGAACCGCGGCCAAGGTCGGGGAATCGGCGTGGAGAATGAAGTTGGGGCCGCCGATGCGTGCGGGGAGTTCCTTCCAGGTCCATTCTCGGTATGGGCTCTTGCTCCTGCCGAGCCAGCCCTTTTGGTTGCCGCCTTCGCGCCGCACCAGGGCCATTGCTTCGCCATCGGGTGTGAATCGCAGAGTCGTCTCGTTCGGATGGCCAGGCACGTCGAGGTGCGTGAGGAGTTTGAAATCGAGGCCATCCGTGCTCACCACGAGCTTGAGTTTCCAGTCCTCGGCACCGGGTGCAACTTTGCCAGAACTGGCCGCATCCTTTGCAGCCGGAGTCTCGCGTTTCGAGGCGTCGTAGCAGACGCCATAGCATTTACCCTCGTGCCAGGTCACGCGCCAGAGCCAGTCGCCCTCGGCGAGCACGCGCTTCGTCGGCGTCCACTCCTTGCCATCGCGGGAGAAAGCCACACGCGGCTGTCGGCCCAGTAACTTCTTTCCTTCATAGACGGAGCCGCCAGCCACGATCATCAGCTTGCCATCGGGCGTGATCGAGAGTTTCGGATCACGCAGATCGATACCCGCCTCAGAGAGAAGTGCAGCGGATTCCCAGGTCTTGCCATCGGCCGAGGTGAGAATTCGCAACTTGCCGTCGCCTCCGACGTGCGCATCGGCTTCGCGGAATGTGCAATACCAGCAATCGCCAAAACGAATCAGGTCCGTGAAGGCGTTGTGTTTGCCCGCGTCCCAGATTTTCTGAACCTCACCGACGAGCACGAACTTAGGATCAGCAAAGGGTGCAGGTGTTGCGAATGTTGCAAGTGCCAGGCTCAGAACAAACATGGCGTGAACTCGGAGAGGAAGTTGTGGTGGGCGACGCTGAGCGTAGCGTTGCACGTGCCGGGAAGCAAGCAACCCCACCGCGATCCGTGCAAAATCGCGGCGGGGTGACGTTGAAAGAATCCGAGATTCACTTCCGGTCAATCAAGGGAAGCGTGAACGGCTTCCACAATTCATCGGCATGATTCGCCTGGCAGACCGGAATCGCCAGCGGTTTCCACTCCTCCGTGTTTGCAGGCTGGCGAGGTCGAAGGCGATTGGCCTGTTCAGCGCTGCCACCGAACATGAGTGCCTTGCGACCGCGTTCGGTTGTGCAGCAAACGACGGCGATCAACTCATTCGTATCCGCCCGGAAGATGCCGCCGCCGGAGTCGCCAGATGAGACGCTCAATTCCAGTTGGAGTTGGCCGGCTGCCGTTTCGCCTCCGGTGAGCCGGCCGTGCTCGCGGTTGCCGGGTTGATCGATTCCGTAGCCACTGTGCCAGACCTCGGTGCCGACACGCGGGTTCGTGGCTGCCAGCGTGGCGAAGGGCATCGTTTCGACGGATGCCTCGGTTACCATCCAGGTGAGATCGGCCTTGGTGTTGCGGGCAGTGACACTCACGTTCAAAGTACGACCATCCTTCAACGTGAACTCGCCTCGTGTTCCCGTGATGCCGGTGCAGTGGGATGCCGTCAGAATGTCCCACTTGCCATCGCCGCGACGGGGGCCGATCACGGTGGCGGTGCAGCCGGCGTTGCCGAAGCGAAGCTTCCCGATGGCCTGTTCTGGTGAATGCGGATCGACCTCGGGTGGTGCTGTTCCGCACGGTTCAATCACCACGCGGACCTGGCATTCCTCGACCGTTAGATTGCCATCTGTTTGCTGGATGACAAGCAACTCGACATCGTACGAACCAGGTGGTGCAACGAACTCGAGCACACCTCGCGGTGTGGTGGCCCGCTGCACATCTTTGCCGGGATGGATGCGCCAGAGCAGTGCGGCACCGGAATCCACACCCTCGGCTCGCAATTTCACAAGCGTGTTTGGCTTGTAGTTCGTCTCACCTGCGATGCGGATGGTCTCGGCGTGAACAGGATGCAGACTGGCGAACGTGACGACGAGCGCGATCAGTGGCGAACGCATGGGAGCACCTCAAGTTGGGACGTGGGGAACAAAGCGGTTTTGGCTTGATGCGGAATGGATTGGCGGAGGCGACGTGTTGCAGCTTATAAACATGTACACCATGCGAGCGGCATGGCAAGAAAATCGGGATGAGCCCACAACGCTCGCAAGAGGCTTCGTTTCTCTCGCTGACACTGCGGGCTGATCACTCCTGGGAATGCTCCCGCTGTTTCAGTGCGTGCCCGGTTCTTCGCCTGGAGGTGGGGGCGGTGCTGGCGGTGCTTCCGCGCGTTCGAAGGGGCGGAGGGCAAGGCGAGTCTGATGATCGTCGAAGGAACCCTTCCCGTCAGGGCGTTTCCCCTGGAAGTAGTCCTTTTGCCAGCCGAGTTTCAAGGCATCGGGGTCGCGGGTGGTGAGGCCTTGCAGGAAACCGGTGCGGCTCTTCTCCCACTTGCGGTATGCCTCGGATGCGTCGGGATCGGCCGCGATCGACATCCGCTTGGGCACCATCGATTCAATAACCCCCCGCGGCATCGGCACCAGCATGCAAAAGGGTTCACCTTCCTCGAAGGTAATCCATTCGCACTCGCGAGTGATTTTCCAGTTCATCGTGAACGTGGAGACCAGCCAGTCCGTCTCGACGACGCCTTCCAGTGCCTGAATGCCATCCTTGGGCCAGTTGGTCGGACCTTTCACCCAGAGGTTGATACCCGGCGGCGTGCGAAAGAGAAATGGAATGGTGAAGGTGAGCGTGCCAACGCCGAAGTGGCTGAGAATGCGTGTGTCCGGGCGACCCAGGAAGCGGACTTCGACATCTTCCTTGTTGGCTCCGCCATACCAGTACACCTTGAACGAAGTGGGGCAGCGAAGAATCCACCCGGACTGGTTGGCGATGACGAGCGGCAAGCAACGATAGACAAAACGAAGGTGGGACTTATCCATCCAGTCGCGATCGAAGGGGGCCGGTTCGAGCGGGTAGTCTGTACCGGGGCCGGAGAACAGTTCGTACGCGATGAAGGTTTTATCAGACGGGGCGGGTGTCGGGTCGGGCATGGCTCCATCCTGAAGGACTCGGGACCGCGAGTTGGCAACACGGCCTAAACTTGTGGCACGTTGTTCACCGCACACATCAACGGCGGTTCATTGGGTGATTCATAGGTCCGGTCGTGCGCCACGCCGGTGGCGTGGTTTCGGAGAGCCAGTTGATACAACTGCTCACCAGCGGGGCTGGGATATTCACCAGTGACACAGGCTCGGCAGAGCTTCTCGGCTGGCAACTCGATGCAACGCGCGACGGCGTCGACCGGGAGATAAAAGAGGCTCTCGGCACCCAGATCGGCGGCCATCGCGTCCTGTTCCGCGATCGTGGGGATTTTGCCTTCCATGAACTTCGGGGCAAAGAGTTCCTTCACGGTGCTCATGTCGATGCCATAGAAACACGGCGCGACGATCGGCGGGCACGCCACACGAACGTGGATCTCCTTCGCTCCGCCCTGATCGCGCAAGTGGTGCAGTAGGCTCTTGAGCGTGGTGCTGCGGACGATGGAGTCCTCGACCAGAATGACACGCTTGCCGGCAAGCACTTCGCGCAGTGGTGTGAACTTCAGGCGGACACGCTCGGCCCGGTTCTCCTTCTCGATGAAGGTGCGGCCAATATAGCGATTGCGAATCAGCCCCTCGACGCTGGGAATGCCAAGGGCAAAGGCCATGGCATCCGCAGCAGCCTTGCCCGTGTCCGGCACCGGCACCACGACCGTCTCCGCCGGATCGAGCGGCACGCGGCCCAGTTCCTTTTCCTGGCGTGCAAGTTCGTGCCCGAGTGCAGCGCGTGAGAGGTACACGCTGCGATCGTCCAACTTGCTGGAAACGTTGGCGAAATAGATCCACTCGAAGAAACAGTGGGCTGGTTTGCGGGGTTCGGCATAGCGGTGGCGGATCAGCTTGCCATCGCGAACGACGATCATCTCGCCGGGCTCGACCGACTTGATGTCGCGAAAGCCGAGATTCTGGAGGGCCACACTTTCGCTGGCCGCTCCGAACATCGCGCCATCGGTGGCATACTCCAGCGGACGAATGCCGAGGGGATCGCGGAGAATCACCATGTCGCCCATGGCGTTCAAGTAGACGAGGTTGAACGCGCCTTCGAACTTGCTGGCCAGGCGACTGAACATCTCGATGAGGTCTGGCCGCGTCTCGCCCTGCGTCTCGTGGGCGATGTAGTGCATGATCACTTCGGTGTCGTTGTCACGCGTGAGGTGATAGTTGTGCTGTTTAAGGAGTTGTTCGCGAAGTTGGTTGTAGTTGGTGAGTTGGCCGTTGAAGGCGAAGGCGAACCATTTCCACTTGCAGCCATGCCGGCGTTCGAACGGTTGAGCGTAGCTCTTACCGGTGGGGCCGCAGGTGGCGTATCGCGTGTGGCCGATGGCGGCTCGCCCGGCAAACTCCTCCATGATCGAGGCGTACTTGTGAGGCTCGTTCATCCGGAAGGCTTCGATGACCGTGCCGATGTCCTTGAACGTATCGATGAGCTTGTCGCGTTGCGGATTGAACGTGGCCATGCCCGCGGCAAGCTGGCCGCGGTTTTGCAGGTCGAGCAGCATCCGCGGCATGAGCCGGGACACAAGATCGGGGTCGCCGTTCCACACGTTGGATTTTTCGAACTGCCCGGGAAGCCGGTACAGCGCTGCGACACCGCACTCGTGGTGCAACTCGTCCATGTGTCCGCCTGGAGTACAAAGGGAGTGGTGAGCGCCGCGTTACTTATCGTTATAGAACCGAACTGCACTGATGAACAACCGCGAATTGGGAAGCTGCGGTCAAGCAATCCATTCGTTCCCGGTATTCGTCGGAAGAGTGCCCACTTAACGACATCAGATTGGAGTGTTCGCATGCAACGCACGATTCGAGCTCTGGCCGCGGCCATTTTGTTCGGCTTTGGGGCCGTGGCTTCTGCTGACGACAAACCGGCCGAGAAAGCCAAGGCGGGGCCGCTGGAACTGAGCGTCACGGGGAAGAAGACGGAATACACACTGGACTCGGGTGGACTGAGTGCCGCCGACTACAAGGAACGACTGAGAGCGATTGCGAAGGGTGGGCAACGGCCGCCCGCGACGCCAACCGTGGAATTGGTCGTGGAGATCAAGAACATCTCGGATCAGCCCGTGACGGTCTGGACCTCCGGTGACCCGTTCATTCTGGATCTGAAGCTGTCGGGGAAGGGTGCCATGAACCTGGCGCCACTGCTGGCGATGACGCAGGAATTTCGCATTCCCACCAGCACCACGATTGCACCGGGGAAGTCCCACACGATTCCCATCAAATCGCTGACAAGCGGCATGCGTGGCATCTCGAAGTACGCTTACTGGACGGAACCGGGAGAGTACGAGTTAGTTGCGGAACTGCGAACGGGCGTCTCGCCAGCACCCAAGGGAGCGCAGGATGCAGGCGAGGGATTCGGCGTTGTCACTTTAAAGAGTGAACCGTTCAAGGTGACCGTTGTCGAGAAGAAGTAGCTCGATTTAATTCCGATCGAGGTTGAGTTTCTTCTTACGCATGTGGGCGGGTGCGAGCGGCTGGAACAGTGTTCCACCGAGCCACCCGCCTGCAGCACCTGCGAGAGCGATACCCCCCGCCACCACGATCATGACGCTCGGATCATTGACACCCAAGTTGGAAAGTTGCAATCGATCGAGCCAGAATTCGATTGCGGGTTCGACCTTTCCATTTGCAATACCCAACCCCACCACACCGGCTCCTGCAAGCACTCCCGCGAAGATGCCGTGTCGCAGGCCGGCACCAGTGCCGGCCCCCGCGAACGCGGCACCGATCAGGGCGGCCATGGAGGCCAGTTGCCAGCTCATGAAACGCCCCTGGGCCCGGCTTTCCACCTTGAGCCCGCCCTCGGTGTATTTCTGCATGGTGAAGCGGAATCGCTCCGCGAATGCCACGGCCGCGAGCATCACGAGCGCCCCGGCAAGAATTCGAAGCCAGGCGGTGGGCCGGCCGGGTTCAATCACCTCGGCCATTCCCATCTGAATCGAACTCAGCTTGTCTGGTGCCGCGGGGAGGGGTTTCTCCACATCCGGCGGTGTCGGCCAGATTCGTGAACCGACTGCCCCCGCGACTGCCCCCACTCCCAAAAGGATGCCAGGCTGGATCAACAAGACCAGATCGAAAGCAGCAGCCTGCGTTGTGTAGACTTCTGCAGCCAGGAAGAGACCACCGCAACACACACCGACGGTCGCACCCACAAAGAAACCGAGCGGCCGGCCCGCCCCGGCGAGCATGGCACCCACAATTGCAGCAATGGCCTGGACACCGAAGACCACCCGTAACCCCTCTGCCGTGAGCCACCAGGCGTCCGGTTCCAGGGTATTTGCCAGGAGCCAGCCTGTGGCCAACTTCCGGAGGGCAAGATAAAGCCCCAGGGCCAGCACCGTGCCGACGATGATGCGATTGAGTGCCGAAGGGCGATAGGGTTCATACCCCGTCGCTCGTTGACGGAGAGGCAGGGCGGTGGCCTCTTGCGGCATCAGCAATAACCCTCCGCAACGAGGGCAGCGTGAGGCACCGGAATAGGCCAGCTGGCAGGCCGGGCAAAACAGTTGCATGTGAACGCATCAATTGAGAAACGAAACTAGCTCCGTTCGGAGCATAGAACGGAAAACGCCGCCGTGTCGGTCCAGCCGTTGAGGGGCCGCGAGAATTCCGCTGCAGCCCCGGGATGAATAGACTGTTCTGGGTGCTGCATGCTGTTTCCATTCCCGAATGCAGCCCGGAACCCGGATCGCGAGCGCCCACATGCCCCATATCGTGATCGTTGGCGGCGGCCTCTCGGGTTTAAGCATCGCTTATCGTTTGCGGCAGCTTGACCCGGAGCTTGGCATCACCGTGCTCGAACCGTCTGATCGCGCGGGCGGCAACATTGGTACCGAGGAGCACAAAGGCTTCCGTTTCGAGCGTGGTCCGAATGGCTTTCTGGACCGCACTCCTGCCTTGCCGAATCTGTGCCACGATCTCGGCATCACGGAACGCCTGATCCCGGCCAGCGAGGGAGCCCGCAAGAACCGCTTCCTCTACCTCGGGGGCAAACTCCGCAAGTTGCCCCGCGGTCCAATCGGGTTGCTTTTCAGCCCGTTGCTCTCGCGTCGCGGCAAATGGAAGCTTCTCACCGAGCCGTGGCGGAAGCCTCCTGCGGCGGGTGAAACATCGGCGGATGAATCGATTGCGCAATTCGTGACACGCCGTTGCGGCCCGGAAGCAGCGGATATCTTTGCCGATGCCCTGGTCACTGGCATCCACGGCGGCGACCCGAAATTGCTGAGCGTCGCGGCAACGTTTCCACGCTTGCCCGTGATGGAACGTGAAGCCGGCAGCGTGATTCGCGGGTTCCGCCGTGCGGCGAAACGGCGTAGGGATGAGGCCCGCCAGAACGGCAAACCTGCGCCGGGGCCGCAGCGCATGTGGTCCTTTCGCGAAGGGATGCAGGTGCTCACAGATTCACTGGCTCAGAGCCTGGGGAAATCGCTGCGTCTGCGAACGCGTGTCACGACGCTTTCCAGTTCGGCGAGCGTGTCGTCCTGGAAGGTTTACGGTGAAGGGCGAGATGTCTGGTCGGCCGATGCCGTGGTGCTGGCCTGCCCGGCTTATGAACAGGCGTCCATACTCTCCGAGATCGACGAATCGCTGGCAAACGAAGTGGCTGCGATTCCTTACAACCGCATCGCCGTGGTGGCCCTCGGCTATCGCGAAGAGGATTGCCCGAATCGGCCGGATGGTTTCGGCTATATCGCCCCGCAAAACACTCGCCGCGATGTGCTGGGTGTGCAGTGGTGTTCTGCCATCTTCCCGGGTCGCGCTCCGGCCGGGTGCGTGCTCTGGAGGGCACTGTGCGGCGGAGTCCACCGGGCGGATTTGCTCGATCGTGACGACGACTCCTTGGTGCGTGCCGTGCATGCAGAACTGGCACTCGCAATGGGAGTGAAGGGTAAGCCGGTGTTCGTGCGCGTGGTGCGCTGGTCCGCTGCGATTCCGCAATACGAGATCGGTCATCTGGACCGCGTGGCCCGCATCGAGGCCGCGGCTGCAAAACACCCGGGCCTCTTCTTGGCCGGCAATGCCTATCGTGGCGTGGCGATGGGCGATTGTGCGGAACAGGGCGAGCGGATCGCCGAGGCCGTTGCCCATTACCTCGTTAACCTTGAATGATTCAAGTTCCGCGAAGTGGCCGCTACACTTCCATGGGAACCGGTGATAGCATACCGTGTCGACCGGCCGACCCTCGCGAACCTGTCTGGCCGGCCCGCTCATACTCCAACAGCGAGGCTCTCCTCCATGCGATCCGTACTCGCACTCATCCTCGGTGGCGGCCGGGGCACGCGTCTCTATCCGCTCACGCGCTCCCGCTCCAAGCCTGCCGTGCCCGTGGCTGGCAAGTATCGCCTCATCGATATTCCTATCTCCAACTGCATCAACAGCGGCCTGAACCACATCTACGTGCTCACGCAGTTTCTCAGTGTGAGTCTGCACAGGCACATCGCGAACACGTACAAGTTCGACATGTTCAGCCAGGGATTCGTGGAGGTGCTCGCCGCCCAGCAAACGAATGAAACGGCGGACTGGTACCAGGGAACTGCCGACGCCGTTCGTCAGAATATCGACTACATTCTCCGCGAACACACTGACGAGGTGCTGATTCTCTCGGGCGATCAACTCTATCGCATGGACTTCCGCAAACTGTTCGAGACGCACCGCAGCCACAACGCGGATATGACTATTGCCGGCATCCCCGTGCGCGAAGACCAGACGCCCGGATTCGGTTTGCTAAGCATGGACAGCCATTCACGTGTGACCGGCTTTGTGGAGAAGCCGAAAACGGCCGAGGAACGCGACCCCTATTACACCGAAGCCAGCTGGATCGAGAAGCGCGGCATCCCCTGCGACGGCCGGCACTACCTCGCCAACATGGGGATTTATCTTTTCAAGACAGAAGTGCTCATCGAGCTTCTGAACACCAAACCCCTGGCCACCGATTTCGGCAAGGAGGTCTTCCCGCGTAACCTCAAGACCAAGCACGTCTGCGCACACCTCTTCGATGGCTACTGGGAAGATCTCGGCACCGTGAAGAGCTATCACGAATCCAGCCTGGCGCTGGCGAGTTCGAAGCCGCCGTTCGATTTCTTCAGTCAGGATGGTGTGATCTACACACGCATGCGGAATCTCCCTGCCAGCCGCATCGATGATGCGACTCTTCAAGAATGCATCGTCTCGGATGGATGCGTGATCGGTCCGAAAACCCGGATCGAACGCTGCCTGATCGGAGTGCGCAGCCACGTCGCGGCTGGCTGTTTGTTGCGGGATACCGTGCTGATCGGCTCGGACAAGTACGAGACCGATGCCGACCGTGCCGAGAACCGCAAACTGGGCCGACCAAACCTGAACATTGGCGAGAACACGCACATCGAACGGGCAATCGTGGACAAGGATTGCCGCATCGGCCGGGGTGTGAAACTCCTGAACACGGTCGGCCAGGTCGACGCGGATGGGCCCAACGGCATGTACTACATCCGCGACGGCATCATTTGCGTCCCCCGCGGCTCGATCATCCCTGACGGCACGGAAGTGTAAAGGGAATCAACACGCGGTGCCGGCGTTACGGCCCCGCGACTTTCGCATGAAGCCCCATGTCATACACTGTTGCTCTCGATACGTTCCACGGACCGCTTGACTTGCTTCTCTACCTCGTCAAGCGGAACGAGGTCGATGTGCTGGACATTCCCATCGCCAGCCTCGCCGACCAGTTTCTCGTTTATCTCCGCGTGATGCAGGCGCTCGACATCGAACTCGCCGGCGAGTTCCTGGTGATGGCGGCCACACTGATGGAGATCAAGAGCCGGATGTTGTTGCCGGCCGACGCACAGGCCGAGGAAGCGGAGGCCGACGATCCGCGCCAGGAACTGGTGAAACAGCTACTGGAATATCGCAAGTTCAAGGATGCCGCGACGGCGCTGGAAGGGCTTGCGGAACAACAGGCGACCCGACTCCACCGCGTGGAGGTTCCGGAGGAAGGCCCGGCGAGTGAACCACGTGTGAAATCGGTGGAGTTGTGGGACCTGGTGAGTGCGTTTGCTCGTCTGATGCGAGAAACGCAGGCGTTGCAACCGGCGACCATCGCCGTGGATGACACGCCGCAGCACGTCTACGAAGAACAGATCCTGGAAAGGCTGAGCCTCGAAGGTCGCATCCGATTTATCGCCGTGTTCACCGCACCCTTCTCCAAGGCGCGGCTGATCGGCATCTTCCTGGCGGTCCTCGAACTCATCCGTAACCGCGGTGTCGGTCTTGAACAACCGGAACCCGAAGGCGACATCTGGCTCGTGATCACGGAACCCGGCGAGCGGCCCGCATAGGCGGGCTGTTGCAATCGAGATTCATACCAGTTCGCTAATCACCTCACCATAGGGCAATAGCGGCATCGGTCGGCCCGTGCCATCGAGGAACGATGTGTTGTTGTAATCGATGGCGAGGTGGTTGAAGACCGTGGCCCACAGGTCGTTCGGTGTGAGTGGGCGATCCTTCGGCACTTCCGCCTTCGAGGTGGTGCTGCCCACCGTGATGCCCGTCTGGCAGGCCCCGCTCATGATCATGCTCATTGCCTGTGGCCAGTGATCGCGGCCCGGTCGGCCCTTTGCATACTCCACCTTCGGTGTGCGGCCAAACTCACCCGTTACAACCAGCAGCACCTTCTTGTTGAGTCCACGTTCGTAGAGATCCGCAATGAGCGCCGAGATGGCCTGATCCAGAAAGCCGAGCTTGTATTGCGTGTCCTTGAAGATGTGGCAATTGACGGCGTGAGAGTCCCAGTTGTAGGTGTGGTCCTCTTTCAGTCCCTCGCCCGGTGGCGTGGCGTTCTCCATCACCATTGTCACCCAGCTGGCACCCTGTTCAACGAGCCGACGGGCCAGGATCGCGCGTTGCCCGTAGCGATGCATGCCGTAACGTTCACGCAACTTGGCTGGCTCTTTGCTGAGGTCAAAGGCCGCTCTCGCTGTGCCTGCCGTCACCAGTTCCAGGGCGCGGCCGCGGATCGTGTCCATGCCACTGGCAAAGCCTGCGGGATCGTTGCCACGCAACGGTCGATCAAGAGTATTGAGCAGGTTCAGCCGGTCGTTGAGTGTGTCCTCGGTGCCACGGACGAGTGTGAGATTCTTGACCTCGAATTTCTTGTCGGCCGGGTCGCCGGCAACCATGAACGGATGCGTTTGCGGACCAAGATAGGCGGAACCGAAGCTGAAGGTGTCAATGCCCTGTCGGCCACCGTCGACGCCACAAATGTAATTTGGCACCGCAGCGCGGCGATTCTTCAGCACCTCCGCGGCCATCGAGGCGACCATCGGGGTGTCGTTCACGAAGCCCACCGGCGACATCGGATCACGGCCCGTGAGGAAGCGCTTGTGCCCGCCACCGTGGTCGGAAAAGCGATGAGCCACCGAACGAATGATCGAGAACTTATCGGTGATCTTTGCGAGTTGGGGCAGGTGTTCGCAGATATCGATGCCGGGCACATTCGTGTGAATCGGCTTGTACGCTCCGCGGTACTCATCCGGTGCGTCTGGCTTCATGTCAAATGTGTCCTGATGCGGCGGCCCGCCGGGCAACCACACGAAGATCACGGCCGGGTCATTCGAGGTGCGCTCTGCAGCCTGCGACTTGTAGGCGGAAAGCGGGCCCAACGCCGTGGAAGCCAACGCCACAGAGCCGAAGCGAAGCATGTCGCGGCGGGAGGGACCTGGGCAGGATTGCGAGGCGGGCGGCATGCGGCGGGCTCCGAGCAATGAAGGGAAATGGACGACCAGCAGCACCCACCAGGCTACCCACGTCACTGTACGAAGTCAAATGGAAGCACTGCCGTTCAGATCTTCCATGACAGCCTGGGCGGTACGGAAACCACTGGTCATCGCACCATCGATCGAAGCGTTATCGCGGTGATCACCGCAGACATAGAGACCAGGCTTCAACCGCACCGGCCGCTGCCACGGGTCGAGTGCTCCAGCCATCTGATCAGGCAAGGCATGTGGGATGCGATAAGCACGCAGCAATCGCCAGTGCTGCACATCCGGGCCGAACCAGCCCGCAAGTTGCACACGGGCCTGACGATCGACCTCGGCATCATCGTCTGATGGAAGGCCAACGACCGATGCCGCGATCAACGATTTCCCTTCTGGTGCATACGAAGTTGCGGCATCGGACATCACCACCACGTGATTCACCGGCCCCTGGCCCTCACCATCGAGCACAAGGATTGGTTCACCCATGGGGGAACGCTCGGCAGCGTAGTACAGCGTGAGCGTGCCGCGCGAACCCGGGTCGGGCACCGCATCGCCGAGCAACGTCGCTGCGGCAGGTCCTTCAGTTGCTACCACCACGGCGCGAGCGCGAAGCGTTTCTCCACTGGCAAGAGTGACTTCGCGTGAACCCACGTTCACAACCTTTTCGCGAAGCCGCACTGTGCCAGCCGGGAGATTCGCAGCGATCTGGTCGGGAATGGCTTGCATTCCCAGGGCGGGAACGGCAGCTGGCCCCTCCGAGAATAGGCGGAACACGAAGCGAAAGAAGCGACTGGATGTGGCCAGTTCGCGCTCGAGGAAGACGCCACCGAGGAACGGGCGGAAGAAGCGATCGATGAATTCGGGCGTAAAGGAGCCATTCCAGCGGAGCAAGTCGAGCGTGAGGCGTTCGTCCTTCGCGAGTTGCTGATCGAGTCGGCCGCGCTGGATTTCCCAGTAGAGACGCACAAGACGCAGTTTGTCGCGGGTGCTGCCGATGGGGTTGAAGGCCGAGCGAACGCCCGCGAGCGGGGCCGAGCGTGGATCGGCGAGCCGGTGGAATGCCCCGCCGAAGCGGACAATCGCACCACGGGTGAAAGGCTTTAGTTCCAGTGCCTCGAGGTCGAGGACGCGCCGGCCTTCGGGGTATGCGGTGAGATAAATCTGGAAGCCGCGATCGAGGCGGAAGCCTTCGACAAGGTCGGTGCGCACCCGTCCGCCCACGCCATCCGAGGCTTCGAGAATACGAAAGGAAACCCCACACTGCGCGAGTCGTCGAGCACAGCAGAGACCCGACAGCCCAGCACCCACGATCAAGACATCCGGTGTGTTCATTGCGTCCGCAGAATCCGGAATTTGAATTACCAGTTTATCATAGGCAAAGCCACGCGTTAGTTATCAACTGACCGCACGCCGCTGGAATACAAGCTTGATGAGGCCGTGCCAGCGCTCTGAGAACCTGGCCGAACTGGTGACCGCCATATGGGGTACGCGGTGTGAGGCCGCGTCGCGGTACCACAGATAGATCGGCAACACGATCATCAGTAACGGACCGATCACATTGGCACGCGTCACGAACGTAAAGGAGCCGAGTTGGGCGAGCGAAACGAAGAGGCAAAGTTTTCGCAGACTCGAGCTCACCGGCAGGATGCCCACGGCGGGCAGAAACATGAGCGTGTACCAGCCCAGGAACTTCGCACTCGCAATCACGATCATCACGAACTGGACAGCGATCGCATCGCGTACGAACGCTTCGAATGAATAACAACGTGCGCGAGTCCTCTGGATCATCAAGCCACCGACGAGCCCCAGGACTGTTAACCCGCCCAGGGCCTTGAGGGCAAAAGCGGCCCGCGGTTCGATGAACGCCAGGCCAGGAATCGCCTCGCCGAGTGCATGAACGGGATGAATCACCACGGAGCCTAGCGAGTTGAGGAATACTGTGACATTCGAGAAATTTCTCGAGAAGTTCTGCACAGTGCCATCCTGCAGGAACGGCCAGCTAATCGCGATGACAAGTGCCAGCGATGCGATGGCACTGGCAAGCGTTCGCTTCCAGCCGCGATGCTGGAGCAGGAAGAGGATCACGAGCGGGGCCAGTGGGATCGTGCTGTACTTGATCAATGCCGTCGCCGCAAGCAGAGGCAGGGCGGCCCACCACCAGCGCGTGTGAATCGTGGCGAGCACCGCCACAAGGCCCAGACCCGAGAGCAAATCGTTGTGACCATTGGCGAGCCCGTGCAGCAGGATCAGCGGGTTCCAACCGACGAGAAACACGCCCTGTGTTCGCGAGGTGCCATTTTGCTGGCAGGCACGGTCAACGAACCAGATGGTGAGGGCCAGGGCCAGCACGTTGAGGAGTTTGAAGCCCAGGTACGCCAGGTCGCGCTCGCCGCCGGCCAGGCTCACCACCTGACCGGAAAGGCGTGCGAACAGGAAGCCGTAGGCACAGACGGTGCCCGGCCAGTGATCCCGAAGTTGCGGGATCGTGTACCATCCGGGCACCTGGTTCACCGGCACGGCGTAGGGGTTGATGCCCATGCCCTCGCGCAGCCAGCCGTTGTTCATGTAGCCAGCGAGATCGACAGAATCGAACGCCGGCGTTGCCACGGCGAGCGACCAGAGTGGCAGCATCGCCAGCACCACTCGGCGGCGCAAACTCGCACAATCAGGAAGGACTCGCAGTGCGCAATAGCCTCGCCAGAATCCCCAGCCCCCCAGCGCGACAACCACCCAAATGATGATCTGGCGAATGGCCTGCGATCCAAAACGGGGCGTGTAGTCGAGCAGCAACGCTGCCACAGCCAGAGAGACGAATAAGATCAGAAATGGCAGTGCCATCAGGCGACGAGCGGCCATGAGCAATCGGCTCCACGGTGCAAACGCGCGCAACCGTGCTGCTATCGACGTGAACGATAGCCGATGTTCAAAGTATCTTTGGAATTCCTGGCGTGCCGCCGAACCGCTACAGAGCGAATTCGCGGAACTCGGCAGTCACCGCGTCGACTCAACGCGTCGAGTTGGCTTCACCCTCGAACCGGCCCCGGCCTGGGTCGGTTCGAGTGAGGAACTTTGCATCGAAGGCTCAACTGGCCGGGATGAGTTCCTGGGGTACATCATCGGTGGGTTTCAACCGGTCGCGCAACTGTCGGGAGGCGGCGCGGTTCACGACTTCGAGAAATGCCAGGGCGCTGGCCTCGACCACGTCCACGCTCACGGCCCTCGCCCGGGAACGCTTGCCCTGGTGGTCGATCTCGACCTGCGCTTCGCCGAGGGCATCCATGTCCTGCGTGACGGAACGAACGCGGTAATCGACCACCTTCACATCGACACCCGTGACCCGGCTGATCGCCTTGAAGAGCGCATCAATCGGACCGTTGCCAATCGCGGCATCCCGCCGGATGGAGCCATCCTTGTGCTTGAGCGTGACCGCGGCCGAGGTCTGCGAACCGGTGCCCGCGGTGCTGGTGAAGCCTACCAGTGTCCAGAGATTTCCTGTGGCGGATTGCAAGTGATTTTCGGCGAGTGCCTCGATGTCTGCGTCGTAAATCTCCTTCTTGCGGTCGGCGAGTTTTTTGAACTCGTCGAACAGGCGATTCAACTGTTCATCGGTGAGGTGGTACCCCAGGTCGGTGACGCGCTGCTTGAGGGCATGCCGGCCGCTGTGCTTGCCGAGCACGAGTTCCGTGCGCGGAATGCCCACGTCCTCGGGCTTCATGATTTCGTACGTGCTGCGCTCCTTCAACATGCCGTCCTGGTGGATGCCGGCTTCGTGTGCGAAGGCGTTCTGCCCCACAATGGCCTTGTTGCGCTGCACGGTCATACCGGTGATGTGCGATAGCTTGCGGCTCACGGGATAAAGCAGGCGCGTGTTGATGCCGGTCTCGAGTTGATAAAAGTCCTGGCGCGTGCGCAGGGCCATGACCACTTCTTCGAGTGCGGTGTTGCCGGCGCGTTCGCCGATGCCGTTGATGGTGCACTCCACTTGCCGGGCTCCTTCGAGCAGCGCCGCCAGGCTGTTGGCCACGGCGAGGCCGAGGTCGTCGTGGCAGTGCACGCTGAGCACCACGTTGTCGATGCCGCGGACGTTCGTCTTGAGGTAGCGAATCACCGAGGCGTAATGGCTGGGCACAGCATAGCCGACGGTGTCCGGGATGTTCAGCGTGGTGGCACCGGCCTCGATGGCCTTCTCCACGACTTCCGCGAGGAAATCGAGTTCGGTGCGGGCCGCATCCTCGGGTGAAAATTCGATGTCCTCGCAATAGCCGCGGGCACGCTTGACGCCTTCGACGGCCCGCTTGATGACTTCATCGGGCGTCATCTTCAGCTTGAATTCGCGGTGAATGGCACTCGTGGCGAGGAAAACGTGGATGCGGCCGCGTGCGGCGTCCTTGATGGCCTCGGCAGCGCGATCGATGTCCGTGGGATTGCAGCGTGCCAGCCCGGCGATCACGGGGCCCTGCACGGTGCGGGCGATCTCACGCACACTCTCGAAGTCGCCGGGGGAGGCGATCGGGAAGCCGGCCTCGATCACATCCACGCCAAGGTCCGCCAGCGCCTGGGCCATCTCGAGCTTCTCGCCGAGGTTCATGCTGCAACCCGGGCTCTGTTCGCCGTCGCGCAGCGTGGTGTCGAAGATGATTACGCGGTTCGGACTCGTCGCCGCAGCCATTGCACACCTCGGTTTGCCAAAAGAAAACAGCCCCGGAACTGGAGTTCCGGGGCTGCGGTTTCACACGTTGGAATCGGATCAACCGATGCACCATGAGGAGCCGCCCCGGAACGACCGGAGAAGTGGAAGCTCTTCAAGAAGCAACGCCTGAAAATTCATTGTTGAACCTGATCCTTCGGAATCTTCTCTTCACAGTGTACGGCGGAGACACCCGGTGTGCAATTCCGGTTCTCGCAAAGTGATCAGCGGAATCGTCTGAAGGAACGCGGGCCGCCATAGCCGCCATTGCCGTTGATGGCACCATTGGGGTCGTAAAAACGATTCAATTGTTTGTCGTACCACCCCATGCCCGCATCGATGACGGGGCCAAGTCCGCCACTTTGAGTTTTGGGCTGCCACACTTCGAACTGGAGATTGTTGCCGTTGCGGCGCACGGTCACGGTGGCGGGCGGCAGTGCATCGAATGAAGCCAGGAATGCGTCCCAGGCTTTCGCTTCCCCGGCTTTGTCGGCGTTGGCAGGATCCTCGGAACCGCCACGTCCGGCACGCGGGCCGAAATCGGGAGTCGCTGGCCCGTTGTACGGGATGGCCTTCATCTCGCCTTCGGCAGGACGGGCCGCCAACAACTTGATGGCGATGCCGGGTGAGATGGTTCCCAGCAGCACGAGGTCATCCGTGCGCGAGGGCATCATCGCGGGTCTGTCACCGCCGAGCACGGATGCACTGGGATCCGCGAGGGCTGCGGCTGCCACGAGTTTGCGGTCTGCCCCGATCACGAAGCGGGTGCCCGAGCGTGCATAATGGATCGGGCCGTTCCAGGGCAGGGCGGGGCCGCCGAGCGTGAACACGCGGGCGCCGGAAATCGTTTCGACCGCGGGTTGCGGCAACTCCTCCGCTTTCATCCAATCTGCCACGAGCATCGGCAGGAAGGCTTCCCACGCCTCGCCTACATCCTCAGTCTCGGTGTGAAGGACAAGCAAGGGAATCGCTCGCGCTCCCTTCGGCAGTTCCTGCTTCTCGGGATAGATGACGGTCACGGCATGTGTCTTCCCGATCAGCCCCTCCCGCAGCGGCACCTTGTATTTCTTCTCCAGTTCGGTCACGGCTTCCCCGGGCAAGCGACCCAGCTGCCCATCCGCCTTGGCGAGCGCGTCGAGGAAGCCAATCGCGGCGTCTGCGCGGTTCTTCTGCGGTAAGGTCACGGCGAAGGCGAGCCCGGCCGGGCGCTGGGCAGGATGCAGGAGTTCGACCTTCACACCGTTGCCCGCGAGTGCGTTCCCCAGTGGGCTTTTCTCACTCGGATCGAGCGTCGCACCGACCGAGACGGAGAGCCCGCCATCTCGCACGCGAATTGTGCCGGCGAGCGACTGGATGGCCTTTGCACCGGCGACGAGTCGAAACCACGCAATTGCATCCGAATCGCCACCACCGAGGGTGCGTCGAGCTGCGTCGTACTGCGTGCAGAGGTTCGCGGCATCGGCATAGAAGAAGAGGCCGGGCTGCTGGTATGTGGCCGCTGCGAGTTTGAACGCAGGCGAACTGCTGAGGCTGCCCCTGGTCTCACCGGTAAAGCGGCTGATCACTTCTCCCACGGCCTTCTTGCTGCTCCCCACAACGAACACTCCGGGCGTGTAGGCCAGGGTGGTTTCGTGCGCTCCCTCGGTGATCTTCTCGTCCGCCAGCTTGGGCTGCCCCTGGTCATCGTAATTGATGGAGGGTGTTCGGTACTGGTAGATCGGCAGGTTGTCCTTGCCGATCGTTCCCACTTGCCGCACCTGGTTTTCCAGCGTGAGATAGGCTCGCACGGCGATGCCGATGGCATTGCTATCGCCCGTCAGCACGATGAATGCGAATTCCGGCTGGCCCTGAGAATTGAAGCCGATCAACCCCACGGCGATGCCGCGAACCTTCTTGAACTCGGCCTGCAATTCGGGTGAGGTGAGCAACGCCGCCAGCGCCAGTTCATCCTTGCCATTGATATCGCGAATGTCCTTCGTGCCATTGCGGCGCTTGTGAATGAAGCCCAGTCCGTCTTCAAGCACGGAACCCTTCACGGCCGCGAGAAGCTGTGGGCCCACGGTGGCAGGGTCGTGCAACTCGGCATAGGCCAAAGTGCTCGCGGGGAAGAGATCGGCAGGATCCGGGCCATCCGCGGCATGGACTGCAGAACGGCCTGCCGTGAACACGAACAGGCCAATCGCAACGCGAAGAATCGGGTGCAAGGCAGCGCTCCTGAGCATTGAACGAGATTCCGTCTCACGGTTGGTCAGTGTCGAGGCGTCGGTCCGCCATCCGGGCCTCTTCGGTCTGTCGGTGGCCACGCGGCCCGGCGGCCCACTGTTTCACCAGTTCGCGCGTCTGCTCGCGCACAGCTTTGGGCACACCTTCATCCTGGGCCAAATTCTCGAGAACCTCGACGGCACGAATCACGCGAAGTTCATCCGGCTTCGTCGGGATTGCCTCGAGCCGCAGCACAGCTTCCTCGGCCAACTTGCGGACCTCAGCATTCGGCGAGCTTGCCAGCACCTCGCGAAGGGCGGGCAACGCTTCGCCTCCAATTCCAAGCAGGCCTTTCACGGCCGCACGGCGAGTCTGGTAGTCGTCGCTCCCCAAATCCGTGATCCACTTCGCGATGGTTGCGGCTGGCACTGGTTTGGGCACTGCGAGTTTCTCAGCCAGCATTGTCACGCTATCGGCGGGCTGGCGGTAGAGGTAATCCTGACCGCGGTGAGCCTGCGAAGCGTCGGTGGAACCGAGCAGTTCGAATGCTTCGGCTTGCCCGGCCACGATCCGGGCTTCTTTTGAGCCGAGTTTGGCGTTGAGATCCCAGACGAGCACCGTGCCATCAGATGCGGAGGAGAGAAGTCGTTTGCCATCTTTGGAAAAGGCCAGGCCCAGGATGCTGCCATCATGCCGATCGAGGTTCAGAACTGGTTCGCCACTGGCAATATCCCAGAGCGTGATGAGACCATCGTGGTTACCGGTCACGAGCCGCTTGCTATCGGGTGTGAACGCCACGATGCTCACGGAGCCATCCGCCGAGGGAACGGTGAATCGCCGGAGTGTGGCTCCGGTTCGCACGTCGTAGAGTGCGACCATATCATCTGCACCCTGCACGGCCAGCCAGCGCCCGTTGGGCGAGAAGTGGGCCTCCATGGGGAAGGGCATGCCCTCGCACTCGAAGCGTTTCTTCCCCGTGGCGACTTCCCACACGGAGAGTGGTTGCGTCGTGATGGCCAGCAAGCGGCCATCGGGCGAGAAGTTGCCGCGGGGATTCAGGTCGTCCGCATGGCCCACGTTCAGTGTGCGAACGGCCCGACCCGTGCTGAGGCTGTTGATGCTGACGGTGCCGGGCGCAAACACCGCGATCTTGTCCTTATCGGATGGCGAGAAGACGGCGCTGGGGTAGGCGTTGCTCGTGGTTTCGAACGTGGCGAGCACTTTCAGCGTGGCAACATCGAGCACCTGCACTTCAAAAGACTCGCCGCCGATGATCGCAATGGCCCGGCCCGTGCGGGCATCTAATGATGAGGGCATAAAGGGTTCGACGGGAAGTTCAATGATTGAAACGGGCTTGCCGGTGGCGGGATCGAAAGTGTGAATCCGGGATTCCTGGTCGAGGACAGATGCGAGTTTGCCGTCTGCCGAGAAGCCAGGATACGCCAGCCAGCTGTGGCGTTTCGCCTCCGGGGTCTTGCCGGTCTTCGGCTCCCAGATGCGGATGCCGCCGGTCATATCCACAGCCGCAACGCGGTCCACACCCGGTGCGAGTGTGAGCGGATTGCGAAAGTTCATCTCGGGTGGGGGCCAGCTGTCCCTGATCTCGCCGGTCGCAGCATCGACTTTCATCACGGTCCCGTCTTGTTGCAATGCGAAGACATGCTTGCCGTCTGGTCCGAAGCGAACGCCGAAGAATTGCCCTTCTTCCGGGATGTGGAAACCTTCGGGCAGTTCTTCGCTATCGGTGGTGTGAACGCTGAGCGTGCTGCCGCCGATGGCGATCTGGTTGCCATCGACCGAGAAGGCGAAATCGGTGAAGTCCGCCTCGGTGGGGTACGTGCGGACCCGCTTGCCACTTTTGAGTTCCCAGAGCCAGACACCGGACTTGTTCTGCCCGCAACCGGCCAGCCAGCGGCCATCGAGCGAATAGACCAGGCGAAGCGGGGGCTGATCACGTGGGAGTTTCAGGGTGCGAAGTGTTTTACCCGACTGAATATCAATCAGAGCGATCTTTTCGGGCGAGCCAGCAGCGAAGCTTCGGCTGTCCGCGGCCACCGCCAGGGTGGTGGTGCCTTCGGGGATCGAACCCTCGGGCAGCGAACGGATTGTGCCGAGTGCGGGCGACCAGACCTGGCACTTGTCGCCGTTGACCAGCACCAGTTGCCCATCGGGTGCGAGTGCGACGGTATCCACACGTCCATCATGGCGGGCAAGTTCTTTACCGGTGTCGACATCCCAGATGCGCACGCCAGCCTCGGACGCGGAGAGGCTCGCCAGTTTCTTCCCATCGGCGCTGAAGGCCAGGGCTAGCGGCTCACTTCCGTGGCGGAGCCGGGTGGTGCCATAACGGGCGATCGCACCCGCGGGCATCGCGTCGCCCAGGTGGTCGTTCAGGGGTGGGCCCGCCGGGCTGGGTGCGGGTGGCCGAATCGGAGCCAAACGAAGGATGCGGCCCTGAAACGTGCCGTTATCAGATGAAAGTGGAGGAGGTGGGTTCACGGGCTGAAAGCCGACAGGCTGCACAGCCACCGGTCCACCTAAAGGGCCCGGCACCACTGCACGAACGCCGATAGCATCCACGATCTCATCCGGCTCGCCACTCTGAGCCAGGGCGACGGAAGCGAACAGCAGCACACCCAGGCAACTGATGCATCGGCTCATGGTTGCTCCCGTGCCTCCTGGAGGGGAAAGCGGCGCTCCAGTCATTTTACCGCCTTCAACTCGGTCTTCGTCGTCCAGGCGATGGCATTCACGAGCACGTACAGAAAGTTATCGTCCTTGAAATCGTCCGGGTGGCCCAGCGAGGTGTAGAAGATGCGCTGGCCATCTTTCTCGCGGACCCAGGCCACCGGCTGCGGAGGCTGCTTCGGAATCGTGCCCATGAGCAGAACGGTGACATCCTTCGCCACGTTGGGGTTTTTGTACAGGCTGCCATTCGATTTGAACGCGGCGACATCCTTCAGGAGTGCGTGCTTGTCGGCGTCCTTGGCCAGCGTCACCTCGCAGACGAGATTCGCTCCAAAGTGCCCCTGGTAGTCGCCGCCGAAAATCTCCTTGTCCATTTGCAAGTAGTTTTGAAAGCCGTGGCTCGCCGTGCGGATGCCGATGATGGGCTTGCCGGACGCGGCGTACTTCTTCACTTTCTCCAGCGATTCCCCATCAATCTGCAAGCGGCGTGTAAAGAAGATTGCAACATCGCACGTATCCAGCGCCTCAAGCCCGGCCAGGGACTTGTCTTTGTCACTTTTGGCAACCACCAGTGTGCATTCGATCGGGTATGTCGATTCCAGGAACTTCTTGAAGGCAGTGAGTGATTGTTCGGACTTGTACTCGAACGACCCGGAGACCAGGCATACCTTCAGCTTCTTCGCTTGAGACGAGCCGGGAGTGTCAGCGACCGGTTGCTTCTGCTGGTTCGGATTCGATACATCGCTTGCCAGATAGGCGAACAGATCTGCAATCTCGGGTTCGCTCAGTGTGTCGAGAAGTTTCTCGGGCATGAGCGACAGCGATGACGGAAGCATTGCCTCGATCTCGCCTTTCGCCACCGTCGTGCTCTGCGGCTTGTTATCGATCACGTTCACAAGTGTCACGGTTTCGGCGCTCGACTCACTGACGATGCCGGAAAGCTTTCGGCCATCATTCGTGGACACGTTGTGAACGACGTATTCGGGGCGAATGTAGCCGGAAGGATCGACTATCTGGGCAAGCAGGTAGCTGCGGTTCTTGCGGTCGGCGGTGGTGAGGTCGGGGCCGATCTTGCCGCCTTCGCCGTGGAGGATGTGGCAGGCGGCGCAGTGCTTCGTGAAGAGCACCTGGCCGCGGTTGCGATCTCCCGATTTCGTCCGGGAAAGCACCACATTGAGCCACGTGATGCGGGCTTGCTTCTCGCCGGGCGTGGCCGGGGTGAGCTTGCCATAATGCTTCTCGACCAGCGGCGTGAGCGCCTTGTCGTGGAGTGCAATCGCCGTGCGGGCGTGATCGGTTGTGAGGTCCGTCTTGGCAATCGCGCCGGTGTCGACACGCTGGAACAGTGCCAGTGCCCACACGGGCCGCGTGAGCAGCGTCTGGATGGCTCGCTTTTTCGCGCCGGCGGAAAGCCCTGGATATGCCTCCAACACGGCATCGCCGATGCCCGCATCTTCGAACGATTCGAGCCCGCCCAGTAGTGCAGACCGCACGGCATCGGTCCGGGCCTTCTTGAACTCCGCCAGGAACAGTTCCTTGGCCTTCACGTCATGAATCTGGGCGAGCAACGCAATCGCTTTCACGCGTTCGGCATCGGGAGCCTGGGTCACCTTCTCGCGGAGCGCGATGCGGGCGGCGGGCACGTTCATTCTCGCCATGATTTCGAGGATCAACGGATCAGCGGGGTGGGCGGCCCAGTAACGCTCCAGTTCATCAAGCAGCGGCTCCGGCACGGATGGGAGCACGCGACCTTCGAGCGACTTGGCGAGGCCACGGAGCGCGACGACTTTCTCATCATCGGGCAATGCGATCAGCAACCGCGAGGCGGCGAGCACACCATGCTCGAAGTCGCCAACCACCAGTCGACGCACGTAGCGTTCGGCCATCTGCAACAGGAGCGGCGGGTTGGAATTCCCTCTGAGCGTGATCCAGTAGATGCCTGCACCCTTCGTTCGCGTGAGGTGATCCTCGATGGCCCACCACATGAGCAGTGAAAGCTGCGGGTCATCCGCACACACAGGATTCACCAGCATGGAAGCCATGACCTGGCGGGCATCGTCGATGTGGATGCGGCGAGCGGTGCACGCCAGTTGAGCAAGCACCACGGGGCTGCGGTCCACCGCGGCACCGGCGAACCACACCTGGGGCTTCTCCGGCCGCGGCTCATCGCCGGCCAGACGAATCGCCCAGGCTCGCACGTGCTCGTTCGGATGCTTGATTCCGTATGTGCGTGATAACTCGTCGGTCCAGCCGCCCGAGACGTGCAGCGCCCACAATGCTTCAAGAGCCAGGGTGCCGCGTTCGTCTTGAAGCCACTGCTTTAACATGCCATGGGTGTTCGCATCCTTTCGCTCGCCCAGGATGCGGCGCGCTTCATTGCGCCACCACTTATTCGGGTGTTTCAGCAACTCCACCAGTTCCGCACTCGATTGCTTGCGAAGGTCGAATGTCGGCAGCTTCGGTGTTCCGCTGTACTCGAGCTTGTAGACACGGCCATTGGTGCGGTCCCAGTTATCGATGGGGTCGAGGTGGGCCGCCCGGCGATCGTAGAAGTCGACCACATACACGGAGCCGTCGGGCCCTTGCTGCAAGTCGATGGGGCGGAACCACGGATCGTTGCCGATAACCACCTCGCCGCCGTGGCTCGCCTGGAAGGAACCTTTCACGGCATCGAGTTTGTGCCAGTAAATGTCATTCGAGAGCACGTTCGCCGCGATGTACTGGTTGCGGTATTCCGCCGGCCAAGTGTCGGCCTGATAAACGATGCCGCCGCAGGTGACGTGGCCGCCCTTGAAGCCCTTGTACGGCACGTGCTCGAAATAGCCGTAGGTATGGGCGTTGTGCAGTGGGCCGTGCTTGCTGAAGCCCTTGACGTGGTAAGCCCCTTGCAGTTGATGGAGGCAAGCGACGCCGCCGTAGTTGGTGCCCGCGATGATCTGGCCATTCTGGTCGAAGTCGAGGCCATAGGTGTTGCCGCCGCCCTCGCTGAAGAGTTCGAAGCGTTTCGTCTGGGGGTGGTAGCGCCAGATGCCCTGCTGGAATTCGATGGAGGGTTCGTTCGGTGTGGCGGGGTTCTTGATCTTGCAGGTGCTGGTGCTGCCTGCGGCTCCGTAGAGCCAGCCATCCGGGCCCCATTGCAACGAGTTCGCGAGCGAGTGTGTATCGTCCATGCCGAACCCTGTGAGGAGCACCTCGGGCTCGCCATCGGGGACATCATCCTCATTCTTATCGGGGTAGAAAAGCAGGTACGGTGGCTGGGCAACATAGACACCACCGTTGCCAAGACAGAAGCCGCTGGCGATGTTCAGACCGGTGAGAAAGTCCTGACTCTTGCGATAGACACCATGCTTGTCGGGGTCGTAGCAGATGGTGAGGCGGTCTGCACCCTTTGGGCCCTTCGGGGGCGGTTCAGGCAATCGGTCCCAAATGGTTCGCAAGAACTGATCCTGCTTGAGCGGTTTCAGTCCTTCGTAGTTGGGGTATTGCAAGTATTGCAGCACCCACATGCGGCCCTGTGAATCGAAGCTGATGCTCACGGGCTGGCGAATCATCGGCTCCGCCGCGACGGGCCGCACCGTGAACCCCGGCAGCAACTGCATCCGCTTTGCCGCTTCGGCCGGTGCATAACCCTGGGCCGGTGCCAGCGACGGGGAAGCAAAGAGTCCGACAAACAGCAGGATCCGACGCAACATGTGTGAGCGCTCCGCGGGACACGGGAGATGCATTGAGGATCGGGGAAATGTTCGCGAAATGCAACGACGATTGTTCGTCCTGACTGGCCAGGGTGCAGAGCGATTGCGGAGCGAGTGTCGTCCCGCGTCGGTGCGATGGGTGCGTGAGTAGCATGGTGAAGCGAAGGTGATCAGCGGAAAGTGTTGCTGCTGGCGAGTGCGTACATGATCGCGGCTGCTGCGCCCAGGGTTCCTTGAGCGATGCCGCCCAGGTTCAGGTCGAGTCGTTCGTCGAGTCTTTCCGCATTCGTCGAGGAGACCGGTTCCACGGCAAGACGCGAACCGGGAACACAGCGCCAGGCATATCTGCCTTCCTGTAGCGGGAACTTCTGGCCGCCGGCGTAGGCCGTGAGAGTGCCGCTGGATGTGGTGACAAAGCCGATCTGTCGGCCCGCAACTAACTCGACCTGTGAGAGCGGCGACTCCAGACCATCGGAAGGGCTGATGGGATGCAATGCGAATGTGGCCGAGTATGGCACGGTGCGCGTTTCCGTCTGCTGTCCGATCCGGTGATCCACACTGAAGTCGCGCGATGCGGCCGCCCGGCATCCACAGGCCATGAGTGCGAGCATGAGCAAACCAACGTGGGCGAGGCGAGACACGATGGAACTCCAACCCGGACCGAAAGCATCACATTTCGCTCAACCGCTAATATCGGCACCTCGCGCGAATAAACTTGAGGACGAATAAAATGGATTCAAGTCTTGCATCAGCCTCGGGTGCAACCATTTCCTCTGGGGGTGATACGAGGACAATTGGAGCGGTTTGCCGGGTTTTTCACTCCGCACGGCAGGACCACGTTCGTGCGCTGGAATTCAATATCACCAGAGAATCTGGTTACACCCTCAGCCTCAATCACATCTTGACGTCCGAACGTTCGAGTTCCGCTCGATTCGAGGAGCCGCTCGACTCCTTGCCGCGACACAACTCAACAGGATCCCGATCGGACGTTCGAGCCAGAACTTCACAATCGAATGACCTTCTTGAACCTGGCCTGGTTGCCAGGAAGTCGAGACCCTGGCCCACGTTCGAGTGGATGGCACTATAACATTGCGGACGACTCCTGACAGACCGCATGAACATCCTCGCAGGAATCCCGATGAGCGAACCGATTTCCTCTCGTGGCCGAAAGCTGGCTCTTATCGCGGCCCTGCTCGGGTGGATGTTTGATGGCATGGAAATGGGCCTGTTCCCTCTTGTTGGCAAGGATGCGTTGAAGGAATTGCTCGGCGGATCGCCCGCACAGGACAAGCTAGATCTGTGGTACGGCATCATCACCGCCTGCTTTCTGATCGGTGCGGCCACGGGTGGTGTGGTGTTCGGCTGGCTTGGCGATCGCATGGGCCGCGTTCGCGCCATGACTGCCAGTGTCCTGCTTTATTCGATTTGCAGTGGGCTCAGTGCGGCCTCGCAATCGCCTTACCAGCTTGCTGCGCTGCGCTTCCTGGGTGCACTCGGCATGGGCGGTGAATGGACGCTGGGCGTCGCACTGGTGATGGAAGTCTGGCCCAACACCTCCCGGGCCTGGCTCGCCGGCTGGATCGGGGCCTTTGGCAACTTTGGCTATACCGTCTGCGGCCTCATCGCTCTTGGGCTCGCACATCTTGCACCGGGCGAACTTCAGGCGTGGCTCCTCCGTGCCGGTTTGCCCGAGGAAACATCCGCTGCACTTTCCGCCAATCGCAACTGGCGGCTGTTGATGCTTGTCGGCGTGGTCCCCGCGTTGCTCACGCTCTTCATCCGCTTTTTCGTGCCGGAGTCCGAGAAATGGACGAAGGAGAAAGAATCCGGCGCGGCCTCGCACTGGTCTGGCACCGATCTCTTCGCCGTGCTTGCTGGTGCAGCCGCGGCTGGCGGAGTGGTGGCACTCTGGGCGATCGAAGATATTCCGCTTGCCGTGCGGCTTGCGGGCTCGCTCATCGGACTCGTCGGTGTGACACTCGGCTACCTTTACCCCGCCCGTCGCTACCTCGATCGCTCGGGCTTGCCGCGCGAAGTACAACGCAAGACGCTGCGGCGGATGCTGCTCGCGGCCGGGCTCAGTGGCGTGCCGCTGCTTGCCACCTGGTCCAGCGTCATGTGGATGTATCAGTGGGTCGGCAAGCTTCCCGGCGGCGATGTGGCCGAGGCGAAACCACTGATCCAGATCACGTCCTCCCTTGGTGCAGCGCTCGGATGTGTGATCGCAGCCGTGCTCGGTGGCATGCTCGGCCGGCGCATCGTCTATGCGGGCATGTCCATCATTTCGCTGATCGTGATCGTGAGCTTCTACCAGTTCAACACGCACTATGGAGCCGTGTTCGTGCTCTCGGCCGGGCTCATGGGACTGGTGACCGCAGGGTTTTATGGCTGGCTACCACTGTACTTGCCGGAGCTTTTTCCGACGGCGGTGCGGGCCACGGGCCAGGGCTTCGGCTTCAATTTCGGCCGCATCATCGCCGCCGCCGGCAACCTGCAAATGCCTGCACTCCTCGCCGCCTTCGATAACGATTATGGCCAGGCCTGCGCCGTGGTGGCAGGGGTTTACCTGATGGGGTTGGTGCTCATTGCGATCTCACCCGAGACAAAGGGGCAACCGCTGCCGGAGTGAAGGCAGTTTATTACACATTCAGCACGGATACCGACTCTTGATGCGGGCCGGTTTGCCAGTCTGCACGAGGGGTCACTTACCGTAAATAGCTAACTTCTTCACATTGCTTCGCAGCGCATCCACATTCTGGCGGAAGTGTGGATCGCTGGCGCTGCCGTAATCTTCACGAAATCGCTGCAGGGGCAATCCGTCGCGCAGGCCACTGGTGGCAGGCAGGAATTCATCTGCGGTGAACTTATCACGCACGCGCACGATCCAGCCGAGATCGTTCCTCACCGCACGGGCAAAGGCGGCACCGGCGAGGTCCGCACTCAGGCCGGGGAAGCCGGCTCCGGCGGGCGTATCGAGATCGGCCAGGAAGCGAGCCACCGCCCCATCCGCGGCTTCCCCTTCGGGCAGGGCCTGCGCTTCGGTTGCCGCCAGGCCGATCACAAACTTTCGGCGCAAATCGCGACGACCGCGGAGCGTGGGATTGCCCAGCACCGCGATGCGCTCGGCACGTTCGGCAGCACTCTCGATCGCTCGCGCAAGTGGTGCCGTGTGCGGATCGGCGATCAACTCTCCCGAGTCGTCCAGTGCCACGGCGAGACCCATCAAGAAGCCCGCAGCACGGTCTTTCTCCGGTAGCATCATCGCTTCATTCGCCGCGGCACGTATGTACGCCGCTGTCAGGTCGTCGCCTGTGAGTCGTGCCGGGCCGGTGTTCAAGCGTGCACGCAGCATCACCGACTTCAGAACCTGTTTCGCTGCATCCGCGTCAGGATTCTTCGCGGGCACCATCTCCTTGGGTTCAACAACGGCGGGGTCCTTCTTCGCAGCAGGATTGGCGGCCACCGCTTTGTCGAAGTCGTTGATGTAGCCAAGGGCCAGTGAATTGCCGGTGCTGGCTTTCACGAGTGCCTTGTAGACGCGAACCAGGCGAAGTTGCGTCACGATGCTGGCTTCGGCAGGGGAATTCAGCGAGCCGCGACGCAATTCGTCTACCCAGATATTCATGGCGAGCACGTTGAGCGGATCGAGGCGGAGCGTGAAGTTGCGCAGCCGAGCTTTGCCATCGCCGAGCGTGGGCCGCATCACGGAACCCGGATCGTTGATGGGCACGGCTCCGAGTTCGGTGGCGAGAAAGTGTGCGAGCACCTCGGTGCGTTCGTTCTTGTCGCCCAGGCGAGCGTCGCGAATGACGATGTGTTGGTAAGGTGCGCCTCGGGCGATGCCGAAGGGCACATCGGGCTTCTCGCCAGGGAGCACGCGGTGCGACCAGCCAATGACGATGCCACCGGGCTTCACGGCCACCTTGTCCTCGAAGTCCGAGAGCATCAGTTCGATGTCGTTGGCCTGGGGATCGACTTTCCAGCGGGCGAAGCCTGCCAGTTCCAATCGCACACTACAGGCCGCTTCGATCAGGGCGGCGGCTTCCAAAAAGCGTTCCTTGACCTCGGCCTGCCAGAGTGCATCGACGCGCTGATCGGAATCGTCCAGAAGAAGTGTGACAGGGATTTTCAGGCGCTCGGGTGGTGCGAAGTTCGCCTCGGGTTTGCGGTCGCGTTCCAGCGCTTCACCTGGGAGATTCACACCTTCGAGAAACACACCACCTGCGGGATCGGGCAAGAAGCCGTAGGCGTTGTACGGATCGATGAGGTAAGCCCGCTGGCCTCGGGGGCCTGGAGCGCTGAGTTCGCAGGGCCCGGCCACGGTGACGGGCAGCACCTGAAACGCAGGAATTGTCAGCGTTTGCACCGGCCGGTCCGCTTCCTTCACGGTGAACTCAATGGGCTTTTCGGTGAAGTTGCCCACGGCGAACACCGCCCCAAAGGTTGGCGGAGCGAGCAGGAGGGTTGCGAGGATTCCGAGCGCGATGCGGTGCATGAGTGAGACCTTTTGCATTGCGGAGGCGCGAACGAAAACTCCGGCCACTTATGTGGGCTGGTCCGCCGGGTGATTGGTGTGGTGTTTATTCACACAGAACGGCAGTGGCTTCCCGGCCAACCCTGCGATGAGATTCGTGATGGACATCTCGGCCATTTTCAGACGTGTCTGTTCCGTGGCACTCCCCAGGTGCGGCGTGATGATCACGTTCGGCAATTTCAAGAGTGGATGATCGCGTGGCAATGGCTCGGGCTCCGTCACATCGAGTGCCGCACAGTGGAGCCGGCGGTTCGCGAGAGCTTCCGTGAGGGCATCGGCATTAACAACGCCTCCGCGGGCCACATTGATCAGCGATGCCGTGGGCTTCATGATCGCCAACTCGGCCTGACCGATGAGGCCGCGTGTCTCGTGCGTGAGTGGCACAGTCAGCACGAGATAATCTGCCGATCGGAGCAACTCCTCGCGGCTGACATATTTCACATCAAGTTTCGCTTCGGCATCCGCTTTTCGCTGGCGATTGTGGTATAGCACGTCCATGTCGAAGCCGCGAGCACGCCGGGCGACCTGTTCACCGATGCGGCCCATGCCGAGAATGCCGAGCGTGCTGCCGTGAATCTCGCGGCCGAGCATGAAGGACGGATCGAAGTGCAAAAAGTGTGGGCCGCGAGCGTGGCGGTCGCCCTCGACCAACCGGCGACCCGCAGCCAGGAGCAGTGCGAAGGCGAGGTCCGCGGTGGCTCCATCGAGAACGCCGGGCGTGTTGCCGAC
>JBGSZR010000163.1:0-28808 GCA_041750275.1 Gemmataceae bacterium
TGACCAGGGCGGTGGCGAAGGCAAGGTTCTTGCGATCGCCCAGCGGTGTGTCGGGAGGCAGCACGGCGTCCGACTTCTCGACCGGGACCGACTCGCCGGTCAGCGAGGCCTCGGCGGAGCGAAGATCCTTCACGCGGACGAACCGCAGGTCGGCCGGCACCTGGTCGCCGCTCTGGAGCAGCACCACGTCGCCGGGCACCAGCTCGGTCGAGGGGAGGCGAATTGTCTGCCCGCCGCGGCGGACGGTCGCGGTCGCCGTCATCGACTTCGCCAGTGCGTCGATCGCCTTGGCGGCGCGGTACTCCTGAACGAACCCGACGATTGCGTTCAGCAACACGACACCGAAGATGACGCCAGCATCAACGTACTCCGCCAGGCAGAGTGTGACGATCACGGCGGCAAGCAGGATGTACACAAGCGGTTGGTGGAACTGGAGCAGGAACGTGATGAGCGGCCCGCGACCGACCTTCCGAGTGAGTGCGTTCGGCCCGTACTCGGCACGCCGCCGTTCGACCTCGTCGGGCTCGAGCCCGAC
The DNA here is from genome assembly GCA_041750275.1 of Gemmataceae bacterium. Taxonomy (GTDB): domain Bacteria; phylum Planctomycetota; class Planctomycetia; order Gemmatales; family Gemmataceae; genus JBGSZR01. The sequence goes on from JBGSZR010000163.1 coordinate 536, forward strand.
CGCGATGTCGGTCTTCAACTCCGCGACCACAACCTCGGCGGCTCTCGTGTGCCACCCGGGCTGGGACTCGATCGTGTTGGGCATTTGCGTTCCCTTGGCGATGTTGCTAGGGCAGGTGAGGGCCTTGTTGATCCGTCAATTCACCCACGTGTTTCGGTCGATGGGCTTTGCAGAAGTACCGGAACAGTAGCTCCACGAACCACCTTGTCTGCCACGCTACCCAGGAACAGTTTGGCCAGCCCGCTCCGCCCGCGCGTCTCCAGGGCGATGAGGTCGATCCCGTTCGCCTCGGCGTCGGCCAGGATCGTTCCCGCTGGTGGCCAGTCCACTGCGACTTGAGCGACAGCGGCGCTCAACCCCGGGACGCGAACGGTCAGACCTGCGAGATAGCCGCTCGCTTCGGCCCGGAGTTCATCGGGCACAGTCCGACTGCCGAGTTGGAGATCACCCAGCCCGACCGCGCCGCTGCTGAGAACCGGGGGCACGACACGCAACAGTCTGTACCCGGCTCCCGTCAGCCCCCCGATGGCCACGGCGAGGGGGACGATCTGCTCCCCGAACGGGGAGCCGTCGAGCGGAATCAGGATTCGCCGCGGGGCCAGAGTTGCGGCCAGGTCCGGCATCCCCTCTTTCGGCCGGACCAGCAGCAGCGGGGCGGGGCAACGCTGGATAAGATCGGTGGCCACACTGCCGAGCCAGAACCGGTTTAGCGGGCCGCGGCCGTGCGTGGTCAGCACGACGAGATCGGACCCCGCCTTCGTTATGTGAGCGCACAGCGCATCGGCCACCGGTCCGTCGAGCAGAGTCGCGTTTACCTCAATCGTCTGAGACGCGGCCTTCACCCGACCCGTCACGTCGTCGAGGTACGACTGCGACTGGCTCTTGGCGGCCTCCTCCTCGCCGACGGGAATCGGAATGTGGATGTCGGCCGAGCTAAACTGGGCCGGCGGCATGTGAACATGAACCAGTTCGATCCGTGCCCCAGCCTGTTTTGCCAGGCTCAGTGCGTGCGGCAGAGCGTACTCGCCGAACTGCGACCCGTCGAGCGGGACGAGAATGGAACGGAACGTCATGTAGCACCTCCAAGTTTGGGTGAGGGGGCCGGCAACTGAGAGTTCGGACCTTCATGCGGAGTGCCTTGACGGAGCTCTGGAATCGTCTCCTTTGCGAAGAAGACCTTGGCTGCCTCCTCGGCTGCATCAGCGAACGGCAACAAGACGAGGTCGGCCCCGGAAGCCTTGAGCAACTCCTCGTCGTGCGCATGGTGGGCGGTGAGTGCGACCTTGCCGGCGTACCCGTACTCCCGCACCGCGTGCAACACAGACAGATTGGTCTCCCGGCGCGGGGCCGTGCAGACCACCCAACTGGCACCGGCCAGGGGCAGAGTTGCGGCCAGTTCTGGATCCTCGGCGTCGCCATATTGGGCCAGGTGGCCCCTCTTGTGCCAGACCGCAATCACTTCCGGGTCGAAATCGACTCCCAGCACGGCCACATCGCGATGGCGAAGGGCGCGGGCGATATTGCTCCCGTAGCGCCCCAGCCCGAAGAGGATGATGTCCACATCGGCCGATGCCTCTTCACTCTGCTGCTCGCGGTGAGTTACTTTCCGCTCGAACAGGGAGAGCCAACCGGCGAGACGCTCGAAGATCGGGTGGGAGTACAGAATCAGGTATGTGGACAGGCCGATGGTCACCAACCCGACGAGGGTGATGAGACCCATCATCGTGGGGGCAATGTGCCCGAGACTCACCCCAAGCGCGCCGAGAATAAGGGAGAACTCGCTGATCTGAGCGACGGTTAGACCGGCCAGGAAGCCGGTCCGTTTGCGGTACCCCATGTACCCCATGATCGCCATCACGATGAGCGGATTCCCGACCAGCACGAACACAGAGAGGACGATTGCCGGGAGAACCTGTTCACCGATCAGTGAGAGGTCAAGGCCAGCTCCCAGTTCAATAAAGAAGAACAGCAGCAGGAAATCCCGCAGGCTCACCAACCGCCCGCTGATGGACTCGCGGAACGGCGTGGACGCGAGCGACACGCCCGCCAGGAACGCACCCACCTCCTTGCTGAACCCAAGGGCATCGCCGATACTCGCCAGGAGCATGGCCCAGGCAATCGCGAAAAGGATGAGCAACTCTTGCGATCGGGCCAGCCACCGGGTCAGTGACGGCAGGACGTACCGCATCAGCAGTCCGGCGGTGGCGAGGAACAGCACTCCTTTTACTGCGATCAGCAGACCGGCGGTTGCCGGGTCGGCCACCCGTCCGGCCGCCCCGAATGCCGAGAGCGCGATCATCACCAGCACGACCACGATGTCCTGCACGATCAGGAATCCGACGGCGATCCGCCCGTGAAGGGCGTCGATCTCCCGCTTGTCCGAGAGGAGCTTGACGACGATGATCGTGCTCGAAAACGTGAGCGCGACGGCGATGTACACCGCCGGAACAGTGGGAATTCCGAGACCGAGACAGATCAGGAACCCGACGACCGAGGTGAACGCCACCTGGCCCAATCCCGTGGCCAATGCGACCGGCCCCAGGCTGCGGATGACGTGGACGTCCAGTCGGAGTCCGACCAGGAACAGGAGGACGGCGATCCCCATCCGGGCGAGCAGGTCGATCCCCTCCCCCGACCGGGTGATCCCCAACCCGGACGGACCGACCCCAATCCCGACGGCGATGAACATCACGATGAGGGGTTGACGAAGCCGAAGCCCGATCGCACCGGCGAGTGCCGCGAGGGCGAGGATGGCAGCGAACTGGTAAAACGGGCTTTCAAGGATATCCATGCGCTCGCTCGCAAATCGACCATCTGGTGGGTGGGGTACGCTCTGCTCCTGGCGATCCGTGAGCCCATGCTAGCGGACACCAGATCGTTCTCGCAACAAAGCGTCATGGGTGGCGAGCTTGTATAACTCGCCGAGGGTTGGGTGGTTGAAGCAGGTGTTGAGCAATAGGTCGGAACCTGCGCCGACCATCAGCGCCATCACACCGAGGTGGACCAGTTCCGTGGCTTGTTCCCCGATGGCATGGACTCCAAGCAGTTTGTGGTCGGACCGGCGAAACAGGAGTTTCAGGAACCCCGTCCCATCCCCGATGATCTTGCCACGTGCTCCTTCCGAGTAGTTTCCCCGACCGACGAGGTACTCGGTCCCACTCTCGCGGAGTTCGGTCTCGGTCGCGCCGGCGGCGCTCACCTCGGGGATCGTGTAAATCCCGGTCGGCAGGACAGGTGCGACCGGCCCAGTCGGCCGTTCACCGAACGCGTGGCCAGCGGCGGCACGGCCTTGCTCGGCGCTGGTGCTGGCCAGTGCCGGAAAGCCGATCACGTCGCCGACCGCGTAGATGTGTGGGACGTTGGTCTGGAAGTACTCATTCACATCCAACCGCCCCTTGTCGGCGACCGACAAGCCCGCCGCAACCGGATCGAGGTCGGCCGTTCGGCTCTCGCGACCGGCACAGATGAGCACGTGATCGACGGCCAATGTGCGACCCGACGACAACTCAATGAGGAGATCGTCGGTAGGGGAAGTGTCGCAGCGGACCACCGACTCGCCCCACACGAACTGCACGCCCAGCCCGCGCATGGCGGCTTCCAGCGCGGCGGAGAGGTCGGAGTCGAGGAATGGCAGGAGAGCGGTCCGGCCGTCGATCAGGTGCGTCTCGACGCCCAGCGCGGCGAACATGCAAGCGTATTCACTCCCGATCACACCGGCTCCGACCACCGCGAGCGACCGCGGCATCTGGTGCAATTCCAGCAATTGGTCCGAGTCGTGGACACGGGGATGTTCGAACGAGAACCCAGGCGGACGGAGTGGAACCGACCCGGTGGCCACCACGATTCGGTCCGCCCGCAGGTCCCGATCTCCATCCGCAGAGGCGACTCGAACGGTATGCGCGTCCGCGAACCGTGCGACGCCATTCACCAGTGTCACTTCGTACCGGCGAAGCAGCCCACGGATCTGTTCGCGGTGCGCAGACTTGACCGCCCGCTCGTGCCGTAGAACGTCGTCGATGGTGGCGTCTCGGCCGAGGGACAGGTCGATCCCGTACAGGTCGCGACTGCGGAGACCGGACAGGGCCAGCGCGGTCTCACGGAGGGTCTTGCTGGGGAGCGTGCCGGTGTTGACCGCCGCTCCGCCCACGAAAGGGGCCTTCTCGACCACGGCGACGCGCTTACCAAGTCCCGCCGCGGTGACGGCCGCGGTCTCGCCACCCGGACCGGCCCCGATCACGATCAGGTCGAAAGTAGCCGTGTCGGCCATGAGCTAGCTCCGTGGTGCACCTGCGGCTCTCCGCAGGGGCAGGACTGGGTTTGGAATCGTTCCATGCTCTCGTCGGGAGCGTGCTTGCCGCCTCTGTGGCTCGGTGGGCGAAGGGGTTGGCGGATACGAGCCCACCGGGAATGCTTCAGCGCCGGGGAGCGTCCAGTCGCCCGAACGTGCTATCAAGGAGATTTTCCAGCTTCTTGGCCGCACCGATCGCAGCCTGCTCCAATGTCGCCCCGTCGGCGTTGACGCTCACGGGCTTGCGTGCGGCGGGCCGAGCTTCCATCCGGCAGCGCATGGCATCCCCGTGAGTCTTCTGGCTGCTGTTCTCGTCGCTGAGGTGGACCTCGACCCGCGTGATCCGGTCGCCGAACCGCCCGAGCGCGGACTCGACCACCGATTCCACCTGCCGTGTCCGTTCCTCGCTGCCCTGGATGTGGTTGTCGGTGTTGATCTGGATGTTCATCGGTCCCTCCATTTTGGGTAACTCGTCCTCGCACTCGCCGAACTACGCATCGGCCCGCCGCCGCAGTCGCTCCGCGCGGTTGCGATATCGCGCTGCCGATCGAGCGATTGCCGAACTCCGCGAAGCAAGTCGCCTCTCGGTGCAGGGCCAGCGCGTGCTTAAAATGCTCTGAGTTCGAAGATTACGGAAACCAACATTTCGTCTCGTTTTCAGCCTTCCACTCCGTAACTGTATTTCAATTTGACAGTTGAGTACGCCATGACCCTGCCTCTCCGTTCAGCGGGTCCACACCATCCGTCATTCCCTGAACCGGAAATTGGTCGCGTGTGCAAAAGTTGGACACGATCCCGGCGGTGAAGTCAGCTGACGAGGGGGGTTTCGATGGCGGAAGTGTAGGGATGACTCGGATGACCCTACGGCGGATTGGACTACAATCCGCCGCTGTTCGTGACGAACAGCACCAGATAGAGCGTATGCTCGCTCGGCGCGGTGATGGAGTGATCCGTTCGCATGACTCAATGGTAAGGGCAAATGCTGGGCCAGATAGCGCTAATGAGTGGTGCCAGTGGCAATTGCCATCCGAACCGCCGTTCTGGCCAGCCCCTCCGCCCTATCCAGAGAATGGTCCCATATTGTTAGTCCATCAGCTTTTTAACTCAGCGGTTTTGCACGACACCCGCAAGGCCTGGCTGCGGCCGCTCCCTCGCAGTCCTCTGTCCTGAACTTTTGGGAACGGGAGTCGACGATTCTCCTCTTCCCTCGGCGACAATCGACCCGACCCGGGGAAAGCTCCGGCCTCCTGCACGCGGTACTGATTCCACCACAGGTAGAGTCGCCTCTCGTCGACCCCCCAGCTTGCGGGCCACCTCGGGCACGCTCAGGCCGTCTGCGAGGATCATGCGAACGGCTTCGCGTTTGAACTCGGGCGTAAACTTGTTCGGCATCATGGGCTCCTGGTTAAGAACAGGGTACCCCGCATTCGCACTGTCCACCATTCCTGGGGAAGATTAGGTCCCACGGCCGGTTGAAGGCTGGGGGAGTGGTTGGATTCGTAATAGATCCCAGGTGACAACGAGGCGTCGAACGGCCAACCGCTCCCAAAAAGGGAGAAAGAAGACTGAGAACGAGAGTTTTTCCGCACCCTGCTCGGTCAGCTTGTTGGCCAGGTCAGATCCATGCAGTGTGAGGCGATACCCTGGTCAGACGTGGTCGTGCGAGGTGGAGCCGAACTGCAGACCGGCCCCAAGTTGGGGCCGGTCGTTTCCCATCACTTTCCGTCGGGAATGGTCCAGAGCACTACGCTGCCATCCTCGGCTGCCGTGATGATGGCAGAGCCGGTTGGGGTGACGATCAGCGCGTTCACTGGTGTCTTGTGCAACGGCGCTCGCCTGGATCTCGGTGACCGGCGGGTGGTCAGATCCCAGATCTTCACAACCCCCTTGTTGCTGACGGCCAGCAGTTTGCCATTAGGTGCGAAGGCAATGCAGCCTGGCGAACCATTCCCTGCGAAGGCACCCAGGGGCTTCCCATCCGGCACGGACCAGAGCCGGACGCCGCCTGTCACATCGATCGCGGCCACCGCTTGGGGTCGTGATCTTCGATGTGAGAATGTCGTCGGCAATCAGCCGAGGATCACACACAAGGAGAAGCCATGCTTCGCACGATTTTCATCCGGTCATTGCTCGTGGTCGCGGTGCTGGGCGTCGGGTTTGTGGGTTGGTTCAACTATCGCGAAGTGCAATCCAGCACGTGGTCGCGTGAGAACAAGATCCAGACTCTCGAACTGCGCATCGCAGAGTTGCGGGGCGAGATCCTTCAGAGTGCCGCCTACGCGGAACGCTGACGGAACCAATCGGAAACAGCGCGTGCTCGCGGTGAAGACCAGGGCGTTCGAGATGCCGATGCGTTGACGGGGCGAGCGGACCAGGCCGAGGGTGAGGTGATGTACAAGAACACGCAGTTGCTCAAGGCCGAGGCGGAGCTGCGCTGCCTGCGTGAGCAGAAGTGAGATGGTGGATCAAGGCGAGGCATTCCACTCGGACAGTTCGCCATCGTTGAAACTGCCGCCGGCCGCGATGAGTGCTTGACCATCGTAGGTGAAGGTCAGGAAGAAATGACGATTGTGTAGTCTCGATTGTCCCTAATCCATGTGCTCCCCGATCATGGTGACACGATTTGAACTCGCGCGGCGGGTGTCACGTGAGTATGTGAGAGATCGCTGCTCTCATACCAAGAGTAGATCGCTGTAATGGTTATTATCCGAGTCGAAGTGATCCTGAGTGTTAACCTGCAATTCATGGCACCAGCGTTGTCTCACCGCAACCCTGTATGACTCACGCGGCCTGTATGTAATGGGGTGCAACCAGAATATCTGAGGATGGCACGAGGACAATTGCGGCGGTTTGCTGGGTCTTCCATTCCGCATTCCGAATTCTGCACTGCAGAACCAGATTCCTGCGGAGGAATTCAATACCCCCAGAGAATTCGGATACACCCTTGTGATGCACTGGCTATTTTGTCCATTCATACTCACGGGTTGACAGCCGGTGTAAGCGAGTCCGATTCGATCCTGCATCGCGGTGCGTGAGTGCATTCCTCGTTCTCCGCCTCATCATCATGTGTCATTCCCTGTCGCCTGCGTGCGAGAGAATCGCCTGGAATTCCCTCGTCATTGGCCATAACAGAATAAATGTACAGGATGGAGTCCGCGGATGTTTGAGGGATCCCTTATTTAGCCCGCTCTCAGTGCAGTGGAGTCTTTCACACCGAGGTTTTCGTAGATTTGGCGGGTCGCATCGGAGCGGTTGAGCGTATAAAAGTGCAGTCCATTCACACCGTTGTGGAGGAGGTCTCCGCACTGTTCGGTAGCCCAGCTGATGCCGACGCGGGCCACGGCATCATCATCCGCACAGCGGCCCACGTAGCGTAGCAACTTCGCCGGGATGCGGGCACCGGCCGCCAGCTCCGCCATTCGCACCATGCCCGCCTTGCTCGTGATCGGCATGATGCCCGCGAGGATCGGCACTTTGATGCCTGCGAGATCGCAGCGGTCTCGAAAATCGTAGAGATCGCGGTTCTCAAAGAAGAGTTGTGTGCAGATGTAGTCTGCACCGGCATCGACCTTCCGCTTGAGATAATCCATCTCCTTGAGCCGGTTCGGGCAGCCGGGATGGCCCTCCGGGAAGCCGGCCACGCCGACGCCGAAGCCGCGACGATCGGGTGCGTTCGGCCGGGAGCGGATGAAGCTCACAAGTTGATCCGCGAACTGGAACGCATCGTTGTTGCGTTCGTAGTGGGCGATGGTCTTGGGTGGATCGCCGCCGAGTGCGAGGATGTTCTTGATGCCGCTGGCGGAGTAGCGATCGAGAATCGCCGTCATTTCCTGAAGGTTATGGCAGACGCAGGTGAGGTGCGAAACCGCGGTGAGATTCGTTTCCTTCTCGATGCGAACCACGAGATCGTGCGTGCGGTCGCGTGTGGAACCGCCCGCACCATAAGTCACCGAGACGAACGACGGTTGCAGCGACTGCATGGCCGCGATGGTGCGGAAGAGTTCCTCGCTTGCCTCGTCGGTCTTGGGTGGGAAGAATTCAAAGCTGAAGGTGGGCCGGTGCTGGGCGAAAATATCCTGAATATGCACGTCGCGCTCCTCGCACGGAATCGGGTGAAATTGTTATACCATGTCAAGCATCAGTGCGGAAATAGGGTGCTCCATCTCAAAAATTGCCCCGGGCCATCCGCTTCAGAGCGCTGTTCGCCTCGCGTGAGCGAAGGGTGTTTGCAGGACTTGTGGCGATTTCCCTGAGCAGATCGCGCGCGTCTGCCGTGCCAAGAGCTTCGAGGAGTTCGATGGCACGCACGGTGACGAGTGTGTCCGCGTCGGCCCACGCATTCAGCCGCAGCCGGGCAATGCGAACGGTCGCAGGCGGATCCGCGGCGAGACGGGCCATGGCCAGATAGGCCACTTCCGCATCGGCGGAATCGAGCCAGTCCCACAACTTCGAGGCGCTCGTTTCTCGCTTCAGTTCCGGCGACAGTGGCACATCCTGAACGCGAAGGCCCCAGATTAACACGCTGTGATCGCCCCCGGCCGAAAGGAGCCGCCGACCATCCGCTGTGAGTGTCAGGTCGAAGCAACCACCCGGGTGCTCGAAACGTCTACGGGTTTGCCCTGATGCGATCTCGATCATGCGAATCCTGCCGTCGGAACAGCCAATGATCGCCGAGCGTCCATCGGGTGCCACGACAGCTGCAAGACCCGTGTAGCTCAACAATCGCCTGGGAATTGCGAGCGGTTCGCTTGCGGCGGCCACCCGGGTCACGATTTCTAAACCCGTGACGACATCTCGTGTGCGGAGTCGTTCGCCCTCGCGGAGCCGAATGCCCGAGCCATCGGCCGTGAAGGTGGCAAGGCCATCTCCGAGGGGAAAGGCCCGCAACTCGCGACCGCTGGCCAGGTCCCACAGGCGGGCGGAGCCATCGCGGCTGGCAGTTAACACGTGGCGGCCATCGGCTGAAACTTCCACATGCGTCACCGCTGCCAGGTGCCCGCGCGGAGTGGTGAGCGGGCGAAACGTCTGCGCATCCCAGACACGCACGAGACCATCGCCCGAGCCCGTGGCGATGCGCTTACCATCCGGTGACACTGCCACAGCCGTGACGCGGACATGGTGCCCCGTGAGTCGCACAACATCTTTGCCGGTGCGGAAGTCGCGAACGACAGCCACGCCATCGCGGTCGATGACCACGCCTTTTGTGCTGTCCGGGATATTCGTGGGCGTGAAGCGCACCACGGCACCGGCCTGCAGAATATCATCGCGTGTGTGGAATGGTTCCCAGGTGACCGTGTCCCACTCGGTGCGCGAGCGAACGGCACCCGTCCACGCAGCCAGTTGTCGGCCATCAGCGGAGAATTCGAGTCGGGCGACTGCGCCGCCCGCGAGAAATCGGGCATCGCCGAGCCGCAGGATCGCCCCGGCTGGCAACGGCTCCTCCGCCCGTGCATGTGTCGAAACACCCTGAAAAAGCAGGCCAACGATCAACACGAGCACATGACGCAGCATGGCAAACCCCACACCGGGCAGAATCACCGGGCGGGCATACTAGCGAAGTGAGGCAATCAACGCGAGAGGAACCACAAAAGCGCACTTACGCTCCCTTCCGCGAACTCCGGGTCGCCGCTAGGCGGATTTCCCCACAAACAACGTGCTTTTCCGGAGCCGCAGGCGATTGAGCCAGAAGCGGCCGACCGTGGTGAGGGTTTGCAGGCCGTACTTCGTGCTGCGGCGGAAGTTGATCTGGCTGGCTTCGCGGAAGTAACGCACCGGCACCGGCACGTCGCCCAGGCGGAAGCCGAAGTGGATCGCTTGCACCAGGAATTGCGTGTCGAAGACGAAATCGTCTGAGTTCTTCTCGAAAGGAATCGTTTCGAGCACGCTGCGGCGATAGACGCGAAACCCGCTGTGGAACTCACCCAGGTTCTGGCCGAGCATCAGGTTCTCGAAAGCCGTGAGGCCGCGATTGCTGACGTACTTCCACCAGGGCATGCCGCACTTGAGTGCCTCGGCCCGACTGCGGACGCGGTTACCCAACACCACATCACAGATGCCCAGTTCGATGAAGCCGACCGCATGGGGAATGACGCGGGCATCGTACTGATAATCCGGGTGGATCATCACCACGATATCCGCGCCATTCTCCAGGCAATACTGATAACACGTCTTCTGGTTGCCGCCGTAACCGGTGTTCTTCGTGTGAACGATCACATTCAGCCCCATCTTGCGGGCGAACGCGGCGGTTTCGTCCTTGCTGCAATCGTCGACGAGCAGAATATCGTCCACGCAACCGGGGGGAAAATCCGCGAGCGTGGCGGCAAGCGTGGCCGTGGCGTTATATGCCGGGAGCACGGCAATAATCTTGTGCTTGCGTGCCGGCACCGGCTGAGTCGGCCTCAGAATGCGCTCGACGTGGAACGCATCGCGGACCGGATCGAACGGCGGTTCCGTCAGCAGTGTGGATGACATCGCTATTTACCATGCCTCTCGTTCAGTGCTCTCGTTGTCATTCCGACACCGCATCGGCTTCCGGATTCCCGATGTGCTCCCGAAGAACGGTCACATTTTTCGCTGCCCATTGTCCAGGAGCACAGACCCGACACGTTGCTTGCGAATCTATTTCTATGAACACAAGTCGCTAAATAACATCTGTTTATGGCCGATCAGTGAAAATTCCATTTGGAAGTGGACCGTATTCAGGTGTGAAATGCCTTTGACGAGTATCAGGCTCGAAACCGAGGAGGATTGAGTATGAACCCCATCGTTCTTGTCGGTTTTGGGGGAATCGCACTCTTTGTCGCCTGGGTTGCCTTGGAGGTCATGCTCTCTCGCCGGGATTTCGCGCGACGGCAGCAGAAGTACGCGAGCCTGGTCACCATGATCAAGAATGGCGAACACGTCCGGCTTGACGAGCATCCCTGGCTCATCGACGAGGACCGCCGAGCTTTGGAAGCCCTGATGCTCACCCGCGGTACACTTCATGTCGAGCGCGAGGGTGTGATGGTGGACTACCCCATCTTGGGCGGAGGGTTCGCGATACACGCCATGATTGAGGACATGATTAACGCGGCTCCTCCAACCCGAGCTGCGGCCAGTTCCAAGTCATCCCGTTAAGCGTTCCTGTTGCTGTCGTCCCGTTGCCGGAAGTACGCGACAGCCCGACGCAGCACCTTTCGCACATAGTTTTCCGAGTACGCGTTCGTGGTAGTCAAATCGCCTTCGAGTATCGCTTTGAGAATTTTCCGTTGCCGGGGCGGGAATGCCAGGAGAACGTGCTCGGCGTCCTCGGGTAGCAACTGAAATTCGGCTGCCTCTGCCGCTCGTTCCTCCAAGGTCTGCAAGGTGTCCTGACCTTGTCGGGCTCGCAGCGCACGGCGCCTCGCCGCGATTTCGAAGTAGTTCCACCAAAGTTGCTCGGTGGGAAATCGACCGAGGCAGCGAAGCGGATGCTCACGCATACCGGGTTCGCGCAACCGCAGTGTGTCGTGAACGATATCGAAGATAGCAGAGTGCACGAGATCGGCGTCGATCGAAGTCAGCATGCGGTGCAGCCGGCGCTGAAGTGCTACAAGTTGCTCCTGGTAACGCAGGGTCTTCACGTAGTCGATGTAGGTGAGTTCGGGCTGCACGAACGTCTGCCAGAGGCGTGCCCGAGCCCATTCCATTTGCACGTCGAGAGCGTCCTTCGCTTTTCGATCCGTGCGAAATCGATCGCGAGCTTCAGCCGCCGCTTCGGTCACGCAGCGCTTCAGCACGCTGATCTGGCGCTGCACTTCAGTCCCCGCCACGAAGATCGCAGGCGAAAACTCTCGAAGTAAGTGCTCGTGAAGGTCATCGGGAGGGTTGGCACCGGCGTCCGTCGCCGAATTACTCATAGCGAAGTCTCACATACGAACGCTCGCTTCGCGTTTAAAATCGTCGTATTTCATCATGGCGGCTCCGAAGATTGCACAGATGCCGCAGACAGCCGTCATCGTTGTGATCATCGACTTATCAGCCGATTCAATCTTGGCGAAGAACTGCGCCCAGAAAAAATAGAGCGAGAGGCATAACATCGCGACTACGTTCATTAGCGGCACGCGGAGACGGGTGTATCCGTGCTCCAGTAAGCGATCGCCGGAGGCCGCAACGAGCGTGCCAAAGCCTATCAATAGCACCATGGTGAAGCCCACCACGTCCTTCACCACCTGGTTGAAGGTGGGATAATGGTATGCCAGGGACATGAAGATACCGAAGGGCAAGGCTTCCGCGATCAGAGCAGTGTAGATGAGCCAGATCAGGGCACGGCGCTCGGGTTGTTCACGAAACACGGGCGAACACTCCACATAGTTCGAGGTTGAGCACGCATCGGTTTATCAGTGTTACTATCCGCGAGATTTATCTGCAATTGAATTCACTCGCGTCTCGCCCGCCCATGTTCGCACTCGCCGTGGGTGCCCGGTGGCGGTATCATCGCTTCAGCCTACCCCACTCGCCACGTGGCGTTCTCCCGAGGTTGAATCATGTCGCGTCGTCCCGCCTGGTTGGTTGCTGCTGTTGGCTTTTCGGTGGCGTTGTGGTTCATGTCGTCCGTGAGCTTGCCCACGGCGACGGGGCAGCCGAAGCCACTGGTGGTGCCGCCGGCCCCGCAAGCCCCAACGCTCACCAGCCCTGCAAACCTCGGCGTGAAGCGTGGCTCCACAACCGAACTCGTGCTCACGGGGAGCAACCTCGCCGAGCCCACGGCCGTGCTCGCCAGCGGTCCAGGCAAGATCACACTTGTGCCAGAGGCCAAGCCCGATGCGGCGAAGGTGAGGATCAAGGTGGATGTGCCCGCCGATGCACCCATCGGGCTCTATACACTGCGGGTCGCCACCAAGAACGGCATGTCCAACTTGCGGCCCTTCACGATTGACGAACTGCCCGAGATCGCGGAAGTGGACAGTAATCGCACGAAGGAAGCCGCCCGGACTGTGACCGCTCCCTGCGTCATCGCGGGTCGCACTGATCCCGAAGCATCCGACTACTTCAAGGTGAAAGTGGCAGCGGGGCAGAAGCTCACCTTCGAAGTGCTCGCCCGCCGCATCGGCTCACCGCTTGATCCGATCATCGTGCTTCACGACGGCAAGACCAAACGCGAGCTGGTCGAACTCTACGCGGACGACACACCCGGGCTCCAATCCGATTGCCGGCTCACCCACACCTTCAAGGAAGCCGGCGACATCCTCGTGGAAGTGCGCGACACCACGTATCGCGGCGGGGCGGACTTCTTCTATCGCTTGCGGATCGGCGAGTTCCCCGGTGCCACCACGGCCTTCCCACTGGCGGTTCAACGCGGCAGCGAGAGCAAGATCGGCTTCGCAGGGCCGGACACCGAAAGCCTGGCTCCCGTCGCAATCAAGGCACCCAAGGACGCCACGCTCAGAGCCCTTTACGTCGCACCCAAAGGCACCGCGGGCATCAGTGGCTGGCCACTCCCCGTGCGGCTCAGCGATGATCCGGAACTCCTCGAACAGGAACCCAACGACGACGACGCGAAGGCCAACAAGCTCCCGGTGCCCGGCGGCATCTCGGCCCGCTTCGCCACCAAGGCGGATAGCGATCGTTTCCGCATCACCGGCAAGAAGGGCCAAAAACTCACGATCAACGCGATGGCCTTCGAACTGAATGCACCCACCGAGGTGCTTATTCGTGTGCTCGATACAAAGGGAGCCGAAGTGGCCCGGAGCAATCCCGCCCAGCCCGGAGCGAAAGCCGAGTTCACGCCGGCCGCGGATGGCGACTTTATCATCGCTTGTGAACACACCAACTACCTCTCCGGCCCAAACGAGATTTATCATCTCTCCGTTCGCCCGGCGACGCCAGACTTCGACGTGTCGCTGGCACTTGATCGCTTTGAAGCTGGAGCGGGTAGCGGCACGGCTATTCCCGTCACGAGTGTCGTGCGGAGCAACGGCTTCGCCGGCCCGATCGAGCTGAGCGTGGTCGGTGATCCTGGCTTGAGTGGCAGCGTGACCGTGCCGAATGGGCAGACGCAATCGGCCGTGCCACTGATCGTGAAAGCGGGAACGAAGCCCGGTGCGTACGCCTTCCGCATTCAGGCGAAGGCCACCATCGATGGCAAGGAAGTGATTCGCTTCGCCACGATCACGGACCAGGTGAAGGCGAGCCTGGGTGGCATGCCGAACCCGCCGCTCGAGATCCTCGAAACGTGCGCCGTCGCGGTGCTGGAGAAGCCCGCATTCACGGTGACGATGACGCTTGATCCGGAGAAGCCCGAGAAGGGCAAGCCAGCCAAGCTGAAGTTCGAGGTTGTCCGCGGACCCGGTGCAGATGCGGATATCGCCCTGGCCCCCGTGGTTCTCCCGGCCGGCGTGACCGCAGCCCTCAAGCCGATCCCCAAAGGTGCCACCAAGGCAGAAGCCGCACTCACGGTACCAGCCAATGCCCAGAGCGGAGCGCTGACACTGCGTGCGACCACGAAAATCGGCGGCAAGGACCACAGCGTGATAGTCCTTCCCGTTGTGCTCGAACTCGCCGAGCCCAAAAAAGCGGAACCGAAGAAAGAGGCACCGAAGAAGAAGTGATCAGCCGCGCTGCCACAGGCTCGCCGAGAGGAAACCGCCGAGGTGGTGTTTCTCACGCACCAGTCGGAGCCCTTGCTTCAGCAGCAGGGGTTTCGGATCCACGAGCCGACTGGCTGCGATTCGCGTTGTCATCCCGAAGGAACCGTACATCACGGCAAGGGCCAATTTCGCACCCACACGGCTCAATCGTCCCGCAGGAAGCGCGAAGTCGCCCACCAGCCAGCGACCGCCTTCCGCGATGCTACGAGCAAGCCGTTCAATGAGCGGCTCCAGTTCGCGTGCGGTGAAACAATCGAGGAAGAAGTTCGTGACGATGAGATCGTGCGGCCCGCCAGGCGTCTCGCTTCTGCGTGCATCGGAGACGTGCCACTTCACTCTTTGAAGCGCTCCCGGCAATATCGCAATTCGCTGCCTGGCTCTGGCCATCATCGCCGGGCTGACATCGATCACATCCACCTTGGCCATCTTGTTAGCGCGGAGAAAGGCTGCGAGGAACCGACCATCGCCTTCTCCCAGAATGAGCACGTGTCGTGCATCGAGTAATTCGCCGAGCAGCGCCGTGCGACAGGCTTGCAGCAAGCGACCATAGGTTCCAGCTTCGATCGCGGCGTAATACGGAGCCAGCCAGTCGAACCGCGGGGTGATCACAGCCACCCCCACAATACGAGTGGCGTCAGCAGCACCACATCGGCCAGTACCCGTGCCGCACGCGGTTTATTGCGACAGGCCAGATGCACGACCAATAAGCCCGTTGTGGCACTCGCGACGGCCAGGCCAACCACACCGGGCAATGCGAGAGAACCCGCCAGCAATATCAGGCCAACCATCCCTTCGAACCAGGGCACCGACCGCGAATTCGCTTCCCAGTGTTCAATGAGCCGGCAGTTGAGGAAGCAGACCGCACCAAAGGCTGCCACGCTGGGCCACCACGTTTGTGGCGAAGAGCCGTCGACTCCCAGCGGAATCGCCACACCCGCGGCGAAGCCCATGGCCACGAGCAACTCTTTTACACCCGGGAAAAGGCCTGACTCGCCCGAGAATCGATGCACGATCGCCAGATAGCCGAGCACAGCGAGTCCAACGGTCAGTCCCGCTTCCTGATAGCCCGATGGCAAGCGACTGATCGCAAGTGTGGCAAGTCCACAGGCCGAAACCAGGGCGACGAGAAAGGTAGCCGGACTGCGAGCCGCGATGCGATGTCGATCGGTGGCCCGGGAGCCACGCCGGGCATCCAGCCAGCGGTCAGCGAGGTAGAGAGCCCAGACAACCGCAGCCAGGGCCAGGGTGGCCGATACGGGGACGTTCACGTGAAATTGCATTGCCAGAAATCGCTGCCAGATCGCCGCGACAATGGGTGCGTCCAGCGCATAGACATTCGGCAGCAACCACCAGGGCACATCACGCGGCAGACGCATACGCTGATCATAAACTGTGCGATTCATAAAGCGAGCGCAGCCTGCAGGCGGCGCGCCCACGAAGCATCCGTTGTTGGGTGAAACGGCATCGCGCCGGGCGATGATCCAAAGACACACTGCAAAGCATCCCAGACCGGCGGTGCGAAACCGAGGCAGCGGCCTCGAGGCGGTCGAGAATTTCCCGGATCGCAGGAAGGATCGATGCAGAGCACAGGTTCGTGGTTGTGCCGTCGTCGCGGTCATCGCCGATTCTGGTGAACGAGGACCGAGGCATCCTCGTGGTGGAAGTGGGTTTGTCCTACCGCTGGCATCCAGGCAGATGAGCGGGCGTTAGTCCCGCACGGGTTCAATCATCGCGCACGAGCAGATCGGGGATGTCGAAGGGTTGGCCGAGCACACTGACACGCTTGAAGGGCCAGCCGTTGGCAGGGGTGATGATCTCCGGGCCGTCGTCGGTGATGAGCACAGTATCGACGACTGAACAGGGGCCTGTTCGGGCTTGCAACACCACCGCCTGGCCAAGCGAGAATGGTTCATACTGCGCGGCTCGTCGGAGTTCTTCGGCGGGGAAGCGACCTGCACCATACCCCGGTTGGCTGAGCCGCCAGTCGAATTCGAACGGAGTGTTCGCGACGAGCAATGCTCCCGAATCCTTCGCGGTGCCCATGCTTTCCCCGACACGTGAGGTGGAGCGGAATACCGCCGCCAGCTTCACCGCGGCCTCGAACGCGATCCGGAAGTCATCGGGTGGTGCCTCCAGGCTCACACTCCGCGAGGCCGTGGCGAAGAGGCCATCCTTTTGCCCTGTGGCCTGGATCGTGCAGGTGTGATGGACCAGCGAGCCAGTGTAGCCTGCCCGGCGAAAGCGCTCGCCTCGGTTCTCGGCCGTGATGCTGATGGCCGTGGCTTCCACGCCGCGGTGCAACAGGCGATGCCCCACCTGCCCGGCGAGTTCTTCCTCGCTCTGTCCAAAGCTGAAGTTCCGTGCCGTGGCCTCAACCGCGTGAGCCACGATCTTTCCGAGTTCGCGATAGGCGTCCTGTTCGAAGGGCGAGAGCACACGGAGCAAGGGCCGCAGGCGTTCGCTGATTTGCGGCATGTTCGGGAACGGGCGATCGCTAGTCACCTTCCGCCCCGTGGTCACATTCATGAGCAGTTCGGCCCGCCCCGTTTCCCAGGACCATTCTTTAAGCTGGAAGCCGAGTTGATCGAGTTCTTCATCGAAGAGGCGGTGCGTATCGACATTCGAACAGAGTAGCCAGCGCTGGCGGCCATTGGTGTAGATGCCGGGGCGTTCGGAGTCGGCGAGCAAGCCGCGTACATTCATGCCACTGGTGAACCACGAGACATGCGAGGGGACGAGCAAGAGCGCCGCCTCCACATCCATTGCCTCGAGCACGCGGGCAATTTGGTCCTGCTTGGCATCGATATCGGTTCGCCGCGGCATCATGCCCGGAAGTTGGTCGCCACTGGCGAACTCTGGCGGCAACCCTGGGGCATCGATATCCTCTGCCTCGATTCGCAACGGCCCGGATGTGTAAGGGTCCATATGTCTTCCGCGGGTTTCCAGGCGATGTCAAGGATGCGGGCGGTTCGGAAACTCTCCATCTGCATATCGCTTCGCAAGTTCACGGTAGCGGGCATTAATCGTGCGTGTCTGAGCAATCTCCTCCGGGGTCGCGCTGCGAACGATCCTGCCGGGCAACCCCATGACCACACTTCTCGGCGGCACCTTCATTCCGGGCGGCACCACAGCACCAGCGGCGATCAGGCACTCGGGGCCGATCTCGCTTCCCGAGAGGAGCGTGGCCCGCATGCCGATGAGAGAGTCCGCACCGACTCGCGCTCCGTGCAACACCGCGGCATGCCCGGCCACGACACCCGGCTCGATCACATTGGCCACGCCGAAATCACAGTGGACGATCACGCCATCCTGAAGATTCACATTCTCGCCAAGCACGATCGGTGCGACATCGCCACGCACGACGCAACCGAACCAGGCATTCACCCCGGGAGCGCAGGTCACGTCGCCGGTGATAATTGCGGTGGGAGCGAGAAAGAGCAACGACATACATTTACAGGGCGAAAGGCTTGGGGCGAATGGCGATATGAACACAGTTCATCATAGTTCACTCACGTCGAGAATCGAGACGAACTTCGGAAGTCCCGGGCATCGGGTGAAATGGTCGGCGTCCGCGGCGGATGTCTTTTCCCGAATCTTCATAACCTGAACGCCATGCCATCGAACATCGTCGTATTTCCATTCGATCTTTTTGGCAGCAGCGGCACGGGAGCCGGCGCCCAGTTGCTCGGTGATGCCGTGCGCGAGATGATTGATGACACCGAGCAGGAAACGCAGCCCACGCGCGCCGATGCGTTCCGCGGCAAACTCCGCGTGAAAGAAGTCCCCTTCGAGACGTTGCTACAAACCACTGAATGGCGAAAACGCGGTCGAGCGGCGGCCCGGCAATCGCTTCGCAAGCGTGAGTTCCTTGTCTGGCTGGCGGGGAACCATCTCGGTGTTGTGCCCGTGTTCGAGCAACTGCCAGCCGGGACGCTCGTCGTGCAGTTCGATGCCCATCTGGATATCAATGACTTCCACGACACCACCACGGAACTCTCACACGGCAACTTCTTGCTGCATTTGCCGAAACCGAAGCCGCGGCTCGTGTGTATCGGGCATCGCGATCTCTTTCAGAAGCGTGAGAAGATCGACCAGACATTCGAGGTGGTCTTTCCCGCGGAAGCGCTGGCCGTGAATGCGGAGCGTGTTGTTGCCGCGTTGCAGGCACTCGCCTCCACGGCCGAACACATCTGGATCGACGTCGATTGCGACGCCCTGGACCCCGCCGTTCTGCCGGCGGTGCACCAGCCGCTCCCTTTCGGCATCATGCCCTTGCAATTCCTTAAATTGCTGGATGCGGTCTGGTCGAGCAAGGTAATCGGTGTGTCGTTCTCCGAGTTCGACCCGGGCCGGGATGTCCGCGACACCAGCTTGAATCTGCTCGGCTGGCTCATCGAATGGATACTTTTGAAGAGACACGAGAACGAAACGGCGGGGTAATTCGTCTCATATCAAGTGCGGAGTGCGCAAAGCGTGTCGCTGTGTCGATCTCGAACGAGGATTGCCATGATTGCTCGATTATTGCTGGTATCCGCCGTTGCGGTTACTGCCTCGCTTGCGTCCGCCGAGGAGAAACGCACGCTCACGATCACCACCTCGAAGGCGTTGCCGAAGTTCGAGACTATCGCCATTCACAAGGCAGGTGCCGTCATTAGCGGCAACAGTAAGGTGAAGCCTGTGTTCGTGGCGAAGTTCGGCGAACCGGTGGCGTTGCCGGGCGAAGGGCCATTCGATGTGTACGTGAAGCCGACAGGGCAGGAGTGGGTGCAGGCCGCGGTGAAGTTGTCGGTGAAGCCGGGTGAGAATCGAGAACTGAAACTCGGCGAGTTGTTCGGTGCCGTGCAGGTGTTTCAAAACGACGATTCGCCCCGGCTCGGCAAGATCGTGATCACCACACAGGACGACCCCGGACCGGACGAAAAGGGACACATCGCCGTGCAGGTGGGCAGCGAGTACCGTGAAGAACTCGTGGTGCCTGCGGGCGATTATGCCGTGTGGCTGGTCTCGGGCAATGGGGCACGCGGGCAGCGCATCGCGGAGCGCGTTCGCGTGCTGGCCGGTCGGACCGTGCGTGTGGGCGAGTGATCACGTTTTCCGAAGCACGCCACCTTCTTCGAGCACGGACCAGAGTTGTTCCCAGACGGCTTCGACAGGCAATCGGGCCACACCGTTGGCAGCCCAGGCCTGTGCCGCCGAGCCGAGCACGGCCAGTGCATCGTCGCGCACGCTCGCGTCGTTCACGCTGATCTTCGGTGGCTTCGGGCCTGCTCGCTTCGGTTCGCCCGGAGCGGCCTTCACCTTCGTGCCATCCAGCGCGATGTTGCACAGTTCATCGGCACGTTTGTTCTTCTCGCGTCGGACGTGTGAGATGGTAATCTCGTCGAAGCCCCGGCGCAGGCGGCAGGCAGCTTCATAGAGAGGGATCAGGTCCGGGTGCTTGACGCGGTATTCGCCACTCATCTGCTTGACGAGAAGTTCACTGTCACTGAACACGGCGATCCGCTTCAGGCCGATCTCGGTCGCACGTTCGAGGCCGCGAACGAGGGCGGTGTATTCGGCAACATTGTTCGTGGCATTGCCCATCGTCTCGCCTCGTTCATCGGGCGGCAAACCGGGCCGTGCGATCACCACGGCAAACGCAGCCGGGCCTGGATTGCCACGAGCGGCACCATCGATGTGCATGGTCGGAATCTCGGCCATCATTGTTCTCCCGCTAATCGATCAGCTCTGCGTCGTATGGCGATCAGGGTTTGATACACGACAGGGGGAGCAAAACGAACGAACCTCACCCGACTTCTTCTGAAGTGTGGCGAGGTTCGTGTGCGTGACGAACTGGCCTACGTGTGGATTACCACCAGTAGCCGTAGCGAGGGCCGAAGCCGCGGTAGCCGTAGAAGCCTCCACCGAAGCCGACGTATCCGAAACTGCGATACGAAGCGAAGCCGGGATAGTAAGCGGGGCCATAGAACGCGGGTGCGTAATAGGCAGGGCTAAAGGACGCATAGCTATAGCTGTAGCCAAAGGCGGGATAGCCGCCGTAGCCCCAGCCGCCGCGCCAGCAGTGGGCCGCCTGCGGGGATTCCTGGTCGAGTTCACTGCCGGTGCTGGCCGAAGTAACGATTTCGGTCGCTGCTTTCTGGGTCGTGGGTGCCTCGCGGTCCAGTTCTTCCGCGACTGACACGCCAGCGAAGCCGAGCAGAGCAATTGTGGCGAACGTGATGCGCATCATTATTATGTCCTCGAGGTCTGGCAGACCGATTACAGCGGTTCTGCCGTCACCACTCATCTTACTGCAGATTGGGTACCAAAGAAAATGCCCTATTCGGTAAGAATTGCGGCATTGCCGATTGCCCTCACTGCGCGTGCTGCTGCTACGCGACCGTTTCTTCACGCACTTTTAAGCGAAGCGGGTATCGAGGAGGTGCTTCTGTTTGAAGGCGATCCCGGTGACAGACCGCCTTACCTTCCGTGCCAATGTACGTCGCCGCTGCCAGCCCCGCCGTCAACGATGCTCTTCTCCTGATGGGAAGCCTCATGGTTTTCCGTGAGGATGCGACTGAGTTGGTCGGAAACGATGTCGATGCCGGGATCGTGCAACTGTACCAGCAGCAACGATTGCGTGACAGGGGCGTGGTGATACTGCTCGAGGTTATTTCAGACCCGACCGGGAACCAAGTAGCTGCCCGCAAACACATCGTTGGGCAGGGCGGCCAGTCGCGAGCCACCGCACGGCTATTCTTGGCAGACTCGCAAGTGCCGTCTGTTCTGACACGCGATCTTCCGCTCGTCCGCAATGGGATTGCTTATATGTGCAAGGAGACCTCACGGAATACTTCTCTCCTTCGCGGTAACGATTTCCGTGGTTGAAGCAAGTAACATCCAGTCGGGAACCAGACGAGGTGCCCAGTGTCATGACACGGGTTGAACCATCACATTCGACTGCGGTGCCGGATGATCCGGTGCGTGCCGCGCTCGAGAACGCCGAGTTGCAGACCGAACTCCATCGGCATGCCCTTGGCAGTCTTGGGATCATGCTCGCTGATCAAGCACACGATCGGCGGCGGGAACTTGCCGAGGAAATCCTGCAGGACGTTCGCCGGCGTGCCTGGGAGAAGCGAGCAACGTTCGACCCCAGCCTCGGCAAGAGCGTCGCCGGCTGGATTCACGGCATCTTGAACAAGGTGTTGCTGGAATCATGTCGTACACTCCGCAAGCAACCGATTCAGCCGCCGACCGATACCGCGGATTGGGAATCACTGGGCGCTCGGCTAGCATCCGACACGGCAGCTGATCTCGCCGAACTCCTCTGCTGCCTTCCCGAAGAGCAACGGCAACTCGTAGCCTGGCACCACCTGGATGGTCTCTCGCATCGCGAGATCGCCGAGCGAGTCGGCGTCAGCGAGGCCGCCGCGCGAGTCCAATTGTGCCGGGCGATGAAAGCGTTGAAGCAGATCGCGGCTGGAAAGGAGGTGGTCCGATGACCCCGTATGAACGCCTCCGCCTCAGCATCGCCTCGGCTCGCTACCTCGAAGCCATGGAACAATTCGACGAAGCAACACTGGCGGCGCTCTGGGATGAGGCCGCGGGCGATGCCGAACTCCTGGCCGCGTTTCGCGAACTCCACCTCGGCTTGATCGAAGCGCGCGAAGCAGGAGAGAAACACGTTATCGAATCGGCGGTGGAAACGCATCTCACGAGTGCCGAGATCGTGCGACCCAGCACCGGACCCATCACGGTCGGCGATGTGGCGAACGAGTTATTCCGCAACACACCCGATCGGCTGCCTGCGGCGGCCCATGCTCTGAACGAGCAATTGCGGAGTTCGAGTGAACCCGTGCCGGCAAACCTTGGGCTATCAAGCCTCACGGCGTGGGCGGAAGCGAAATTCGGTGCCTCCGTCGCAGAGTACTGGAAAGCATTCCGGCAAGCGGCATTCACCCTGGAGTTCCGACGCACCGCCGAGGTGGAATATCACCTCGCCGCCCGCACTGCACCCAAGCCGGGAGACCGGAAATGATTGCCGACATCGTGGCACAGTTGCGGCGCGACATCGGTGCCCCGGTCGATCCCGGTCGGCGGGGGCCGGTCCCCTTGAATCGCTTCTTCGAAGAACTGAGCGTGAACGTCTCGCATGTTTCACTTCCCAGTTTGACCATCGGCGGAGTCGTGGAGCACATGCGCGCACACGGGATCACACTGGAAGAGATCGGCGAACCGACCACGAAACTCGCCGGCTTCCTCTTCTTCGCCGGTCGCGTGGGCATGGCATTCGTGAATGCGGACGAGATACTCACGCGACGACGCTTCACAGCTGCGCACGAACTCGGCCACGCCATCCTGCACCGCGAGCGCATGGGGCGTTTCGTCGCCGATGCCACGATCGACGAGGCGGACGAATCCACCACCGAGATGGAACGCGAAGCGAATCTGTTTGCGGCCGAGTTGCTGATGCCCACCGAGGTGTGTCGAGCACGAGCGGATGAATTGCGGAGAGAATACGGCGGCTGCCCCCGCGGCGTGCTCGCCTACCGACTCGCGGCCGAGTTGCTCGTCAGCCGGGAAGCGATGCGCTATCGGCTCAAGAACCTGGAGGTGGGCGATGAATGAGGCCATCGAACGGTTCCTGCGAACGCATCGGGCGGCACCCGTCGGGGCGACCCCGCCGCGACCCGATCTTCCGCCTGCCGATGCAAGCAATGACACGGCACCGCAACTGAATCTCGACGCCGAACGGCTACTCGCGGACTGGGAGCCACTGCCGCTTTCGGAAGCACCCGCGAGGGCCGGCGAGTATCCTGTGCGCTTCATCGATGGTTCGCATGTCGGTCAGCCAGTGCTCTGTATCCGTTCGCCGCAGGGATATCCGGTACCGCTTCTCATCGCTGAAGTTGGTGCCGTGGCCCTGAAATTGACAGGCCGCACGTTTGAGCGCGAGTTCCGGGCCGTGGAACGGGTGCTGGGCTTCGTCGCCGATCCGTTCCCGTGGGAGGAAGTGGAAGCGTTCGCCACCGCGCTGGCGAACCATCCGAACTTGCAACTGCGAGTCCTTCCCGCACGCTTCCCGGACGCGGCGAAGTACAGCCCCTTCGATTACGAGGCGATGCGGACGCAAGCGTACAATCGCTGCCAGAACGAGATGTTGAATCTGGAAGTGCTGGCGCTTGCGTCCGATCCAAGGGTGCCGACCCTGGTGGATGGGCAACTCGGCGGCCGCATCGGTGAGAAAGCGGCCGCACTTCGACCCCTACTACTGGGAGCCGTGAAGTCGCCCACGCTGCCGCGATTCCATGACCGCGGATACAACACGCTGCTCGATATGAAGCCGGGCCAACGCACACCCTACTTCCAGGATGTTCGCAAAACCGACGGCAAGATCACGGATGTGCCGCTGGCGTGCTGGTTCCTGCGGCTTGCCGGTGGTCCGCGACTCGCTCCCAACTGGGGCATCGTGCGCATCGATTTGCCCTGGGTTCAACTCGAACGCATCCCGGAAAGCGAGCGATCCGGCTTCGTCAATCGTCTGTCGCGCTGGCTTGTGGATGCGCGCTGCCGGACGGAAAGCTATGCCCGCATGCCCGTGTCGCTCGATCCGATCGTGCGGGCCGAGGACGCTCTCAAGCCGCTCTTCACCCCGCTGCCGGTTCTCGTGAATCGACTGTACCGTCAAGCAGGCTTGTTTCGGAGGAACGAACCGTGACCGAAGACCGCACTGCTCTCGGCCGCGTCGCGGCTCCGCCGGAACACGAATCGACGAGTAGCGTTTTCTACTTCTGGGTGGACCGCAATCAGAGCGTCGAACGCACGCAGATCGTCACCACAAGGAGTGTGGTGGCGGGCCGCGGGGTGAAGTTCGTCGGCATTGTGCAGGAGGTCTATCGCCGCAGCCGGCAGAAGGATGTGGGCGAGGAAGCGGCCCGCTTCGATGGCCGTGCCGCGGAAAAGCCGCCGTTCGATTCCGAGGGCGTAACCTATGCCGAGGTTGCCATCCTGCGAACCGATCCCGTGGCCCACACGCCGCCGACCGAGGAAAGCGAAGTGTTTTTGGCCACCGCCCAGGAAGCCTCCGAAGGCTACGGCACCGACCGGATGAAGGCCCCGCTCCACATCGGTCTGCTCCGCAATGGCGGCACCCACTTCGCCGGCAAGGCCACCATCGATCTCGCCTTCCTGCTCGGCGAGAACGGCGGGCACCTGAACGTGAATGGCATCGCCGGGCTCGGCACGAAATCGACGCTCCTGCTCAGCGTGAACTGGCTCTTGCTGCGCGAAGTGCAGCGACAGCGATTGAAGGCGATGAGTGACACCAGGCGGCTGCAAGTCGTGCCCGTGATCTTCAACGTCAAGAACTTCGACCTCTTCTTCATCGACCGCTGGAACACGGAGTTCCGCAGGGACGAGCCCGCGCACAGGGACGACTGGCGCGAGATGGGTGTCGACGACCCGAAGCCGTTCACCAGCGCCCGTTTCTTCGCCCCGCAGCAAAAGGGGCTCGACAACGCCGTGCCCACCGGCGGCCGCAAGACCGACGTGAAGCCTTATAGCTGGTCGCTCTCGGACATCATCGAACAGGGATTGTTCAAATTCCTGTTCAGCGACGACGAGATCGGCACCGCGAACCTCGGCGGCCTCGTGAACGAAGTCGAGGAATGGCTCACCAGCGGCCCACCGGACAATCCGACGCTGCGAACTTCAGACGGAGCGCCGAAGACCTTCCAGGAACTGCTCGACTGGTTCAAGAAGCACAAGGAAGAGAAGAGCTTCTTCGGCGACTTTCTCGCAGGCACGAAAGGCAGCTTCCTCCGCCGGCTCAAGTTCATCGTTCACGACGGCGACGGTGTGCTGCGGCGGACCGATCCGAAGGGCAACCCGATTCGCATTCCGTCCGCCGGCATCGAGGAGCCATTCGTCATCGACCTGTATGGCATTCACCGCACGCCGGGCTTGCAGCGGTTCGTCGTCGCTGCCGTGTTCCACCAGATTCAACTCACGCAATCGGCCAAGCAAGTGCCGAATTTGAAGTATCTCATTACGCTCGACGAATTAAATCGATTCGCGCCGAAGGACAGTTCCGATCCGATCACCCAGAAGCTCGAAACGGTCGCGTCGGAGGGCCGCAGTCAGGGCATTATCCTCCTGGGCGCGCAACAGCAAGCCAGCCTCGTGAAGCCGCGCGTCATCGAGAACGCCGCCGTCCGCGCCATCGGCCGCAGTGGGACACTGGAACTGGGACACGAGGTGTGGAAGTTCCTGAACAAGTCGGCCCGCGATGCCGCCTCGCAACTCCAGCCGGAGGAGAAGTTGCTGTATCAACCGAGTTTCCGCGAGCCGATGCTGGCGAAGATTCCCTTCCCACCATTCGCCCTGAGCGAGAGCGACGCCGAGCCACCCACCCCTGGAGATAAGCCGCACGCGTTCGATTCCAGCTCCGCGGATAACGATGCGTTTTGACAGTTTTGCAGTAACGTTTGGCGGCGTCCGGACAAGACCTATGTGAAGCCCTTCGTTGCGAGGCGTTCCATGCGCATCATCCACACTGCGGACTGGCATTTGTGCGACCGGCTCGGGCGCATCGACCGCACAAAGGACCTGGAGCAGCGCGTCGAGCGGGTGGCGGCACTGTGCGAGGAACGTGCCGCGGACTTGCTCCTCATCGCGGGCGATCTCTTCTACGAGGACGCACGGCTCGAACACATGGCCGAGGCGTTCACGCACATCCGCAAGACGTTCGCCCCGTTCTTCGCCCGCGGCGGCACGATTCTCAGCATCACCGGCAACCATGACCGCGACGCCAAGATCAATCTCGTTCGCGGCGGCATGTCGCTGGCTGTGCCGCACGCCGGAGCCGCGCTTGAACGCGGCCGCATGCACCTGATCAACGGCCGCACCGTCTGTTCGCTCGCCGATGCGGCTGGCCAGCGCGTGCAGTTCGTGCTCGTGCCATATCCCTTCCCGAGCCGGTACAACCTCGTCGCCACCGGCTATCGCTCGAAGGAAGAGGAGAACCGCCTGCTCCACGAAGAGGTGGCGAAGTGGATTCAGGGCGCGACCGCGAAGGAATCGTTCGACACGAGCTTGCCCACGGTGCTGGTCGCGCACTTGCACGTTCGCGGAGCCGAAGTTCACAGTCTGTACAAGATGACGGAGCGTGACGATGTGCTGTTCGACTTCGCCGAACTGAACCCATCGTGGGCTTACGTCGCGCTCGGGCACATCCACAAGCCGCAATCGCTCGGCGGGGCCGCGCACGTTCGCTATCCCGGCAGCCTGGATCGGCTCGACTTCGGCGAAACGCACGACGATCACGGGGTGCTGTTCCTCGAAATCACTTCCACGGGCCTGGTCGGGGAACCCGAACGACTGCCGATCCCGGCCACGCCCTTCCACACCATTGCGCTCACCGACCCGGAAGCGGAACTACCCGGGCTCGCGGAGAAGTACCGCGAACGCGAAACGGCACTGGCCCGCATCACCGTTGCGCCGCCATCGGCGGGCCTGAGCCGCGAGGAAGTCGCGCGCCAGGTGCGCCATCTCTTCCCGCGATTGCACCAGTTCGAATGGGCGGAACAACCCGACGCGAGTGGCGAGTCGGCTTCGACATTCGTGCCGCGCCACGGCTTTGAAACCACCGTCCGCGATTACCTCGCGGAGCGACTCGCGGACGATCCCGACAAGGATGCCATCCTCGCAATGGTCGAGCCGTTCCTGGCGAAAGCAGGTGACTCGTGATTCCCAAGAAAGTCGTCCTGGAAAACTTTCTGAGCTTCGGCACGCCTGCGAGCACCATCGAATTCGCCGACAACGAACCGCTCTGGGTTCTCGGCGGGCCGAATGGCGTCGGCAAGTCGGCCGTGTTCGACGCCATCACGTTCTGCCTCTTCGGTTGCCACCGCGGCGGTGCGCGCGAGATCGACCCACTCGTCCGCCACGGCGCGAACGGCTTTGCTGTCTCGTTCGAGTTCCAGTTCAACGGCACGGATTACAAAGTCTCACGCAACCGCGGGAAAACCTCGACCCAATCCGTCGAGGAGCGTGCCGGAGACTCATGGAAGCGCGTCCCCAACGTGAACAGCGTGAGCGACGTGGCCAAGTGGAGCGAGGCGACGCTCGGTGTGAACTTCGAGGCGTTCAAGGCGTCCGTGCTCCTCCGGCAAGGCGAAGCGGACGCGATCATCATGGCGAAGGGCACCGAGCGATTGCGCATCCTCAAGAAGATTATCGGAGCCGAGAAATACGAGACGCTTTCGTCGCGGGTCCACGACGCGGCGCGGACGAAGGAGACGGAGTGCTCGCAACTCGCGCAGCAATTCCACCAGGTGCCCGACGTGACGCGGGAGGAACGCGCAGCCGCGGGGCAGGCGATTGAAACCGCGGAAGCGGC
>JBGSZR010000164.1:0-14181 GCA_041750275.1 Gemmataceae bacterium
CGCCATTCCGGAGGTGATCGAGAACCTTTTCCCGCACCGGATCAGCCTGCTCGGCATTGCCCGCGACCGGCTGCGGCACCTGATTACCCAGCGTGAGGCCCGCAAGTTCGGCAAGGAGTTTAACCCGTGGGTGCTGTACAAGTACGTCTCGGGCGTCAACGCCGTGCGCTTGCGAAAGTTGCTCAGCACGCTGGAAGGCGAGGACTACCCGGCCAACGCCCGGCATGTCGTGCGCCAGCTCCGCCATGCCACGCTCGGCGGTACGCTGGAAGTACCCGAGATCGATTTGGACAAGGATATCGGCGGCTACGCGCAGGTGAAGCGCCGACTCCGCACCGAAATTCTGGACGTGCTGGGCTACAAGGACCAAATCACCGACGCGGCCGAAATCTCCCGTCTGGAAGAGCTGATCCCCAAGGGCATGATCTTCTGGGGACCGCCCGGCACCGGCAAGACGCTGTTCGCCAAGGGTATCGCCGCCAGCATCGGGGCGGCCATCACCGTCGTGTCCGGGCCGGAATTAAAGAGCAAGTGGGTCGGGGAATCGGAAGAACGCATCAGGCAGGTCTTCCACCGTGCCCGCCAGTCCGCGCCTTCGATCATCGTCTTCGACGAACTGGACGCCTTCGCGTCGGCCCGCGGCACCTACACCGGCTCGGGCGTGGAACACTCGATGGTCAACCAGCTGCTGACCGAGCTGGACGGCTTCCACAAGGAAGAGATGGTCTTCGTCGTCGGCACCACCAACTTTGTCGAGATACTTGACCCGGCACTGCTGCGGCCCGGCCGGTTCGAGTTTCATCTGTATATTCCGTACCCCGACGCCGAGGACCGCCGCGAAATCCTGAAAATCTACAACGACAAGATGCGGCTGCACCTGTCCGACGAGGCGCTGGAATACGCCGTCAAGCGCACCGGCGAATATGTCCCCGGGGCGGCCGAGGGCACGCGCTACAGCGGCGACCACCTCAACGCCCTGTGCCGCTCGGTGGCACGCCTGCGCATGCGCGAAGAGATTCAAGGTGAGACCACGCCGAAACTCATCGAGCGCGGGCTCACGGAATTCGATGAGAAAGTAGAACTCAATGAGAAAGATTCGGTGATGGTGGCCACGCACGAAGCCGGTCATTTTCTCTGTGCAATTTTCTGCCCACACCACGCACCGCCTGAGAAGGTCACGATTCAAAGTGATATGCCCTGGGCACCGTTCTTCACACAGTTCAAACACGACAAGCGCAAAATTGGTTATAGCCGAAACGAACTACTCGATATCTTGACCGTGCTCTATGGCGGCATCGAATCTGAGCGGCTGATCCTCGGCGACATCTCGACCGGTGCGAGTGCCTTCGGCGATCCGAAGTCCGACCTCTCGCGCGCGAGCGATCTCGCTGAGACGTTCGTGGAAGGCTGCGGCATGAGCCACATCGCGGCACCGCTTCGAACCTTTCGTGATGCGAAGGGTGATCGAAAGGTACTCTCCGGAACCATGGCCGAGGCCATCGATCGCCAGGTGAACACTGTGGTCGTGGAGTGCCAGGCCAAGGCCGCCGATATCCTCGCCAGGCACAAGGATGAGTTGCTTGCCATTCGTGATGAATTGCTGGAGAAGAAGACCATTGAGGGCGAGCGCGTTCACGAAATCATCAATGCCCTGCGGGCAAAATATCCAAATGATGTGGGCGCTCCAGGGCCTGATGTGGTTCCATCCGCGAGTCGCAAACCCGTGCCTGAAATTGAGACAACTTCGACAGGAGATGCATAATTCATGGCCGAAATGATCATCATGCTTCGCCGTGACCCCAGCACGGGCAAGCAGAATATCCTGGTCAAACTCGATTCCGAGCCCGATGCGTTGCCGATCGAGCATGAACAATTGCACCGCCGACTGGTGAAGGAACTGGTCGGTGTTGGTGTTGATCCCGACGACATGGGTGAACTCATCATCGAACGCGAACCCGAAGGTCAATCGAGCACCCCCACTGCCGCGCCGGATGAACATCAAAAGCAAAAATCCGGCAACAAGGGATAAGGTGAAGAGTTCGGCCCCCACAGAGAATAACTCATTCACTCCGTCTGGGTTTCTGTTAGGTTTGGGCTTCTCGTCACTATGGATAACCTGTTGTACTCTATTATCCGACTGATTCCAATAACATCATGATTTTGCTGTTTCCCGATCTCGACACACTGCGGCTCTGCCTGACAAGCGACACCGTTCCCGCGGATGTGACGCTTGCCCCGGCCGCCGTCAGCACAGATAAACTGGGAAGGATTTATCTGGAGCCGACGGTCTCTCTCAGCAAGAGCACGGCGAAACTGCTCGACCGCATCGGCGTGAAGGGGACAAGACGACACGCGAATGAGTCCGTCGAACAGGTTTGTTGCTGGATCGAAGTCATCCCTGCCGTCAAGGAGCCCGGGACCCCAAATCTCGCTTCGCAGACCGCTGTGCTGTTTGAACTGGAATCGGCCGACGATCTGCCGACGCTGGTCACCGAGATGTTGCGTCTCGGCAATGACCGCCAATCCTTTCGCTGGTTCGCCGCACCTCAGGAAAGCGACGGCAAGCGTGTCCTGCTTCGCGTCGTGGGTCCTCCCTACTACACCTTGCTTCGAGCGATTGACCGCACCTCGTCGGATTCTGCTGGGGTCGTCCGTGCGTACCTTGAACGTGGTCCTCACGTCTGGGTCGAGATCGGGTATTCGCATCCATTTTCCTCCCAGATCCGCGTCGCCGAGGGGCAATTCCTCCTGATTCGCGAGCCACGTCACTGGCTGTTTCTGGACGAGACTGATTTCCAGGATGTCTACGATGTCTTGCACTTCCAACTACCTGCTTCTCCCGTGGAGTGGACGGAATCGGATGATGTGGAAACGATGGAGGTGCCACTTCGGCTCACCGCAGGGAACGCCAGTGACGTGGCCGAATTCTGGGTGATCCGCGAACGGCCCATGGAGCAACTGGATGCGTTTGTCCGCGATGTCGAGGACCGCCTCGCACAGCGACTGATGTTTGCGGTCGCCACGGACACCACGGGTGAAACCGTGGTGGTGTTGCGGACACGCCCTTCGAAACTCGCCCCGCCCGTGTTGACTCTGGAGGGTGCGATCGGCTTCAAGCCGTTCTGGAAGTTGCCGAATCTCTTTCTCCCCACCGGGAGACGCCTGCATCCCACCCTTCGTCGAGATGCAGTGCGTCAGCTGCTCGCCAGTGATCCGGATGAGGTGATCTGGCTCTATCCCGATGCCGATGGGAACTTCACGCCGGAGAGTGTGCCGGACGCGGCCTTCCGGGCACTCGAAGACTGGGTCGAATATGTGATCGAAACGGAACAAGCTCCTCTCGCGGCCTGGATGGACGCCACGCGATTCGAATTCAGCCACTTTATTTGCCAGGACTCCGGCAACCCCAAACCGAAGCCAGACCGCGATGAGCAGGATGGGACCACTCCAGAGGTAGGTACGTCGAAGGTGTTGGGGCCGCAGCCTCGCCAGTCGGCCAAGACGAAAGGCCAACCACGAAGCGTTCCCGAGTTCGTGCCGACAACCTTGGAAGTGAAACAACCCAATGAGTGGAAGCTCAAACTGGACGATCTGGAACAGCAGTTTCTGGCCGCGGAGGGTGGGCTCGAATCCGAAGAGCGTCAATCGCTTTGGCCCGAGCTCGCGCGTGCGAATGCGGGGCTTGGCTCGCAGGCCGAGGCTGCCGTTTGCTGGCTCAATGCCATGTGGGAGAGTGAGGCCACGTCGTTCGAGTGGTTGCGTGACTGGGTTCGCAGCGAACTCCCTCAGATTGAGGGTGCTCTGCGGGCGGACGACCTCGACCGTCGACTCGCCGCCAAGTCTCCTTCACCAGCTGACAGCCGGGCCGTTGTGGCTGGCTTCCTCTGGATGTCGTGCCAATCACCCATGCCAGCCTGGCTGAAAGCCCGCCTGCCCGCGGTGCAAAAATTCATCGAAGCCCACGAGAATACCTTGCCCGTCCGGGCGGTCTGGCTCACGGCTCTGCGACTCGCACAACTCTCGGGGTCCGATATCCTGGGGCTGGCCCGGGTCCGCGACCGCCTGCTGCA
Organism: Gemmataceae bacterium; assembly: GCA_041750275.1. GTDB lineage: Bacteria > Planctomycetota > Planctomycetia > Gemmatales > Gemmataceae > JBGSZR01. Next base: position 4,071 of record JBGSZR010000164.1, read on the forward strand.
GCGTTTGCTCGATCAGGGATTAAGTGCCGAGCGAGACATCCCGAATTTCTTGCGGTATGCCGGGTTGAAGGATTCGGAACGGTTGCGTGGAGTCCGTGAAAAAACCCTGGAACTGCATAAGCTCGCTCGCAAGTGGCTGGAACAGTCCGCAAAAGCTCAAAAAAACGAGGGCATCCGACGCACAGAACCGTATGTCGATCTGCTCTTTGCCTTCGCACTGGCGAAACTCGGCGAGGTGACACATTCTCGCGCGTTGTTCAGCGCGGCTCGTGCTGCGCTGGGGAATGCTGACCCCACGGAGTGGGCTGACGGCAAGAACGTGGATCAAGCAGCGCAGGCACTGGTGGCGTATCACCTCTTCCGTTGCTACGAGTTTCGCATTGAGCAGGCTCTGACCGGGAAACCTCATTCAGGTGCGTTGCATCCCGATCTTCTGGCTGCGATCGAAGATGTGGGTATGAAGGGCAAGAATGGCCCGATCAATAATGCTTACTCCATCGCAGAGTATGCGATCGCCCGGCTGCGAGCTGAGTCCCGCGTGCTCGAACCCCAGGAACGGCTCGATCCCTACAAGGCAAATCGGAAAGAAGCGGATGCGATTCTCGAGGAGGCCGCGAACCTTCCCCTCATCCGTGAACCAGCCCGTCTAGCCGAGCGCACGCATCACCTGCTTCGTGGTGCGCAGAGTTCCGGCAACTCGAACGGCATGGCCCTCTTCGCCGTGCTTTACCACGCCCTGCCGGTGGCTCCACGGGTGAGCGAACGGTTTACGGTAGAACTGCTCGATCTTGTTCCGCGCGCGCTGCGAGAATACAAGATTGTCGGTCCTGAACCCGCCGATGCGGCCCGGACCCAAGGTGAATTGCTGCAGCGATCACTCTTCTGTGCGGGCCACTTCGACCGCGTCGATCTCGTGCAAAAACTCGTGGGCGAATTCATCGATTTGATTCATGCGCGACCCGAACTCTCGCGATACCGATTGATCAAGGCCGTGGCGGGTGAGTGCATTCGCAGCCTGCGCAAGCTGGGGCTTCGCGATGAGATCGACCGCTTCCTGAACCGACTCCAGGAAGAACTATTGCGGGGGCACACCCTGGCCGAGTTGCGAAAGCGTGCCTCAGCCAAACCCGAGGTGTGGTGTGCCCTGCTCCAGTGCCACCTTTACCTCGCCAGTGGCTGGCTTTCATTCGGACTCACGGCTCAGGCAGTGCCGATTCTGGATGAAGCCCGCAGCGAACTTCTCGGAACGGCCGGGACCAAATTCACCGTCACCGATTTCACCGAGCTCGGCCAGGCCTACGTGATCGCGCTGAGTCAAGCGTCAACCGAACTGGCTTTGCCTCGTGTGGCGGAACTGTTTCAGAGCATTGATTCGAAACGGATCACCAACACCATGACCACAGCTCAGAGCTATTCCCGCCTCCATCTGAAACTCATCGAAGAAGTGGTGCTCACGCTCGTGCAAGATAGTTTTGCTCTGGGACCAGCCGGGCGACGCTGGCTCGATGATGATGAGTTCCTTGTTCGTCACCGCATCCACGTCGACATGAAGCGTGAACGCGAGCGGCACGGACTCTAACGAAGCTGTGGGCATTGAGCCATTTGCGAACTACACTTCGGAAATGCCGGTACTCGATTTCCCCAACCTAGACACACTGCGCCTCGTGCTGGCGAGTGGCACGCTGCCCACGGAGGTGACCGACACACCGGCTTGGGTCGCTCAAGAAGAGCGCGGACGAGTGCGACTCGAACCCTCCGCGTTCCCGTCACGCGAGATGCTCACCGGCCTGAACCGGCTTGGGGTTCGCCTTGTTGCGGAGATGGCCCCCCACGTGATCTCGGTCGGTTGTTGGGCCGAGTTGCTCGCGCTGCGTCCGGCTTCGCCGCAAACGATGCTGGCGAGTGGCCCCGTGTTGTTCGTATTGCCCACAAGCGAACTCGCACGTTTCACGGTGCGATTGCGTCGCTTCGGTGCGCCCACACAAGCGTTGCGCTTCCCCTTGCCAGAAACGGCCTGGATCATCCAGGATGGTGCACCTCCCTCGATGCTGGAACAGACGCTCGATCGTGATAGTCCGATCGAACCATTCACCGAGCATGCACCAGGTATCTGGATTCGCCACGCCTGGGATCATCCCGTGCCCGCTCGGCTTGTGGCTCCCACGACCGGCACACTCTTACTTCGACCCGATCGCGCCAGCGAGCGTGTCGCGGTGCGCGTGCCTGTCCCGGTTGCAGACGAGTTCCTGCTCCACCGACAACCCGCATCTCGCGGAGTGAACAGTCCCCTGAAACGCATCGCGATTCTCATGCGGTTGACGCGCGAACCCCAGCGGGAGCGCGAGAGGCTGTGGCTGTGTGCGGACGACGATATCGTGGAGTTCCGACGGTTCTGTCTGAACGCGGATCAGCGATTGATCAGGCGTTTCGAGATCGCCACGCAACGAAGCGGCACAGGCATACGTTTCGTTCTCCGAAGCGTTCCCGGGGAGCACATGCCTCCACTGTTACCCGCATCGCTTCGCGGATTTGCACCGCATCCACGTGCCGCAGGGTTATTTCTCCCTGCGAATCGATGTCTTAAACCGGAACTCCGAAGCGCAGAACTCAGTGATCTATTCGGCCTGGGTCCTGATCGCCTGACCTGGGTTGAAGCCGGGACGGATGGCCGCATTATCACCCAGGCCATTCTGCTCGAGGCCTTTCGTCCGCTCGAGTCGGTCCTTTTCCACGTCGTTCCCACTCAAGCCAGATTCGCTGCCAACAATTTTGCCGAGGATCGTTTTCCCTTGCCGCGGTTCGTGCTGCGTGATGAACATGCGGTCGAGCCATTCACAGATCGGAGTGAGTCCCTTCCGACTCGGGAACAGACGGAGGAAATTCCTACCGAGAATTCGAAGAGTTGGGTCACACACGCACTGGAGCGATTTGCACTTCGATTACGCCGCCCACGTCGAGAACCGATGCCGAAGGATCGCCCTGGCAGTGAACCGGGCACCGCACCCTTGCCATATCCGGTGATCAGTGAACCGGAAACACCTTCGAACTCGGTCGACGCACTCCTGCATGGGCGTGATCGCGCAGCGCGGCGGCATGCTCTTGAGGCCGCGTTGCTGGCTGACTTCGCGGGACTGGAACCCTCACAGAGGGCTGAACGCTGGGCAGAACTGGCAGCCGTCTATGGTGCCACTCGAAATGCCGCGGATGCCGCAGTCTGCTGGATTAACGCGATCTGGGAGGCCGATCCTGTCCCCATGACCTGGCTGGAGCAGTGGTTGCTGGCAGAATGTCGCGCGACGAAACTGACCGAACCCTCCATCTCGCTCGACCGCATTCTCGGTGAACCCGGGCGATTCGGCATGGGCCGCACGCTCGCAGCCTTTATCACGCAGGCTGCCGCTGAACTCACCCTTCCGCACGACCTGAAAGCCTCCTTGGCCCGAATTCTTTCGTACCTCGACCAGCACTTTGAGGATCTATCGGCTCGTGCAGCCTGGCTTGTAAGGCTTGCGCTGACCCGGTTCGTCGCTGGCGATGCACTGGGCCTCGCGCAATGGCACGATCGCATTCTCGCACGCCTGCGCCAGCGTGGCCCCGCTCTCGATCTGGACGAACCCTCCTTCCTCCGCTTCCACGGCAGCACGACCTCTGAACAATTCCAGACAGCGCGCGACTGGCTCACCAAGTCTCGCGGCTGCATCCTCGGCTGGGTCGCGAAACTCGGCTCCTCCGGTCGGTTGCAGTGGGCAGGGCTCGACCCCGAGACGGATTGCACCGCCGCCTATTCTCAACTCATGCTGGCCTGGGGCCTGGGGCATCTCGGGGAACGCACGCGGAGCCGGGACTGGGCCGCTCGTGCTCGAAAAGTGCTCTCACTCGCGACAGGGCCCGGTGTCGATCCGGCGGTTCACGCGTTGCTTGCCGATGCCTACGCGATTCGCACCCGTGAGGCCCAGGAAGGAAGTGCCTCGAAGCCGGGATTCCCATCCGAGCTTTCTGCTCGCTACGATTCGCTGCCGGCGTTCTCGCGTTATGCTGTGGATAAACTCCGCCGCTTTTCCCGCATCCTCGAGCCGGCAGGGCACGTACGCGATTACCGTGGACAGGAGTTCCGTGAATTTTGGGGTCACGACCGCCTCGGCGAACGCTTGAGTGTTTTCGCCGACCACCTGCACGCGGATTCCGTGGTGGAGGAAGCCCAACAGTTGCTGGTGGAGTGCTCGACAAGTCCCAACTCGGCCACGGTGCCACGGATCGTTTTCACTCTGCTCGACGCGGCCAGCCATCTGGATGCCTCAACCGTTTCGCAACTGCTCGAACATGTCCCCCCTGCACTGGAATGGATGGAGACATGGTTGCAATCGGGACGCTGGACCGACGCTGAGCGAATGGAGCTTTTGCCACGATACCAGGCCCGCATGCTGGAGGCTGCACTCACGATCGCGGCGCAACGCGAACAATTCGAAGCCTCTCAGGGTCTGGTCGACCATCTCTTGAATCGCATCCCGAGCGATTCGATGCTGCGAGCGGCACTGGCGCAAGCTGCTCCAACCGCGTTCCGCTGCTTCCGCAAACGCGGAAGCCGTTCCGAGGCGGAGTCACTTCTCCGAAGCCTGGATCCGGGATGTGGTGCGTGGCCTGCCGAGTCTCACTTCTCGCCGGTCCGGCTTGGACTCGCGATCGGTTGGTTCGCCGTGGGAGATGAGGAATCCGGCAACCGCATCCTCAATGATGCTCGTGACCGGCTCTTTCTGGCCGCACCCGGCGACGATCGCAACCACACCGAACTCGCGATTGCTTACGCCGGTGCACTCGGCTCGGCCCCCCCGCGAATCGCCCTCGGCCGACTCGAGGAGATCTTTCAGCGACTGGACCGGATTACACTCACGGGATCCACAAACCGCTACTATTCGTTGAAGATGCTTGAACTCATTGATGCCGTTGTCCGAGCTGTTGTCACGGAAGATTTCACACTGAGCCCGGCGGTCCGCGGCTGGATGGACGACGATGAATTTCTCATCCGCCGCCGTCTCCACCGTGATATGACACAGGTGCTTCACGGAGATAATTTGAGATAGGGCTCAGGACGCGTACCATTTCGCTCGCGTCAAAGGAAGATGGGCCGCTCCCGTGTCCTCGGGCTTCACAAATAAGGTCTGATTAAGTTGATAGATGCCTCGATCGAAGCCCATGGTTGCACCGGCCATGTAAAGACGGTAAATCCGATACGTCACTTCATCTGTCATGTCGATTGCAGCCTCGCGATTCGCTTCCAGGCGGCGGACCCACTTTTGAAGCGTCAGCGAATAATGTTCCCGGAGGTTCTCGACATCCCGAACCTCCAGGCCGACCCTAGCCGCGGCGTTGTGAACGAAGGGTAAAGTTTGTAAATCCCCATTCGGAAAGACATATTTCCGCGCGAACGCGGTCCACTGCGGAAAGGGTGTATGCGGGCGAAGATTGATGGCATGGTGCAGATACACACCGCCCTGTTTCAAGGCTTTCGAAACACCGCGTAGATAGATTGGCAAATTTCGGTTACCGACTTCTTCGGTCATGCCGACACTGGAAACGGCGTCGAACTCCTGTTCGAACTTCATCTCGCGGTAGTCGCAGTAGACGATCTGGATGCGATCGGAGAGCCCGGAGTCCTTGTTCGTCTTCTCGGCCCAGCTGGCCTGTTCGCCGGCGAGTGTGATCCCCACTCCCGTGACGCCAAAGTGTTGGACCGCGTGCCGGAGCAACCCTCCCCAGCCACAACCGATATCGAGCAGTCGCTGACCGGGCTCCAGCCGCAGCTTATTACAAATATAATCCAGCTTCCGATGCTGGGAATCATCCAGATCGTCGTCTGCATGTTGAAAATAACTACATGTATACTGCATCGCCTTTCCGAGAAACAATCCATAGAAATCGCTTGGTCGGTTGTAGTGCAGGCTGATGCCGCGCCGATCGGCTTCAATGCCCTGCCCGGCACTCCGCGGTTTTCCCAGTACAGACAGATCGCGTGGGTTGCGTTGTTTCGGAAGCCTCATTAACCAACGAAGCAGATTGAGCTTGGATAATGTGCTACGCGATTCGATGAGAGCCACGATATGCTTGAGCCACCCGACAAATGCAAAGATATCACCTTCAATATCAAAGTCGTCAAAAATGTACGATTCACCGAGTCCAGCTTTATCGAAGGGCCAAAACATCGCCCGCAGTGCCCCGGGATGCTTCAACGCAACCTTGAATCCGCTCTCGCCTTTGCCCGGTTGCCACGTTTCTCCATTCCAGAAACGGATGGTGAAATTCGAGAGGTAGCCGTGGGTCAGGCTTTCCAGAACGTGAATCGACTGCGACACAACAGCATCGGGCATGGCTGAGTCCGTGGATGAGGTTCGATGTCGAAAGAGTACGTTGCCACGCAGTGCCGGGCAACACTGTGGACCAACGGGTTCCAGACAAGTCGCCCGACCTCAGCGGCTAAAATGCGTGTTGCAGGCCAAACCAGAATTGAAAGGGCGTGTTGTCGCTGACGGTTTTGGCAGTGTCGAAGCGCAGTGTTGCCCGCTCGATGAAGCTGAAAACGGCAACATCGACACGGACACCCGCACCGAGTGCGTGGGCCACGTTGCCGCCGACCGTTTGGCCATTCGCGTAGACACCACCCACGTCGTAGAAACCAGCGAGCCAGAGGCCGCGGGCTCCGAGCGTGTGGTCGAGGCAATCCCACGTCACATTCTCGGCGAGCGGTACACGCACCTCGGCGTTCGCCACCCAGAGTGCACTGCCCTGTCGCTCCGAAAGATCATAGCCCCGGAAGAGATTGCCTCCACCGAGTGCATAGAACTGCCCCTGATCGGGCAACGCCCCCATGCCGACGAGTCGGCCGGCAATGCGCACATGTCTAAGTGGTCCGAGCGTGTCCGGGAGTCGACGCACGCCGGCGATCTCGGCGCGAACTTCCGCTGTCTCGCGCCAGGTCGGCATTTCCACCGTACCACCTGCCGCGACAAAGTCGAACCAGGCCCCGCTCTCGGGGTTCCAGTAAGGCGTGTACAGATTCGCACGAAAGTGCCAGCCTGCCAGGAAGGAACGATCCCAACGCACTGCACCGGGTGTCGGCGTATTCGCGAACGGCAGGAAGTTATCCTGATAGCTCGCAAAACCCTCGTGATAAACCATCGGCGGCAAATACAGACTCGACGACTCCTTCAGAATCCAGCGATGAAACGCGGACGCCCGCTGCGGTGCACTCGATCCACCATTCGCCGTGCCATAGGGTCCCGCGACACGCACCTCCCAGTTCACCCCCGTCTCACTCTTCTCGCCGAGATAGACCGCATCCGCACCCAGCACGATGTCCCGGTAATTCGTGCGATACGCAGCATAGGCCCCGCCACGAAATTTCTGTGTGCGGTATGCACCGGCACGCAGGCCCAGCATCGTTGAGCGTGTGTACCAGGGGTCCGAATACGAGGCACCCCAGACCCAGGGCCCAACAATAAAGTTCCAGCGGTCGTAGTCTGTGGTGAGATCGGCATCATCCAGTGCCGTGTACAGTGGTGTGACTCGCCATCGGCAATCCGACTTCCAGCGGTTGTTATTCGGGTCCGCATCCAGCAACACGCGATCGGGATCGACCTCCAACTGCTCGGGTTCGGCATAGTCGTCGAAGGTCACCCGCACCGCGTTCTCACTCACCGGTTCGACAACCACGTTCATGGCCCTCTCGGCTGGCACACCGGGCTGGTCGATGGCGATCTGGTACTTCCCCATCCCCATGTTGATCGGCACACGAATCGGAAAGCCGTCCTGGCCCGCGAAGCGAATACCGAGCGTGGTCGGTTCCGTGTACTCACGCGTTTGCTTCAACAACACCGATGTGGTCTTCTTCGCCACCGGCCCCGTGATCGGAACGTGACGCATCGTGACCGGGATGGGATCCTCGATTGTCACCTTCTCGATTTCCCAGTCCGTGAGCCCCTTGCCGTAAATCCAGCGGTCGAAGAACTCGGTCCAGTCGCGACCCGTGTATTCCTCAAGTTCGCGTTTGTAGTCCTGCGCATGCAGAACGCGCCAACCATATTTTGCTACGATGATGCGGGTGAAATCCAGGAACGCGGCCGAGCCGATTTGTTGCTCGATCATGCCGAATGCTTTTGAGCCTCGATCGTATGCGCCAGTGAACAGCCCGAAGAGATGGCCATACTGTGGTAGGTCCTGGGCAGCCGGTTGCATCTCATTATTGCGAATCGAGTGGTACATGCCTCCGAGGCGGTAGTTCTCGCGGTTGATGTTCGGCAGCCACTTCAAACCATCCGGCCATTCTAAAAACGGATTATTGGTGCCACGCTTCAAATCGATGAGTCGATGTGTGAAGTACGAGGCGGCACCTTCATCCATGAACGGTTCAGAGTAGCCATTGGTGCCGACGTAGTTGTACCACCATTGATGGCACGTCTCGTGTGAGGCAAGATACTCGACATAGCCACGGGCCAGGTGGGGCATGCCAAAGACGCGTTCATCAATCATGATGAGCCCGGCGCACTCGTTGCCATTCCAGCCGAAGTACGATTCGACCACCGTGAATTGCGGATAAGGGAATGCTCCGAACCACTCGGAATAAACCGGGATCGCCTCGCCAACGATTTTGAGGAGTTCGGTGGCATAAAACTCATGCTCGGGAAACGCGAGGCAACGCAGTGCGACGGACCGGCCGTCAGGAAGTTTGGTCTCGGCCTTGAACTCCTGATAACGAGCACTGCAGAGCATAGCGAAATCGCGACCGATGAACGGTTCCGTCTCAATTCGCTTCCAGCCGGGGACAGGCCGAGATTCGCATTTGGTCTGTGCAGGACAAGCAAGAAGTTCGTTCTCGGGCAGGTCGATCGTCGCCGTAAAGATGCCAGCCTCGTTGCACCAGGGCTGATGCCAGGGGACGAAAGGCATGGGTCGCCAGCCACGATCGTCGTAGTAGGCAAGCATCGGCAGCGAGTTCGTCAGGTAGGTAACGCCTTGCCAGTGGCCGAGCCGACCCTGTGTATTTGGAAGGATGTATGTGCAATCGAGTTCGACTGTGACCGATTCACCCGGAGCCACGGGTTGCGGCAGCAGAATGTGGAGCGCTGTGATATTGGCGGGATCAAAATTGTGGGTGAGCGGCAGCTTGCGATTGTCAGCCCCGAGTTGATGAACCGAGTTCACAGCACCGAATTTGCCATTACGATCAATTCCGTGTGTGGGCTGGAGTCGCAGCAACTCGAGCGTCTTGGCGAACTTGAGATATTCACCGTCAGGGACGCTGTAATTCGGGTAAAAGTTGAAGACAAGTTCGCTGGTGGGCTTGGTGGTTGTGTTGATCCAGGTCACGGACTGACGGAGTTGCGCACGGTGAGAAGCTGTATCGATGGTGATCGTAATTCCGTATTGTGGCAAGTCCTTGGGCTGGGCGGCAGCGAGTACGCCTGTTGATTGTGCGAATACGCAGAGCACAGCCAGCGCAGATGCTAGCCGCGGCAATCGTCGCCGTGCTGAGTGCGAAATCCCCACACGCTCCCCCTGCACACAATCTTGAGTGACCGGGGGAGATAGCGATGGTGCTCGAGTTTCGCCAGATCAGTTCTGGCGTTTACGCCGAGAGTGGGCAGCGCGGACACACGGCAGTTGATCCAGGCTCTCGCAACCCGCGGGCATTTCCGCCTCTCCGGGGATGAGGATTGGCAGACCCTGCTTCATTGGGAACCGACAGGCGCAGCCAGAACAAACCAGTATTTGGTCCTCGCGCGTGAGTGTGGCCTCACGCCTGGGATCAATCGGACAACGGAGGTGGTTCAGGAAGGAATCGTCCATGGTGTGAGACTATGAAGAGTCGCGAGGTTTGTCATGGATCTTCGAGGATGAATGCTGGGCGAACGAACCCACGCACGCTCATTGTCAGGGTTTACAAGGACGCCGACCGCGTTGAAGTAGAAGTATCAATGCAAAAAAGCCCCGCGTGCTTTCGCACGCGGGGCCTTCGTATATCGATGGCAAGTGGGTGTGAGGAGTCTGATGGTGGTCAGGCGACATGATAGATGTCAGTGCTTACGCACAGCATCTTGTGTAATTAAATCCTTAGAAAGGA
>JBGSZR010000165.1:0-49850 GCA_041750275.1 Gemmataceae bacterium
CGGCCAGCCGCACGGCAGCACGCGAACCGGCCCGTTCTTCTCGCTCGGGTGGCGGCTTCACGCTCGTGCTCGCCCTGCTCACCTTCTTCCTGGCCCTCGCCACGGCCGGCTACGTGATCTACCGCGATCCGCCCTGGGGCCGACTCAGCAAGTACGACTTCAGCACGCCTGAAGCAGCCCAGAAAGCGCGTCTCGAGATCGAGCGCAATGGCGACTACCTGGCCATGATCGAACTCGGCAAGAAACTGGATCGCAAGAAGACGACGGAGCGACTCAACAGCCTCGAAGTCAAAAAGAGCATCGAATACCAGGGGAAGAAGGGGCTCTTTACCAGCTACAAGGTCGATGGGAAAACGCGGAAGGTCATTGATTGGTTCGAGAAAGACGCGGACAGCGGCTACTGGAAAAACACGTACGTTTCCATCTTCGAGATCGAGAAGACCGACAAACCGCTGGCCGAGGAGATCCGCAAGTGGGAATCGGAGAGCGAACCATCAGACCCCAAGTGGTGAACAGGTGGGCGGTGAGGCGCTGCACCCCGGCACACTTGCCACACGCCAGTGCTTCTCGGAGAACATCGGCTCACGATTCTTCGAGAGCCCTTGCCGATGCCTCACACAATTTTGATCACCGGAGCCACGGGCTTTGTCGGCTCGCATGCCGCGGAAGCGCTGGCGAAGACCGATGCCACGCTCCGTGCCATTGCCCGCGACAGTGCCGATACCTCACACCTCGAAGCTCTGGGTGTGCAGGTCATCCGCGGCGACCTCACTGATCCCGCCGCCCTGGCCCGGGCCGTGGACGGCGTCGATGTTGTCGTGCATTGCGGGGCGAAAGTGGGTGACTGGGGCCACGTTGATGAATACCGCAAGGTGAACGTGGAGGGATTACGTTCCCTGCTCGAAGCCGTGAAAGGGAAGCCGTTGCACCGCTTCGTGCACATCAGTTCGCTCGGTGTCTACGCTGCCCGCCATCACCACGGCACCGACGAAACGGAACCGCTGCCCGATGACCACATCGATGGCTACACGCAATCGAAGGTGGAAGCCGAGAAGCTGGCCCTTGAATATCACCGCAAGCACGGCGTGCCCATCACGGTGTTGCGGCCCGGGTTCGTCTATGGCCCGCGCGATCGGGCCATCCTTCCGCGGCTCGTGGCACGCCTGAATGAAGGCAGCGTCATTTACATAGCCCGCGGCAAGTATGCCCTGAACACCACGTATGTCGGCAACATTGCGGACGCCATCATGCTGGCGATCGACCATCCCGCGGCCGCGGGCGAAGTCTTTAACATCACGGATGGCGAGTTCGTGAGCAAGCGACGCTTCTTCGAGACGGTCGCCGATGGCATTGGCACGAAGCGACCGAAGATGTCCGTGCCCATCTGGCTCGCGCGATTCATGGCGAACTGGCGCGAGAGCGTTTTCCGCCGCAAGAACAAGCCGAACCCGCCGCGGATCACGCAGGCCCAGCTGAAGTTCGCGGGCTTGAATCTCGATTTTTCAATCGCGAAGGCCCGCACGAAGCTCGGCTACACACCGCGCGTCCTCTTCGATGAGGGGATGAAGATCGCAATCGATTCATACAAGGCAGCCCAGGCGAGCGGCACCCCGTAAGGGGGCTGTTCAATTGCAGTTCGTGCGGCACCCGGTAAGGGGGCTGTTCAATTGCAGTTGAAGGGGCACCCCGTAAGGGAGCTGTTCAATTGCCTGATATGTGATGTGATAATGACATGTGAAACACGCGCGATGGAACAGCCCGCTGACGCGGGGCCGCTCGCCTGAATTCAGGATTGATTGTGACTGAAGCCCCAATTCCGGCCGCGGTGTATGCCGAGCGGTTCACCGCCCGCACCGTGGTGATCGTGAACCTCAAACAGGAACTGGCCGCGCTCTCGTGGGCCCGGCTTGGCGTGTTTGGTATCGGGCTCGTCGCGGCCGGGCTCGCTTTCGGTGCGGATCTCTTCCATCCGCTCTGGCTCTTCTTGCCCGTGGTCGCCTTCTTCGTCCTGGTCATCGAATTCGAAAAGCGGCGCGGCCGGCTCGCCTGGGCCAATCGCTCGGCCACGTATTATGCAGTCGGACTGCACCGCCTCGAAGGCAAGCCCACGGGTCTGAGCAAAGGTTCGCGCTACCTGCCGGACGATCACCCGTATGCGGCGGACCTTGATCTGTTTGGACCCGGCTCGCTCTTCGATCGCATCACCGCCTGCCGTACCCGCGTGGGTGAAGAAACCCTTGCTGCCTGGCTCAAGGCACCGGCCAGCGCCGACGAAGTGAAGGCCCGGCAGGTCGCGGTGAACGATCTCCGACCGCGGCTCGACCTGAGAGAATCGCTGGCTCTCGCCGGTGCGGAGATTCCGGACGGTGTCGAATTAAACTGGCTCACGGCATGGGGTGCCGCACCGCGCGAATCATTCGCGGCCTGGAAGCCCTGGGCGATTGCCGTGCTCGGCTGGGCCAATGTCGCGGCCTGGATCGGCTGGTTTTTTGCCGGCACATCCTCGTTGCCCGTGTTTGCCTGTGGCGTCCTCTCGCTCATCATCGCGATGCCGCTCGCGAACTGGGTTCGTCGTGTCCTGGCTCCGATCGAGAAAGCCGAGGCGGGTTTGTCGCTGCTGGAAGCGGTGCTCATTCGCTTCGAACGGCCCGTGTTCACCGCACCGCGACTGGTGGAATTGCAGGCCGCACTGCGCTCGGGTGGAGCCTCCGCAGCCTCGCAGATTCGCGAATTGCGAAACCTGCTCGGCTGGCTGAATTCCCGCCGCAATCCGCTCTTCTGGCCCGTCGCCATCCTGCGAATGTGGGGCACCCGCTACGCCTTCAAACTCGAAGCCTGGCGAGCCCGCTCCGGGGATTGTGTGAAGGACTGGCTTCGCGCAGTGGCCGAAGCGGAAGCGCTCTCCTCGTTGGCCGGCCATGCCTTCGAGAACCCGGGCGATGTCTTCCCGACGATTCTCGACGGCAAGGATCGCATCGCAAGCTTCAGCGCCACGGGACTCGGGCATCCGCTCTTGCCAGCCACGGGTTGCGTGCGAAATGATGTGCAATTCGGCACTGTTGGCCTGCGGTTGCTCGTCATCAGTGGCTCGAACATGTCTGGCAAGAGCACGCTGCTTCGTGCGGTAGGCGTGAACGCCGTGCTCGCACTCGCGGGCGGGGTGGTGCGTGCGGCTTCACTCACCCTCACGCCTGTCGCGCTCGGTGCCACAATGCGGGTGCAGGATTCGCTTCAGGAAGGTCGATCGCGATTCTTCGCAGAGGTGTCAAAGGTTCGCACGCTGCTCGATCTCGCCCGCCGGAATGAGCCGCCGCTGTTGTTTCTGCTCGATGAAATCTTCGCGGGCACGAACTCGGCAGATCGCGTGGCGGGAGCAGAAGGCGTGCTGAATGCATTGCTCGCGGCCGGAGCGATTGGCCTGGTCACCACGCACGATCTGGCCCTTACCGCCATCACGGAGCATCTGGGCCAGGCAGCGAACGTCCACTTCTGCGATGGCTTTGCCGGCGGAGAATTGCACTTCGACTACACCATGCGGCCCGGCGTTGTCCCGCACGGCAACGGTCTCGCGCTCATGCGAGCCGTGGGGCTTGATGTGTGAACTCACAGCAGCAGCCAGCGGCCGAGGTTGAAGTACAGAAGCAGCGTGACCATGTCGGTCGCGGCCAGGGCAATGGGCCCCGAGGCCACTTGCGGATCACGCTTCAACAGTTTGAGTGCCAGCGGCATGGCCAGACCGATGCCCGCCGCTCCGAGCACGCCGCCGCTGATGCCGAGGAAAAGACTCAGCCCCACAGCGATTTTCCCCTTCCAGATCAGGGCGATGAGCCCCACCGTGAGCCCACAGGCCAGGCCCAGCAACAGGCCCACGGTGAGTTCACGAGTAATGCGGCGGAGGATCTTGCGCCGGCTCGGCGTCTTGCCATGCAGGGTCTGCAGTGCAAGGCTCACCGATTGAATTGCCACGCTTTCCGAGAGGGCCAGCACCACGGGGATGAACGGCGTGACGAGCACCAGCGTGGCCACATCTTCATAGGCATCGGCGAGCAACGCCGCGAGCATGCCACCGGCCACATTGGCGAGTAGCCAGGGAAACCGGCGGCGAAACGCAAGCGTGGGCTTGCGCTGCTCCGCTTCCGTGAGATGCACACCGATGAGTTGAAAAAGATCGTCGTTGCCTTCCCGACGGAACGATTCGGACTGGTCGCCCAGTTCGCCGAGTTCCTCGGTGTAGAGGTCCACATCCACCATGCCAATGACACGTCGGTCGGCGTCCACGATCGGGAAGGCGAGCAGCTTGTGCATGGTGAAGAATTCGCAGGCATCGAGCACGCTCGCCGATTGAGGGATGGCGATGACCTGGCGAATCATAATGTCCGTGAGCTTTGCTGTTGGCTCGCTCAACAATAATCGACGCGTGGGAACCACACCTTTCAAGCGGTCGCCTTCATCCACCACGTAGAAGTAAATCACACGCCCGGGCAACGGATTGTTCCGGACGAATTCGAGTGCCTCGGCCACCGTCTGGCCATCTTGCAGTCGGGTCACATCCGTGCGCATGTGCTGCGAGACGGGATCGCCCAGAAAATGGCGGACGGCGGACATGGCAAACTCCACGGCAATAACAGTTCACGCCCGGATTCAACCCCGGGCGTGCGGCTTGGGCACTCTCAGAATAGGCGATCGCGCTCGAGTCATTCACTCTGGATACGAATCGAAAGGAGAACAGCAGGCGAATTCTAGCTCTGAACGAGCAACGATCGCCGATATGTGATACAGTCATCGACTTGCGAATTGCCAAGTGTGGGAGAGCCCATGTACCTCCTGGCTGTCCTCGGATTGCTGGCGTGCCTGATCGGCGGACTGTGGATTTGGCCCCGCCTGCGTGCCTCATCTCTGCTCTCGGGGCTGCTCCTCGCCCCGTTCTGCCTGCTCAGTGTGGTGTTCGTCCCCGCGTACTGGCAGCCCGACCATCACTTCACTTTCCTCGCCAATGTGGGTTGTGAAGATGCGCTCTTCTGCTTTGCGTGCGGCGGAATCAGCTGGCTCGCCGCAGCCAATGGAAGTGGCGTGCTGATCCAGGGTGAAGTGCAACTTTTTCGCTCCTTGACGCGTTTCGGCATCTGGTCCGCCCTGGCACTCCTCGCCGTTCTCGGTCTGCGATTCGCAGGCTGGGAGATTCTGGGCGCCGTGCTCCTCGGCTTTTCGTCTGCTGGCTGCTTCGTCATGGCACGGGTCTCACACGCCTGGCGGCTCATGCTGCCCGGTGCGTTTGGCTTCGCGTTAACTTATGTGAGCGTGGCCTGGGCCATGCTGGCGCTCTTTCCCGCGGCTGCCACATTCTGGACGAGCAGCTCATTGTGCGGCCATCGCGTACTGGGATTGCCTGTCGAAGAGATGATCTGGGCGGTCTGCTTCGGTGCCATCTGGCCCGTGGTCTTCGCCTACTGCGTGAAGGAGAATCTCACCTGGCCAACCAGGCAAACGCCAACGGAGAGGAACTTCCGATCACCGGTTCCGATGAAGCTGGAAGAACCCAGCTTCATGCGATAAAAAGGCGTACCGCACTCACTTCACCGGAAGATGCTCCTTCACGGGAATCGGTGCGGGCAGCACATCCGCGTCGCGCACCACGATTACGGGTGGGCGAAAATACATGCCCGCTGCGAAGCCAACGGCAGCAAGGATACCCGCGGCGAACTGCCAGAGGCGAATGGTGTTGGTGCGCGAGGCAGCCCCGGCAGCGAAGATCAGCCGATCGCGGTTGATCGCCGCCGGGGTGGGCGACAAACCCTGCAGCGCTCGTGCGAGTGCGGCCTCGGCGAGGCCCAGGTCGGGCAAGGCGGGTGCCTCGTCCGTGTCGTTCGCATCGGGCGGCGGCCGGTTCAGGTTCTCGGTGTCGTCGGGCATTCTTCACCTAGCAATTGTCGCAACTTCACCAGCCCTGCCGCGTACCGGCGATAGCAGGTGGCTGCGGAGGAGCTCATCGCCTGGGCAATCTGCTCGAATGTGAGCCCGCCCCAGAGGTGGGCCACGATGATTTCACGCGTCTCGGTGGGCAACTGTCGGAGCGTATCGGCGGCGATGCGGGCATCCAGGCCTCCTGGATCGTCCGACGGGGCGAACCAGGGCACCGCCGCCTCGGCCGCAGCGGCTTCGTACTTCGTCCGCCGTCGAGCGGCCCGACTGGCATCGATCGCCCCGTTCCGCACCACGCGGTATAACCAGGGTACCACGTTATCCGGCGGCACGGAAAGCCGGACCAGCTTCAGGAAGGCCGTCTGTACCACATCCTCAGGGCAGGCGCACCATTGTCGCGCGTACAGCACGAGTGCCGCCGCGTGCCGGTCCACCAGTTCGCCCAGGTGCTCCGGTGCCATCGTGGGAAAGACGTTTCTCGGGTGAGCGGATTTCACCGCGATCCGCTCTGGCAAGTATACCAAACACATGAAGATTGTGCCGCTCGGTGATCAGGCCGTACTCATCTACTTGCCGGATGAAGGAAGTGCCGTGCGCTTCACCGCAGCCGTGCGCGATGCGAACCTGTCATGGTTGCAAGACGTGGTGCCCGCCTATGCGAGCGTGGGTGTCTTCTTCGATGCGGACCAGATCGGGTTGAGCGAAGTGCAAGAGTGGCTGGCGCGCAATCAGGCGATCGATCAGGCGAGCGGCCCGCGTGAGCGGGCTGTTCCTGACGATCTGAAATCACACGGGCATGAATACCCGTTAACATCCCACGACACCGCACGTGATGAACTTGCGAAGGCACAGCCCGCTCACGCGGGCCGCTCGCCTGAACGCACGTTTCGCATTCCCGTGTGCTATGAGTTTGCGCTCGACTTGCCGCGTGTGTGTGAGCACACGCGGCTCACGCCGGATGAAGTGATTCGTCTGCACACGGCCAGCTCGTTCACTGTGTATGCCATCGGGTTCGTGCCAGGCTTTCCGTATCTCGGCTACTTGCCCTCGGAACTGTGTGGCGTGCCCCGGCTGGCGAGTCCGCGGTTGCGTGTTGAACCGGGCAGTGTCGGCCTCACGGGCCGGCAAACGGGCATCTACCCGCTCGCTCGCCCCGGTGGCTGGAACATCCTTGGCCGCACCCCGCTCACCATCGTGGACGTCGCCGACGGATTCTTCCCCCTGAGCGTC
Source organism: Gemmataceae bacterium (assembly GCA_041750275.1). Taxonomy (GTDB): domain Bacteria; phylum Planctomycetota; class Planctomycetia; order Gemmatales; family Gemmataceae; genus JBGSZR01. The sequence goes on from JBGSZR010000165.1 coordinate 7,150, forward strand.
GGCGACACCGTGCAATTCGAACGCATCGACGAGAAATCGTACCGCGAGTTGGACGGCGAACGACTGGAGTAGCCGTGGAGCGCCCGTGCGCTCCGCGGCATGCACGGCTCAATAATCACGCTTACTGAAGCGCCAGCAGGAGATCGCCAGCATCAGGGCGATGAATGCGAGTGAGACGCCAAGCGTGCCACCCCAGGACGGATAGTCCACAAACGCGAGCCCGGATTGCCGCAGTTCCATCGGCGTCAGCGAGCCGTCCGAGATGAGCTTGCTCGTGAGCTTGTCCAGGTCCTTGTAGCGCGGCAACACGTTGTTCAGTGTGTCCACCAGTGTGAAACCCCAGCCCGGTATGTTCTCCTTGCCCGTGGCTTCCTGCTGGATCTTGATCACATCGAAGACTTCTTTCACCTTGCCCACGATGTAGAGGAAGACCGCGAATCCTGTGGAGCAGAGCATGGCGGCGATGGGGCTGCGGGTGAACACGGCCACCAGTGTGGAGACGGCATAAAGAATCGCGAACGTGAAGGTGAGAATCGGAATCACCACAAGGAAAGTGGGATCCCACACACCCGATCGCGCACAGAGCACGAGCCAGACACCACCGATGGCGACGCACGACAGAATGAAGATGAAGGTGAGCCCGCCGATGTATTTGTAAAGCAGTAGTTGCGTGCGGCCGATGGGTTTGGAGATCAGCAGATCGATGCTTCCCTTGCGGAGCATGTTGGGGATAAAGAAGGCGGTGATGATCATGCTAATGAGCAGCGCGATGCCGGAGCCGAGGCCGTTGATGAGTTGATCCTCGACCACCCAGAGCACGAAGCCGAGGTTGTGCTCGCCGGGAAACTTCACGGCACCGAAGAAGATCTTCACGATGTGCGGCCAGCCTCGCACCGAGGAGCCGCCGCTCGTGGTCACCTCGAAGGCGTACGACGGCTCGGCGACGCCTGTCGTGATGCGTTTCACCGTGGCTTCCATGCCGGCATGCACCTTGAACTGATTCTTGATGAAGTCTTCCATCTGGGCATCAGTGATGGCTCGCTCTTCCTGGTCGGTGGAAGTGGTGCCGAGACCCACCTCGATCTTGCGGTTCTTGCCCTGCCCCTGTTTGGTGTCGCCAGGTTCTTGCTTGCCCTGATTTTCGTCGAACTCGATCTGGCGCGAGTTACCGATCGGCTTGATCCATTCGACCACCATGCGTCGGAAGGTGTCGCCGCTGGTGGGTTCGGGCCTAACACCTTGCTCGTCCGCGATGGTCGAGTGAGCGGTGGCCTTCACACGCACCTGAAGCGTGTAGCCGCCGGGGGCCTCCTTCACATCGACGGCCCGGAAGTTGGCATTGCCGAAGTTCATACCGCGGCTGCGGCCCTTCTCGGGAATGGTGCGGTTGAACTCCTGCACGATCCCTTCGAATGCCTGATCGGGCGGGGCAGGTGTGAACGACATGCTGCCGACCACAATGATCATGATTGCCGAGAGCGCGACCATCGCATAGATCACGAAGCCATCGACGGCCTCGCGGAACGAATCGCGGAGGATTGCGAGAAACTGGTTCATTATCGATCCCTCCCGCCGACAGCACGGGTGGGCCGGCGCTTCGGGCGATTATCCACGCCGGGCTCCGTGCTATCCACCGTGGCCAGGAATGCGTCTTCGAGTGTCTGCTTCTTTTCCACCAGGTGCCGCAGGCTCAGACCCTTCTCGGCGAGGAACTTCACCACGGGGTCGATGTCCTGGCCTTCCATCATGGTGACATCAAACAGGTGCGGCTTGTCCACCACGGGGCTGACCGTGTAACCGAGCTTGATAATGGGGTCCGTGGGGAACGCCTGTCCGGGTGCGAGGGCGATTTCGTAGTGCCCCTTTTGGCGGGTCAGTTCGGCGATGGTGCCTTCGCGGATGAGCAAGCCTTGCTGAAGGATGGCGACGCGATCGCAGATGAGTTCGACTTCACCGAGCAGGTGCGAATTCAGGAAGATGGTGTGGCCGCGCTCCTTGAGCCGCGACATGAGTTCGCGGATTTCGCGCCGGCCGAGCGGGTCGACGCCATCGGTCGGTTCATCGAGGATGATGAGATCCGGGTCGTGGAGCAAGGCCTGGGCGATGCCGAGCCGCTGCTTCATGCCCTTCGAATAGGTGCGGATTTTGGAGTTCATGCGGCCGGCGATGCCGACGAGTTCGAGCGTCTCGGGGATCTTCCGCCGCCGTTCGTCCTTGGGCACACCGTAGAGCGTGCCGTAGAAATCCATGAGTGAGAAGCCGGTGTGGTATCCGGGGAACTGGTGGTCCTCGGGCAGGTAGCCGACTTGCCCACGAGCATGGACATCACCGGCAAGGTTGCCGAGGAGTGCCGCGTCGCCACCCGTCTTCTGCACGATGCCGAGCAGAATCTTGATCAGCGTGGTTTTGCCGGCCCCGTTCTGGCCAAGCAGGCCGTAGATCTGGCCTTTTTCGACCTTGATGGAGACGCCCTTGAGCGCCTCGATCCGGCCATAGGTTTTGCGGAGTTCGCGCGTCTCGATCACCGACACGACCACCTCCGGGCTGGGAGTGTGTGAAATAAAGGGCGTTCGGAGAGGGATTCGCCGACACGCAGAAGATATTGGCGGACGGCGGGCAATGCAACTGATCCACCCGCTGAGTCACTGACGATTCCTGAATCGATTCATCTCAGGCGAGGATGCTGTGAACTCCTGGCTGACAGGCGAGACTGCAAACCAGACTGAACGGATCGAAGGCGATCCTGATATCCTGACGGTGTTGTTCGATCACACGATGCTACCAGGAGTGATGCAATGCCGAAGTTAACTGTCGATGGGATGGGTGAGTTCGATGTGCCGGCCGGTAAGCGGCTCGTGCTGGCTCTCACCGACGACGCGAAGGTGGATCAATTGCATGCCTGTGGCGGCAACGCCCGCTGCACGACTTGCCGCGTCGAGTTCGTGGCCGGTGAACCGGACACGATGACCGAAGCCGAGAAAAGCGTGCTCGCCGCGAAGAGTGTGACGGGCGTGCGGCTCAGCTGCCAGATCGCCTGCGACCAGGACATGACCGTGAAGTGCATCTCGCGCCTCGAGGGCAGCGGCCGCGCCGATGCGGGCAAGCGCCCCACAGATGAAATCGCCCCGCCGCCAATCTGGGTCGCGAAATCGTGAGGTGTCGCACCAGGCGAGCGGTACCCATCAAGGCACGGTTGATTGCGGAACGAGCACGCGGACGTGTACCGCTCGCCCGCTTCCTGGGATAACTCATTCTGACATCCGCGCTCCCCTTCGCGGACTTTGGGGTTCGCGGCTACACGTTTCACTTCTGACCTGTTGATTCGTCGGTTCGCATCGCACAATACGACGGTATGCGAATTCTCCACACCGCGGACTGGCATCTCGGCGACCGCCTGGGCCGCATCGATCGCACCGAAGACTTGCGGCGTGCCGTCGAGCGCGTGGCCAAGCATTGCCAGGATGAACGCATCGACGTGCTGCTCGTGGCCGGCGATCTCTTCAGCGAACTGGCCCGGCCCGATGGCCTGCGCGAAACGATTCGCCACTGGCAGGACGTGTTCCGCGACTTCCTCGAACGCGACGGCACCATCCTTACGCTCACCGGCAACCACGATAACGAGAACTTCTGCCAGACACTCGTGCACGCCATGTCGCTGGCAGCACCGACCGCGGGCAGCATGGGCGAGGTGATTCAACCCGGCCGGCTCTACCTCGCCGCGGACCCCACCTTCGTGAAACTCCACGATGTGCAGTTCGTGCTGATGCCGTACCCCACGCCGTCGCGCTTCCTGAAGAATGCTGCCAGCCAGAAGTACACCTCGCCGGAGGAAAAGAATCGCTTGCTGGTGACTTCCTGGGCGGACACGCTCCGCGAGATCCGCGCTCACCCGCTCTATGATCAACGTGCCCCCGCCGTGCTTGGTGCCCACGTTCACGTTCATGGCTCAGCCTTCGGCCCCAGCCTGTTTCGCCTCACCGAGCAAGAAGACGTGGTGATCGAGGGTGCCGAGTTGCCCTCGCAATTCGACTACATCGCGCTCGGCCACATCCACAAGCCGCAGACGCTCGGTGCCCCGCACATGCGCTACTCCGGCAGCATCGAAAAGATGGACCTCGGCGAAGCGAACGACATCAAGGGAGCCGTGCTCATCGAGCTAGGGCCCGAAGGGATGCTGGACGAACCCGTGGTGTTGCCATTGCCCGCGACGCCGATTTACGAGATCACGATTCGCGATGCCGCGTCGGACTTGCCCCGGCTCAAACGCGAATACGCCAACGCTCAACACGAACTGGTGAATCTGCACATCTCGTACACTTCGGGCGTCGACAATCTCGAAGAAGTGCTGCGTGAACTGGACCGCATCTTCCCCCGCTGGTATGCCCGCGACTGGCAGGAGACGAGTGCTCTCGGCCCGTCTCTGGCCCTCACGGACACGCCCCGCAACAAGGGCTTCGGCGAAACCGTTCGCGAATACCTCGGTCAGGAACTCATCCAGCACCCTGAAGCCGACCGCGATGCCTTGTTGAACCTTGCGGAAGAGTTGCTGAAAGATATGTCCGAATAATGTGATGTGCGCGGCACCATTGCGTTCCGCATTCCGAATTTGGATTTGTGATGATTCCTCAGCGCGTCAAGCTTTCCGGCTTCCTGTCATACAAGGACGAGCAGGAAGTGCGCTTCGACGGGGCACCGCTGTGGATGCTTTCGGGCACCAACGGCAGCGGCAAATCGAGCATCTTCGATGCCGTCACCTTCGCCCTCTTCGGCCATCACCGCGGCGGCAGCCAGAGCGCCAGTGAACTCATCAATAAGGAGTCCAACGCCCTCGCCGTGGAGTTCGACTTTAGTCTCGATCAGCAACAGTATCGCATCAAGCGCACGGTGCGCCGCCGCACCAGCAGCGTTGCCAGCACGCAACAAATCTTCCAACGAGCCCGAGACGCAAGCGAGGGCAATGCCGACGACGCCTGGGACCCGATTCCGGACACGCAGCTGCGTGTCCGCTTCGATGCCTGGATCAAGGAGAAGATCGGCCTCGACTACGAATCCTTCACATCATCCGTGCTGCTGCTGCAGGGCAAGTCCGAGAAGTTGCTCGACAGCACCCCGGCCGGCCGCGCCAGTGTGCTCGCACGCATCGTCGATCTGGAACGCTATCAGAAACTCCACGCGAAGGCCGATGATCGCCGGCGTGCGCTCAAGGCCACGGTGGAAGGCATCGGCAACCAGCTGAGTGCCCTGCGTGATGTGAGCGATGAGGAACTCGCCGCCGCGATCGAACGCATCGAGAATGCCCAGGATTTGCAAGCGAAATCACAGGACAGCCTCGACCGCCTGGACGCTCTCGCGATCCAGGCTCGCAACTGGGCGGATCACCAAAAGAAGCTCGGGGCCATTCGCGATAAGCTCACGCATGCCGAGGCGCTGCTGAGCCATGCCGTCGCCATTGAGAAAGATTTCACCCGGCTCAAAGAGCTTCGCGATGTGCTCCCGGCTGTCAGCACGATTGTCACGGAGCGCGGCCGCATCTCGGAATCCGAGCGCAAGACCGAGCGATTCACCGCCGAGCGTGAAACGAGCACCGAGTCGCGGCGCATCACCGAGCACGCGCTGAGTCAGGCTCGCAAGAAACTCGTCGCACTCCGGAAGACACAGAGCGAAGACGAGGTTCGGCAAGCGTCACTGAATGCACGGCTGCGTGAACTGGCCGCAGTGCTCGAACAGGTGAAGCAGGTGGAGGACGCGGAGGCCGAGGTGAAGCGGCTCGAGCGCGAGTTCCAGGCGTTGCCGAGCGATCCCGAGGGTGCGTTGCAGCGGCTTCAAGCGGAGCAGGAACGCCTGGCCCTGCTCGCGCAGCACTACGCGTTGCTCGAACGCCTGCACCAGGACCGTTCCGAACTCACCAAGGCGAGCGCCGCAGCCGCCCAGGCGAGGCTCGATGAGGCGAAACTGCGAGAGGCCGGCGTGCAGGCGAAAGAAGCCTTCACCGCTCTCGAAGCGAAGGCGAAGGCCGCACGTGAGGAGCGGGCCGCGAAGGATCAGGCCGCGGCGGAAGCGCGTGCCCTTGCCCAGCTGGCCCGGCAACTCGCCAACGAATTTCAGGAACTCACGGGTGCCAGGACCTGCCGGGCGTGCGGCCAGGAACTGACGGCCCAGCACTTCGAGGAGGAAAAAGCCCGGCGTGAACACGAAGCGACCGAAGCCGAGCGAAAGCTGAAAGCGCTCACGACCGACGCCACAGCCGCCCGCAAACGGGAAGCAGAACTCGATGCGAAAGAGGCCGCCGAACGCGAACACCTCCACGCACTTCGCGAGCAGTTCAAGGACGCCGCGGCCAGCGTCAAACAAGCGGCACTCGACAGTAAGCGGCTCACCGATTCGTGCCGGCAATCGTACTTCGCCCTGCCCCAGGAATTCAAGGAGAAGATCGGCCCGCGCGAGCCCGCCGACTGGTCGACGGTTGCCTATCCCGATCGCAACGACCTCAGCGGCATCGCGGCGGAAACAAAGCGGCTCGATGGCGTGAAGCGCCAGGTGCGGACGGCCCAGGATGAAGTTGCGAACGCGCAGACCGTGCGGGCGAAACTCGACTCCGGCCGCGATCGACTCGCCAAGGCGAAGCTCGCACTCCCCACCGCCGAGGCAGGCACACTGCGCCAGGAATACGCGGCGAAACAAGCCGAAGACACATCCGTGGCGAACGCCCTCAAGGCGGGCAAGACGGAACTGGGCCGCACCGAAACCGAGATTGAACGGCAACAACGCTCGCTCGCCGATCTGGACCGCGAACTCACCGAACTCGCCGGCAAGCTGAACCTCGAAGAAGCGAGCCGCAAGCAGAGCAGCGAGACCATCGAGCGCATGAAGAAGACGCTTCCCGCGGCCTGGCAGAAGCCGCTCGAACTCGCCGGCATGGGCGAGCGGGCCAAATGGCAGAGCGAACTCGATGTGCTCGTGAACAAGGGCACCGAGGCGAAGTACACGAACCTGCAAGCAGCGCGCGGCGGGCTCGATTCACTTCGTGCCGAGATTGCCCAGATCGAGCAGGAAGCAAATGCCTTCCCCGTGGAAGCTCGCCGGGCACCCGAGGAGGTGCAATCGCTCATCGCGGCCGCACGTGAGGAAATCAAACAGCGCAACGCCGAGTTGCTCGCCGCCCAGCGCGAAAAGAGCATCCTTGATAACTACCACAATCAGCGAGCGGAACTGAACACACGGTACATGGAAGCGGACGCCGAGCTTACACGCTACAAAATGCTCGCGGAGTTGCTGGGCCGCGATCGGTTGCAACGCTGGCTGGTCGAAAAGGCGGAAGGGCAGATCGTCGATTATGCCAATGGCGTCCTCGACCGGCTCAGCGGCGGACAAATGTTCCTCCGCCAGGTGAAGGCCGAATCGGGCAACGATAAAGCGTTCGACCTCGAATGTGCCAACCGCGCCGCAGGCGGTTCACCCATCAATGTCGCCTTCCTCAGCGGCAGCCAGCGCTTTCGCGTCGCGGTGGCGCTCGCGCTCGGCATCGGGCAATATGCCAGCAAACAGCACCGCGCCATTGAGAGCGTCATCATCGATGAGGGCTTCGGCTGCCTCGATCGCGCTGGCCGGCAGGTGATGATCCAGGAATTGCAGAACCTCCGCGGCCACCTGCACTGCATCCTGCTCGTCAGCCATCAGGAGGAATTCGCCGACGCCTTCCCGGATGGTTATCGCTTCGAACTCCAGGACGGAGCCACCCGGATCAACCGCTTCGTCCGCTGAGTGCATTCGCTTCGGCATCAGCCATTGCGGTATCACGGATAGATGGCGCGGCTTGATTTGTCGTTTTTTCCGCACTCCGCACTCCGCACTCCGAATTCCGCATTGCAGGACCATCTGCCTGCCAGGGAATTCAACAATCTCAGGATAAACCGCTGTCGCCCCGCACTGGCTTCGGTCTTCACCCATCGCGGCATCGCGGCTACCATGGAAACGTCACCCTGGTGTGGAGGATGCCCGATGAGTTCGTCGGTTTCGCCTGAGGCCGTGCCTGCAGCCCGGTCGCGGTTCCCCTGGCCGTTGCTTTTCGGACTCGGGCTGGGCATTGGCCTCGCAGCGATTGCGCTCCGGAGCTTCACCGCGGCCGATGGCAAGGCCGAGGCCGCACCGCCACTCAGCCCGAACCTGGCTGGCATCCCGAATCTCAAGGGTCTGCTCCAGGAACCCGCCGCCAATCAGGACGAAAAGAAGAAGTTCCCCGCACCCGAACTCGCCGGCGGCACCGCCTGGTTGAACTCGGCCGCTCCCATCTCCATGAAGGATCTGAAGGGCAAGATCGTCCTGCTGGACTTCTGGACGCTCTGCTGCATCAACTGCATTCACGTCATGCCCGATCTCGCCAAGCTCGAGAAGAAGTATGCCAATGAACTCGTGGTGATCGGCGTCCACTCGCCGAAATTCGAGAACGAAAAGGACACCAAGAGCATTCGCAAGGCCATCCTGCGATACCAGATCGAACACCCTGTGGTCAATGACGCGGACCACACCATCTGGGATCGCTACGAGGTGGACGCCTGGCCCACTCTCGTGCTCATCGATCCCGAAGGCAACCTCGTGGGCTATGCCGGTGGCGAAGGTAACTACGAAGTGCTCGATATCGTGATCGGTAAGCTGGTGGAGGAGCACAAGAAGAAGAAGACGCTCAACGAGAAGCCGCTGCGCTTCGACCTGGCGAAGTTCCGCGAAAGCGGCGACACGCCGCTGTACTTCCCGGGCAAGGTGATTGCGGACGAGAAGAGCAAGCGTCTCTTCATCGCCGATAGCACGCATCACCGCATCGTGGTCACCGATCTCGATGGCAACCATCTCCTCACCGCCGGCACTGGCGAACCCGGCCTCGTGGATGGCCCCTTCGACAAGGCCCGCTTCGACGACCCGCAGGGGATGGCCGTCAAGGGCGACACGCTTTATGTCGCTGATCGCAAGAACCACGTGATCCGCGAACTCGACCTGAAGGCAAAGACGGTCAAGACCATTGCCGGCACTGGCACCCAGGAGCGTGACCCATTCAACCGCCAGATTGAACGTGCCGTGCCCGCCAAGAGCATGGGGCTGAACAGCCCGTGGGATGTGCTGCTGAAGGACAACACGCTGTACATCGCCATGGCCGGGCACCACCAAATCTGGACGATGGATGTGGTGAAAGGCGAGATTGCCCCCTTCGCGGGGAACGGTCGCGAGAACATCGCCGATGGCCCACCCGCAGTGGCGAACTTCGCCCAGCCCAGCGGTCTCGCCACGGACGGAAAGCTCCTCTTCGTCGCGGATAGTGAAGTGAGTGCCCTGCGAACAGTGCCACTTGAGGGCGGTCGCGTCGAGACGCTCGTGGGCCGGGGATTATTCGTGTTCGGCGACCGCGACGGCCCGGCGAAGATCGAAGACCCGCTGGCCCGCGAAACCAAGGAGGCCCGCCTCCAGCACGCACTCGGCGTCGCGTACCACGACAACAAGCTCTTCGTGGCGGACACGTACAACAGCAAGATTCGCACCTTCGATCTGAAGGCGAACACCGTCAGCACATTCCTCGGTGGCTCCGAAAGCACCGGCGTGTTCACGGGCCCGCTGTTCAACGAACCCAGCGGCATCAGCTACGCCGGCGGCAAGCTCTACATCGCCGACACGAACGCCCACCGCATTCGCGTCGTCGACCTGGCCACCAAGCAGGTGAGCACGCTGAAACTGAAGGGCGTGAACCCACCCGCCGCACCGGAGGAGCCGAAGAAGAATCAACCATAGCGACCGGCTCGCCGGCCGTTCGCTGACTGGAGAGGCGATCGGCACGGAGCGGGACGCCTGTGAGCAGATGATTTGAAGTAGCATTATCAGGAGAACCCCTATGCGCTGGAACATGATGTTCGTGCCCGCGGCCCTCGTCGCCTGCCTCGCCGCGGCGGCCCCGGCCGGCAATCAGAAGGACTGGTTCGAGAAATCCGTCAAGAGGATCGAGGCCAAGATTGAACCCGCCGAGGCTAGGCCGGGGCAGACTGTCACTTTCACACTGACGATGGAACTGAACCCGGGCTACCACACGTACCCCATCGTGCAACCGGACAAGAATGCGGCCGGTTTCGTGAACACACTGAAATTCCCCGGGCCGGAAACGGTGGTCTTTGTCGGCGACACGATCGAGCCGAAGGAATTCGTGAAGAAGCCACTGCCGGAACTGGGAATCACGGAACTGCGCGAATATGCCGGCACTGTGACCTATACACGCAAGGGCGTGGTGTCGCCGAAAGCCGCCGCGGGCCCCGCCACCGTGAAGCTCGCGGCGTTCAAGATCCAGGTCTGCGATGAGAACACCTGTTTCCCCCCGAAGACGATTCCCGTGGAAGCCACACTGAAGGTGCTTGACGGAGCCGTGCCCATCGACCCCGCTCTCGCCGCCGAGGTGGCCAAGGCTCTGGGCAAGTAACAGGATTCGGGATTCAGGCAAGCGGCCCCTGTCAGGGGGCTGTTCATGGTGCAGATCCAAGCACATTAGCGAGAAGTCAGAAGTCACATCGATCGCGTAACGATTGCATGATGAACAGCCCGCTCACGCGGGCCGCTCGCCTGAATCCTGCATCCTGAATCCTGCTTTCCTGTAAGCCCCTGTCCGTCCGGCTACTATTCCAGTTATCAGGAATGCGTGGCGGGGTGACTCAGGGCAGACCGGCATGTCGCCCTTCACCCTGCGTTCGCCTACAAAAGCCCACGGCTTCCGTGGGCTTTTCGCTTCTCCCCATCCGGGGTTCTCGCCATGTTTCGCGCATTCGCTCTGTTCGCCACGCTGGTTTTGGTAGGCCAGGCTTCACACGCTGCGGAAACCTTTTCGGACCTGGCCACGGCCACGCTCAAGGTGACACCCGCCAAGGCGAAGCCCGGCGACACGGTGAAAGTCGAACTCACCATCACGCCCAAGAACGGCGGCTGGACCTACCCGTTCGTGCAGCCCAACGGCTCGCTGGTCAAGAATTCACTGCGCCTCCCCAAGGATCCAGACCTCATCTTTCCGGAATCGCTCGAGGATCCGCCCGCTTCCATGAAGCCGGATGGCTCGGGCGATCTCTACTATCCGAACGCCGTGACCTGGAAGTTCGACGTGAAAGTGGCGGACTCGGCGACACCCGGGAAGAAGACGATTGACATGGGTCGTTCGCGCCTGCAAGCGTGCGATGAGCAGAAGTGCATCCCGGCCGGAGGAGCAGAACTCCCCTCCGCGGAACTCGAGATTGAAGCTGGCGGGCGCTCGACACCCGTCCGCGGCGGGCCGGAGGTCGAGCCGAAGACCAACGTGCCAACACCGGCACCCAAGACCAACGTGAACAGCGCCGCCGAGGAAGATTCGGCCTTCAAGACACCCAAGCTGATCCAGGAGTACGAACGCGATCTGGAAGACGTGCAGGGCCGGCTGAACCATGCCGGGGTCACCACCGTCAGCGGTGGCGGCGACTCCGGGCTTGCACCGTTCCTGCTTTCCGCGGCGCTGTTCGGCCTGATCTCGCTGATCACGCCCTGCGTCTTCCCGATGATCCCGATCACCGTCAGCATCTTCCTGAAGCAGGCTCACGGCTCGATGGCCGAACGGCTCAAACTCGCCGGCGTCTATTGCCTGACCATCATCACCGTGCTCGGGCTCTCGGCCTTTGCGCTGCTCCGCTTCATGTCCTGGCTCAGCACACAACCGCTCACGAACGTGTTGCTCGGCCTGCTCTTCGTGGTGCTTTCACTCAGCCTGTTCGGCATGTACGAACTCACCTTGCCAAACTTCATGGTGAACCGCCTGCAGTCGAAGCAGGCCAAGGGGGGCGTCGTGGGCACCATCTTCGGAGCCCTGGCCTTCACCGTCATCAGCTTCACCTGCGTCGCTCCGTTCCTCGGTGGATTCGCCGGCATCGCTCAGGCGGACACCGGCGGCAGCCTCATTGCACTTCCCACCACCCGCGAAGTATTGGGCGGTCTCGCTTTTGCCACCGCGTTCGCCGCCCCATTCTTCGTGCTGGCGCTGGTGCCGGGCTTGCTCAAGGCGTTGCCACGGTCGGGCGGCTGGCTCGATAGCGTGAAGGTGGTCATGGGCTTCCTGGAACTGGCGGCGGCCCTGAAATTCTTCCGCACTGCCGAACTGCGTGTCTTCAGCCCCACCGCCTACTTCACGTACGATCTCGTGCTCGCTGGCTGGGTTGCCATCGCGGGTGGATGCGGGCTCTACTTGCTCGGAGTCTTCCGCCTACCACACGACGAAGAGAAGCCGAATATCGGTGTGCCGCGGCTGCTCTTTGCGATGTGCTTCCTGGGATTGTCGCTCTACCTGATGCCGGCACTCTTCAAGAACGAACGACCGCGTGGCGCGGCCTATGCCTGGATTGAAGCGTTTCTGCTTCCCGAGACGAAGCTCCACGGCAGCACCGACCTCAAGGATGCGATCGATCGCAGCCTGATTCGCTCCGTGAAGGACCAGACAGCGCCGAAGCCAATCTTCCTGGACTTCACGGGCGTGACCTGCACGAACTGCAAGTACAACGAGCGCGAGGTCTTCACTCGCCCCGAGGTGGCCCAGTTGCTCGGCCAGTTCGAGATCGTGCAACTCTACACCGATGAAGTCCCGGCCGAGTATTTTGCGATGGCCGTGGACACGCTCGGCCGCGAGGACGAGGCGACTGCGAATCGGGAATTCCAGCAGAAAGCGTTCGGCACCTTAACACTGCCGCTCTATGCGGTTCTCTTGCCCCGCCCCGATGGCAAGGTGGACGTGCTGGGTGTGTACGACCTCGGCAAAATCCAGGACGTCAACGGCTTCGTGACCTTCCTCCGCGATTCTCTCGCGAAGGCGAAGTGACGGGGATTTGCTGCGGGCTCATTCGTTAGGCTGCCCCCGGCTCAACTGGGGGCGTGTGAGTTGACTTTACTTCTTCTCCACGCGATACAACGCTTTCTCCGTGCGGATGAAGAGCGCGTCGCCATCCGCGGCGTAGCTCGCCAGCGCCTTCTCCCCGAGTTTGTTCTTCGCGACCACCTCAAACTCGTTATTAGCCTTCAACACGGTTCCGGTGCCGTCCTCGGCGAGCAAGAAGATGAGCCCGCCCGCGTCGATGGGCGAAGCGGAATACGCTCCCGAGACGCGCTCGCTCCAGCGTTCGGCCCCGGTCTTTGCATCGTAGCAACTCATCTGGCCGCCGTCGGCCACCACGTAAAGCGCATCGCCCACGAGCAGTGGCGAAGCGTTGCGGGGTGCGCTCCCCTTCGCCGTCCAGGCCACGTGCGTCTTGGTCACGTCGCCCTTGCCGTCCGGCTTCACGGCGTAGATCACCGGCGAGTCGTAGCCCGTGCTGAAATACACCAGGCCATGCCCGAACACGGGCTTGGGCACGATGGAGTAGCCGCTGGGGTAGCTCATGCGCCAGATTTCCTGACCCGTTTTCGGATCGCACGACAAGAGCGCTTCACTGCCGGGGCACACCACTTGTTGCTGGCCGTTCACCGTAATGACCAGCGGCGTGCAGAACGAGAACGGCTTCTTGGGCCTGGCATTCCGCGGCGTCTCCCAGGCGAGCTTCCCACTGCTTTTATCGAGGCCGATGAGGGCCTGCTTCTCGATGCCGTCGATGGCGAAGATGACGCGGTCGCCGACGATCACGGGCGAGCCGCCGTTGCCGTGAACAGGCGTGTACTTCAGCGATTGGTTGGCCCAGACCTGCGAACCGTCCTTCGCATTCAGGCACGCCGTGCCCATGTGGCCGAAGTGAACGAAGAGGTGATTGCCCTCGATCACGGCGGTCGCGCTGGCATGGCTATTCTTCTGGTGAATCTTGGGTGAACCCTTCTCCTCCTTGAACACCTCGACATTCCACGTCACCATGCCGCTCTTCTCATCAAGGCAGATCGCTCGCAACGAGTATTCGCCTGGTGCCGTGCCGGGCACCGCCGTGGTGACGTAAATCTTCCCGGCCGCAATCACGGGTGAGGACCAACCCACCCCGGGAAGCTCCGTTCGCCAGGTGACGTTCTTCTGCTGATCCCACTCCGTGGGCAGGTTCGTGGTGGCCGCGTGGCCTTCACCCGTGGACCCGCGGAACTGGTTCCAGTCGGCAGAGGACGTGAGTGCGATTGCGAATGTGAACACGAGGCCAAGAGCGAAGCGCATCATGAGGTCTCCAGCGGAGAGGATGTGCAGTGTGGCGGTGAGAATGACCCATTTAATTCTACGAAATCGATCACGTCCTTCGCACGTGTGTCACCAGATCGAACGCGGCCACCAGTTCATCCAGCCGCGGTGTCAACGCCCGGAACACATTCTCATCGGTCACCAGCGTGATCTCGACGCGGCTTGTGACCGATTCCGGCTCGAGTTCCGCGGCAGGTTCCATGCGCAACGTGCGGAGCGTTCCCGCGTCAAAGCCCGTGAGATCGAGTTCGGGCAAATCCTCAAGTTCTTCGAGAAGTGCGGCCAACTTGGCGGGATCATAGCGGCCCTGGGCTTCCTGGTTATTCAACACCACGTTCAGGGCCTTCTCGCGGGCATCATCGAGGCGGACGACGGAGACGGGCACTTGTGTGATGCCGAGTTCGCCAAGGATTTTGATGCGAGCGTGACCACCGACGATGTGACCCGAAGGCTCGTTCCACACCAGCGGTTCCACCAGCCCAAACTCGGCCAGGCTCGCCTTGAGCTTGCGATAGGCAACGGACCCAGGCTTCAGCAGCTTGCGCGGGTTGTACGGGGCGGGCTTGAGCGACTCGATGGGGAGCATACGAAGTTCGATGGACATGATGGCACCCGGCAGGAGTGAGTGAATATCCGTTCACTCCTTACACTCCGGAAGCGCGATGTCAAGAAACAGCGCCCGTCGGGAGTGTCGCAGTTTGTGTAGGTCAGCGTTTCCAGGCGGACGTTTTTGTTGCGTAGGTCAGCCTTTCCAGGCTAACGTTTTCTGCTTTTCCTGCTTTTCTACGGAATGTCAGCCTCGAAAGGCTGACCTACTACGCAAACGGAGAGACTACCCGCCTGGCGTGTCGGCTCGCATCAGCGCCTGGAATCTGGGTGAACCTGGCGGCCTTGGTTAACACGCCATCGGCCCGGGTGTGTGGTAAACTGAATGCAGTCTCACGTACGGAGATTTTCCATGCGACTCATGATGTTTCTCGCGGTCCTGACAGTTGTGGCAGTCTCGTCGAACTCGGCCCGTGCCGTTGATCCGCTTTCCCTGGACCAGATGAAGGAACTTCGCACGCTCATCAAGCCGACGGCTGGTGAGGATCCGTTCGACACGATACCCTGGGAAACGGACCTCTGGGCCGCTCGCAAGAAGGCGGCGGCGGCGGGCAAGCCGATTGTGCTCTGGGAGATGGACGGGCATCCGCTCGGCTGTGGGTGAAACAACGTCGTGGTGGGCCGTGTGTCCGCCTTCGCCGATCCCGAAATCATCAAGATGTGCACCAACGACTTCATCCCCGTCACGGGTGATGACTGGTATCAGCGCCGTCGTAAAGACGCGGAAGGCCTCTTCTTCCAGACGCTCTCCGCTGGCTTTGGCAAGCAGGGTGATGGCTCGCGCCAGGGGCTCTATCTCTTCGCGGCGGATGGCACGCCACTGGGCTACAAAAACGCGACTCAGAATGTAAAAGTGACAAAAGAACTGTTGGATGCCGCCCTAATCGCCTTCAAGAAATTGCCACCGAACAAGCGTCGCCCGGGCGGGATCACGGTGCCCGAGCACGGCCCGCTCGATCCACAATATGGCCGCATTCCACCGCCGGGCGGGCTGGTGCTGAATGTGAACACCCGCATTCTGGAGAAGAAGAACGGCACCTTCCGCAAGGGGGCCTGCCAGGCCGTGGGCGGCGATCATTCGGCCCGCGATCATATGTGGATCCAGGCCGCCGAGCTAAAAGATTTTGCCCCCGCCCAGGTCCAGGTTGGCTTCAAATACCCGGTGCCCGCGAAGATCGCCGATCGCCTGGCCCGCTTCCACCTCATCGACAACACCCGCGGTGAGCCGGCCACCTGGAGCCGCGAGCAACTGCAATCCATTCGCATGGAGCTGACGGTGACGGCGGTCACGCCCGAAGGCATCGAGCTATCACTCGATGGAGAAGCTGTGCTTGCCACCGAAAAGGATGTGGCCCGTGCCGTCCGCGGCTTCGATGTGAAACTCGGCGGCCAACTGCGCTACCTCCCCGCGAAGGGCACATTCGACAAATTCGACATCATCGCCATCGGCGAACACTGGGGCGACCACAACGACATGCAGGCCGCGCGGCCCGGCAAGTCGTATCTCGGCATCAGCTTCGAGATCGCCAGCGACCGGCCAGGCGATCAGATTCCACCGCAAGGAGCCCGCTGGCTGGAAGGGTACTACGGCAAGGGATGAGCCACGGTCATACAACGAATCGGTGTGCGAAACGATCTTGAATGCCGGGAGATGGCGGAATGCGAATCGCTCTGGTGTGTGCGGCGGGATTGCTCGCCGCAACGTTCCTGGTGGGGTGTGGCTCCGAGAAGGAACTCCCCGAAGCTGTGGCCATCCCCGAGGACAAGCCCCAGGCCAGCGGCCCGCCGATCCCCACCGAATCGGAAGCAAGCGCGAAAGCCATCGTCGCACGCTGCCTCAACGCTGCAACAGCCGGCGATCCCACCCGATTGAAGAAACTTCGCACCAGTCGCATTTCCCTGTCCGGCTCCATGCAGTTGCCAGGTGGTGCCGGGGCCAATGTCGTGCGGATGGAGTGCACACAGCTTGTTGAAGTGGCGTGGCCGGACCGGGCTCGCCTGGAAGTTGCCTTTCAATCGAAGGTGCTGTTGCCGCTCGTTTCTGGTGTGCGCTGGCCCTCGGTCTGGTCTGCACAGCAGCAGATCGAAGGCGGCTGGAAGGAGCTGCAGCCGAGTCAGGCCCAGGAGCGGCTCTTCCTGGCGGAATACGCGGCGAATATCGCCTTCCCATTCCTGCTGGCACTCGATGACTCACGCACAATCGTTTACGGCTCTCGCACGATCGTCTCAGGACAGGACACCGCCGAGGTGATTCAAGCACACGTGCCCAGTTGCCCCGAATTCACGCTGTGGTTCGATCCGAAGACGGGCCATCTGATGCGTGCCGATTTCGCCGTCGAGGACGGGCAACAGCTCGTCCGTGGCAGCATGGGCATCACCGATCACAAGGATTTCGAAGGTCTGATCCTGCCGGGCAAGCTGGCGTACGGCCGCGGGGGCGTGAACGTCGCCGAGTGGAAGGTGGACCGCATCGAAATCCTGGAGAGCATCGACGCCGTCCGCTTCGACCCGCCACGCAGCGATGCAAAACCGTGAACCCCGTTCGTTAGCGTGGCGGCAGACCCTGGATCGGTGGAGGCGGGCCCGTGGCTGCGTCCGGAGGTTGCAACCACGGTGGCCCGGATCGCGCGGCCGGGATCGAAGGGGGCCACTCCGGGCGATAGCATGGCATCTTCGAGTCGAAGGGCGAATCCTTCAAACCTGAACTGGGCCGCAACGCACCACCCACGCCGATGAGTTCCGGTCGACGCGCCACCTTGTCCGCGAACACTTCCAGATCCTTCGCAATCACATCGGCACGCGTCAGCACCTTGGCCAGAGCCAGTGCGGCTGCGTCGAGGTTCTTGTACAGGTTCGGATCGGTCATCAACTGGTGCAGCGTGCCATCCTCGCGGGCAAACACACGAATCACATCCCGCACATCGCGAAGCACCATGTTGAGTTGAGCTGCCGATTCCGCGACATCGCGCACGAGTTGGTCCGAGCGCTCGGCCAGTGGCTTCGTGATCGCGCGAACATCCGAGATGACGCCACCCGCAGCCTCGATCTGCCTGTTCACCGTCTTCACGGTCTGCTGAGCTTCATCCAGCAGGGTGCTGAGGCCGCCAGCGATCTTGAGAATGTTGAACACCATGAGGTTCATGTTCTTTAGCAGTTCGTCGATCTGCTTGACGTTCTCGGGCGAGAGCACCTTGTTGAGCGAATCGGCTGTTACCTGGAGCGTTTCGAATGTTTTGCGCGTGGCGCGTGCCGCTCCCACGACCTCCGGTTCGAGCCGCTTGATCATTTCACGAGCATGGTCCACGGCCGGCCGGATCGCTTTCAACAGAGCACGCAGCTCACCCACGGCGGCGCGAATGGTATTGGGGTCCGGGTCGGCGGGGTCAAAGGCACCGATGAGCATTTGCACACGTTCGAGTGTTTTGCGAAGTTCCGGCAGCATCATGCGGGCATCACGCATAAAGAGGGCAATCTCATCCGCGGCCAGTTCGAGCTTCGGGGCGACTTTCTCCAACTTCTCGAAAGAGGCGCTGATGCGGTCGAGCGAGATCTGTGCGGACGCCAGGATGCCGGACGCAGGCGTGAGCAAACTGCGAGGTGTAATGGGGGGCACGCCCGCGATCTCTGCCCCGATTTCGTAAGCCTCGCCGCGGCCGATGGGCTGGCCATCGGGTCCCAGGTGCGGCACGAATTCAATGGCCGTGTCGCCATTCAAGATGCCGCGCGTGATCACCGCGTCTTCCCCGGTGCGTGGCCGGTACTTCGGATCGACGGTGATGCGGACGAGGACCTGGCCGGAATCGGCGTTCAGATCGATGCTGCTCACTTCGCCGATACGCACGCCAGACTTGCGAATGGGTGTGCCAGGTGTGATGCCGGGGGCTTCGGGGAAGACGAGCGTGTACTTGTCTGTGGTGGACCAGAGCGTGGGCGCACCGCCGAACATCACGACGAGGCCGGCCAGGGCCGCCAGCGATCCCGCCACAAACAGACCGAGTTTTAACCGCATTCGCCGCTCGGCCATGTCCACAACTCCCGGCTACTTGAATGCAAGTGAAGCTCAGGGCCTCACACGGTTCGTTCGCCCTCGGACAATCGTTCGCGTGCATCGCCTTCCACAAACTGCCGCACGCGGGCATCCCTGGCAACCGCTAACTCCTCCGGCGTGCCATCCTGAAGAATCTGCGACTCGCCGGGGCCCAGGCGTGTCAATGGGTAGAGCATTACCACGCGATCCGCTACCTTGTACACCGTTCGCATTTCGTGCGTCACCACCACGCTCGTGACGGGCCGCTGGCGTCGAGTGTTCACAATGAGCTCGTTGATCACATCCGTCATGATGGGGTCGAGCCCCGTGGTCGGTTCATCATAGAGCATCACGTCCGGATCGAGAGCC
Source organism: Gemmataceae bacterium (assembly GCA_041750275.1). GTDB lineage: Bacteria > Planctomycetota > Planctomycetia > Gemmatales > Gemmataceae > JBGSZR01. The sequence goes on from JBGSZR010000165.1 coordinate 26,331, forward strand.
AGGGCCCGGGCGAGGCCAACACGCTTGCGCATGCCACCTGAGAGTTCCGCGGGCATCTTCGGCTCCACGCTCAACGGCAAACCCACCTCCGTGATGCGTTCGCGGACGCGTGTGCGAATCTTCTCGTCGTCCATACCCCCCTTGGCCCGCAGACCAAACGCAACGTTGTCGAACACATTCAAGCTGTCAAAAAGTGCCGCTTGCTGGAAGAGGAAACCGACCCGCCTCCGCATGGCCGTGAGGTCGTGCTCGGAGCGGGACTGCACCGATCGCCCCTCGAAGAGCACCTCGCCCTCGGTGGGATGCAGAAGTCCGACCAGCAGTTTCAGGAGCACTGTCTTGCCGCAGCCGCTCTCGCCGATCACGCACAGGCTCTGGTGCGCGGGAATCACCAGGTCTATGCCGCGGAGCACTTCCTGCGTGCCAAATCGCACACCGACGCCGCGGAGTTGAATGAGCGCGTCTTCCATTCACGCCACCTTGCCCGTGGAGGCGGGCCAGATCATCTCCTGCACCGTGTTCGAGAGCATCGCCAGGAAGAAATCCATGATGATGATGGCCACGAAGGAAAACACAAATGCCTGCGTGGCCGCACGGCCCACCCCGGCAGCACCGGGTTTGCTGTGAAAGCCACGGTGGCAGGCGATCAGCGCGAGCAGACCTCCGAACACCACGGCCTTCACGAGCCCCACGAACACATCCCAGATGCCCACGAACTCGCGTGTGTGCCGCCAGTAGTGATGGGCTTCAATGTCGTAAACTCGCAAACAGATCAAGGAACTGCCGAGGATGCCCATCACGTCCGCAACGGCGGCGAGCAGGGGAATCATCAGCAAGCAGGCGACGAGTCGTGGGGCGACCAGGTATTTCACGGGATCGACGCCGAGGCACGCAAGGGCATCGATCTGCTCGGTGACGCGCATGGTGGCGAGTTCCGCGGCAATGGCCGAGCCAATGCGTCCCGCGAGCATCACGGAGGCCAGCACGGGCCCAAGTTCCCGCACCACGGAAAGATGAATCACGGCTCCCAGCGAGGTCTCCAGGCCAATCGTGTGGAACTGGCCGTAGGTCTGCACGGCGAGCACCATGCCGATGAACATCCCCGTGACCGCGACAACGCCCACGCTGCTCACCCCAATCTCGACCGAAATTCGCAACAGATCCCGGCCTGTGAAGTGACGCTCACGCACACCGCGTAGCGTGCGCAGAGCGAAGACGGTCCAGTCCCCGAGACCGACCATTGCTTCGGTGAGCGCACCGCCTGGGGCGATGTCTGGGTCGTTCAGACTGGCCGTGGTTGTGGACATCATAAATCGACTCACGGGTTCGCCACGGTCCTGTTATCGGCACGGATCGCATCGGTTATTGCATCAAAGCGTGCATGAAGTTCGAAAATCGGGGCGGATTGATTGAAGTTCGCCGCTATACTCGCCTGGAACCGCCCTCTTCCCCGGGAGTTTTGATCATGCCGCATCGCCGAGAAATCCTGCGTGGAGCCGTCGCCAGCGCAGCGATTGCTGCCACGGGTGGGCTCAATTCCTCTCTCCACTCACAGGAACCGAAACCCATGCGCAAAGGCCGCATCAAGCAATCGATTGTTTTCTGGTGCTTTAACGTCCGCGGCGAGAAGTGGGACGCCGACAAGACCTGCAGCGTCGCGAAGGAACTCGGTGTTACGTCTATTGAACTCATCGGTCCCGAACACTGGCCCACGTTGCAGAAGCACGGCCTCACCTGTGCCATCGCCCCCAATGGCATGCCCGGGGAACCGTTCAAACGCGGCTTCAACAACCCCGCCTTCCATGCCGAGCTCCTTGAACGCACCACCAAGTCCATCGACCAGTGCGCCGATGCGAAGGTGCCGAGCATCATCTCTTTCTTCGGCTACAAGTGGAAGAACCCGGACGATCCCAAGTCCGGTGAGATCAGCCGCGAGGAAGGCTTCGCCAACTGCGTGAAGGGATTGAAAGAACTCGCCACCCACGCGGAGAAAAAGGGCGTGACGGTGTGTGTGGAACACCTGAACACGCGCGACGATAGTGATCCCATGAAAGGCCATCCCGGCTATCAGGGCGATGATCTCGATTTCTGCAACGCCATCATTCGCAAGGTTGGCTCGCCACGCATCAAACTCCTGTACGACATCTATCATGTGCAACTCATGCACGGCGATATCATCCGCCGACTCGAAGGCTCGAAGGATGTGTTGGGCCATGTGCACACCGCTGGTGTGCCGGGCCGCGGTGAACTGGATGAGAACCAGGAAGTGAACTACCCCGCACTGATGCGAAAACTTGTGGACATGGGCTACACCGGCTACGTTGGCCAGGAGTTCATCCCCACCCGCAACCCACTCGCCGGCCTCAAGCAAGCAGTCGAGTTGTGCGACGTGTGAAAATGTATTGAGTGCAACCGCGACGTTCGCGTTACCACGTTCTGCGTGGTAACGCCCTCTTCGACGCTCTGCATCGCGTTGCTGAGGCAGCACCGGAGCGAGAAGGACGCAGAGCGTCCGAAGGCCATTCCCACGGAGGTCCGTGGGAACGAGGAAAAAGAGCGTGGCACCCAGGAGGTAAACTCCACACACCACAATCTCACTTCCGTGTGTACACCACCTTGCCACCGACCACGGTGTACATCACCTTTGTGGCGCGAACCTCATCGACGGGGCAGGTTAACACATCACGATCGATGATGATGAGGTCGCCGAGTTTGCCCACTTCGAGTGACCCCTTCTCTTTTTCCTCATGGTGAAGATACGCATTGTTAATCGTGTACAGTCGGATGGCCTGTTCTCGGGAAAGTGCCTCGTCCGGGTTGAGAACGTCGCCGCCTTCGATGCGGCGGGTGAGTGTGACCCAAATGCCCAGCCAGGGGCTCCAGGGATTGGTGCTGTCGAGTGGATCGTACCGCAGCATGTGATCGCTGCCGCCGCCAATCGTGGTGTACTTCAGCCAGGACTTGTAGGGCTGGAACCAGCGCATGCGTTCAGGGCCGAGCACTTTCAACTGGGTAGCGCCGTCCTTCCAGAGCCAGGCCGGCTGAACGTCTGCGCAAACGCCGAGCTTCTGGCAGCGTTCGAGGTTGAACTGTGATGGGAAGTTGGCGTGTGTGATACAGAATCGCAGATCGCGGATGGGTGTGATGCGATCGACGAATTCATACGCATCGAGCAGGTTATCCATGGCACCCTCGCCAGCCGTGTGGGCTGTGACTTGCCACTGGCGTTTGGCCGCTTCCTCACACACCATCTTTAATTGTTCGGGCGGAATAAATAAGAGGCCACGATAATCATCACGCGTGATTTGATAGGTATCACCTCTGGGCCAGGGTTTCCTCATATAGGCAGAGCCGTTGAGCATGCCGCCATCGAGGAACATCTTGATGGGCCCGATCCGAACCCATTCATCTCCGACCCCAGTGGGCCCGCCACGACCATCCTTGCCGGGCAAGTCATCGAAGCGTTTGGCGATATCCTCGCGGCTGCCACTGGCTCCGAAGCCCCGGGCCACGTTCACGCGGAGTGTGAGTTCATCGGCTTGCCGCAACGAGTAATAGAGATCGAGATCACCCCGGCCGGCGTTGCGGTCCGCGATGCTGGTGAGACCATGTTCGTTGTAAAGATGGAACAGGTTGAGAAGTGCCGCCCGCTTCTTCTCGGGGCTCACGCTATCGCCGCTGCCGGGCACACCCTTGAGCACGCCATAGGCGTTGCGGAGCATTCCGGTCGGTTCACCCGTCTTCGGGTCCTTCTCCACAAGCCCCGCTGTGGGATTTGGCGTGTCCTTCGTCACTCCCGAGATCTTGAGCGCGAGGCTATTGGCGACCCCGGCCGGGCCCGCGTGATAGAGCACGGGATGATCCGGCGAGACCACATCGAGCTCTGCCTTCGTGGGGAATCGGGCCTCCTTCAGCCGCGTCGGGAAGACATAACGCAGCACAATCCACTGCCCCTTCGGCGTCGCCGCGGCCTTCTTGCGAATGAACTCCTGCACCTCGGGGATCGATCGTAGCAACGGTAAGGCATCGCCCGCTTCGCTCAACGCCACTCCGCCAGGATGCACGTGGCTGTCGTACAAGCCCGGCAACACGGTCCGCCCGTCCGCATCGATGACGCGTGTTTTCGGGCCCCGCAGTTTCAGCACATCCACGTCGCTGCCCACCGCGATCACGCGTCCGTCGCGCACGGCCACCGCCTGGGCTATCGAGAACTTTGCATCAACAGTGACCACCTTCGCCTTGTGCACAATGAGGTCCGCCGGGTCAGCGGCACGGGCAATCGAAGCGGTTAACGGCACGACCAGGACGAGAGCCACGAGGCGCAGGAGAGAGACCATCGCAAGTCCTTCGAGGTGAATATTGCGGTGAATGGCTGATTTTCCCAGATGCATACACTGGGCGATAGTGAATATATGTTCAAATTATTTCCCGCTTTCACTCACTGAGAATCCATATCATGATCATGTCGCGATCAATTCCTTTAGCACCAGGTCACCCGTGACGAACCACCTCATGCAAGAAGCGGCTCGGATGCTGTCGCGCGCCATTGGCAACCGCTGGGACGGCTGGCAATCCACCAGTGTCGGCCTTGCGGCGGATGGATCCGAAACGATTCTCGTGGCGTTCGATGCCGCACACACCCCTCCTCTCTCGGTCGGCCGGGAATACCAGGGATATCCGGTATTGCTGGTTCCGGCGAAGAAGCCGAAGAAGGTGAGAGCGATGAAGGTGTGAAGAGCCAGCTCGAACAGTGCCTTACCGGGCACTGTTTTTTGATCACCCCCGAACAGACCCTATACGGGGAGCGCTTCCTACTCTTCCTACTCTTCCTACTCACTTCTGAGACCTTTCGATTGCGGTGGGTCAGCATCGCGGTCATAATACCGCCAACAATCGCCGTTCACGCGGCGTGTGCCATAGATCGCTTGAACCGATAACCCATCGCACCTCGGATCCGCTCCGGCGGGATTGATGACGATCATGGGTGAATGGAATTTCGAGCTGGTGTGGTTGCTGGTGGCGTTTTTTGCAGCCTGCAGCCTGCCGCTCACTGACGCACTTCGAGCTTGCACCACTGGCCTCGTGTCAGGGTTGCGGGCGTTGATCGATTCCCCGTACTGTCCAGCCGTTCGTTGCGGCTGGCCGCCGGGGTTTTCTCCTCCTGCGTGTCGTCTACCATTCTCCTTCTTACCGAGTCGATGGGCCTCCACATTGCTCGTGCAAACGTCTGGCCTCGCCTGACGTTCGTGCGTTTGGAAGGAGTTGCCCACACATGGATCCCGCACAGATCTGGGGAATCGCGTTCGCCGCGCTTCTCCTGGGTGCTGGTGGTGCGTACGTCGCCGTGCGCTTCTCGTCGCGTGGTCGAGCCGCCGCCGCTCAACCATTGATCGATACCGCCCGATTGCAAGAAGAGCAGCGTCTCTCTGAGAACCGGAGCCAGGAGATTGTCGATAAGGCTCGCCGCGATGCCGAACAACTCATGCGTGACGCGGAGCTACGAGCGCGCGACGAGACGTTCCATCGTCGGGAAGAACTGAACCGCGAGTTCGAAACATCTCGCAATGAGCTTCGGGACCAGGAACGTCGCATCGAGAAACGTGAGGACGCTGCCGACTTGAAGCAAAAGGAGCTCGCCAAGAAGGAACGCCACCTTGAAGCGGTGCAGAAGAAACTCGCTGACCGCAAGGAGAACCTGGAGAAGAAGTCGAAGCAACTGGATGAACTCATCGCCGAGGAAACGGCTCGTCTGCATGAGATCACAGGTTTGTCGCGCGAGAACGCCGAGCGATTGCTGATGGACCGACTCGAGCGGGAACTCTCCGAGGAGATGGCGAAGAAGATTCGTGAACACGAGGCCCGCGCCAAGGAACATTCGGAAGGCAAGGCCCGCGAGATCGTGGCCGTTGCCATTCAGCGATACGCGGCCCAGCACACCGCAGACACCACCGTCAGCACCGTTGATATCCCCTCGGACGATATGAAGGGCCGCATCATTGGCCGTGAGGGACGCAACATCCGCACCTTCGAGAAGTGCACGGGCGTTGATGTGATTGTGGACGACACGCCGGGTGTCGTGATCGTTTCCGCGTTCGATAACATCCGCCGCGAGACCGCCCGCCTGGCCCTCACGAAACTCATCCAGGATGGCCGCATTCACCCCAGTCGCATCGAAGAAGTGGTGGCCGAGACGCAACTGGAAATGGAGAAGACCGTCATCGACATTGGCAAAGCGGCCGTGCTCGATGCGGATGTCGCCATGCCGCACGAGAAGATCGTCTACTTGCTCGGCCGGCTGAAATTCCGCACCAGCTACAGCCAAAACGTGCTGCAGCATTCACTCGAAGTCTCACACCTCTGCGGACTGATGGCGGCCGAACTCGGCCTTAACCCGCAGCTCGCCCGCCGTTGCGGTCTGTTGCACGATGTGGGCAAAGCGGCCGATCACGAGATGGAAGGCGGACACCCGAAGGTCGGTGCGGAACTGGCGAAACGTTACGGTGAAACGAGCAAGGAAGTGCTTCACGCCATCGTCGGCCATCACGACGACGTGACCATCGACCACATCTATACCGTTCTCGTTGCCGCGGCGGATGCCATCAGCGCGAGCCGGCCGGGTGCCCGCCGTGAGACTCTCGAAAAATACGTCAAGCGGTTGGAACAACTCGAGGCGGTGGCCTGCGGCTTCCCGGAAGTTGAACACGCATACGCCATCCAGGCAGGCCGCGAGCTGCGCGTGATTGTGAATTCCGGCCAGACCACGGACGCCGATGCCGTGCGCATTTGCCGCGAGATCGCGCGTGCAATCGAACAGCAAATGGATTACCCCGGCGAGATCAAGGTCAGCGTGCTCCGTGAAACCCGCTCGGTGGAGATGGCGAAATAATCGGGTGAACGCCGGCGGCGTCCTTCAGCACTCCGGCGACGCCCTGTATTGCGCGGTCTGCTCGAAGCCGCGAACGCTTTCCGCTACTCTCGCAGGTTCGGGTGAGCGATTCGCACCACTCCCGGGAATGATTGGTATGGCGACTCTCGTTCAAGCTGTTCGGATGGCGCTCCACTACGGCGAGAAACATCTCGGAGTCACCGATGTGTTCGGTGAGGATGTCGGCCCACCACTGGGCGGAGTTTTTACTGCGACACAAGGGCTCAAGACGGCCTGGAACTCCCCCCTGGATGAACGCGGTATCATCGGCACCGCCATGGGCATCGCCTACGCGGGCGGCAAACCCGTCTGCGAAATCCAGTTCTGCGACTACGCTTTCAATGTTCTGGACTTGCTCAAAATTGCCGGCAACCAGCGCTGGGCCTCCGGTGGTGGGTATGACATGCCGATCGTGGTAATGACGCCTTCCGGCTCCGGCATCCGAGGCAGCCTGTACCACTCACACAGCTTCGAAAGCTGGGCCAGTCGGCTTGCAGGCTGGAAGATTGTTATGCCCTCGAACGCCCTCGATGCTTATGGTCTTATGCTCGCCGCCATTCAGGACCCCAACCCCGTGATGGTGCTGCTTCCCAAGGCGTTGCTTCGGTTGAAGGACACGCGACTCATCCCCGGCGAACCGGCCGATTTCGAAGAACTCTGTCGCCTGATCGACGCGCCCATCGGCAACCGCAAAGACTGGATGCCACAGTGGCCGGAGTTGAAGGAATACATCGTACCGATCGGGAAGGCCGAGATGGTTCGTACGGGCACCACGGCCACGATTGTGAGTTATGGCCGCCTGCTGCCACTTTGTGTGCAAGCCGCAGATGAACTGACCCGCGAACGCGATGTGAGTTTCGATGTCATCGATCTTCGCAGCATTTTTCCTTACGATTGGGAGACCATTTCCACGAGTATCGCCAAAACGGGCCGGCTCCTCATCGCCAATGAGGACACCGAGGTCACGAACTTCGGAGAGCACCTGTTGCGGCGTGTGGTGGAGGATCACTTCTATGATCTCGCCGTGCGCCCGCGCACACTCCTGGGCAAGCATATACCGGGCATCGGCATGAACCAGAACTACGAATTGAACACCGTACCACAGCTCGGCCACATCCGCGAAACGCTTCGCGAAATCGTCGATGAGCCTGCCTGAAATGAGCCTGCGATCCGCTTCCGCTTCTCGTTTGGTTCTCCCCGCTCGAGAGTGGCACCGACGGATCATTTCTGATTGAATAGCTTGCATGCTAACACCACCTGCTCAAATGCTGGCGGAACTCGTGCGTCTGCCTTCGGTGAACCCGATGGGCCGCACCGACCTACCAGCGGACATTCTTCACGAAGGCCGCGTTACCGCCTACCTGGAGCAACAACTCCGCGGGCTGGGCGTGGATGTGCGGCGGCAGTCCGTGCAAACCGGTCGCGACAACCTGATTGCCGTGTACGAGCCGCCCGGGCCGCCGTCGTTCACGGTCTTATTCGAGTGCCACCAGGACACCGTCCCCGTCGATGCGATGGTGATCGACCCCTTCGGAGCACTGGTTGAAGGGGGGAAGTTGTATGGCCGTGGTGCGTGTGATGTGAAGGCCGGGGCTGCGGTGATGCTGAACGCGTTTGCCCGACTCGTGAAGGAGAAGCCTGCCGGCTCCGCCCGCGTCATCCTCGGCTACTCCGTGGATGAGGAGCACTCGTTCCTCGGCGTGCAGGAACTGGTGAAGGGGCTCAGTGCGGACTACGCCATCGTTGCCGAGCCGACGCTCCTGAACATCGTGAACGCCCACAAGGGCGTGGTCCGCTGGCGACTCGAGACCGCGGGCCGGGCTTGCCACAGTTCGCGACCCGAGAAAGGCGTGAACGCGATCTACCGCATGGGCTGGCTTCTCAATGGTGTTGAGGAGTTCGCGGAGCAACTTCGCCAGCAGCCGCCGCACGCCAGGTTGGGGACTCGTACCGCCTCGGTGGGTCGCATCCTTGGGGGGGTGTCGCCGAACACGGTGCCGGACTTCTGCCGCATCGATATTGATCGCCGCTTGCTTCCCGGTGAAACGGCCAACGGAGCACTTGCAGACCTGGAATCCTTTCTGAAGGGTTATCCGGGAATCGACTTCCCCTTCACGCTAGCACCCACACATGCCGCTTGCCCGCCACTGAACCCCGCCAACTCCGGCGACCTCACGCAGCGACTCGGCAGCGTCATCAATGGCGTCGTCGGCAGGCACGAGGTGCACGCGGTGCCGTATGGTACGGATGCGTCGACTGTTTCGGAGGCAGGCATTCCTTCGGTGGTGTTCGGCCCCGGCGATATTGCCCAGGCGCACACCAAGGACGAATGGATCGACCTGGATCAACTGGAACCTGCCACCGAAATCCTCTTCCGCTTCGCGTGTGGGAAGTGACGGAAGGGCGAACACGAGTTACATTGAAACAAAGCGGTCCACGGCGGCACCGCGATCAGCACACTCAGGGGGAGAACCGTGAGCATTGTTCGGATGGGAATGGCGGAAGACGACAAGTTCGGCAACGGCTACGAGGCGATCTTCGGCAAGAAGGGCGAGGCGAAGAAACCCGTCACGACCGCGAAGGCCTCAACCACCACAGCGAAGAAGCTCGACAAAAAGAAACCCACCAAGAAGAAGTGATCGGACGGAGGCGAACGGCCCGCGCGTGCGGGCTGTTCCACACGTGTTCGCGACGCATTTGAACAATACCCCGATCATGCCCAGTCGGGCCCCGCTCGCCTCACATCATTCGTTCCGGACCTTCTTGTCGTACACCTCGGCTTCGTCCAGACTGATCAGATCGTCGTGATCCGCGTCGAGCACTTTGAACTCGTCGCGACTGCCGAGAAATTCGGTGTGCGATAGGTCGCCGTCGCCATTGCGATCCATCTTGCGGAACCAGAGCGGCCCCTTTGAGGGGATGGCAACCACGCCAGTCGGGTTCTGGTAAGCTATCTGATTCACATAACCGCGTTCGATGGAGCGAACGAGTCGCAAGTGAACAGTGGGTTGGATCGCAGCCCGTGTCACGACAGTGGTGCCGCCCGGCTCGAGTGCGATCAGCCGATCCCAGCCGGTGCGAAGTTCCCGCACGCCGAGCTTGCCGTCGCGGTTCGCATCGAGCAACTGGAAAAGGGATGGCGTCTGCATTCCCGGGATCAGACTCAAGGAAAGATCCACGAACGCTTGCTGTGCGTCGAGGTAGCGCTCGTATTCGTCCTTCGTGAGTTTGCCATCGCTGTTGTGATCCGCAGGATCGAAGGCGACGCGGATGAGTTGCAACTGGGCGGCATTCTGACCATACAGATCGCTCTCGGCGACGAACCCCTTGGCACCCGCTGCGAACTGAAACGACGGGCCGTACGACCCCTTCAGGGTGGGACGCTGGTTGCGAATCGTCGGCACAAACGCAGAGAGTTCTACGTTCTGCCGACCCGCTTGAATCACGATTCGACCCGGCTCCGTTTGACTGATTCGGAAGCCGCGTGCCTCGGCCACACGCACATCCGTCAGCACGCGTGCCCGGCAATCCTCGGCCTCGGCGGCCTGGATGATGGTGGCCTCAAGGTCGGCCTCACCACTGCGCCAGCCGTCGAGTTCTTCCCCGTCGAGAGTGCCATTCTGGTTCGCGTCAAGCCTGTCGAAGGTGATTGGATCGAAGCCGATCTCATTGCGAGAAAGCTCGAGATCGCCATCCGTGTCATATTGCATCTGCAATCGTTGCGTGAGCGTGCCCGGGATGCGGTTCGCTTCGTACAGCATTGTGATCTGCGGACCGGTTGGAACCGGCGTCCCGTTCGGCGGCTGCATGATCTGCACAGCACCGCGATTCACTCCGCCGTTCTGAATTGGCATCAGTTCGGCCATACTCAGGCATTCGTCTTCATCCGCATCGCGCGTGGGAAGCATCGCTTCCACGGCCAGCACCTCATCGCGTGTCAGTTTCCCGTCACCGTTGAGGTCCAGTAGCTTATAAAGCGCTTCGGTCATCTGGGCATTGGCGTTGTTCTCGCGTGTGGGCGGCTGCGCCTTCAGCAGGAAGGACTTCGATTGCCTGTAGTAAGCGATGAATTCCTCGAAGCTCACACGGCGATCGCCATTTTGGTCCAGGCGATTGATCGAGGGCTGGTCCTGCGGATTGGGCCCGTAGTACGAATTCTGCATCAGCACCGCGAGGCTCGTATCGCTGAAGATGTAGCGCGTTTCGTGGCCGTTCAACTCGCCATCGCCATCGCGGTCGAAGTAGGTGTAAGCGTTTTTCAGGGCTGCACGCCAGCGATCGACCATCGGCTTCTCCCCCGAACCGACAGTCAGTCGAATCTTGATCGGTCGGTGACGGGCCAGCACGATGAGATCGAAGTGATCGTTGATGTTGATCGGCGAAGTGGCCTCTGCACTTCGGGCAAGCACGGGGCCAGAAAGCGGATCGAGGTTCGTGATAAAGGCCCCGGCACGTGGCTTTGCGACGGGGTTCGGTTGCTTCACATCACGAGATGGTGGAGCAGCGGCGAGCACACCGGCGAGGGTGCACAGGCCAAGAGCCGCAAGTGAGGTGCGGATCACGCGATGACCTCCGAGATGGCTTCGTAGCCGCGGTCCACGAGTGGGATGGGCCGGCTGACGTTGGACATGTTCGTTTTCTCGGGGTCGAGCCCGAGCACCTTGCATACCGTGGCGAGCAGATCGCGTGTGGGCGTGGGGCGTTCCTCGACGGTGGTGCCGTCGGCACTCGTCTTGCCGATGGCCTGGCCGCCCTTCACGCCGCCGCCCGCGATGACCGTGCTCCAGGCATTGGGGAAGTGATCGCGGCCTTTCTGCTGGTTAATCTTGGGTGTTCGGCCGAATTCTCCCATCCACACGATGGTGGTCGTGTCAAGCAAGCCGCGCTCTTTCAGATCGCCCATGAGTGCGGCCCAGGCGTTGTCGAGAGTGCCGCACAGGTTCTTGACGAGATCGAAGTTGTTGCCGTGCGTGTCCCAGTTGCTGAGGTTCACTTCGACGAATGGCACCCCGCGTTCGACCAGTCGGCGGGCGAGCAGGCAGCCCTGGCCGAAGAGATTGCGGCCGTACTTGTCGCGGGTGGCGTCCTTCTCCTCCGTGAGGTCGAACACCTTGCCTCCGGACGATTGCATCAGCCGTACGGCCCGGTCGTAAGCAGCGGCATGGCTCTTCGCCATCAGGCCGGGCCGCGAGGCTGCGAATTCGTCGTGCATGTCTCGGAGCAAGTCGAGCCGTGCCGCGGCGGTGGCTTCGTCGATTGCCTTGGGGCGCTCCAGGTCGGCGACCTTCAAAGCGGCATCAAGGTCGGCATTCCCATTCTGGAGACGCTGGTTCTCGGCAACGACGAGCGGTGCGTATTGCGGTCCGAGGAAGCCGGGGCCATAGGCTTCGAGTGCGAAGAAGCGTTGAGGGGCGATGCTGACGAAGTTGGGCAACTCGGCCCGCATGTCGCCGAGTTCCTTCGATACGAGCCCGCCGATGCTGGGGTACTGGATGCCGGAGGCGCTGGGCAGTTGGCCCGTGCGCATGAGATACGTGCCGCGGGCATGGTCGCCTTCCTTGGTGGACATGCCACGGAGGATGGCGAGGCGGTCGCCGAACTCAGCCAACTTCGGCAGGTGTTCACCGATGCGCAGACCCGGTGCCGACGTCTGAATTTCCTTGTACGGTCCGCCGTTGTCGTGGCCGGGTTTGAGATCCCACATGTCGATGGTGGATGGGCCGCCGTTCATCCAGAGGAGGATGCAGGCCCGTTTGGGCTTGGGTTCATCCTCGCTCGCCGCGGCGAGTTTGCCGAGCCAGCCGGACATCGAGACGGTGGTGCTGACGGCACCGGCCCGCAGAAAGTGGCGACGATCGAGCGAAAGCATGCAAGCACTCCTGGCGAGCGGCGAGTGTGAACTCGCTGTTGAGTGAAGGCGAGTGTGAACTCGCTGTTGAGTGAAGGCTTCGCAACAGCCGGTTTGCACTGGCTGCGCGGCCCGTTTGCGTTAATGGTTGAACAGGAACTCCGGGCTGTTCAGCACCACCCAGAAGACATCGGCGAGGGCCTGCTTTTTGTTGCCATTGGGGCCGCCGCGGTCGATGTAGCTGGCGAACTTCTCCGCTTCCGCCGGCGTGGGACGGCGAGACAGTGCGGTCAGGAAGATCGCTTCCACCTTGCGGTCTGTGTCCCAGCCGGGCATATCCGCGATGGCCGCGAGCACTTCGCTTTTTTCAAGGTCGGTCTGATCGCCAATGAATTGGCCGTTCATCAGCATCAGCGCCTGAAGAATCGTCGTGTGCGATTCGGTGCGGCTTTCGTTGCTCGCGAAGCGTGTCAGAAATAAACTGCGTGGATTCGCGGGGTTGGCGTTGAAAGCGAACTGGTTGTTGCGGTTGAACGCCGGCTCGCGGAAGCCGGTGGCGGCAACGAGCGTATCGAATAGTTGCGCGGGCGAGAGCGCCTTCACATTCATCCGGGCAAAGCGGCGAGCATCGGCCTGCGTGGGATGCGACAGCTTGCTCGAAAGCTGATAGGCCCGGCTGCGGGTGATCGCGCGAATCAGCAAGCGGTTATCGAACTGCCCCTCGGCGAACGCCTGGCCGAGTTCATCGAAGAGAGCCGGCAGGCTCGGTGCGTTGTTCTCACCCGGCTCATCGACGGGATCGAGGATGCCGATGCCGAAGAAGTGAGCCCACATGCGGTTCGCCAGGTTGCGTGAGAAGTACGCATTCTGGGGGCTCACGAGCCAGTCCGCGAGTTCCTGTCGCGGTGTGCGATCCTCGCTCCAGGGCACCTCGCCGCCATCGAAGAAACGGGCCACCACTTCCTGATCGGTGTTCGGGATCGTGAGACGGTTGAGATCCGACTGTGGTTGCTTCGGGCCGATCAGGCTCGGCCGCGTGCCAGCGAGTGGGTTCAGTTCGGCAAAAAACGCGGCGAATTCCCAGAACTGTTCCTTCGTATACGGTGCGAATGGGTGATCGTGGCACTGGGCGCATTCCAGCTTCACACCAAGGAACAGCCGGCTCACCGCGGCACCGGCATTCTCAGGCTTGCCTTCATTCGCGGAGTAAAAACTTGCGAGTGCGATACTATCCGGGTCGCTGGGATCGCCCTGCACGAAACGCTGCTGCCCGAGGCGATTGGCGTTGGGTGCACGAAACTTCACGGTGAGCAAGCGACGCACAACGTCATCAGCGGGCGTGTTGTTCTGGAACTGTGTGCGCAGCCACGTCTCGACCTGGATACCGAAGCCGGCGAACTGGATGTTCGAAGCGCTCTGCGGTAGCCAGTTGCTGCGTGTCACCGAAGCAAAGTACGCGGCATGTGAAGGTGTGTTCAGCAACCGCTCAACCAGCTTCACGCGCCTGGCTGGATCGGGATCATCCAGAAAAGCCTGGGCCTCTGCTCCCTTGGGTGCCCGCCCAATCAGATCGAGATAGACGCGGCGGAGAAACTCGGCGTCGTCTGCCGGGGCCGCCGGGCGGATGCCACGCGCGTGCCAGTCTGCAAGCAAATGCTGGTCGATGAGGGCGGCCAGTCGATCGGCTGCGGCCTCTTCGGCCTCCCCGGCACGCACAGCGCCCGTCGAACCACACACCACCAGAGCAGCACTCACACACAGGCGCATCGACATGGTGGAACCCCTCGCACGGGAGGACGCGAACGCGGCTGATCTGCCGGGATAGACGGCCCGATGACTCAATCCTAACCGCGACCCGCACGATTCGCAGCGGCGCGTTTCACCTTTGTGACGATTGTGAAACAGAACCGTTTCACGCGGCCATTGCGAACCGGCTTTAGGCCGCATACGGTATCAGGAACTTCCCACTCTCGACCACGAGTACCGATGCCGAAGACGATTCGCTGTCACTGTGGCGGCCGACCGAGTTGCAAGCTCTGCAACGGGACGAAGACATACCAGTACGAGGTCGGCCCGCGCGGCTACTTGCCGTTCCCCTGCCCGAACTGTGAGGGCAAGGGGCGGGTGGTGGAGCCCGGCATCGAGCCCGAAACCTGCCCAACTTGCCGCGGCTCCGGCTCCGTCGATCCCGCCGATCCGCCCTCACACGGCTTCATCGACATCTTCTGGAAGGCCCTGTTCGGGGCCTGAAGGCGAGTCGTACAATCGCCATTGCCATCCTCACCATCCCCGGAGCCTTTCCCATGACCGTGTCACGCCGTGAGTTCCTGAAATCGTCTGCCGTTGCCGCTGGCGGGCTCGCGCTCGGTTCGCACGCCATAGCGCAGGACAAAGCACCGCTGTTCAAAATCTCGCTGGCACAGTGGTCGCTGCACAAGGCGTTCTTCGAGAAGAAGCTCGATGCCCTTCAGTTCGCCAGCATCGCCAAGAAGGACTTCGGCATCGAGGCCATCGAATACGTGAACCAGTTCTACATGGCCCAGAAGGGCGACGATGCTTATTTGAAGAACCTCAAGAAGGTCGCGGATGATGCGGGTGTCACCAGCGTCCTCATCATGTGCGATCGCGAGGGCAATCTCGGCAATCCCGATGAAAAGGGCCGCGACCAGGCGGTTGCCAATCACAAGCGCTGGCTCGAATGGGCCAAGTTCCTGGGTTGCACCAGCATCCGCGTGAACGCGGCCAGCGACTGGAAGAAGGGCTTCGCCGAGACACAGAAGCTGGCCGCCGATGGCCTCCGCAAACTGAGCGAACTTGGCGACTCCTTCGGCATCAACGTCATCGTCGAGAACCACGGCGGCCTTTCCAGTCATGGGGCCTGGCTGGCTGGCGTGATGAAGCTCGTCGACAACAAGCGATGCGGCACCCTGCCGGACTTCGGCAACTTCAACATCGGCAAGATCGAAGGCGTCACCGAAACCGCCTACGATCGCTACAAGGGCGTCGCTGAACTGATGCCGTATGCCAAAGGCGTGTCGGCCAAGTCCCACGATTTCGACGACAAGGGCAACGAAATCCGCACCGATTATCGCAAGATGCTCGACATCGTCTGCAACAAACACAACTACCACGGCTTCATCGGCATCGAGTACGAAGGCGGCAAGATCAGTGAGGCCGAAGGCATCAAGGCCACGAAGAAACTGCTCGAGACCGTGCGAGCGGAAATGACGAAGAAGTGACCCACAACGAACAATGACCCAACAGTGACCACGAAGACGGTGAATCATGCCTGGTCATCGTTGGGTCATTCGTCTTTCAAGTTCGGGGAGCGAACATGCCACTCTACGTTTACGAAACCGTTCTCCCCGATGGTGAGGGCGGTGAGCAATTCGAGGTGCTTCAGTCGATGAGCGACGAGGTGCTCACGGCTCACCCCGAGACAGGTGAGCCGGTGCGGCGAGTGTTCGGTGCACCCAACGCCCCGCGTGCCTGGACAGATGCCCATGCCAAGTCGATGACTTCGGACAAGAATCTCGCCTCAAAGGGCTTCACCAAGTACGTGAAGACAGGCCAGGGCACTTACGAGAAAACCACCGGCGACGGACCGAAGCATCTCAATCGCGGCTGATGCAAAGTGTGGGTGGCACACTTCACGTTCATCCCGGAGCCCGCTTGGCTTCCAGTTCCTGCCAGCGGGTGTAAATACGTTCCACTTCGTGCTGGGCCGCTTCGAGCTTCTGGCACGCTGCGGTGAGCACGGCATGCCCGGCACTCGCGTTGCGTTCCACCGCGGCCTGGCATTCCACGACATGAGCCTCGGCGGCCAGGACCGTTGCTTCCATGCCGTCCCATTCTTGCTGTTCCTTGTAGCTCAGCTTCTTCGCTTTCGTGGCGCCGCTGGGACTCGCCTTCTTCGGCGTGGAGGGTTTTGAGGCTTCCGTTATGCGTGCGTCGTAAGCTGTGAGCCACTGGCCGACGCTGCCAAAGGTCGTGGCACCGCCCAGGCCATCCAACCCAATGACCGTCTTGCAGAGCCGGTCCATCAAGTCGCGATCATGGCTCACGAGCACCACCGCACCGGGGAACTCTTCGAGGCTGTCTTCGAGCACTTCGAGAGCCGGGATGTCCAGGTCGTTGGTGGGTTCGTCCAGAAAGAGGATGTCCGCCGATTTCAGCATGAGTTGGGCGATGCGGACGCGGGCCTGCTCGCCACCGGAGAGTGCACTGAGTTCAAGGTCGAGTTGCTCGGCGTGGAAGAGAAACCGCTGGGCCCAGGCGGCCACGTGCAGCTGGCGGTCGCGATACGTGACCATCTCGGCGTTCGGCGAAAGGGCCCGTCTTAGTGTGATGGATGTGTCCAGCGAGGCACGGCCCTGTTCGAAGGTGACGGCCCGCACGGCATCGGCACGGCTCACACTGCCCGAATCGGGTTCGAGTTCGCCGGCGAGCACCTTGAGGAGCGTCGATTTGCCGCTGCCGTTGGGCCCGAGCAGGCCCAGCCGGTCGCCCGGTGAGAGAATGAATTCGAGCCCGCTGAAGAGTGGCTTGCCGCCGAGCGATTTGCCAATGTCTTTCGCAGTGAGCAGTTTCTTGGTTTGCCGGCCTGTGCCGACGAAGTCAATGCCCGCGGTTCCCGCGGCTGCGGTGCGGTATTTCAGATCCGCGAGTTCTTCACGCCGGTCCATCGCGGCTTCGATTCGCGAACTTGCCTTGCGGGTGCGGGCGGCGGCCTTGCGACCGAGCCACTCCGTCTCTTTGCGCACCTGGTTCGCCACGGATTCTTGCTGCCGGGCCTGGGCATCGAGGAAGGCATCGCGCTTGTCGGCGAAGCTATCGAAGCCGCCATCGGTGCGGAAGAAACCGCCGGGATACACGCGGCTAATCTCGATGACCTCGCTGGCGATGGCCCGCAGGAAAGCCCGGTCGTGCGTGGCGGCGAGATAGCCGAAGTTGGCCCCGCGAAGAAGGCGCTCAAGCCAGACCACACCGGGCAGGTCGAGGTGGTTGGTCGGTTCATCCATGATGAGGAAGTCCGGCTCACGGGCGAGTTCGCGCGCGAGGGCCAGGCGTTTGCGCCAGCCGCCGGAGAGCGTCGAGGCAGGTTGATCGTGATCGTCGAAACCAACTTGCGTGAGTGTGATGGCGGTGCGGGTCTCGCGTTCGTGTTCTTCGAGGTGCTGCTCAGCCAGCCCCGCGAGCACGGCTTCACGCGCCGTGTGGCCGGCTTCGAACTGGTCGTCCTGCGGCAGGTAGCCAATGACGACGCCGCGGCGTGAGGCGACGGCTCCTTCGTCGGGGGCATCGCGGCCCGCCAGGATGCGGAGCAACGTCGACTTGCCGGCCCCGTTCGGCCCGATCAGCCCTATGCGTTCGCCCACACGCAGATCGAAGGCAAGATCCGCAAACAACGGCCGATGGCTGTAACTCTTCGTCAGCCCCTGGGCGCTCAACAAGATACTCATGCAACACTCGTGGTGATTTCGGAACTCCGCAATGTTATTGGTCCGAGAAGTGGGCCCCCGGGGCAAGTGCAAATGCCCTCTCGCATCTTGACAGAGTCTCCGACGACGCCGTTGCATCTGCCAGCATCTCTGCGATAATCCCTTTACCCTGCCCTTCGGGTTCCGGGTTTATTGGCCCGGTAACCTGCCACACCCCCACTCCAGGATTCAGCTGATGCTTCGATTCCTCTTCGCGTCCGGCCTGGCGCTCGGTTTCGCCATATCACTCCAGGCCGCGGACTGGGCCCGCTTCCGTGGCCCGAATGGCACCGGCGTCGTCGAGGGCACATTGCCGCCGATCGATCCGAAGGCCCCACTCTGGAAGGTAGCGATTCCGGGCAAGGGAGCAGGCTCGCCGATCGTGGTGAAGGATAAGATCTTTCTGCAGACCGGTGCCAGCGATGGCAGCAAACGCACGCTGCTCTGTCTCAGCGCGAAGACGGGTGCGACCGAATGGGCCAAGGACTTGCCCGGCAAGCCCGTCACCCGGGAGAAAGGCAGCGGCATCCACTCGAAGAACACACTTGCTTCCAGCACACCCGCCAGCGATGGCGAGATGATCTACTGTGTCTGGTGGGATGGCTCCGTGCTGATTCTGAACGCCTACGACTTTGCCGGCGAAGAGAAGTGGAGCCAGACCCTCGGCTCCTATAAGAGCGAGCATGGGGCCGGGCATTCACCCGCAGTGTACGGCGACAAGGTGTTCGTGAACTTCGATCAAGATGGCTCCGCGGTCGTGTATGCCTTCGACAAGAAGACCGGCAACAAGGCCTGGACCGCAGACCGCTCGGCCCACCGTGCCAGCTACACCACACCCTTCCTGCTCGAGCAACCCGGCAAACCCGCAACGCTTATTGTGGGCAGCACCACCGGCGTCGATGCCTTCGATCCCGAAACAGGCAAGGTGGCCTGGCACTTCACCATCGACTGGCCGAGCCCGAAAAAGCTCCGCATGATTGGCTGCCCCGTCTCGGTCGCCGGCCTGCTCGTTTTCTACATGGGTGAAGGCGGCAACTCACGCTACATGGTCGCGGTGAAGCCCGAAGGCACCGGCGACATTTCGAAGCAAGCCAAGGCCTGGGATGTGAACAAACAATGCCCATACGTCCCCAGCATGCTCACCAAGGGCGACTTACTGTTCTGGGTTCACGATGATGGCCGCGTCGGCTGCACCGATGCCAAATCTGGCCAGTCGCTGTGGGAAGAAACCCTCTTCGGCAGCGGCGTTACCGCCTCACCCGTGCTCGTCGGTGACACCATTCTCGCCATCTCCGAGAAGGGCCAGATCGCACTCGTGAAGGCGAGCAAGGAATACGAACTTCCCAAGAAACTCGACCTGGGCGAACTCGTGTACGCCTCCCCCGCCGTGGTCGATTGCCGGGTCTATATTCGCACCGCGAACAACCTGTACTGCTTCGGAAACAAGTGAGTCGGCAACTTCGCGTGCGCTCTCCGTCAAAGACTCCACACCGCTTGCATATCTCGGGTGTGGAGCAATCCATCTTGAAGACATAGTTCTCGATCGGAACGCGCTGTCCTGCCGCCACGCTGGCCAGGGCAGTCGCGTCTTCAGGTGATTTCCGGAAACAAGGGCGTTTACAACGAATATTCGTCCGGTTATTTTTGGGACACGCACTCGCACGAGCATGCACGGCCGCATCTCTTCTTTGCCACATTCACGGCTGGATACACCCTGTTCGGAGGCTGACGCCCATGTTCCTCCCTCATCGGACCGACCGTGGCATTTCACGCGCGCAACTTCGCAACCAAAAGATTCATTTGCACCTGGAGAACCTGGAAGAGCGAGTCGTGCCCGTTGCCTTCGGTGCCGGCAACCTCGCGATTTACCGCGTCGGCGTCGAGGGCGCATCCTTGACCAGTTCCGGTACCGCCGTGTTCATCGATGAGTACACGCCTGCTGGAACGTTGGTGCAGTCGATCGCATTGCCCGTCACCGATCCGGACGGGGCAGGACCGCAACGTACCTTCGTCGCCAGCGGTACATCAAGCACAGAGGGGTTCCTGACACGCTCGGCTGATGGCCGTTATCTCGTCTTGCCGGGCTATGTCGCCGGGCTTGGCACTTCTGGCCTGACTACGAGCAGCGTGCCACGGGTCGTGGGTCGAATCGACGCTGATGGCAACGTCGACACTTCCACTGCTCTGACCGACTGGAGTGGGGGGAACCGACCGCAGAGCGTGGCTTCCACCAATGGAACGGCTCTCTGGGTGAGTGGTGCTGCGGGAGGCGTTCGGTCGACTACATTCGGAGCCTCAACATCCACGGGGTTGACCACTCTGGCAGACTTTCGGCAAGTGAATATCTTCGATGGCCAGATCTATGCCTCGACCAAATCGATCACAGGCAACACAGTCGCGATCGGCACCGTGGGTACGGGTCTGCCTCTCACGGGTCCGCAGCCATTCACGAACCTGCCGGGCTTCCCTGTGCTCGGATCCACGAGTCGTTCTGCTTTCTTCCTGGTCGATCTCAGTGCCGCGGTTCCGGGTTTGGACACGTTGTACGTCGCTGACGACGCAGTCGATCAAATCCAGAAGTATTCCCTCACAGGTGGAAATTGGACCGCAAGCGGCGCGATTTCAGCAAACAATGTCCGCGGCCTGACGGGAGCGATCGACTCCTCTGGCAATGTGGCCATCTTCGGAACCACTGGCGGCACAGGGGCTATCGGTGGCGGCTCTCTCTACGCCTTCACGGATTCCACTGGATTCAACAATGCCATTTCAGGCTCCGCGACAGTCATCGCAACGGCGGCAACGAACACCGCGTTCCGCGGTATTGCTTTTACACCGGCCGCGCCCGCGACCGCCACAACTTCCACCCTCATGGCATCGACCAGTTCCGCGGAGTATGGTACGCCCGTCACGTTCACCGCCACTGTCGCGGCGAGCAGCGGTTCACTCGCACCCCGGCTGGCACAGTCAGCTTCTTCGCGGATGGAAACCCACTCGGCGAAGCGACGGCCATCACTTCCAGTGGTGCCGGATTCGCAACTTTCACTTATACCACTCTGCCGACGCAACTGTCTGTAAACGGCGGGCTTGCTCACACCATCTCCGCGACCTATGCACCCGGCCCAGGATTCACAGGCAGCACCAGCGCCGGAAGTGGCAACGCGTTACTGACGATCACACCACGCGAACTGACCACGAGCGGCCTCACGGCGAACTCCAAGGTCTACGACCACACCCTCGCCGCGACAGTCACGGGCACCGCATCACTGGTCGGCGTGGTTGGTGGCGACACGGTCACGCTCACCGGCACAGCTACAGGCACGTTCGCCTCCGCGAATGTGGGCAGCGCCATCCCCGTGGCGATCTCGGGCCTCGACCTCGGTGGCAGTTCCGCCAGCAACTACACGCTCACCGCACCGACGAGTGCCGCCGACATCACGCCGTTCGGCTTGACCGTCAGTGGCCTCACGGCGAACAACAAGGTCTACGACGGCACCCTCGCCGCGACAGTCACGGGCACCGCATCACTCGTCGGCGTGTTCGGTGGCGACACGGTCACGCTCACCGGCACGCCGGTCGGCACCTTTGCTTCCGCGAATGTGGGCAGCGCCATCCCCGTGGCGATCTCGGGCCTCGGTCTCGATGGCACCGCCGCCAGC
The DNA here is from genome assembly GCA_041750275.1 of Gemmataceae bacterium. Lineage (GTDB taxonomy): Bacteria > Planctomycetota > Planctomycetia > Gemmatales > Gemmataceae > JBGSZR01. The sequence goes on from JBGSZR010000165.1 coordinate 48,240, forward strand.
AACTACACTCTCACCGCACCGACGAGTGCTGCCGACATCACGCCGTTCGGCTTGACCGTCAGTGGCCTCACGGCGAACTCCAAGGTTTACGACCGCACCCTCGCCGCGACAGTCACGGGCACCGCATCACTCGTCGGCGTGTTCGGTGGCGACACGGTCACGCTCACCGGCACGCCGGTCGGCACGTTCGCCTCCGCGAATGTGGGCACCGCCATCCCCGTGGCGATCTCGGGCCTCGGCCTCGGTAGCAGTTCCGCCAGCAACTACACGCTCACCGCACCGACGAGTGCTGCTGACATCACGCCACGGCTGATCACCGTTTCCGGTTCACCCAACACCAAACCATTTGATGGCACAACCAGTGCGACTGCCACGCCAGTCATCACTTCTGGAGAACTCGCACCGGGTGACGTCACCGTGTTCAGCCAGAACTACGACACACCAACACCAGGCACCGGCAAAGCACTGATCCCAACAGGATTTGTCGTCGATGGAAACGGGGGCTTGAACTACTTCATCACTTTTATTCCTTCACTCACTGGAACGATTCTCAGTCTTTCGACCGCTGTGCCACTGGGCAAAGGTGGTTCGTTTGATTTCGGCAATGGCGTCGTTCAAGAGGGCTTTCTGCCCGTGCTGTCAACGGACACTCCAATCAGCGGAGCCTACGCGAGTGTCGGAGTAGGATGGGTGAATCTCGGCCGAGGCACATTTCATCGAGCGAACCCGAACACACAGCCGCTCTCGGATCTGCTCCGTGATGGCGAATGGGGCAATGCCGGTGGCGGCTCCCAGAATGGTGTCTTCCGCGTGGCGGTCGAACCTGATCGCGTCATCCAGGTCACGGCGATTTTAGGTGATAGTTTCTCCGCCCGATCTGGCCTCAATGTCTATCTGAGCACAAGTCTTAGCGGCCCTACGACACGCTTGAACCCCGATGGCAACACATTCACCACTGCGAGCCAGTCCTATCAGTTCGTCTCACACTCCGGTCTTTTTAACCCGGGCCCGAACAATGCCATCTATGTCACTATTGAAGGTGTATCCGGGGGATTCTGGACCATCAATGCACTCGATGTGAGACCTCTATCCTACATCACATCCCTTGAACTCTTGCGGAACGGTGAACCGCTGAATTCTCCTGTGACATCTGACGGTAATACCACAGACGCATACACGGGCACGGGTGCGGCGCCGTTCGCGGAACTCACGGTCTCACCGCAGTTCGGCACGCTCATCGGTGTCGATGCGGACCCGGCGGTGAAGGGTTTCCAGATCATTGCTGATGCGAACGGAGCCTACAGTTTCCAGGTGTTGCGGCCACTCGGCACGGGCGATTCGCTCATCACGATCACCGATGTGACGGGTGCGAGCGGTACTGGCCTCGTGGGCCCGACCGCGGCGGGTGCACTGGCGGTGTCGCCGAATCCGTACCTGTTGCCGAACCCGCAGGTGCAGGTGTTCACGCCGCCGCCGCCGCCGGCCATGGCGACGGCCCAGCGTTTCGATTTCAATCTGGGGAGTTCTCCAACACAGACCGGTTTCACAGGTGTGTTACCCTCACAAACCTATACACAATCACTCGGCTTCGGCTGGCTCAATGCGGTGAAT
>JBGSZR010000166.1:0-11220 GCA_041750275.1 Gemmataceae bacterium
CCCGGCCGCGGCCGTGAGCATCCCCGCCGAGCGTGTCACCATATCGGTGCGGAGGGCGTCGAGGCGTTTCCGGAAGTCGGCGTCCGTGAGCCGACGGTAGACGGTGCGAACATTCAGCCCGCACTGGTTCGCGGCCGCTTCGACCGAGGCCCCGCAGGCCAACGCCATCATCAGTGGTTCGTCGAGCTTCTTGCGTTGCGGTCTGGTCATGATTCACCTTACAACACCGTGTCGAGCGTCGCCCCTTCGGACACGATCAGCAACCCCCACGGCGACATCCGCCCGGCCGGCACACGCGGCTTCCCCTCTGATGGGTCATAGACAAGCAGCCCGGCCGTCGAGCCCGGCGGGCCAATGGGGTAGAGCCCGGGCTGCATCTCCCCTGCCTTGCTCACTGCCACCGCCTGGACCACGTCGAACAGGCTCGCCGGGGTCCGGTCGCGGATCGCATTCACGAGCCGATCCAAGCGTGCTTCCAGGTTCGCACCACGCTTCGGCATCATCGCACCTCGACCGTCATGCCGGCCCCTGATCCCACAGCACCGCAAAATGTCACAGTTTGTCCGCAGTTTGTCAGGGTTTTCGGGCTTTCACCCCCGTGAACGTCTCGAATCGCTTGATGATCACATCGCAATAGCGCGGGTCGAGTTCGAGCAGGGCTGCGGTGCGGCCTTCCTGCTGGGCGGCGATGAGCGTCGTGCCGCTGCCGCCGAACGGGTCGAACACCCGGCCGCCGGGAGGACACGAGTTCCGCAGCAGGTAGGCAAACAGGGCCACCGGCTTCATGGTGGGATGATCGCCGTTGCGTAAGGGCTTGTCGAACTCGAGCACGGTGGTCTGGGAGCGGTCGGAGAGCCAGGTGTGGGCGGCACCGTCAGCCCAGCCGTAGAGGCAGGGTTCGTGTTTCCACTGGTAATCCTGCCGGCCCAGCACGAGCGTCGACTTGACCCAGACGAGGCACTGCCGCACCGTGAGGCCGGCCGCGGCACAGGCTGCACGTGTGGGCAGTCCAGCCGTGTCGGCGTGCCAGATGTAGAACGACCCGCCCGGCCGAAGGTGCAAGGCCGCGGCTGTCAGGGCGTCGGCCAGGAAGCGGCGGTAGTGCTCGGCGTCCAGGGCGTCGTTGGCGATCGTCAGGGCCTCGGCGGTCTTGCCCACATAGCCCACGCCGTAAGGCGGGTCGGTCAGGAGCAGGTCCGCGGGTGTATCGCCCAGCACACGCTTCACATCGTCGGCCTTGGTGGCGTCGCCACAGAGCAGCCGGTGGCGGCCGAGTTCCCACAGGTCACCCGGTTGCGTGATGGGGTCGGCAGGTGGTTCCGGCACCTCGTCGGGGTCGCCATTGCCCGCGGTGGGTGCGGGTGCGAGCAGTGCCTGCAGTTCATCAGCGGAGAAGCCCGTGAGGGACACGTCGAAGCCTTCGCTCTGCAGGGCCAGCAATTCGAGTGGCAGCTTGTCATCGTCCCAGGTGGAGAGCGTGGCGGTCTGGTTGTCGGCGATGCGGTAGGCCCGTGCCTGGGCGGGTGTGAGGCCACGGGCGACATGCACGGGCACCATCGTTAGGCCAAGCTTCTGGGCGGCCTTGAAGCGGGTGTGTCCGACGATGATCACATTCTGCTCATCCACGACGAGCGGCTGGCGCCAGCCGTATTCGCGGATCGACGCAGCCACGGTGTCGACGCCGACATCGTTGACCCGCGGGTTGTTCTCGTAAGGCCGGATCGAGTCGACCGGCCGCTCTTCGATGTCCATGTCACATCCCCCAGCTCTGTGCGCACTCACGCATCTACCAAGGGAACTACCCCGGCCGCGCGCAGAGTGTCTCCATTTATTTCGTGATTCCTCGATCTGGACCGAGAAAGAAAGCTGACCTCGCGCAACTACCCCGTGTGTTCTCAGCGCAAACACGGACACGAGGTAGGCCTCACGATCAGTTCCCGTCGCAAACACCTTGTTTCTGACTTCAGGCCGGTGGTGCAGGTTTCCCGCAGGTTATTCGCAGGTTTACCGCAGGTTTCCCATTTCGTGGTCGTGGCGTAAGTCGTTGGGCTGACACGATGACCGACCCGAACGCAGGTTTTGCAGGTTTGCCCCTCTGACCCCCTCGCACGCGTACGCGTGTGTGTGTGCGCCTGCGCACGCCCGCACACACGCGCGGGCCCTGACCCAAACCTGCAAAACCTGCGTTTGCGTCATAATATGTTTTGAGTAATGACCTTATGGCGACGGTTCAAAAACCGAAACCTGCGGTAAACCTGCGAATAACCTGCGGTAAACCTGCGGTGGTCCTGTCGCGGGAAAGCGACCCTCCACAGGCTGGGTCCTCGCATCGAAGCTGTGCGATCGCGGTTCCCGGCACGTCGACATCCCCTCGCCCCAATCTGGGTTGCCAAGGAAATCGAGTTTCAGGCCCGGAGACGTGGGATCTGCAGAACATGGTTCGAGTGGGCACAGTTTAAACACAATTGTAGTCTGAGATGGTGCCAAGCTTTGATCGAGTCATGATCCTCGACTAGATCATCATCTGATCCAGTACCAAAGTGGTGACGGGAATGACGCTGCCGTCTTGAAGGTCGCGATCACGGTCGAGGGCTGGCAAAGGTCGAAGCCACCTGCAAAGTCCGCGAACTCGTCGATGGCCGTCCAATCATCGGCAACACGGTCAAGGAGTTCGACCTGAAGCCAAGCGGTCTCGGTAAGGTGACTGCCACCATCACCGTGACCCCGCCGCCGCTCGTACCCGTCGTACCCGGTCCAGTCTACCCGGGTGATTTCCCGGAGTTCGTGGAGCGTGGCCTCGAAGCACCCCACCGCCAGCCAGCGTTGGGCCTGTTGATGTACGGCCGGCCATGACAGGAAGCTGTTCCGGGTGTGCTGCCAGTGGACCCCTATCTTGACCAGCCAGCGAACGGCGTTGATCACCTGCCGCAGGTCTTGCGTCCGTAGGTGGGACGTCCGCCCGCGGCGCGATAAAGTAAGTTACGGAGCGGCGAACGTCCACTCGTCGTCCGTTACGTCACTTGGAAATGGCTTTTTGATCTGAGCTCATACTATGAGAGATGGCCGCCACCAACTGTTAGCTTCATAACAGGCTGTTGAGTGCCTGCATTATTCTATGCGCGGCCCTCTTCGATTCATGTGTCAAAAAACAATGTCTTTGCTGCAGCCTCCTGAGCTAGTATCTCTGTACATCGGCATGCAAATTCCTCTCAAGACACACGCTTCGGAGCAGTGCAATTCATGGCGACGGATTCTGTTGAAGAGTCGTTTGCCGAACTGTTGAATCGGGTGCGGGCCGGGGATGCCGCGTCTGCGGAAGTGCTGGTGCGACGCTACGAACCGGCCATTCGGCGAGAAGTACGCTTCCAGTTACGCGATGCACGCACGCGCCAGGTGCTCGGTGCCAGCGACCTGTGTCAGATGGTGTTCGGCAGTTTTTTCGTGCGGGCCGCTCTCGGCTATTTCGAAGTGCAATCCCCGAAGGAGCTCCTCAACCTGCTGATGCAAATCACCCGAAACAAGCTCACTGACGAAGTTCGGCGCGAACGTACGCAACGTCGCGGCGGCGACTTGCAACGTGAGGGTTTACATACGCCCGATGGAGAACTTCGCCCGGTGCCTGGGACAGAGCCAACACCAAGTGCCTACGTGGCCTCGAAGGATTTGGTCGAGCAACTGATGACCCAATTCACCGCGGACGAGCGTGAACTGTACCTTTTGAAGGCTGACAATTTGACGTGGGAGGAAGTGGCGGCTCGAATTGGCGGCACGGCCGAGGCGCGCCGCAAGCAATATCAGCGGGCGATCGATCGTGTGGCGAACGAGATGCGTCTCGATTCAATCGAACTCGAAGGTTGAAATGAAGCAACGCTTCATTTGAGTCGTTTCATGCCGTATCGTGTCATGCTATCGCCAGGATACTTGGTTCGGGAGACTCATCCGTGGCTGTCACTGTCGATGCGGTCGCCGAGTATCGTAAGCTGTGGTCCTCGCAGACGCCGGATGTCGCGGCGTTTGTCGAGTCGAAGCACACGTTGAGTACAGCCGACCTCGTGGCGGTTCTCTGCATCGATCAGGAGTTCCGCTGGCGGCGTGGGGATCGTGTTCCCGCCGAAACCTACTTCGCACGGTTCCCGGCACTTCGACATGATCCAGAGTATGGTCCGGACCTGGTGTTTCACGAGTGTTTGCTGCGTGAGCGTATCGGAATGCCGCTCACGTCCGAAGAGTTGGCCTCCCGCTTCCCGGAGTTCGCCGAGGCGCTAACGCTTCAACTCGAAGTTCATCGCAGTGTCCAGCACGAAACAACCATTCTGGCGGATTGGCCATCGATCCCGGGTTATGAAATACTGGCCGAACTGGGTCGCGGCGGGATGGGGGTGGTGTACCGCGGCCGACACATCGCACTCGATCGAATCGTGGCGCTGAAACTTATTCGCGATGCCCGCATGTCGCCAGAATTGATCGCTCGGTTTCGGGCGGAAGCAACGATTCTGGCGCGGACGCCGCATCCGAACATCGTGCAAGTGCACGAAGTCGGCGAGTGGATGGCGGCGAGCGGCCGGGTTCTCCCCTATATCGCACTCGAATATGTGGGCGGAGGGACTCTCGAGGAGCTTGCCCGCAAAGGCCCACTCGATTCCTCGGCGGCCGCGGCGATTGTGGAGCAGGTGGCACTCGGGGTCGCCGCGGCTCATCGAGCGGGCGTGATCCACCGCGATTTGAAGCCAGCCAACGTCCTCATTGCACGAAAAGCAGATGCCTCGGCAGACCTCCTGGCGAAGGTCACTGACTTTGGGCTCGCCAAGCAACTCACGGATTCGACGCTGTCCCACGAGACGGAGCCGGGGATCGTTGTGGGCACGCCTGCTTACATGAGCCCGGAGCAGGCGGATGGCCGCTCCGATCTGGTGGGGCCCGGTTCCGATGTCTATGGGCTCGGTGCGATTCTCTATGAATTGCTCGTGGGTCGGCCGCCTCTCATGGGCGGCACCGCGCTCGAAACCCTCAAGATGGTGTTGCACGATGATCCTGTGCCGGTGAGGCGGCAACGACCCGATGTGCCCCGGGACCTGGACACAATCATCCGGAAGTGCCTGGAAAAGCAACCAGCACAGCGATATCCGAGCGTGGCAATGCTCAGCGAGGAACTGGCGCGGTTTCGCGAGGGTCGACCAATTGAGGCCCGGCCGCTCTCGAGTGCGACACGCGGCTGGCGCTGGTGTCGCCGCAATCCCGCCGTGGCCAGCTTGCTCGTATCGCTGGCATTCGTGTTCGCACTGGGAACCGCTGGCGTGCTCTGGCAGTGGCAGAAGGCACGAGACTCGGCACAGCATGCACTCGAGAAGGCCAATGAGGCTAAGCAAAATTCGGAGTGGGCCGCGCAAAATGCCGCACGAGCCATCCTGAGTGAGCAGCTCGCAACTCAACAACGGTACAACGATCGAATCCAGGGCGGAGCGGAGTTGTGGAACATCTGGCAGCCCCATGCCTTCGATGCCCGGCTCGCTGACCTGGTGCCGCGCGAAGGTGAGAGTGACCTTCGCGGCTTCGAGTGGCGCTATCTGAAGGCACTCTCCAGGGGACAGGCTCTGCGGACATGGGCTGCCCATTCCCGGCAAATATCAGGTCTCGCGTTCACACCAGATGGGAAGTTGATCGCCACGGCCAGCCCGGATGCCACGATCGCCTTATGGGATCCGGCCACGGGTCAACTCGTCCGCACCATTTACCTGCTTAATGGGGTCATCGGCATTAGCTTCAACTGGCAAGGCGATACGATCATGGTAAAAAATGTGACCCCCGGAGGATCGGCCGAAAAGGATGGCCGCATCCAGGTGGGTGATCGGATTGTCGGGACACAGGATCGCAACGGTCATCTCACGCTGGTCGCGGAGCGTGTTCGAACGGCCGAATGCAGCCTCGCCGTGATCGGCGGCATGGGGGAGCCACTAGCACGCTATCATGTGATCCAGGGCGTGACCCGCGACATCGGCGGCCCGGCTGAAACGCTCGCAACAATTCAGCTTCAGAAAACCGAAGCCGCAGACATCACCACGATCGAAGTGATGCGCCAGGGGCAACGCCTACAGGACGACCGTTTTCCCGTGCGGATCGCCTTCGCCCCGGATGGGCATACTTTGGGTGTGGCCTGGGGCGGCGCGCTGAGGTTGATCGACATCCACACGCGCCAGGTGATGCGGTTATTCTCTAGCCGCGCCCAGAGCATTCTCTCGTTTGCCTGGTCCCCCCGCGGGGATCGCCTGGCCACGATCGGCAAAAGCACTGCCGGCATTACACTTCAGATTCGCAAACTCGATGGCTCCGTATTGCACACCTTCTCCGATCGGTCTCTTCAGAACTGGCACCCCGGTGTGGGCTCGGATGTCCCAACGGTCCCGTTCTTCACGCCCGATGGCAAGTTCGTTGGCATCGCGTGCGGCGATGCCTTTCAGTGCTATGATGTCGAGAGCGGTCAACTGATCGATCACCTCAATTCCTTCGGTCATGAGTCGGGCTTTCTCCACTCGGCCGCCCCACCCGACGGATCATTCATCGCCAGTGCCGGCGGCTCGAACTCGCTCACCATCTGGGATCTCACACGCAAGCAACCAGTTCGCTGGCTCAAGGGGCACACAGCCTCACCGTTCGCACTGGCGTGGTCACCGCACCATGCCTTGCTCGCGAGTGGAGGTGCCGATAACACGGTGCGAATCTGGGATCCACACCGCGGGCTCGAACAGGCGATCTGGCGCGGACACCGCCACCTGATCACCACGCTCGCCTTCTCGCCCGATTCGAAGGTGCTTGTCTCGGGTGATTCGCGCGGCAACCTCTTTTTGTGGGACACGACCGCAGAACCCGGCATCACCTGGCGTTCGCAAGCATTGAACCCGGTCAATGGTGTCGCCGTGGCACCCGATGGCGAGATCATCACGGTGGGGGCCACGGAATCTTCATTCTTCAATTCGCCGACCACGAAGGGCGATCCACCTGCATTCCACCCCGGGTTGGGCCATCGAGCAGGAGAAATACGCACGTGGGACCTGCAAACCCCCGCACCCCGCAACCGCTGGCAGGGTGATGGTCGGTTGTTTCGGGCCATCCACGTTCGACCGGGAAGCCATGAACTGGTGATCATACGCTGCCGGGATTACTCCGATTGCGAACTCACCGATATCGATATTAGCACGGGCAAAATACACAACCGCATGCGAACAGACCGCCCGACGTTCGTCTCACCGGATGGTCGGGTTCATGTGGACTTTGAGCCGCGATACGATGGCCGGATACTGCCGACCGTGTTGACCGTACGCGATGCCAGGACTCGAGCGATCGTCGCCGTGCTGCCTGGTCCGCGTGGCCAGACCGAGATTGAGTTCCAGGGCAACCCGGCACGACTCATGGTGACCGGAATCCAGGACGGTACCGTTCGCTATTTCGACTGCGATAGCTGGAAACTCCTCGTCCACGCCGAGATCGGCGGCAACCCCGGCCTTGCCGCACTCTCATCCGATGGCAAGACGCTCCTCGTGGGTCGCAGCACGATCACACAATTTAGTGCCGCACAGGGTGATCTTGTGGTGTGGGATGTGGAGGGAAAGAAGATTCGCCGAACGATTCCCGCCGCCCATCGGTCATTCCTGAACCGCGTGCAGTTCTACCCAGACGGCAAACGCTTTCTCACTGTCGCTGTCGAGGGAATCCGCGTCTGGGATGCCAGCACCTTGGAGCCGATTACGGAGTTCAACCTGCCCGATGACGCAGTCTGTAAGGATGCCGGGATAAGTCCCGACGGCAAGACCATTGCCGTGGCCTGGATGTTGGGCTTTTACCCGACTCCCGGTGCAGGCGTGATTCTGCTCGAAGCCAGTAGCGGGCGCGAACGGGCCCGCACTCAACTGGTGCCAGAGACCGCGTTCTCCTGGTTCAGCTTCCACCCCGACGGCCAGGAGTTCTTCACCGGCTTCAGTTCGGACCGGCTTGACGCTTGGGATGCCACAACCGCGATACACCTGAGACAACTCAGCGGAACGAAATCGGATGCCCCGCAAATGGGTCATGCCACCGAAGTGATGTGCGTGGCCATCTCACCGGATGGGAATACCGTGGCTACCGGCGGCTGGGATCGCCTCGTGAAACTCTGGGATCGCCGTACCGGAACCGTGATCGCCACCTTGCCCGGTCACAAGGCAACCGTGCGAGCGCTCGCCTTCACGCCCGATGGCAACACTCTCATGAGCGGCAGCGGCGGCATGTTCGGAACACGCGTGGCAGGCGAAATCCTGATCTGGGATCGAAGCACATTGAAACCACGATTCGGCCCCATTCACTTCCCCCAGGGTGTGACAGCGATGAGTTCCTCGCCGGATGGCCTCATGCTTGCCGTGGGTACGGATCGCAACTACTCGGCCGATGCCAGCATCGAGGAACGGCGCGCGTCCATCACGCTGATCGATCTTCGGACGGGCTCGATCGCCGCCATCTGGAAGCCTGAGAACATGGGCCGCGTGAACGCCCTCGCGTTTGCGCCCAATGGCAGAACGCTGCACTCGGCAATCCATCATTTCGAGAAGGACGCCCCAACCTCGTCAGGCCAGGCTCTCGAGTCGTGGGATGTTGCCGCGGGCACCCTGCGAACGCAGATGCTCGTGGGTGAAGCCCGGATCACCGCACTGGTGATCGCACCCGACGGCAAGACGCTCGCCACCGGCGGCGTGGATCAGCCAGTGCGGCTCTGGAACGCCGACACACTCGATCTGCTGTTGAACCTGCCCGGCACCACCATGCCCGTGAAGTGCCTGACCTTCACCCACGATGGTCAAGCACTCATCGCGGCCGGCGGCAGTTTCAACGATGGCGAACTGACCGTGTGGAATGCTTCGCCTTGATCCACCATCTCACTTCTGCTCACGCAGGCAGCGCAGCTCCGCCTCGGCCTTGAGCAACTGCGTGTTCTTGTACATCACCTCACCCTCGGCCTGGTCCGCTCGTCTCGTCAACGCATCGGCATCTCGAAAGCCCTGGTCTTCACCGCGAGCACGCGCTGTTTCCGATTGGTTCCGGCAGCGTTCCGCGTAGGCGGCACTCTGAAGGATCTCGCCCCGCAACTCTGCGATGCGCAGTTCGAGAGTCTGGATCTTGTTCTCACGCGACCACGTGCTGGATTGCACTTCGCGATAGTTGAGCCAACCCACAAACCCAACGCCCAGCACCGCGACCACGAGCAATGACCGGATGAAAATCTTGCGAAGCATGGCTTCTCCTTGTGTGTGATCCTCGGCTGATTGCCGACGACATTCTCACATCGAAGATCACGACCCCGAGCGGACCCAAAATATTTTGTCCGCTTCCGCACTCGCTTTTCGATCCGGTCTGTATTCCGGATGTTGCACATCGCGACATCGGACGCACTCTGGAGGACGAATGATGAACCGGTTGATGCGACGAACGATGCTGGCCGTGCTGGTGCTGACCTGTGCGGTCGGCAAGGCGCAGGCGATCCCCGAACTCGAAGGCAAGCCGCTGTGTGCAGAAGGGAATCGGGTCGGGCTGATGCTGAGCCCGGATGGCAAGTCGGTGGCCGCGATCGATGTGACAGGCGGCGTCCGGCTCTGGTCCGTGCCGGATGGGAAGCCCCTGGGTACCTTCGCAGGGAATGGTTCGCCAGGCTGCATCGCCTTCTCACCCAATGGCAAACTGCTGGCCGTCAGCAACAAGGGGGTTGTGAAGATCTGGGATCTGACCACCCGCCGACCGGTCACCGAGATCCAGGCGAGCGCCGTAGCCGTGAACAATCTCGCCTTCTCACCCGATGGCAAGCTCCTCGCCATCCATCACGTGTCCGGGTCGATTCAGCGAACCCAGGATAACCGCCCGGAATGGGAGAAGAATCTGCCGCCGGTCCCTGGTTATGACGACTACCTCCCCGTGGACCCAAATACAGGCCAGCTGCGGGGAGTGCAAACCTGGACCGAGTACCAGTACTCCATCAGCCTTTGGAACTGGGCCGAGAACGAAAACGTGGATACCCGTGCATGCCCCCTCGACTACAGCAAGCCGTTTCTGGCCTTCAACCCCGCGAAGCGGATCGTCGAACCGGTGGCTGTGTCTCCCATCACAGGCCTCGTTGTCAACAGTCCGGATGGCAAGGAAGTGGTAGCACGGACCGCGTTGAAAAATGGCAAGATCTCGGAGGTGTTCCGCCTTCCCGTGGCCGGGACTGTGCATCGCGTGAGCCTGGCAGCAACCACTGCGGACGCGATGCGTGTGGCGGTGATGCTGGAACCTTCTGCTTCAGGTGCCATCCCTTATCTACAAGTCTGGGATCGTTCGGGCACCGATCCCGTTCTGAACGCGGTGAAACGCAAGCCACACAAGACACCAGTGAACGCGCTGATCGTCACACCAACCGGCTCTGCCATCATCACGGCAGCCGAGGATGGCAGCGTAGTGCTCTGGACCATTCCCGACGGAAAGTGATGGGAAACGACCGGCCCCAACTTGGGGCCGGTCTGCAGTTCGGCTCCACATCGCACGACCACGTCTGACCAGTGTATCGCCTCATACTGCATGGATCTGACCTGGCCAACAAGCTGACCGAGCAGAGTGCGGAAAAACTCTGGTTCTCAGTCTGCTTTCTCCCTTTTCAGGAGCGTTTGGCCGTTCGACGCCTCGTGGTCACTAGTAGTTCAACCGTATTGTATTGCGGGGTAGAGTCGGCGAAGTTTGATCCGGGCATCGGCGGTGGTGAATCGCCACTTCACCCCGATCGCCCGGTCGTTCCGTGCAGTCTGCCACGGCTCCAACTGCTTGAGCAACTCGTCCTGCGACTCGATCCGCTGATCCAGGCACTGCCGCGACAACTGGAGTTTCCCACGAAAAACGGACAGGGTGTTAAGGGGAATGGCACTGACTTTAGCCGCAACCAAAGGTGGTCCTGACGCTTAAAGCGAGCATCGTGGTCTGGTATCGTGAGGGACGCTTTTCGATCCCGGCGCAAGGATGCCAGTCATGGTTCCCACTCGCACGGCCGGCGGCTGTCGACGATTCCGCCAACGGTTGGTCGATGCCCCCGGTCTCCCCTTCGCCGGCCAGCTGACCGCCGATGAGGTCGAGCGAGCCCACGGCGGTGAATGCATCTCCTTTCGCGAGCGGCTGTTCACGCCGCTGGTCACTCTCTGGGTCTTCCTGGCGCAGGTGCTCGACCCGGATCCGTCC
>JBGSZR010000167.1:0-11507 GCA_041750275.1 Gemmataceae bacterium
GAGCCGGGCCACACGCTGACCCACCGGGCCGGTGCCGCCGAGCACGAGCGAATCCGTGTTGCTCAGATCGAGATGGCGGGCCGCCGCGCGAACCGCGGCCGCGGCTGTGGTGTTGGCCCCGTTCGAATCGAGCATCAGCGACACGCTCAGGCCATATTGCGGGATGAGGTGTTTGCGGACTTCTGCCAGCACGGCTTCCCCGGCCGCAACATCGGAGCCGCCGATGAAGATGGCGGTGCGGTGCAGATCCTTGGGCCCACGTGTGAAGATGCAGCCATGAACCAACGGCATCACGTTCTGCGGAGTGATGCCGCCATAGCTGAAGAGTTGTTGCACCCCGGCATCGACCGCCACCACCCGATCAAAGACACTCGGGAGCGGGTCAGTATCCAGTTGCAGGAGAATCGTGGGTTTTTCGGCCATGGTGTGGATGCGGGATTCGGATGGGAAGTGAGTGCATCAACCAACGGTGGGTTCGGAACGACGGTTTTTCGTTCCGCATTCCGAACCCGCAATCTGCATTATTCGAACGGGTGCTTGGTTTCCTTCTTGGCGATGATCTCATCGATGGTGGGCTTGCCGGTCATGGCGTGCTTGATGGCGAGCTTCACGGCTTCGTAGTTGTTCTTGTAAATCTTGGCGTTCGAGTTCGCCGAGGCGGCAATGAAGACGCCGCAGACGATGACCCATTCCTCGGCCTGATCCTTCGGAAGGACGCCCTCGACCACGCTATCGACGACAGCGCGAGCCACGGCGGCCTGGGCCGGGCCGAACATCTGCATCACCTGCTTGCCACCCTTGAGCGTCACCTTGGTGATCATCACGGTGGCCGGCTTGCAGACGATATTCGGCGAGACCACGGCGAGAAGATTGGTGTGGCCTGCGCTCTGGTTGGCGAGCGCATTGGCGAACGCGACACCGACCGGACCGTCCTTTGGCCCGATCATCAGATCGATGTGGGCCACGTTGTCGAGGTCGCTGCCCTCGATAACCAATCCTTCGCCGACGTACATTTTCGACATGGCGTAAAGCCTCCGCTGCGATATTGGGGAGTGAGTGCCGACGGAAGTGATGGTAGCCATGCCCGGCTTTAAGGCAACCGGATTCCGCAACGAGGCTCTAGAAGTGACGCGAAGTGTGATCGAGAACGGAGGGTTGCTCTCGTTCACACTTCGTCCTCGTATGCGTCATGCATTCGCAGTAACGCAATCGCACAACCCCTTCTGCAATCATCAATCGGAAATCGTCAATCCGTTACCGGGTTCTTCTCACTGATGGTCACGGTGGTGACGGACTTTTGCTCAATGCCTGCATCGATGTCCTGGCCGCCGGCCGAGATGGTGATGGTGCCTTTCACGGTCATCGATTGCTTCATTTCTTTGAGCCGACCCGCCTTCACATCGAACAGAAGCGAACCGGTGAAGTCATCGCTCTTGAGGTTGGCCTTGGTGATCTTGAAGGGCAATCCCTTGGGGCCGCCGCCCTTACCGGGTGCGAAGGTCATCTGAGCGTCCTGCTTCACCTTGGCGATGCCGTCCGTGCTGCTTTCGAGGGTGTACTTGGCCTTGCTCGTGAGGTCGCCGAGGCCAGCGAGCGGCAGTTTCTCGGTGCGGGCCCAGGATTCACCCGTCTTGACACCCTTCGCCGGCAGCGGAATGAACACCTGGCCGAACATCGCCCGCGAGGCCGATTCCGGCATCACCATCTGCATCAGTTGCTTCGTCATCGGGTCGCCGTCGGCGAGCTTGTCCAGAAACTTGTCGTAGCCCTCGACCTTGGTGATCTCCATGTCCTGATCGAACGTGGCGGTGAGCATCAGCCCCTTCATCTTCTCGCCGATGTTGCCAACACCGGGCAGCGCATCCGCATCCATCTGCACATCCGTGTACGTCATTTCCACGACCGTGGCGTCGGGCTTCACCGACTTCACCTTGTACTTGGTCACCGTCGTCATCTTCATGTTCACGTCCTGGTTCATACCGAGGACCTCGATCTTCATGTCGTTGAGGACGACCGACTTGGCATAGAACGTGTCGTCCTCCTTGAGCACCCACTTCAGCACGACGGGATCGTCGGCAACGGCGACGGGTGCAAAGGCGAGGCACAGCACCAGTGCGGCAGCAGTTCGCATGGGGGAAATCTCCAAACGCAAAGAAACGGAATCGACACCTGGTCGACGCACACACTCTATCAGCGGAGTGCGGAAAGCGAAACGCAGAATCAGGGCTGGATGCACTTCGCTTGTGTGCAATTCAACTTGCCCCGCGTGAATTGGCAGAACATGATGGCCGGGCATCAACTTCACACGGAGGTTCGCTGTGGTAACCCGGATATTGGCTCTATGCACTTTGGGCTGTCTATTAACACCCTTCGCGCAGGCGGACGACTGGCCGCAGTGGATGGGGGAGAAGCGAGATAACATCTGGCGCGAGACGGGTATCGTCGAGAAGTTCCCAACCGGTGGGCCCAAGATCGTGTGGCGCACGCCGATCGCCGGCGGCTTTGCGGGCCCGGCCGTGAACGGCGGCAAGGTCTATGTGACGGACCGCGTGCTCGCCAAGGGCGCTGCCAACCCGGACGACCCCTTCGACACCACGCAGAAGATCAACAGCACCGAACGCGTGCTCTGCCTGGACGAGAAGACCGGCAAGATTCTCTGGAAGCACGAATACGATTGCCCGTACCAGATCAGCTATCCCTGCGGGCCGCGCTGCACACCGAATGTGCATGAAGGCAAGGTTTATACGCTTGGTGCCATGGGCGATCTCTTCTGCTTCGAGGCGGAGACGGGCAAGATCGTCTGGTCCAAGAACCTCGTGAAGGAGTACAAAACCAAGCCCGCGCTCTGGGGCTATGCGGCTCATCCGCTCATCGATGGCAAGAAACTGGTGACGCTCGCCGGGGGCGATGGCAGCCACGCCGTCGCACTGGACAAGGACACCGGTGCCGAAATCTGGAAGACCGGCACGCAACCGGAACAGGGCTACTCGCCCCCCCTCATCATCGAGGCTGGCGGCAAGCGACAGATGATCCTCGCCGGCACCCGCTCGGCATACTCGGTGAACCCCGAGACCGGCGAACAGTACTGGCTCACCCCATTCGCACTGGGGCAGGGCTATTCCGTCATGACGCCCGTTCGCATTGGTGACTACCTCTTCCTCGCGGGCTACCCCGGTAAGAACCTCCTTGGCAAGCTCACCGCGGACAAGCCCGGCATCGACGTGGTGTTCCACAACAAGAAGAATGTTGCAATCTTCCCGGGAGCTGTGCAGCCGTTCTTGCTCGAAGGATTGCTGTACGGCTACGACGACAGCGGCGTGATGTATGCGGTCGAATTTCCCAGCGGCAAACGCGTGTGGGAAGGCCCCGGCCCGGTGGGTGGCGGCAAGGCTCGCGGCTCCGAGACCGCCTTCATCGTGAAGAACGGCGACCGCTTCTTCTTCTTCGCCGAGACGGGCGATCTCGTGATTGGCAAGCTCACGCCTGAAGGCTACGACGAGATCGACCGCGCCAAGGTCATCGACCAGACCGGTGCCGCCTTTGGCCGCAAGGTGGTCTGGTGTGCCCCGGCCTATGCGAACAAGAAGGCGTTCATCCGCAACGACAAGGAAATCATCTGCGTTGACTTGGCGAAGTGAGTACGAAAGGTCGCCTGGCCCGCCGTGACTGGCGGGCCGGGCTTGGCCTGCATCACGGCAAGTTCGTCACCTCGCCGCCGTTGCGGGTGCAGGCCCGCTGATACTGGGCAAAATCAATCGACTTTGGAATGAACCGCACACTGCCGTCGCCCATCGCAAAGTTCGCACCGTTCGTGTGCATGCTGCGGAACGAGATGGCCTTGGGCCAGTTCGTGCGTGTCGTATTCGCCGGCTCATTGAAGGTATTGATCGGCAGATGGCAGGCGGCATAATCGCCATTCGAGAAAAACAACGCGGAGTGCGAATTGTACGCAGGCACGTCTTCGCCAATCGCCAGGGTGTTCGAGAGTCCGTCCGTGATGGACGAGAAGTTAATTTTCTCGCGATAGCTGTTGCGGTAGAAGAGCCCGTTATTGCCGATGTTGCTGTGCAAGTCTGCGGTGCCGGTGCCACCACCGCCCATATTGGCGGTGCCGAGCACACCTTTGTAGTTTGTCGGGGCACAGTTCACACCACCCATCTGGGCCTGGTCGTTATACGTCTGCTGACTCAACCCATCCGAGGGGCACTTGAAGGTGGCCGGGGCCGTCTGGAGCAGTGCCACCATGTTCGTTCCCTTCAACCCGTTCGGGTTGGCCGTGTACGTCTGGGAGCGGCTCGGTTCAAGCTGGTTGAAGAGTGCTCCCTGTTCGATCTGCGAGAGCACTTCCAGCGTCCAGCCACGACCATTGTGGACAGGTGGTGCACCGCCGTCGCCGTAGGTCGTGCTATAGGGGATGTACCCCATCGCATCGTGGTAATTGTGAACGGCAAGGCCAAGTTGCTTCAGGTTATTCGTGCATTTGCTGCGGGCCGCGGCTTCGCGCACTTTTTGCACGGCCGGGAGCAGCAATCCGATCAGGATGGCAATGATGGCGATGACCACCAGCAGCTCAATAAGCGTGAAGCCCGAACGAAAGCGAGGCATGATGCCCTCCAATAACGTGAACAACCCGAACGGGTACGAGCGAATAAGAACTGGCTGCGCCATCATGCCCGCAAGTGAGTGCCAGTGTCAAATGATATCGTGGTTCGATCGAGAATGAGAATGGTGCGTGGGCAGCAGAGTCGGTCTAATAGGAGGTGATGAAGCAGCCTCTGCCAGAAGCCGGTGATGAGCAAAACTCGCCACGCACGGTGCCCTGTCCGGGCTGTGGCTTGCTCCGCGCCATCGAATTGATGGAGGAACACGCGTGCCCGGTCTGCAGCGAGAATGAAGCGAATTGCGCCGAGCCACCTGTTCCAGCCCCGGTGCCGACACCGGCCGAGCCGTCGATCGTGCCAGTTCAGGCACAACGATCACGAATCTGGCCTCTGCTGTGCTTTCTGGCGGGCGTGGCTGTCGGCATAGGTGGAATGCTCGCCTGGCACTCTGGCCGCGACTCCGGGCGTGATGCAGAAGTGGCCGACCAACCGATTGCCGCCGCCGCCTCGCCCGCCTCGCCCGGTCCCGTGCCGACAGAGCCGACCGTGGCCACACCGCAACCCGTTCCCCCACCGACATCAAAATCAGACCCGCCAACGACTTTCAAGACCGAGCAGTTACCAAAGGAATTTCGAAGCCCGGGTGTCGGAATGGTGATGGTCCTGATCGAGGCCGGCGAGTTCAAAATGGGCTCCTGGGAACTGGAGAAAAATCGGAGTCATGATGAAACCGAACACCGCGTTCGTATCACGCGACCGTACTACATCGGTATTTATGAGGTGACTCAGGGTGAATACGAGAAAGTCATGAATGCGAACCCCAGCTGGCATACCAACACGCCGACAAATCCCGACTTCGTGCCGGGAAAAATTACAGCGCATTTTCCCGTCGAGCGTGTGACCTGGTACGATGCGGTAGCATTTTGCAATCAATTGAGTGAGCGAGATGGCTTCAAACCCTACTACCAGATCGACAACGTGGAACGTGAGAATCATTCCATCAAATCGGCGAAAGTAACGACTCGGGGGGGCACGGGATATCGCTTGCCGACCGAGGCGGAATGGGAATTCGCGTGCAAAGCCGGGACGAAGACGCCCTTCCATTTCGGGAGTGAGAACACAGGTGAAGAAGCCAATGTGAAGGCGGGCTCCGTCACGGTTGGCTATGGCTCGTCCCCGAAATGGAAAGATCTCGGCCGCACCACAACGGTAGGCAGCTATCTCCCCAACCGTTGGGGCCTCTACGACATGCACGGCAATGCCGCCGAGTGGTGTGAGGATATGTATGGTCGGGACTATTATTTGAAATCTCCGATCGACGATCCAATGGGGCCTGACGAGGGGCACCATCGGATCGTCCGTGGCGGTTCGTGGTTGCTGCCCGAACGCAGTAGCCGTTCTTCCAGTCGCTTTTGGCTCACCCCGGACGATCACAAGAGTTATCTCGGCTTCCGCGTTGTCCGCTCGATTGAAAAGTGATCCTCATGCGTTATCTCGTCTTCCTCACATTTCTTGGTTTGACCATTTCTGGATGCCAGCGGGAGAAACCTGCCGGGGAGCCGGTGGCCACGCCCGAGGTGGTCAATGATTTGCCGCTGCCGATGAAGTATAAGGACTTCAATCTCATCTTCGTGAGCTTCGATGCGCTGCAAGCCTCACACGTCCATTCACTGGGATATGATCGAGAAACCACGCCAACCATCGATGCCATGGCTCGCAAGAGCTTCACCTTCACAAACATCATCTCCGCGGCTTCGTGGACGGTGCCGGCCTCCATGACCTGGTTCACCGGTGTCTATCCGTCCGAGCATCGGATGACCAACAAGTACGCGATTTACAATCGTGAGGTGAAGAAGCCAGCCAACCTCAAGGAACTCGCACCGCATCTTGTGACGCTTGCCGATATTTTTCGTGAGAATGGTTATGCCACGGCGGGCTTCACTGGCAACGCCGGTGTCAGTGGCGGTTTCGGCTACGAACAGGGCTTCGATGTCTACGTCCATGAGACCGCCAAATTCGGTAGCTTCGATTTCAGCATTCCCCGAGCACTCGCCTGGCTTAAAAATCACAAGGATCGCAAGTTCTTTCTCTTTCTCCACGGCTACGATTGCCATGGCCAAAACGTCCCACCCGGTGGTTACGACTACCGCTTCGTACACAAGAACTATGATGGCAAATATTTGGGTTCCGAACTCGAGCAGGAGGCGCTTCGCGAGGAGGGCCTCGACCGTGGCCAGTTGACACTGCGAGAACAGGATGTGCGATTCTGGCGTGCCATTTATGATGAGAAAATCCAGCGTGCCGATGCCCGCTTCCAACACTTTCTCACTGAGTTCGATAAACTTGGAATCCGTGAGAAAACACTCTTCATTCTCACATCGGACCACGGCACGGAGTTCTACGAACACCGCCGGCTTGATCATGGTTTTACACTCTACCAGGAACAGTTGCACGTGCCACTGTTTATCCACCTGCCAGGGCAAAACTCACAAACCATGATCCACGATCGTATCGGCACAATTGATGTCATGCCGACGATATTAAATCTGATGGATCTGTCCGCTCCCAGTCAGCTGCGCGGGCATAGCCTCGTGCCGGCGTGCGGTGGCGTTCCCGTCAATCGCGATATTTTCTCTGAAACCGACTATCGGGCGTACACATACAAGCGATGCATCACCACGCCCGCTGGGTGGAAACTCATCTATACGCTCGAAACGCGCAGCCGAGAACTCTACGATCTCACGGACGACCCACATGAACTCAAGAACCTTGCGTCCGTGGAGACGGAGCGAGCCGATGAACTCGAGCGCAAGCTTTTCGCACATTACGCTGCGATCGGCCACGATTTGAAAGCCCGACGCTGGGAAGTCGGGCTCAATCCGGTCTATGCATCACAGGGAAAGGACGACGCGAAGAAGTGAATCGTTATTTCCCCTGGTTCCAGTAGATGCGGACGTTCTTGGTGGCCCGGCCGCAGGCGATGATGTCGGGTTTGCCATTGCCATCGAGATCGGCCACGGTGAGGTCTTCCACGGCGATTCCGCCATCGTCGAGGATGAAGCGTTCCCACTTCTTGCCCTCGTCCTGGGTGGGTTTGTAAATGCGCACTCCGCGGCGTTCGGTGAAGGTGTCGCCCTGCTTCACATTGGGATCATCGCGCACGCCAATGATGAGTTCATCACCGCCCTGGCCATCGAGATCCGCCCAGCGGACGGCATGGCCCCAGCGCAGGTGATCATCCAGGACAAGGCGTGTCGAGGAGATTTGATTATCGTCGCGTGCAACACCCTGAGCATAGACAACAACCTGGTTGCCATGCCAGGGCTCGATCGTGGCGGCATAGGGTGCCACGTAGGGATGCCCGCTTCGCACCTCGCTGGAGCCGCGGTTGGACATCGGTTTATCCTGGTTGCCCGCACCGACGGGCACCTTTCGCGTGACCTTGCCATCCTGGATCCACAGGGCATCAACACCACTGTAGCTGGCGGTCAAGATGCTCACGGCTGATTCCGAGTGGGGTTTGAAAACAATGTCGATGTTGTGGACCACGTGCAGATCTTCGTTGAGCACATAAGGCTTCCACGAATCCGCTTTTTCAGGGTCTTTCGCCGGCACCTTGTACACCATGATGCGGACCGGTCGGCCATCGAGCCAGTTGGCCTTGGCCGTGGCGTCGCGGCCCATGAGTGGTGCGAGGATGATTTCCGGTTTGCCGTCGCCATCGAGATCGGCCGTGCGAACGCGGTGCACCGTGGGTTCGTCGCACGGGAGTGGGTGCATGGTCCATTCCTCCTCGAGGGAAGCGCCGCGTTTGAGCCATTGCATGGTGCCGGGGTTGGCCGTGTCGAACGGCTTCCATCCTGCACCGAGCACGATGTCGAGCTTGCCATCGCCATCGATATCCAGCGTGGCCGCACAGACATTATCCCCCTTTGATTTGCCCTCAAGAATCACGCGCTTCTTCCAGGTGGGGTTCTCGTACCACACGACTTTGTGTTGATCGACCACCACGATATCGACCTTTTTGTCGTCGTTGATGTCGGCCGTCAGCACGGCATAGCCGATGCTGAGGCCTGTGTCGATTTCCTGCATTTTGAAAGTGGGAGCCCACGCGGGCGGGTCGGCGTGTAAAGATTCGCGGCCGCTGAGCGAATTCCCGGGGAAGAACGCTGCTCCGACGAGGAGCAGGAAGAGGAAGCGTCGCATCGTGAACCCCGATTGGTGAACGCAGGATGTTGAACCTTCGCCCAGTTTACCCATGCCGGAGGGGTTGTCACGCCGAGAGTCACGGAACGAGCTCGTGAACAGGTCTGCACCTTGATGTGCAGAGACGCTTCGCGGACAATGTACTTCTGCCCAGTCGCACCCGAATTGGTGCGGCTCGCCGTGCTGTTGGGATGCACGGCCCGTTCACCCCGTCGTGCTGGCGGGAATGGAATCAATCCGCCATGTCGATCCCGGCTTCGCACCGACCACCCCGTGAATGGCTCTTGCTCTTTCTCGCCGTGCTTGTGGTCGGCGGCATCACCGCTCCACTCTGGCAACTCACCGGCAGCGGCGAATCGCGTGCAGACTTGCTCGCCCGCTGGACGCCGGAGCGGCTCGCGCAACTCTTCCTCGGCCCCGAGCAAGTCCTGTGCTATCTTTGCTTCGTGTGGGCCGCTCTGATTCTGCAAAGTCGCTACCGCGAAGTGCTGCGGCAGAAGCAAGCCTTCCACATGGGGCTCCTGCCGACCGATGAAGGTTCACGCATCTTGCCCGAGGACGCCAGGCCACTGGCACGCAAGGTGGAAGCCGTCACCGGCCGACGGCCCTTCATCCTGGCGAACATGATTCGCCTGGGGCTCGGCAAATACGCCATCTCGAAGTCGGCACCGGATGTCGCCGAGGTGGTGCGCAACCAGGCCGATGTGGAAGCGTCGCGGCTCGCCTCCTCGATGGGCACCGTGCACTATCTCGCCTGGGCCATCCCCGCCATCGGTTTCGTCGGCACCGTCCGTGGGCTCGCCGGTGCCTTCGGCATGGCTGGCGTCGTCGATGTCGAGATGTCCGAGTTCACGAAGCAGGCGACCGATCAGCTGAAGATCGCCTTCGACTGCACCCTGGTGGCGCTGTTGCTCAGCCTCGGCCTGATGTACTTGCTCCACATTGTGCAGCGTGCGGAGGAAATGCTCGTGGTCGATGCCCAGGAATATTGCCAGGAGCATTTGTTGCTGCGGCTCTACGATCCGCGGGCGGAAGAGAGTGTGTGATATGTGGTATTGCCCCTTCAGGGCAGGTTAAATTTTCCGGACCGCGACCCAGGGCGGCGCAAAGCCTTGCCCTGGGGTATGTGGTATTGCCCTTTCAGGGCACAGAACCAAGAAGCCCGGCTCAATGCCTGAGTGAGAGTGATTTATTTTTCAAGGGGTTAGTGTTGTCAAGGAGTTCGCGTTCGCCGGTGTTCACGCTGAAAGCGTGTGATGGAATAGCCTAGGGCCAGGAGCGCAGCGACGCCGCCCGGGGTTAGCGTCTCCATTAACCCTTCACGCTGAAGGCGTGAGACGTGAGACGGAGTATTGCCCTTTCAGGGCACTGAACCCGGCGTTCTGCCTGTCCGAAGGCTATAGGTGGCCCCCTGGGTGATTGTCTTGGTGTGTCACTTGTCCACAGGGTGATCAAGATCGTTATTTGATGTCAGATATGATTCATGAAGCGAATGTGGTGCTCGTTTTCACCGTTAGATTGTTCACGAGAACCCCCGAATGCTCTGGTCGCGGAAAACACCGGCGGTTCATGATCGATCCCGGGTGGCGGGGGTCGATGTCACGGCGTCTCGGATTCGGGCCGTGTCCGTGGGTGCCGGGAAGTACCGCCAGCTTCTGCTCGATGATCCATGCGAAGAGTTAATGCTCTTCCTGTCCGGTGAACGCCGCACGCCGGAAGTGGGCCGGGCCGGCTATGCCCTGAGCCGCCGTTTGCCGCATGTCGTCTGTTCCAACTTTCTCCCCGCTCTGGCTCGTTCGCAGGAATGGCAAGCGGGCCGGCACACGCTGAACGCCGAGACCGCTCTGGGCCTCGCCTTCGAGCGCGTGCAAGGTCCGCTCGTGGCCGAGTCCGAGGCAGCTGTGCTCCTCTTGCCCGCGTATCTCGCTTCCGATCAAATCGCCCGGGCGGTGCTCACGGCGAGCCGGGCGAAGTTGCCCATCAAGGGCACCGCTTCCGCTCCGCTGGCACTGGCCGCCTCGCGTGCATCCAGCCTGACGACTGGTCGCGCTGCCACCTTGCATGCCAACGATGGCATCGTGCCGATGCGGTCGCTGAGCAGTGGGCCGGGCTCGGTGGTGGTGGTCGATGCGGATGAACATGCACTCACGGCTTCGGTGATCGATGTGGGCCGCGATGCCGTGAAACTCGCTGCCGTAGCAGTCTGGTCGCGTCTCGGCCTGCGTGTCTGGAAGGATAAGCTGCTCGATGCCGTGGCGGATCGCTGCATTCGCCTCTGTCGCCGCGACCCACGCGATTCTGCCGATGCCGAACAAGCTCTCTTCGAACAACTGGACGATGCACTCGATCGCGCCCGGGCCGGGCAGCGGGTGAGCCTCACCGTTCGCACCGATCACTGGTACCAGGATGTCGTGCAGGCTCCCGATGAATTCGATGGGTATTGCACGGCGCTGGCTCGCTCCAGCGCCGAAGCTGTGCGCGATCTGGTGCAGAGCACCGCACTCGTCAAGCCGCCGCGGGCACTCTGGCTCACGCACGAAGCGGGCCGGCTGCCAGGGTTATGCAAAGCCTTACATTTGAATTCATCGGAGGGGACGGCGATCGAGGTGTTGGCCCCGCCGGCGATGGCGGTGGCCGCGGCTTCGCTCGTGCCGCGCTGGCTGGCCGGCGAGTTGCCACGCACCCACCTGGACACCAGCA
>JBGSZR010000168.1:0-2939 GCA_041750275.1 Gemmataceae bacterium
TCGGGCGTCCAGTCAGCGTGGGGCAGGTAGTGCTCCCGCGGGTCGCCGGGCAGGTCGAGCCACCGCACCTTCCCGCCGCCCGCCGGGATCACGCCGAGCCGTGTGGCCGAGTTCTTCTCGCCCACTTTGGGGTAGGCGAACGACGTGACCTTGGGCGACTTGCTGACGACGTTGTCCACCAGGTGAAACTCGGCCACGCCGGCGGTGTCGAACTGCCAGAACAGGACGTGCTTGCCGTCCGGACTCCAGCGGAAGCAGTTCCGCAGGTCGAGCTCCTCCTCGTTCACCCAGTCGGACGTGCCGTTGATAAGGGTCTTCGAGCCGTCGGTGGTGAGCGGCGTGACCGTCAGGCTGTCCACGTCCTGGACGTAGATGTTGTTGTCGCGGACGAAGGCGACCCGCGTGCCGTCCGGAGAGAGCGTGGCGAACATGAGCGACGACGGGGCGGCGTCCCCGCCGAGTTTGCGGAGCTTGCCACCCGCCACGTCGAGCACCCAACAGTCGCCGCGGGTGTTCCGCCGCCACACCCGTTGGCTGTTCGTGAAGAGGAGCAACTTGGATTCGTCGGCGGAGAACTCGTAGGCCTCCACCTTCAGCGGCTCTTTGGCGTCCTTCGGCACGAATGCCGCGGCAGGGGCGACGACCTCCTTCTTCCCCGTCGCCGGGTCGAGGCGAACCAGTTCACTCTTCTCCAGCGTGAAGTAGGTGGACGATTTCTTGCTCCACCGCCGGGCCGGGAGCGGGTCGGTGGCGAACTCCCCGGTGCCGAACAGGCGATTGACGGTCAGGAGTGATTCGTCGGCGCGGAGTGTGCCGCACGCGGCGAGGCAGGCCGTGAGGACGACGAGTGCCCATGGCGTCATTTTGCGGTCGCGTGTCACAGCGTTCTCCGGGGTATTGACGGTTCGAGCGCGGGCTCACTTCTTCTCGGATTCGTAGGTGAACGATTCCTTGTCGGCCGGCAGCACCCACACGTTGCGGAACTTCACGGGGTTGCCGTGGTCCTGGAGGAACACTGGGCCGGTCATCGTCTTCTTCTGCCGGTCGCGGATCTTGTCCAGGTACGGGGTGTTGCCGTAGCGGAACGGGTGGAACGTCGACTTCGGTTCGCCGAACGTCGCCCCATCCTGTACCTTCTTCCCGTTGAACCAGACCGTGACCGTCCCGTTCTCGGTGATCGTGCCCGTCTCATCCCGTCGCGGTGCCCGGTAGCGGATGTCGAACACCTGCCACTCGCCCGGCTTCCGACAGGCGTTCACCAGCGGTGGCGAGAACCCGTACACCGCGCCGGCGTCGTCCTGCGTCACCTTCTCCTTGCCGAACGAGTTCAGGATCTGGATCTCGTAGTTCCCGTGAATGTACACCCCGCTGTTTCCGGCACCCTTCTCTGGCAGCAGGAACTCGACGTGGATGTCGGCGTCCTTGAAGTGCAACTTCGAGACGATGTGGTTCTGGTTCTTCTTGTTGGAAGTCGAGGTGACTACCCCGTCCTCGATCGGCCAGTCAATCTTCTCTCCCGCCATGCTCAGGAACGAGTGGATCCCCTTGTCGTCGAGGAGCACGGTCGCCCCCTTCGGGGGTGCGACAGGCAGCTTGCTCTGGTCCGGCTTGAAGTCCGCACCCGCCGACAGTGCGGCCAGGGTGAGCAGAACAGAGGGTGTCATCCGGTCGCCTCCACGGTGGTTATTCGGTCCGAGTCGTCACTTGCCCCGTTTGTCCCAGGTGATGTCCACGTCGTTCTTCTGTTTCGGCCCCGGCGTGCTCCGGCCGTCGGTCACGTAGCGGTCCATCAGTGCGGCCAACTCCTTGACCTTCTCCGGCTCGGCGGCGTATCGGTTATCCTTCTGCGTCGGGTCTTTGGCCAGGTTGAACAGTTCTCCAGCTTCCGTGTGGGCGGTGTACCCGCGGCCGTTGCGGAACCAGGCCGGTTCGCCCTTCTTGGCGTTGTCGTCGCCGGTCTGGGCGAGGATGAGCACCCAGTCGCCGCGGCGGATGGCGAACTTGCCCTGGGCACTGTGATGCACCGTCGCCTCCCGCAGCGGGGCGTTGCGCTTCTCACCGAGGAGCGCGGGCAGAATGTTGACGCTGTCCACGCCGGCATCGGCGGGCAGTTTGACTTCCAGGAGGGCGGCCAGCGTTGCCATGAGATCGACGTGGCAGATGGTCTCGTCGCAGGTGGTCCCCGTCGGGATCTTACCCGGCCAGCGAGCGATGAACGGTACTCGGTGTCCGCCCTCCCAGGCGTCGCGCTTCGTCCCGCGGAGGGGGCCCATGCTGGCGTGCCCGAACTCCTTCAGCCGGTCGTACGCGCCCGGCTTGACCTCGCCGGTGATCTCCGGACCGTTGTCACTCGTAAAGATGACGAGCGTGTTGTCCGCGACACCGGCCGACTTCAGCGCGTCGAGCACGTTCCCTACCACGGCGTCCGTCTGCATCACGAAGTCGCCGTACTCGCCCGCCTTGCCTTTCCCCTTGAACTCGGCCGAGGGCACGACCGGAAAGTGCGGCGACGTGAGCGGCAGGTACAGGAAGAACGGCTTGCTGCCCTTCGCGGCCTTCCCGATGTATTCGACCGCTCTGTTCTCCAACCCCGGCAAAACGTCCACGAGTTTCCAGTCGGGCACCATCGGACCAGCGATGTTGAAGGAGTCCTTCCCGACGGGCGCGGCCGCCGACGGGATGCCGACCGTTCGCTCGTTCTCGATAAAGCAGTACGGCGGGTAGTTCGGCACGTCTGTGCCGAAGTACAGGTCGAATCCACGGGCGGTCGGCCCGTCCGGGATCGGCTTGGAGAAGTCCAGTTTGCCGGCGTCGCCGAGCTTGAGCCAGCCCCAGCCGAGGTGCCATTTACCGATACACGCGGTGGCGTACCCCTGCTCGCGGAGCATGCCGGGAACCGTGAATTGCTTCTCCGCGATGAGCGGCGGCGCGAACGGGCC
>JBGSZR010000169.1:0-7950 GCA_041750275.1 Gemmataceae bacterium
TCAGCGGCAAGCGGGCCCGGGCGTTGACGTAGGCGGCGGCCCGTCAGGCGCGGCACGCAAGTGCAGGCGGTATCCGCACGGCTCGATCGAAATTCGTGGTGTCCTACTTTCGTTGAAAGGCTGGAAACTTCAGCCACTCTCGCAAGGACCACACCTGATCGGTCAGCACTGCGGCGGAAGGCTATCGCTTTCTCCCAACCCTCTATCGCTGAGTGGCTGGTCTCTAGCGGCTTGGAATTCACACGTCCACGAGTACTTCGTAGCACAGATGTGACATCGATCTACGTATCTTCACCTCTTCCCCAGACGCCGGCTGAATGGCGAACCTCTATACTACACGAACCCCGTCCGGGTCTGGTCCCGAGACACCTGCGCACCAGTTCATTCTTTTCTGGAGTCACGCGGATGCTGCAAACGATGCGACTGACCGTCGGCGCGGCGATCATCCTGATTGCCGGCTCAGCCCTGGCCCAACCCCCGGCCGGCGGCGAATATTTCCCCCTCAAGAAGGGGAACAAGTGGACCTACAAGGTCGGCGACCAGACGGTGGAAGTCGTCGTGGCCGGGCAGGAAAAGGTCGGCGACAAGGAGTGCTGGAAGCTCGAAACCAGCGTCGGCGGCCAGGTGAAAGCCTCCGAGTACTACTACGTCGACGCGACCGGCGTCTACCGCGCCAAGGTCAAGGACGACAAGATCGACCCCGCCGTCAAGGTGCTGCAATTCCCCATCGCCAAGGACGCGAAGTGGGCGGTCGATTCAAAGGTCGCGGGCCAGGTGGTCAAGGGTGAGTTCAAGATCAAGGACGACAAGGCCAAGATCAAGGTCAAGGCAGGTGAGTTCGAGACGGTGATGGTCGAGGGCGACAGCTTCGAGATCGCCGGCACCAAGGCTACCATCCGCCAGTGGTTCTCGAAGGATCCGAAGGCACCCGGACCGGTGAAACTCGTCTACGTGATCTCCGGCACCGAAGCGACGCTGGAACTGGAGAAGTACGAAGAGGGGAAATAGTGTGAGAGAAGGCGAGCGGCAGCCGTCAGGGCACCGCTCGCCTGAACGGTTCACATTCTGAGGTCACCTCATGCGCTGCCTGCTTGCACTTCTCGTCGCGGTGGCCGGGTCATCCCTCGCCATCGGCCAGACCTCATTCCCGATGATCACACACTCGACACCTTCAGCCGTGCAACGTGGCACGACGGCGGAAGTCACGGTGTCTTGTCGCACCAGCAGCCTGTTCGGCGCGTACAAGGTGCTCGTGGAAGGCGAGGGCGTGACCGCGGAGATCGTTCCCGCCAAGGACGCAAAGCCGATCGACCCCAAGGCATCGCCGCCCGCGGTTGCATCCTTGAAACTCAAGGTGACCGTGGCGAGGGATGCCGCACCCGGCGTGCGTGAGTTCCGCATCGCCTCCTCGCTTGGCATCTCCTCGCTCGGCCAGCTTGTGGTGGTCGACATGCCGGTGGTTGCCGAGCTTCCGGGCATCGACTCGCCGACGAAGGCCCAGCGCATCCCCGTGCCCGCGGCGATCTGTGGACGCATCGAGATTGCCGAGAACGTCGACTACTATTCCTTCACCGCGAAAGCTGGCCAGGTGCTCACATTCGAAGCGTACTGTGCCCGCATCCAGGACAAGATTCACGATTTGCAGAAGCACGCCGACCCGTTGCTCGCGGTGTTCGACGCCGAGGGAAGGGAAGTCGCTGCGAACGACGATGGCTATTACGCGGACCCAGTGCTCACCTTCCAGGCTCCCAAGGAGGGTGAGTATCGGCTCGCCGTTCGCGATGCGAAGTACGATGGCGATGCCCGCTGGTCGTACGTCGTGACGCTCACGGATCGCCCGTACGTCAAGCACCTCTTTCCGCTCGGGTTCACACGCGGTGAGGGCACGCAGGTGATGCCAGTGCTGTCGGATTCCACACTCAAGCCAGTGTGGAAATTCACGGCGGGAACGCTGCTCGGCCCGCAGTCCGTTGTGCTTCCAGAGGCACCGAACCCCACCCCGATCGTGGTGACGGCATTGCCCACGATGCTCGAGATGGAGCCGAATGACACGACTTCACAGGCCACACGTGTTGTGGTTCCGGGCGGCGTCAATGGTCGCATTGGCGCGAAGCGCGACCTCGATCACTTTGTGTTCACGGCCAGGAAGGGTCAGGCGTTACGCCTGGAAGTGTTCGCCCGCCGATTCGGCACACCCCTTCGCAGCGAACTTGATTCCTTGATTGATGTGATGACACCCGAGGGCAAGCTGCTCGCCTCGAACGACGACCTCAACGGGAAGGATGCCGGCCTCACGTTCACGCCACCCGCGGACGGCGACTACATCGTGCGGATCCGTGACCTGAACAACAAGGGTGGCGAGGGGTTTGTCTACTTCCTCGAGATCGATTTTGCCCGGCCCGACTTCAGCATCAAGTGCGATCCTTCGAAAGCGATGATCGGGCCCGGCTCGCGGACCGCGTGGTACGTGCAAGTGGTCCGGGTCAGTGGCTTCAGCGGTGCTGTGAAGGTGGACGTGCAAGGGTTGCCGCCGGGTGTGAGTGTGAACCCACTCACGATTCCCGCGAACATGACGCAGGGTTGCCTGGTGGTCTCGGCGGCTCCGGATGCGAAGCTCGATGTGGCGGCCGTAAATGTCGTTGGCACTGCCGAGGCACAGGATGAGGGTGGGAAACCGGTTCAACTCGTTCATGTGGCCACGCCGGTCGAGGAGATCTACTTGCCGGGTGGCGGCCGCGGTCGCTTCGATGTGAAGATGCAGGCAGTTGCCGTGACGGGCCCTTCCGATCTGCTCGATGTGAAGGTGAAGCAGAACCGCATCACGCTGAAGCCGGGCGAGGAAGTGAAGATTGAGGTGGAGGTCGTTCGCCGGCCGGGCTTCGACAAGGGCATGACGCTCGACGTGCGACTGCGTCACCTGAATAGCGTGCACGGCGACCCGCTTCCACCGGGCGTCATCATGGTGGAAGGCAAGAGCAAGACATTGTTAGGAACGGGCAGTGCCGGGCACATCGTGCTGAAGGCCGCCGCGGATGCCCCCGAGTGCACGGACGTGCCCATCTGCGTGCAGGGCTACGTGCCGATTAACTTCGTGGTCAAGATCGGCTATGCCAGTGAACCGATCTGGGTGACGATCAGGAAGTGAAACTTTATCGCTCCGTTGCTGTCTGATGGCCGGCGATTCCTGTCGCCAGCCATCGTTTGCGGGGCTACTTCTTGAACAGATCATAGGCCTCGGCGACGTGGCCCGTTTTCACATCTCCCGTATGGGCGTAGATGCCGTACATGAGGTGCAACTCTTTGCCCTTCTCCAGGCGGAACAGGTCCATCTTGCCCTTTTGAGAAGGGAAGCCCGAGGTGTTGCGACCGAACGGGTTGGCGGCGAGCAAGCCGTAGCCGCGGGCGTGCCACGCTGCTGGCGGGTTGTCCGGATGGCTGAACACCGCGACCCCGGCGGTCTTGCCATCGAGCGGGCCGCTGTAGTCGCACCAGCTGGCGACCTGACCCCACACATCCTTCTCGCCGCTTTTTCCAGCATCGTTCGTCAGCACACCGTCGCCGCCCAGCCTGCCCTTTTCCTTGGCCATGCGCAGTTCGTCGCGAACGCGGATGCCGAAGGATCCTTCCTTGGTGTCGCCGAACACGATAGGGCAGGTGTTTGCCTTCAACGTGATCTCGAATGCGATCAATCGGCCATCAGGCATGTCGATGAAATGGAGCACGCGTTCTTCGTCGAGAACCTTGATGCCATCGGGTGTCTTCCATTCGTTCCAGGTGGCAATCTTGGCGTGACGCTTGGACATTTGCACGGGCTCGCCCACCTTCACGCAGACGATCGTGCCGTGCCGCGGCTTGCCTTCCTTGTCCTTCGCTTCGCTCCAAAAATCGACGCCCTTGCCGTGTGGGTCGTTGGTCTTCACGCTTAACTCGATCCCTTCCGGGATGATATCGCCGTGGCAGAACCAGGCGGACTTTTGATGAACGTGGTCCACAGTCTCGCCGGGCTTCCCTTTCTCCATGGGCCAGCCACGGGTCACGGGGATGCCGCCGGGTGCGAGTAGCGGATAGAGGTAAGGTTTGGCGACATCCGCTCCATGGTGATACTTGGCGACCACTTCGGTGCCCGCTTTGAATTCGATGGTGTCCTTCGTCTTCGCGATGGACACATCCTCAGCAGCGAGTCGGCTGTGCGAGGCTCCAACGATGAGCGAGACGGCAAGCAAAACACGGCAATACATGAAGAGAATCCTCTGACGGAGAGTGGTGAGCGTTGCCTGTAGTGTCCGGGTGGCGGCGAAGTCTGTCAATCGTTAAGACCCCGTAGTGTCTCAGCTTGCGTAAGTCAGTTTTTCGAGGCTGACGCTTTTCCTGCTTTCTTCTGCTTTTCGGTGGCATATCAGCCTGGAAAGGCTGAACTACGCAAACTGAGACACTACACAAGACCGCTCTGCGCAGCACAACCGGCACGATTGCGGTACGATGACGCCATGAGCAAGAAGAAGCTGACACGTGTGGAGTTGCGGAAAAACCGCTCGAAGCCGCCGCGAGGCAACGATATCACTCGGGCGTACCAGGAGAATGCTTCCAAGGCCGAGGACGCACAGTGCACTGAACGGGTGCGGGCCAAGGGTGATCTTTCTCGCTATCGCACGATTTCAGAGGACAACACACCGACGGCCGATGGCCCGTGCTTGCGGGGTCGCGTGCTCCGCATCCACGGCCTGGCCTCGATCGTGGAAGCCGACGATGGCCGCATCTTCCGCTGTGCCGTGCGGCGTGTGTTGAAGAACCTGGCCACGGATGAACGCAACGCTGTTACGACTGGCGATGTCGTCTGGTTCCTCCCCGAGGCGAACGGTGGTCGTGAGGCCACAGTTTCCACGCAATCCGAGGAAGGCGTCATCGAGCGTGTCGAACCGCGGCACGGCGTGCTCACGCGTGCGAGCCGGCGCCGCGAGCACGTTCTCGTGGCCAATGTCGATCAACTTGTGATTGTGATTTCCCTCGTTCAGCCCGATCTGAAGCCGCATCTCATCGATCGCTATCTCTCCGCAGCGGAGAAGGGCGGTCTCCAACCCATTCTTTGCCTCAATAAAGCCGACCTCACGGACAGTGTGCCCTTACAATCGTTAGTGGCCGCCTATTCCCAACTGGGCATTCCGGCTCTCTTCACCAGTGCGAAGAACGGGGAAGGCATCGCGCGATTGCGTGAGTTGCTCCACGGGCGGGCCACGGTCTTCTCCGGGCAATCCGGCGTCGGTAAATCGTCGCTCCTTAATGCGATTCAGCCCGACCTCGCCCTGGCGGTCAAAAGTGTCAGCGAGGTGAATCAGAAAGGCCGGCACACCACCACCTTTGCCTCGCTGATCAAGCTCGCGTTCGGCGGCTGGGTGGTGGACACACCCGGGGTGCGGCAACTGGCGCTCTGGGACACGCGGCCGGAAGAGGTCGAAGGCTTCTTTCGCGAGTTTCGCCCGTTCGTGCACCTCTGCGGCTTTCCCGATTGCAGCCACACGCATGAACACAGTTGCGCGATCAAGAATGCTGTGATGCGAAAGCTCATCAGTGAACGCCGCTACCACAGCTATCTCGGGATGTTCTACGGCACCGAAGAATGAGTCCCTAATCCGCGGATCTGTCCAAAACAAGCCCCTGCAGAGCGGCGGAACTTGAGCTCTTTTTCGCATGGCCACTACAATCGCTGCCAGCGACAGCCTCTAACCGCCATAACGCTCCACGCCCGGGAATGTGGACTCATCCGCATACCTACGATGCGTGTGAGGATCCGCAGATCAGGTCCTCCAGTGGCAGTAAATTACCCGCCAACCGCCCCGGTTCATTTCCCATTTCTGCCGGCGCTGTCATAACTGTTGCGAGCACTCTGGAACCGTCAGCCGGCGTGTGCGACGAACGGACGGTCGCAACGGTGGCGGACGGGGTGCAAGCCCGGAACAGTGAGGGCCCGAGATGACCTTTCAACGGATCAAGACATGGATGCTGACGGCGGCGCTCGCTGCCCTGGTCGGCATCACCGCTGGCGACGCCCACGCGTTCGGCGGTCTCTTCGGTAAGAAGAAGGACGCGGCCCCGGCCAGCGACCCCTGCAACCCCTGCGGCACCGCCGACCCCTGCGGCACTGCCCCCACAACCGCCTGGGTGACCAAGAAGGTTCAGGTCACCGAATACGTCCCGACGTACGTCGAGGAAACCGTCTCGGTGATGAAGCCGACGACGCAGACCCAGACCTACACGGCCTACCGCAACGAGATCGTTCAGGAGCAGGTGACCAAGCAGGTCATGGTCAACAAGCAGGTCACCGAGACGGTGATGGTCAACAAGACCGTGACCGAGCAGGTTCCTGTGACCAAGACCGTCACAGTCATGGAACGCGTCCCGGTGCAGAAGCAAGTCACCGTGATGCAGCGGGTTCCCGTCCAGAAGCAGGTGACTGTGAATGAACGCGTCGCCGTTCAGAAGCAGGTCACTGTGATGGAGACCCAGTACCAGACCCAGCAGGTCACCGAGATGCGCACCCGCACCGTGACCAACAAGGTCCAGGTTCAGCATCTGGTGGAAGACAAGCCAGCAGGCAGCAGCGGCGGCTTCGGCAGCCGGCTCAAGGCTCTCTGCGGTAAGAAGGAAAAGGCTGCTGCTCCGGCCTGCCCCGATCCCTGCAACCCTTGTGCGGACCCCTGTGCCGCTCCTTGCCCGGCTCCGGCTCCTTGCCCGACGTACCACGTCGAATGCAAGACCGAGAAGGTCACCTCGACCGTCTGTGAGCCGGTCACCGTTTGCAAGAAGGTTGCCGTGTGCGTCCCCGTGACCAAGTGCGTCACCGAGTACGTCTGCCAGCCGGTCACCAAGACGGTTTGCAGCTACGAGTGCGTGCCGACCACCAAGACGGTTTGCACCTACGAGTGCGTGCCGACGACCAAGACCGTGACCTGCATGCAGTGCGTGACCAAGTGCGTTCAGGTTCCTTGCCAGGTGACGAAGTGCGTGCCGACCTGCGAAACGGTCACCTGCACGGTGAACGTGTCGAAGTGCGTGCCGTACACCGCCACCCGCCAGGTGTGCGTGAACGTGTGCGTCCAGGAGAAGGTCAAGGTCTGCAAACTGGTGCCGACGACGGTGGAAAAGGAAATTCAGGTTCCTGCTCCTTGCACCACCCCGTGTGCCCCGGCTGCTCCTTGCACCACGCCTTGCACGACGCCTTGCAGCGACCCCTGTGCCACGGCCCCGGCCGCTGGCCCTTGCTGCGATCCTTGCGGCATGGTCGCAGCCTCTGCTGCTCCGAAGGCCAAGAAGGGCTTGCTCGCCAAGCTCTGCGGCAAGAAGGAAAAGCCGGCTGATTGCCCCTGTGCCACGACGGCTGTCAGCGGTGCAACCGCTGGCTGCTGCAACTAAGCTGTAAAATCCGGACCGGGCCCCGTTCGCCCGGTCCACACGCTCGGCCCGGGTACCCTCACCCGGGCCGGGCTTTTTTCGTTTACCACTTCTTGATTCCAACTCACCACGACCCCAGCCCGGAATCATGCGCACTTCTCGGAATCATCGCCACATCGTGGAACGTGAAGGATGTGATTGAGGTGACGGCGAGCGCATCTCACATCACAGGCGAGCGGTGCACGTCAGGGCACTGTTGTCATTGGGCGCTTCAAAACCAGCCACTGATGGGCGCTTCAAAACCAGCCAGGGTTAACGGGGCTCCTTACCATTCTGCGTCGACCTTTTAGCCGCACTCCCTCGCTTCGAACAGCCCGATGTCGCAACCGCCAACATCACCCGCAATCCACCATCTCCTGGCTGCTTTCTCGGAGTGCCTTTTTCGGCCGCATTGGTGCGCGGCATTCGGGCATGCGGCTCGTGCCTCAATCCTCCTCCGAGCCGATGGGCGCATTGGCGGGTTTTGACTTCGACTTCACGGACTCCGAGCCGATGGGCGCATTG
>JBGSZR010000170.1:0-8613 GCA_041750275.1 Gemmataceae bacterium
CAATGCGCCCATCGGCTCGGAGTCCGTGAAGTCGAAGTCAAAACCCGCCAATGCGCCCATCGGCTCGGAGGAGGATTGAGGCACGAGCCGCATGCCCGAATGCCGCGCACCAATGCGGCCGAAAAAGGCACTCCGAGAAAGTAGCCAGGAGATGGTGGATTGCGGGTGATGTTGGCGGTTGCGACATCGACCTGTTCGAAGCGAGGGAGTGCGGCTAAAAGGTCGACGCAGAATGGTAAGGAGCCCCGTTAACCCTGGCTGGTTTTGAAGCGCCCATCAGTGGCTGGTTTTGAAGCGCCCAATGACAAATCGAGCCCGTAACTGCTCTTCGCGGTTGCCCGGAGCGTGGTGAGACCCATGCCGCCTGGCCTACCGAAATTGATGGGTTTCGCTTTGCGTCTCTCGTCTGCAGTGACTTCACTCACCGGTTTTGAGGTGACGTGTGCCGCGACCATCGTGTGGAGGTCGCGACCGGCCCTGATGGCTGCCGCCATCTGGGAATCCAGGCAGAACTGGCTTGTACAGGCCTGGGCCAGGGTGGCGAGCTCGATCGTGGAATAATCCGCCGTGACGAACGTGTAACCCTGCTTCGGGATGAAGCAATCTCGCACGCGTCCATCCCGTGGGAGGGTCTGGGCATTGATCTCGCCGAATGAACTGGTTCGGCCGGATCGTGTGAGCGTGCGGAAACTGGGGTGCACGGTCGGCTTGGCGAGCTTGTTCATAAACGAAACAAGCAGTTTCTGGACGCTGTGAAATTTGAGGAACACATCAACGAAAGGGACCTCAGCGGCCAAGTCGCGAAGGTCCGCCGCTTTTGCCGAGTATTTCCCTTTCGGGGTGCGCGGCAGTGGTCGGCCCGGCCGGTTGCGCTCGATCCGGCTGAGGATGGCCTGCAGCGCTTTTGCTGAGCCCTTGCCGGGCAGGTAACCATGCGTGGCCAGATCGGCCTTGCGACTATCTCGCTCCACTTCCAGAGCGGACGCCAGGTCGCGGCGTCGCTGTGGATCGATGTGCAACCCCCTCTCACTGACCTCGGCCAGTGCCACCGCGGCACGGAGCTGGACATGATGCGTTTGCGGGCCCAATCGCCGCGACTGAGAATCGAGCCACTCGTGTGAAACATACCCCCAGGTTGCACCGGAACGTTTCTTCAATCGCCGCAGCCGACGACGGAGCTGGATGTAGAGCTGGCGGGTGGCGATCACGTCCTTCGCGAGATATTCGAGGTAAACGGGCTCGATCTGGCTTGGCGGTTGGCCCAACCACTGGCCATAGGAAACGCGAACGCGTTTCCCACTGGAATCACGCACGTTCTTCGGCAACGCGACGCCGAGGAATCGGCGGGAAAGCCGTTCCAGCGTGGTTTAACCCTTGCCGTCGGGGGTGCGGCCAGCGATGCCGAGCACGAGCAGTTGATACAGGAGGCGTGTGCACCAGACTCGACGGCGGTCAAGCCAGCCATCAATATCCAGCACCGGGGCCGCAGCGCGGATGACACGAACGTCGAACGGGGCGTGGTGGGCTGCAAAGGGCAGATCCTGGTGGACCTGGAGGAAGGCGGCAAGCTGCTCACGGGTCACGAACACACCGGTGCGGCCATCGAACGCAGCCCCGATCACGTAAGTCGGGACAAGCCAGGGCCGGGCCTTGTCGATGGCGGTGGTTTCACAATCGAATGCGAATGTGCGGGCGAACATGCGGCCGCGTTGGGGTCGCCAGGGTGTGAAATCATAGACGCGTTGTTTCCACGAAATTTGCACAAATACCCCCTTGTGGTGGATGTTCCTTATTTGCACATCCACCACAGTTAAGTGGCTATATTATAATAACTTGTGTCAAACTGATCGCAACCGGGTGGATCTCAGCAGTCTGAAATGAACTGGTTCAAGTAACGCTCGGGGACGCTAATCAGAGATCGGTGCCATGTAATAAGTGGCGATGTGGTTCTCAAACGCCAGACATCCACCACATACACCAAAATCACACAAGTGCTTAATAAATAAGAAGTTATGGGTGGTGTAAGGCGTGGTGGATGAGCTTTCGCCTACCACCAACATCCACCACCTACGCCCAAAGTTCCGTGTTGCCATCCCCATTAGCAGAATGGCTGAAGTCATTGCTTTCAGCCTCGGGGGCCTCGCATGTCTGGTGTTGGGGCGGGGGGGTGGATCCCCTTGCGCGACTGGGCAGGCCGGGTCGATCAGAGATATGTCGAAATAATAGAGCTTCTGTCTCGCCCGGCCCAGTTTTGTTCGTAACACGGCTGTGCCGATACGATTGCCAACCGTAATGGTCGTAGATCGCTGCAAATATGGCGCGAACGCCTGGCCGAGCTTGATGGTCTTGGCCCTATCCCCTTTCACTGTTTTCAGTGATTCTTCTCGGACTCCCGCCGCCTCACACAGCTTCACCCACCCGGCTGCGGGGAGTGCGTTCGACTCGCCAATGGGGCCAGTGCCCTTCCTGGCAACAAATTCAGCGAGCACGGCCATTTCATCCACACCCGATGTAAACTCGTGAACGACGTCCGCAAAATTGGTGAGAAACCCGGGAAGCCCGCAGGAATCCAGGATGCCTCCAATTTCACTCGCCCATTGTGCGAATCGGTGTCGGGCGGGTCCGAGTGGGCGGCCACGTTGCTTCCAGTGTTCGACCATGCCAGCCAACTCACCGAGGATCTCAACCCGATTCCGGCGCGAATAGTCGATAGGGTTCGGTCCCGAAAAAACGCGATCACCGGGGTCTCCGTCGTATGCCAGCCGTACGGGAATGCCCCGCGTAACAAGGTCCCGTGACGCACAAGTGTCGTTCATCGTCAAGATCCAAAGCAGATCATTGTTACGCGAA
Source organism: Gemmataceae bacterium (assembly GCA_041750275.1). Classification (GTDB taxonomy): domain Bacteria; phylum Planctomycetota; class Planctomycetia; order Gemmatales; family Gemmataceae; genus JBGSZR01. The sequence continues at coordinate 2,851 of JBGSZR010000170.1, forward strand.
AAGTTGATCGATTCCCTCAGGATGCGGAGCTCAACCCTGGGGGCGGTCGTGAGCATATCCAGTGTGTGGCTGTTCAGCGCGGCACCTGTCGCAGTTTTGGCGTTATCGATAATCAGAACTGAACTGTGCCGAGTTCGGAGCCCTGCACAGATGGATTTTTTCAATTCTTCGTCCTCGCTGGAGAACGGAACCAGCCCTGGATCCTCACCGTCGAGGATCACGCCAATCGCCCGGGCCAGGAGTGTTTTGCCAACACCAGGTTGGTTACCGTCGATCAAGGCTACTCCCTTACCGGTTTCCACATACCGATCAACTAGGAGCCCTGTGAGGAACAGCCCGAGTGCATTTACACGATCAACCTCATCCCGGAAACAAAACCCCGTGAGCAGCGCCCGGAGGTGGTGTGGAAGCCGCTCAAGGTCCACGCATCCTGGCGGGGCAATCGGCCACGGGATAGGGTCCACGGCCGGCCCATGTACAAGGATGCCACAGTCGGGATGCCAACCAGGGTCACACAGGATGAGGTCCTCGTTAAACACGGGGCGGTGCGCGTATACGCGGATTTCCGGCAGTGCCGCCAGAACTGGTTCGCCTCGAAGTGCCAGGTTGGCGAGCCACCGAGGGAACACCAAATGGTTATCGCCGTTACGGCATTCAATCAGGTTTGCGAGCAGGTACTCGGCTCCTGATTTCACATCACCATCCTCAGCAAGCGGCCTCAGGCGAGGCTCATTGCCCGACACCCGGGTCTCGTATGCGACTCGATTGTCATGGCGAAAGACTCGCTTCGTCCCCACGAGCAAACCCTTGACTCGGGCGAGTACGTTTTCTTGCGGCTCGCGAAGCCCCTGAGTCGAGATGCCCGTCAGAACAGGTAGCACCCGCGTCCCCGGGAGCGGCGCTGCGTGAAAGTCGCGGATTGCGTCGAATAACCGTGATTCCAGTTCGTCGCCGGGGTTCATTTCCTTATTTTTCTTCATGATTCGCCACCTCCATACCGTTGGCGGAGCAGAGCATGAATGACCCCAGCAGCATGCCGAGACTCACCTTGCCGCAGCTGCCGTAGCAGCGCCCTGCCCGGTCCATGACGCCGAGACGCGAACCTGGTTTCCGGCACACAGGGCAGGTCGCGGTGTGTTTGCCAACGAGCAATTGGGACGCGATACGGAATGGGTGTGCCGCGATTTCATTGGCGAGATCAATGGCCTCGGCCGGCTTGACGGAGGTGCCGGATTTGAGCACCTCGACCGGCCTGCCGGTTTTCGAATTTGTGCTTCCCAGAGGCCGCGTGAGGGCTGTGATGCCGGGTGCGTGCGGATCGCTCGGCAAGATGGATTGCACGATTTTCACCACGGCAGCCCAGCGATCGCGTTCACCAGGGTCTGAGAATTCGACAGCCGGCTCGATCCAGAGCAGCACATGCAACCCGCGGCCGGTGGATCGTACCTCGGCCTTGGCGAATACTGGATGCCTTGCCAACCAGGCACGGACCGCCAAATCGTAGAGTGCTGCAGGGCTCTCCAATGCCCCGTCCGGTAACGCGTCAGCCCGCAGGAGATGCGGATCGATGTCGATCATGATGCCGTGGAGGCATGTGATCATTTCCATGGGAATTTGAATCGCCCCCACCGGCCCGCGTGGGCGATCGTTGACCAACGATTCGCGGGTATCAACGTCCGAGCCCGGCACATCTATTGGCGTGCCCCCATCCACCAGTCTTGATGCTGGAACAACGGCGGCAGGGCCGTCGTCCTCCGCTGACGATAAGCAGCTTTCGTTCATTGAGACTCCCAGTCGTGATTGTGCAGCGAATCATTCGCGCTAGAATGTGGTGAGACGCTCTCACCTACACCCAGCCGGTGAAAGCCGTACTAAAAATTTGCACCTGATGGAGCCTGACGATGTCGACGGCAACGAGCCAAGATTCGCCACTTGTGGTCCACAAAGGTTCACTACGGTCAGAGAATGCTCCGACATCGCCTGGTGGGTTGGTTTCAACGTGGTCACCACATCCGGACATAGCACGGTGTTTCCCAAGATCGTTTTTGTGGCCTCTGCGAATTCACCCATCGGAAAACCCGAATCTCCGATTGGTTTTGCCACCGCTCGGCGGAGGTATGGACCGGTTTAACCAATGTGCGTTTATCGCTGGGATGGCGATTGCGGAATTCAACGATGTTCCTCTACTCGAGCGGAACTCCGACTCCGCACTCTATCTCCTCAGAAGGCGCATGCGACAGAGCCACGCCTATCTCAAAAATCAGTTCACAAGTTCAAAATCGCTCGTCATCTCACGTGTTATCGGAGGAGCGGAGCGATCGATAATCGAAAGCCTGGGGGTCGACCAACTCATCGGGTCAGATAAGCGAATCGGTGTGGACCGACTGCTGAGCCTTGGGCGAAAAATGTACCAAGTTTCAAACAGTACACGAATGAGTGAACAGCACCTCATCGCAGCAGGCCTATATTCCCTGGCACGGAAAACCGGATATGAGTCGGCCCACATTTTCCCAGAAATAAGACGAAAATACGTTCGAGATGCCCTCCTCATACCTCTCTCCGGGACTCCGAGTGTAGGTATGATGAATGATGTCCTGGAGCGATTCCTTGGTACATTAGACACGCATCTCGATGTCGAGAACGAGCCGGACCCCGTGTTCAACCAGTGGCTGACAGGTCGCAAAAACACTATTATTCTGCAGATTCAAAAGGCGAGGCCCACATGGGATAGGCCAGCTCTGGATCGAGACGAGATCAACGACGCCATGAATGAGCTAACGTGGCGAGCAGTTGAACGTGTGTGCGCTGTATGCCGCACTGGAACTGCATTACTCGAAGCCTCGCTGGCAGACGAATTGAATGAGAGAGAACTGCAAGCCTTCCGAACGATTTACGCGTCAAACCCAATCATCGGTGGGCTGCGATTTGCCACACTCTCGGACCGCTTCCATCTCCTTTTTCCGGCACTGATCAGGTTGATTCAAGATCCAGACGACCCCATTACCTCGGGCTCAATCCTCCAACTCCTGGCCTGGTATCCACAGCTCGCAATGGAACGTCGATCCATCGATCGCAAGATGAAGGCACTGGGTGGTGCCTACGAGGATGCGTCCGGCTTCGCCGAGCAAATCGAGGCAACGCCTTCACGATCGACCACGCTCAATAAGCCGCGAGCGAACCCTGCTGCCGGGCGACTCAGATCGAGGAGCAAGGGCATCGCCACGGTCTCCTCGCCCGCGACCCCGGCTGACGCTCGAGGGCCAGGCGCGATGTCTCGTCGCGCATCACAAGTTGCCGACTTCAGCAAGATTCGCGATGGTCTCAGACTCGCCTGCAGGTGCCACGCCTCTACCGAGAGTTGGTTCACGAGATTTGATGGTGTCGACGAGACCGACAAGTCGATTCTGATCTTCACCCACGAGTGTCAGACCTGCAATGTTGAGCGCACCACTCGCATTTCGAGAACTGAACTCGAAGCCAAGCTTGCCGTGAACCCACCTCACACCGCCTGATCGTGCGTGGTACGGCTTTCACCTGGTAGGTAAGTGACGACGACGGGGTCCATTTGTGCCCCGTCCGCGTGAATCCCTATTCGGTGTGTTTGCATGCCCGAGCCACGGCACCCTGCGAATCGGAACCGCTCGCTTCCCCTGGAACCGGCGCTCATCGATATCTTCGCGTTGTCCGCACTCCTCGGTCGGTCGCTTGCCAGTCTCGGTCGAGACCAGGCTGTTGGCCGCCTGCCCCCTCCCGTGCGGATTGGCGGCTCACGCAAATGGCGGCGCACCGATATCGACGCGTGGATTCTTGCCGGCTGCCCGCCTGGCCAATCAGCGGTTCGATCATCAAGTTGCTGACGTGGCACGGACATCATCGGTTCAAATCTGAGCGATTGTTCCGTGGGCAACGATGGAGCTGCATTGGGTCGCTGCTCATTGCTTTGCGGGGCCAGTCTCCGGGAATCATCCACACACAAACGACGGAAAGGATAGCATGCTTACCGTGCAACAAGCGGCCCTGCTGGCGGGTGTGAGCGATAGCTTGATCCGCATCTGGATAGCGGACGGCACACTTCCTCACTACCGCCTTGGCGCACGCGGGAAACGCGGAAAAATCGCGATCGCTTCAGATGATCTGGATGCGGTACTGAAATCGTGCAAGGTCGGTACTTGCGTGCGATGTCAATCCACGCAAAGCGTGAAACCAAATCGACCGATCAAGCTGAAGCATCTCCAGATGCCTTCCTGAGCAGTTCTTTCAGGTGGGTGTTGGCGCGATTCATGTGCGAGTAAGTTTCGCTGACCATGCGACCGCTGCTGTGACCCATGAGCTCCGCAACAGCCAGATGATTGGCCCCGCTCTCAAGCAATCGCTGGCAAAAGCCATGTCGTAGGTCATATGCAGCCAGTTTGGTGCCGTGCTGACGGGCAAGCTTCAATATGCGTTTCCGGCGGTCCCGGAGGGCTTGCTGGTGAGCCTTGCGGGCGGCGGCCAGCTGGGTTGATCCCTGATAATCCCTGCGGTTGAACCGAGGCAATGGTTCGATCGCGATGCCCAGTTCCTTCAACCGGGCAATGCCCTGGGCGAGGACAAGTCGATCGAATCGGTTGGCAATGGCGAACCGCTTCCACGGCTTCCCGTCCTCGTTGACGAACAGCTTACTGTTCGGGGATTTCATCCGCCGGCTGACGATCTCCAGGGCCGGGCCGTGCAGCAAGATCATCCGCGTTCGTCGCTTGCCCTTGGCTTCTTCTTTGGGAAGGACGATGCACTCAGTGGCGAGTTGGACGTGCCGAGCCTCGATGTGGATGGCTTCCTGCGGTCGGCACCCGGAGTGCCAGGCGAACATGAGCAACTCGCGGAACGGATCTTCGTCAGGGTAGTGGGCAATCAGATCCTCGAAGGCCTTGGGTGAGAGGTGCGATTCCCTCCGCTGCGGTTGTGGCTTCTTGATCCGCTTGATCGGATTCTCAACGATGTAGCCAAGTTCCTCCGCCCAGTTGAACGGTCGCTGGACCGCGATGATTGCCCCGCGGCGATAAGCGTTGCTCCAAGTGGGGTGTGCGGCGACCCACTCGATGACATGGAACGGGCGAAGGTCTGCTGCAGCTGACACACCGGTACCGATGTGATTGAGGAAACTCTGCAAGTGGTCGCGATACCATTCGTAAGTGCGAATGGCTTTGTGCTTCTGGGTCCAGTCGAGAAACTTATCCATCAACTCGGATACGGTGAGTCCGGTCGCGGCTTCGATGTGTGGTTCAATGCGTTTTGCGTCCGTGGCGAGGAGAGTGTGAAACGCCGATTCGATGGCCGCTGGGGCGAGCCACTTGCCTTTGCGTCTGGTGGGAGCCGGAAGTTCGGCCGGGTGATCGCCGAGCGACTTGCGGACGCCGTTAACGATGGTGAACCAACCGTTGCGTTCCGGCCAGTACCAGGGAGATGGCTTGCGGGCCATGAATGGATACCCTCATGTCAGTCACGTGGATGCCCCACGGCGACCTTCGGGTTGCCTCCCGCCCATCCCGGTGCCAGCCGGGGTGGGCGGTGCCATTCATTACCAGAATTCCTTACCAGATCCGTCTGCAGCAGTCAGGACTCGTCGTAAGTCCTTTGTTTTCTAGCGAGGACGACGGGACTCGAACCCGCAACCACCGGATCGACAGTCCGGTACTCGGCACGTTCGGTGACATCGGGCTGACACTCCGGCTGCATTGGAAACCGCAAGAATACCAACGATTTCAGGCAGATCACGTTATAATC
>JBGSZR010000171.1:0-2144 GCA_041750275.1 Gemmataceae bacterium
TGATGTTGGCGGTTGCGACATCGACCTGTTCGAAGCGAGGAAGTGCGGCTAAAAGGTCGACGCAGAATGGTAAGGAGCCCCGTTAACCCTGGCTGGTTTTGAAGCGCCCATCAGTGGCTGGTTTTGAAGCGCCCAATGACAGGGTGGAAGAAATACACCCGCTCCCAGTCGGACGGGCCAACGCGGGCGAAGTCCACCACACCAGTCGGGTCGCCCTCAACTTGCGCCAACACCGCCCGCGAGCGATGCTCGGCAAGGCCGACCGTCCAGATGGCTGCGATGGCCCACGCCAGCAAGCTGAACAAGAGCAAGCACAGCAGTCCACGCGCGATCCTTCGCATGCCGCCTCGCCTTTGGGGCCGAACGCTGAGGAAGCTATCCTGCGTGCTCCGCTCGGTGAGTTATGGCGCAGCGCCGTCGGCCTTGGACGGCGGAGCATGCAGGATAGCTTCGGTTGAACGAAACCGTGGAGCGGAGGTCTGTGGAGATTCAATCGCTTCCACGGTCGCTCCCAGAAGTGTAACGACGCTGACAGGCCCAAGGCTAACGGAAATCCGACGGCTTGCCCACCCCGCCGGCACGCCGCGCTACGAGAAGGATGTGCCCGCCTCACCCGCTACGTCAGCGAGGGATTCCGAACGAACGCCGCAGACTGGTGTCACCGCGTGGCAACGGGCCGACCCCGTAGAGCTGTTTGGTCCCGCCGCGATTGTGACGCACCCTTGTCGTAACCCTGAGATGAGAGACCAGCGACGAACCATCCCGGTGCTGAATGTTTGGCGGACAAGCGGAAGTAACCCAGCGAGCAACGCTGTCAGCCGCATTCAATCATCCGAATCGCCGGCATGGGAGTCTTGGTGATTACCGTTTTGAGGTCATGAGAGCGGTTCGGCGTTTTGACACGCGCCCCGTGCCAGAGCATCTACCCGTTTGAGCAGTGTTGGTACGCGGTATGATCCGTGCATCGCTGATACCCACTCTGCTGCCACCTCGGCATCGACCCCGGCGGCCGTCACGAACAGTGGCGACCTACTGTTTCCGCGACAGACAGCGACCGCAGATGCCGACGCGAACCGGGTCTTGGCCACGCCAACCACCACTCCTCCAAATGCCGTGTGCAAATGGCCGCCCAAGCCAGGTACTCCGACGCTCAGCCAGACATACCCGTCCACTATGACGACATCTGGACGAGGACCGAAGGCAAGGACGTTAAGCAGGCACAGCAACTCCCGGCGGTAGAACGCCCCCGGCTCGTACTCGGCGACTTCGGCAATGGGGCACACCGCTTGGTGATCCGCCTCTGCTGCCGACCACCCGCGAAACCACAGCCCCGCTGCGACCGCCCCACGATCACGGTAATCCACGTCCACACAGGTGATCAATACATCACTATCCGTCGAACTGCCCTCGGTCGCCGAAAGAATCCCCGCATGCCGCGGCGTCTGTTCCTGTACAGGTAGCCGCCCGAATTGTGGAGGCATGCGATGAGCCCCATCTTGGCCATCGATCTCGGCAAGTTCAACGGTGTTTTTCTGCTGAAGTGAGCACGCCGCGGTGTGACAATGGAATGGCACTTACTTCTCCCGATCGCCTTTGAGCATGGCTCGTTTCGCCTCGTGCCGCGGCTTCATGAGACGGTCGTACGGCTTGGGCCTCCGCTTCCGTCGACGGGGCTCGAATCGGTTGGGCCGGTCACCGACGTGGTGGCTGGCGACCGCGCCGAGCAGTCGCTGGTAGAGCGCATCGTCAAACGCCGGGTCCTGCCGACCCCGCAGGGCAATCACGGGCTGGAACACTTCCAGCGTCTGGAGCACACCCTTGAAGCTGATCGACCGCGGCTCCATGCCGTGACGGGCCGCGGCCTGGGCCATGACCGTACGGATCAGGTTGTACGCCAGGATGTGCGTCCACAACTCCTTCCGGACCAACTCCGGCGTCTTGCATCGGAGCACGTCCATTTGCAGTGTTTGCTTGAGTGACCGCAGATCCAACTCGGCATTCCACCGCGCCCGGTAGAGTTGGGCGAGGTCGTCCTTGGTGAACGCCTCGACATCCAGTAAGGTCGTGGCGACGATGAGGATCCGCGTCCGGAACCCCGGCCGCTCCACCGGGGCGCGGCACTCGCGGACGGTCAGGGACGCGGG
>JBGSZR010000172.1:0-2628 GCA_041750275.1 Gemmataceae bacterium
AGCCCGCGCCGACTCCATAGCCCGCCCGGTACGAATTACCGCCGTAGCCGTACGCACCGACGCGGCCGGTCGAGAATCCGCCGCCGGGCCCATAGCCCACGGTGCGGCCGGCATGATAGACGCCGGTGGGACCAACGTGCGTGTAGCCCACGTGAGCCGCACCGTATGCATTGACTTCCGTGGCAGTGGAAAGCATCCAGCCCACGGCGACTGCTGCCGAGAGAATCATCGTTTTGAACATGGTGATTATTTCCTGTGTGTGGTGGATTCGTGATGATCCCGGAATCGGGTTCAGGGCTTCTCGCGCTTCAGCTTGATCACGGGGCCATCGGGCATTGGTTTGCCATCGACCATCAACTGCGTGGCCTGGAAGGTGGCGTGCTCGGCATCCACCATCGTAATCACATTCATGACCGAGACCTTGCTGCCGCTGGCCGTCTTGCCGCTGGCCTTCACGGTGATCTTGCCGCCCTCGACCATCCAGGTGCCTTCGCCCACACCGCCGCCGGAGTAGAAGGTCCAGGAGCGGATGGTCTTGTCCACGGCGTCGTACCCAATCCACTGGGTGCCGCCGACCACGGGGATGCCATTGAGCGTGGTGGCAAACGTCGACACGATGAAGTTCTGGTTCTCCGCCCACGAGTATGAGGCAATGGCCGATTCGCCCTTGTCCGCTTCACCGCTCCAGTCGCCGATGAGCCAGGCAATCGATTCGAGTTGCTCGACGTTGGACGGCGGGCGGGCAATCGTCTCGCGGACGCTCTCGAAGTACCAGACATTATCCTTCTTCACGAGCACCGCCGAGAACTGACCCACGGTGCCGGGGCCGCCATCGGCCGGGGTGACTTCGGTGATGCCGTCTTCGAGAATCACATCCGCCCCGAGCGGCTTGTGAGCGGTCACGGTGACGGCGAGCTTCGCACCCTGGTTGGCCGCGAAGATCCTGCTGTAAAGCTTCTCGATCGCTTCACGGCCCTTGTACTGCTTGCCGGACTGGTCGATGTAGTCGCCCTCGGGCGTCCAGAATCCTGCGACGGCCTTGGCATCGCCCGCATTAAAGGCGGCGATGAACTCCGCCGCACGCTCGCCCTTGGCCGGTTCCTGGGCTGCGACGAGCGCCTTGGCTTCGGCGGCGACATTCAGATCTTGCTGCGGTGAAGCCTTGCCGATGGCGACATACTGGCCAATGGCCAAAGCCGCACCGGCAACCAACAAAACCACACACGTCCTCATTGCCTCTCCTCGCAAGTGATGTGAATCAGAGGTGCTACCAATCCCGGGGGTTGAACTCCCCCGAGTTCATGGCTTCATTCACTCGGCCAACCAGGCCCAGGCCTTATCCATTTCGGACACATCGAAGTATTGAACCTTTGCCATGGTGAACGGCACACAGACCTTCGCCATCCATTTTTCCCAGGTCTTGTCCCCCACGAGTGCGATGCGATCGAACGCTGTGCAGTGCGTGGTGCTGAACTTGATATCGTCCCACAGGGCCGCGGCGTCCCAGCCGTGGAAATCGTGGAACTGGGCCAGCAATCGCACCTTGCCGTCCTTCGCGGCGGCGTCGATGGCAGGCACGAAATGCTTGTAATCCTCGTCGTGCAATTTTCCGGACAGCTTGAATCCCAGGACTTTCGGTGAGGGGCTTGGCAGCGCTTCAATCATGGTGCATCTCCGTGAAGGGGTTGGGGGCGGTCAGATAAATGAGACCTTCTCGCGATCAGATCAAGAACGTCCAGACGAGCAGCACCGCCAGCATGAGCACAACGCCGACGATGAGCAGCGTTCGGGGCATGGTGGAACCCGGTAAGCGATCCGGGTGTTGTTCGCGCTCGCGCTCCTCGTGCTTTTTCTCCTTGCGTGCATGCTCGTGTTCTTCCTTGCTGTGCTGATGATGCTGATCGTGATTGCTCACGCGTGCTCCTCGGGCGGTGTCAGGGTTGTTCACTCGAACGTGATGATTTCAGCCATGCTAGCGAGAGAAGTCCGCCCTGTCTCGCATCGATCGTGTTCGCAAACACTTTGCACGGCTTCTCCGTCTACTTGCCATCCTTGGGTTGCTGCATGCGGACGAGGAGCATCTGGTCGGTTTGTTGAGTGCCGATGTGGACAAGGCAGGGGCACTGGTCCTGTGTGAGATTGTAGACGCCCGCTTCGAAGACGCGATCCTTCTTTTTGCCGATCGTCCAGGCCGCCCGCTGCGACTTTTTATCGATCGAACCATAGACCTCGGTCGTATTATCGGTGAGGCCATCGTAGTAGTTGCCGCGGATGATGCCGTCCTTGTTGTAAGCAAGCTGGAAGATGTTGTTCGAAGACTTCTCGTCGCCTTGCACAAGTGCGTACACGCCGAAGGGCTTCCATTCGTCCATCGGTGGCGGCATGGCGGTCTGCCCGGCGTCGGCGATAGTCGTGGCCTGCTCGGCGTACTGCTGGGCGGTGCCCGCGTCCTGACCATCGACGTACACGCTGTTGTCCTGGTACACCACGGTGCTGCCGTAGTCGTAGTCCGGGGGGTTGTCGACGGGGATGCCGCAGTAGCTGCTCACGTCCGCATAGGTCGCGGCGTTCCAGGCGGCCCCGGCCACCCAGCCGGCGGCGAGCCAACAGCCGGGGTGCGCTGCGTAC
>JBGSZR010000173.1:0-13085 GCA_041750275.1 Gemmataceae bacterium
GGCCGGCTCGCGCCGCGGTGCGGGTGCGTCGTCGTCGTCCGAGACATCCGAAAGCTCACGCACCTGGAAGCCACGGTCGCGCAGCGTGTCGCGGGCTTCACTGGCATCCTCCGCTTCGATGACGCCGCTCTTGTACAGGCCCGCCCGGTCGGTGGCCGTGAATCGATAACGTGGCATGAGAAATCATCCAGCAAGGGAAAAGGGGAGTTACGGGCATTGGACTCGCCGCCGGTCAGCGCGTCAACAGGCCAGTTGAACCATCCCACCGCACTTCGAGGAGCGGGCACCGTACTTGAGTGCTAAGCTTCCTCCATGCCGACTGATGCCGCACCATTCTTGCAGCGAATCCGGGCCTTCCCGGATGATGATGTGCCCCGGCTCATCTTCGCGGACTGGCTCGATGAACATGCGGGCCGTTTACCCGAGCGCGAGCGTGACGAAGCGCGGGCCCGGGCGGAGTTCATTCGTATTCAGATTGCCCTGGCCCGCCTGCCCGAGGACGAACGCCGCCGACCCAACTTGCTCATCGCCGAGCGCGAACTCCTGGATGCGTACCGCGAAAGCTGGGCGGCCGCGTTCACCGGATTGGCCAGCGGTCTGGAGTTTCGCCGCGGGTTCGTCGAGGAAGTGAAAATCGCGGCCCGGCAATACGTCCGCCAGGCCCATGAACTGTTCGCAACGGGCCCGATCCGCCATATCCACTTCCTGGACATCGGCGGCAGCCTGAACGCGGTGCTGAACTCGTCCTATCTCAGCCGGCTCGATTCGCTCACGGTCTATGCCCAGCACGTGGGCGAACCGCTGGCCCGGGCCCTGGCACGCTCGCCCCATCTGGGTGAATTACGAGCGCTCTTCCTCGGTCGCAATCGCTTCGCGGACGATGCCGCCGAGCACCTCGCGAGTTCACCGGTGCTCACCAACCTGGAAGAACTCGATCTCACCGAGAACGACTTGGGTGAAACCGGAGCCCGGGCGCTGGCGGCGTCACCCCACCTCGGCAAATTGCGTCGACTGCAGTTGCGCCATAATCAGCTGGGGCCATCCGGTGCGGAAGCCGTGGCCAGTTCGGAGCGGCTCGGTTCGCTTGAACGGCTCGGCCTCGCCGGCAACGACATGGGCAGCCCACGATTGCACTCGCTTTCACGCATCGCGGACCTGCTCCGCATCCCCGTGCTCGATCTGGCGGGGAACGGGCTCAACGCCGCGGGGCTCAGTTCCATCGTGGAGCGAGCCCCGGCCGAGACCCACCTGCGCGAACTGGATATCGGCCACAACGATCTCGGCGATGCCGGGGCGCGATTGCTCGCCGAATCACCACAGCTCGCAGGCCTCAAGGTGCTGCGTCTCACTGCCTGCAACATCACGGATGAAGGGGCTCGCCTCCTGGCCACGAGCCCGCACCTGAACAAGCTGGCCGTGCTGGATCTGGGCAACAACCCCGTGAACGATCCCGGCTTCCGTGCCTTCGTGGAAACGACGCAAATGAAGTCGCTGAAGCGGCTCATCGTCCCCGGCATCGGCGTCTCCCTCCGCATGCGCCGCGCCCTGGACATGCGCTTCCACCGACAAAGCGCACGCGGGTGATGAGCGCGTTACGCATTGCTATTTTCCGTGGAGCGCGGCCGTCCCGGCCGCTGAGCACAGGCCATTCTGTCGCATCGCAAGATACCCAGTGAACTAACTCCTTTGAGGTGAGGCGGCCGGGACGGCCACGCTCCACAAAGCGCACGCGGGGGATCGTGCCCTTTCCTTTCACACGCTGCCCCTCTACATCAAGCAATCACTCGAGAGGTTCCTGGCAGGGTCACACTTGCCGGGATGAAAAGGGAAGCCGGTGCAAATCCGGCGCGGGGCCGCCGCTGTAATCGGTCAGGCTCTGGTTCACCGTGCCACTGCGGGATGACCGCGGGAAGGCGAACCGGATCCGCTACGAGCCGAGAGCCAGAAGACCTGCCTGCCGAGTTCGTCGTTCGGGGCCGCGGACCCAGGCTGACCGAGCGGGCAGAGTTTGGCCCGTGCTTGCGCGCCGCTGTCCGCTCCCTGGCTGTCCGGACCCCACATCCTGCCCGGTCCGGCAGAGGGAGAATTGCCGATGCTTCGCGTTCGTTCAGTTCCTGGGTCGAAGGATTCGACTCAACCCGGTTTCACGCTCATCGAGTTACTGGTGGTGATCGCGATTATTGCGATCCTGATTGGCTTGCTGTTGCCCGCCGTGCAGAAAGTGCGAATGGCGGCGGCACGCATCAAAGGCTCGAACAATCTGCGGCAACTGGCGCTGGCCGCTCACAACTACGAATCCGCCTTCCAGAAACTCCCCCCGCACACGGACTCCGCGGCCGCCTGGCCCGCCGGGCGGTACTGGTTCGGGGCCACCGTGAGCAACACCGCCGCACCCTATAACGTGCTCAGCACCGACCCTCAGAACGGCATCCTCACCACGTACTACGAGAACAACACGCGGGTGAACAATTGCCCACTCTTCGACACATTCCCCATCGGCAAGGTCTACAACGGCCTGACCGCGGGCTATGCCTACAACCGCCATCTCTCGAACGAGCCCTCGTGGCCCAATCCGGTCAGCGGCAAACGCTTTGGCGATTTTCAATCGACATCCGCAACCTTGGCCTTCGCGGAAGTCGTGCAATTGCAGAGCGACGGCACGATGCAAGAGCCGTTCGGCGGCTACTTCGGCTCACCATTTGAATCGAACAAAGCGATCTCCGCCTACGCGGTGACATGCAGCCAGTTCCGCTTTGCCGGCACCTGCAACACGGCGTTTCTCGATGCGCATGTCGAGACACGCAAGCCGATCGACGTGCCGATCGCACCGTTCGACTCGGCTACCTGGAACGCCGCGAAGCAGAAGTTCAACCTGGGCTTCCTCGCGGACAGCACAACCCCGTACACGGGGCAGTGAATCGCGCCAGGGTTCTCACGCGGCGCGTTTTGTGTCGAAGGGAAGCACGCGGGTGTTGTCGTCGTGGACATCCTCGGCCCAGGGGATGTTCTCGGGCAGATCCGCGCTGATGAGCACGCTCGCCATGCGTTCGACTTCCTCGCGAAGAGCCGTGAGTTCCTCCGAGGCGATGGGTGCGGGTGAGGCACCCGGGATGTTGCGGGCCACTTCGCCGATGAGCCCGGCCAGGGCATTGAACTCACCGCGGGCCACTTTCACATTCAACGCCGCCTCGCGGCCAACCACATCATTGAGCAGTCGGAGCAGTTCGCGGTATCGGGTATCGATCTGGGCGAGTTCGCGTGTCGCCGATTCGGAACGGGCGACCGCGTCATCCTTCAGCCGGGTGAAGTTGCGTTCCCAGCGCTTGCGAAGCACCTCGAGCCGGCGCTTGCCGTAAGCTGTGCCCGAATCGTGGATGAGTCCCACGACCGATTGCTCGGCGGCCATGGCCCGGGCAGCGTGCGTGGCCAGCGTGCCGAGGGCTTCCTGGCGTTGCCGGTCGAACTCGGTCGCCGCTCGCACGAGTGCGGCACGATCGTCGGCCCATTGCCGCAACTCGACCCGTAGGCGTTCGCGATCCTGTTCGTGGGCCTGCTCCCACTGCGAGAACACCGTTTCCATCACCGATTCCCGCAGCGATAGCTTCTGCACACGCTGGGTGAACTCGGCCTCACGCAGTTCGCGCTCGGCGTGCCAGCGGCGTTCCACGGCGGTGAGCTTCGTCTGCCAGCCTTCAAGCCGCAGCCGGAATTGCCAGAGTTCGTAGGCATCCTCACGGCGTCGGCCATCCGCTTTCATCAGGCGTTCTTCGCGGGTGTCCAGTTGCTGCTCACGATGACGCAGATCGCGGGCGAGGTCTTCCATCTCGGCAACCGTTCGTGATTCCGCTTCCTGCCAGGCCGAGCGGGCCACCGTGAGCAAGCCGAACTGCTCGGCGAGCACGCGGCGGCGATCGGCGATTTCCGTGGCGTCGCGGTCCAGACTCTGCTTGAACGCCGAGAGTGCGGCACGGTCCTGGGCCAGTTTCTCATCGCGGGCTTCGAGTTCCGCGGCCCAGGCGGTGAGATCACGGTCCTTCGAGCGATCGAGTGCCACACGCAGTGGTTGCGGTTCGGCACCGAGAATGGGCTTGAGAGCGGCTGCCTGCAGTTCCTCGCGCTTCTTTTCGAGTTCCTCGACGATGGCCCGGGCATTCACGATGCGGGCTTCCAGGCCGGTGGACTCGGTTCGCAGAGATGCGGTGTCCTGATCGAGCTTGCGGCGTGCCTCGGCTAATGCCGATTCGCGTGCGGCGAGCTCTGCGTGTCGGGCCTCGGTCGCGGCCTCTTGCTTGGCGTAATATTCATCCGCTTCTGTGCGGTCCGCGGCGGTGCGGCGGCGATGCGATTCGAGTGCAGCCCAGTCCTCACGCAGGCGGTCACGGGCCTCGGCGGCTTCCGTGTAAAAAGCCGAGCGGATGACCGTGAAGTCTGCCACCTCCGCGGCAATGCGGCTGCGCGTGTCTTCCGCTTTCGTCTGTTCAAGCGCCACCACCTTGCGGGCGTTGTGCCACTTGCGCCGCATCCGGCCCAGGAACCGCGCCGAGAGTTTGCGGAGCCGATCACGACCACGGGTCGCTTCGTGATGGCGCTCAGCCGTCTCACGCTGGAGCTGGTCCAGTTGTTCACGGTCCGCTTCGAGCAGATCCAGTTTTTGCTCGCGCTCGACGCGGAAGGCGGCCCGAGCCTCCGCCAGCTGCTCTTCATGCTGGGCGATCTGCCGCTGGCGCTCCTCGAGAATCTCGGCAATCTGGGTTGCTTCCAGCGGAATGGTTTCGACTGGCGGAAGTGCGGGAGAGGCAACGGAGCAGGCAACCTGGAATACGCAGGGGCCGACCTT
Organism: Gemmataceae bacterium; assembly: GCA_041750275.1. Taxonomy (GTDB): domain Bacteria; phylum Planctomycetota; class Planctomycetia; order Gemmatales; family Gemmataceae; genus JBGSZR01. The sequence continues at coordinate 4,838 of JBGSZR010000173.1, forward strand.
CATCTCGTCGCCGTCCGCGAGCAAGGTTTCATCCTGCGGCGAGCCGTTCACGAGCGTGATGCCCGTGGCGAAGCCGGCGCGAAGCGTGGGGCCATTCGCGTTCAGCGCGATGACGCAATGCACCGGCAGCACGCCTTCGCCCGAGAGCCGGATATCGCAACCCGCTGCTGAACCAATGCTTGTGACCGGTCGCAGTGGCAAGCGGACACCTTTCCGTTTGCCATTCTGGACGATCAATTCCCCAACCGGCACACCCGTTGGCTCGGCCATAACCGCTTCTCCCGTTAAAGGCGGAGCAACCCGCAATCTTGATCGGCAGAATCGGCGTAAAAGTTGAATTGGATTCAAGAGAAGTGATCGAAAAAGCCCGCAGCAAGAGCAAGGATCACATCATCCCTGCTCACGCAGCGGGCTCGTTGGTGCATGAAGCTGTTACCTTACGCATGCTGATCAACGAGCTTCGAGAGCGCGTCGGGCGAGAGCACGCCGATTTCCTGATGCACTGGCGTGTCGCCACCCTTGAAAAAGAGGACGCGGGGAATCGTCATCACGTCGTACTTCACAGCGATGTTCGGATTTTCATCCACATTCAACTTGCCGACCTTGATCTTGCCGGCGTACTGATCGGCAATCTTGTCGATGGTCGGCGAGAGCTGACGACATGGCCCGCACCACGGGGCCCAGAAATCGGCCACCACCAGCGTGCCGCTCTTCACGTGCTCATCGAAGTTCGATTCCGTCAGTTCAATCACATTCGGGCTGGCCATGATGCCTCCGGAGAAATGGACGCGGCCTTCCTCGGCCGTGACTCTGTTCAGAGTATTGTAGTCACGAATGGATACAGCACCATCGAAACGCGCTTACGATGCCGTCGCAAAATCGCCCACCACGCGCCGGCACCGTTGCAAAAAGCGTTCTAAGTTTCGGAAGAGGGCGATATCCCGTTTCGTTCGCTGAAGGCTGTTCCATGGCAGTGCCCAATCATTTGTCCGGCGGTATCGCGTTTCCGTCGGCACGCGGAGGCAATGCCACCGCGATCGAGCGCTCGATGCCTGCGTTCGAAGTGCTCAAGGTGCGCGTGCTGATCAAGTTGCAGGATCGGCTCGACCCGGCCAAGGCCCGCAAGATGCCGCCGGCACTCTTCCAGCAGACGGCCCGGCAGCAAGTCGAGCAGGTCATCGATGCCGAGGGTTTGCGGCTTTCGCCCACCGAACGGCTCCGGTTGTGTGAAGAAGTGTTCCGCGAGGCCTATGGCTATGGACCGCTCGAAGAACTCTTCCCGGACGCTAACATCCAGGAAATTCTCGTGCTCGGCCCGAACGCGGTGGTCGTTCGCCGGGAGCAAGGCTGGGTGCCGACGAACGTGAAGTTCCGCGATCTGGATCACATTCTGGAAGTCGTGGAGCGAATCGCCACGATGGGAGAAGCCGTGGCCACCGGGCACTCCACCACCGCCCGTGATGTGAGACTCGGCAACGGCTATCGCATGATCTCCGTGATTCCGCCCGCCATCATGGACCAGATGCCGCAGACGGCGTTCATTCGGTGCGAGAGTGGCAGCAGCCCGAACGTGGTGCTTCCACCCATCACACCACCACCTCCGGCAATCGTGAGCCAGCCCGCGCCACGCAAGGCACCCGGCACCGGCATGTACCCGGCCAGTGGCCGCCCGGCCGCCACAACGGTGGGAAGCCCCGTCGCCTCACCTGCGGCCGGCGAAGCCCAGTTCGCCCGCCACCGGGCCCGCATTACCGAACGCATCCTCTCAAAAATGGCCAGCATGGGCGTCTACGACATGAACCGGCTGGACGTCGCCGAGCTCCGCAAGATCATCACGGCCTACGTCGGCGAATATTGCCGCAGCGAGAAGGTCTACCTCAGCGACACCGACCAGGGCCGTCTGATGCTCGAGATCCTGACCGGCATGAAGCGATAAGCGTCCAATCAGGATAGCTCTGGCAACTCAGCGTTTCCGTGGCTTTGCCACGTGGGTGGCGGCACCGTAGGCGAGTTCGGCGCTTTCCATCACGGTTTCGCTGAGCGTGGGGTGCGGGTGGATGCTTTCGAGCACGTCGCGGGCCACGGCTCCCATCTCGATCGCCAGCACGCCTTCCGCGATCATCTCCCCGGCCCCCGCCCCGGTGATTCCGACGCCGAGCAGGCGCTTGCTCTCGGGCTCCACGAGCATCTTCGTGAGGCCTTCGGTGCGGGCAATGCTGACGGCTCGACCACTGGCGGCCCAAGGGAACTTCAACACCTCGTGCGGCACATTCTGTGCTTCCGCTTCCTTCTGTGTGAGCCCGGCCCAGGCAATCTCGGGATCCGTGAAGATCACGGCGGGGATGGCCCGCGGATTCCACTCGGCCGGCTCGCCCAGGAGCACTTCAACGGCCACGCGTGCTTCCGCGGTGGCCTTGTGCGCCAGTCCGGGCTCGCCGGCGATATCGCCAATCGCCTGGATGTGGGACACGTTGGTGCGTCGGTGGGAATCGACCAGGATAAAGCCGCGTTCGTCCTGCTTCACGCCGGCTTTCTCCAGGCCAAGGTTGGCGAAATTGGGCCGCCGGCCGACGGAGATCAGCACGCGATCGAAGGTGATGGACGCGGGCACGTCCTTGCCCTCGAGCGTGGTGACGATGCCTTCCTTCGTGGCTTCGAGTTTCGCGACCTTCGTGTTCAGATAGATCGCTTCGAATTCGCCGCGAAGCCTCTTTTCCAGAGGTGCGACGAGGTCGCGGTCGGCGAGGGGCAAGATGCCTTCGAGCGCTTCGACCACGGTGATTTTCGTGCCGAGTGCCGCGTAGACGCTGCCGATTTCCAGGCCGATATAACCGCCGCCGATCACGAGCATTGTCTTCGGCACATCGGGCATGAGGAGGGCACCGGTGCTGTCCATGACGCGGTCGTCGCCGAGTTGCCAGGGCTTGGGAACAGCGGGGACGGAACCGGTGGCGATGATGCAATTCGCGAACTTGATGGTTTGCGGCTGGTCGCCGGTGACTTCGACCGTGTTGGCATCGAGGAACGTGGCGTGGCCCTTCACGGTTTCGACGCCGCGGCCCTTGGTGAGCTGGGCGATACCGCCGGTGAGCTTGCCAACAACTTTTTGCTGCACGAAGTTGCGAAGTTTCTCGAGATCGAGCTGGGGTTCGCCGAAGGAGACGCCGTGTTCGGCCATGTCGCGGGCTTCGCGGATCACCTTGGCCGTGTGGAGCAGTGCTTTCGAGGGTATGCAGCCGCGGTTCAGGCAGACGCCGCCGAGTTTGGGGTCTTCATCAACGAGAAGCACCTTCATGCCGTGGTCGGCGGCGTGGAGTGCGGCAGGGTAGCCACCGGGGCCGCCGCCGATGATGAGGAGTTGCACTTCGCGAACATCTGCCATGCGTGAATCTCCAGGGTAAAGCAAACAGCCGGCTGACGCCGGCTGCACGCCTGTCCCTGATTTTTGTATGGATCGAGGGCCGTTCAGAGATCGTTGGTGCTGTAGACGAGATTATCGTTCCGCACACAAGCCCGCTGCCAGGTGGTCAGGGTGACGCTGTAGCGAATGGTGCGCACTGAGCCATCGCAGAAAACGACATTGAACACGCCCGGATGCGAGGAGCCGAAGGTTCGCAGTGCGGTGTTGTTCCCGGGCAGATTGGGGTCCGCCTCGGGCAATGCCTGAGCCGTGCGATAGACTTCCCAGTCGCCGTTCCAGCCCGGTGTGCAATACGACTCGTTATCGTCTGTGCTGGTGCCGAAAGTGGCCCGGTTCAGACGTTTCTCGCCGACCAGCACGGTGTTGCTCGTGCCGTCCGTGATGGCGTTCATGTTCAGACCGGGCTGCGTGGGAGTGGTTTGCATCACCACACCGTTAGCCCCGGTGGTGCTGGTGCCCGCGTTGCCCGCGTAGTCGATCTTGGCAGTGCCGGCACCGCTGCCGTATGGCTGGGCGGCCCGGCGCGAGGGGCAATAGTAGATCTTCACCGGTGTGTTGCGAACCGTGGCAGAGTTCGTGTTCTTGTGCAGGTTATCCTGCTCGATGAAGGGGAGCAGCAAGTACGCCCAGCTCCATTCAGCTTCGCGAGCCGTGGGTATGGTGAGGGCGGCACTGGCACCGGACGCGGGCGGGATATGCGTGCCACCTCTCGGGTAGCGGCCGAGCACATCATGATGATTGTGGAAACCGAGGCCGACTTGCTTGAGCTGATTCGAGCAAGTGATGCGTGCCGCCGCTTCTCGCACCTTTTGCACGGCAGGGAGAAGCAGGCCGATCAAAACAGCGATAATCGCGATAACGACGAGCAATTCGATCAACGTGAACGCAGCCCGACCGCGGACCATGGGCGCTCCTCCACACCGCCGGAATATCGATGTGTGCTCATCCGGCTGCGGGCGGACGCAGACGGCGACGATTTCAGGAACCGTTATCGAAATGAACCGGATCGCGAGATTGATCCGCGACTTCGTGAACGTGCATTCAACTGAACGTTGGTAATTAGAATCTGAGGAATGCCCACCGTCAAGCCAGAAGTGAATGGATTCTGAGGAATTGTGGCAGAGACTCATCAAGGGCTGGAGCTGCGGGTGATTCTCTTATCTTCCTCAACATGTTGTGAGCCATGAGGGTGAATTTCATTCGCCGGGCGATGAACGTGGGCAACCATCAGATCGAGGGCAGAGTGGGCACAGGATCGGCGAGGATCATCCGTCACGTGCCAAAGGAACACGTGTGTGTCGAGTAGTAGCCTCATCGGCCTTCAAACTCTTGCAGGATTTGCACGGTAGGCGGTGCGTCGATGTCATCAGGCACCCGAAATTGGCCGGCACAGCGGCCACGTGGACGTGGTGCGAGTTCGGCAACGGAAACGGGTCGCCGTTCGGCCACGGGTTGACCGTCAGACACGATCAACAGCTGCTCACCGGCCCGGACTCGCTCCAGGAGTTCGGCGGATTGTTGCTGAAACTCAAGGGCAGTGATGGTGCTCATGGCATCCATTTAGCGTTTGCAGAACAGAAGACAGTCGTTCAACAGGACATGTCGATCGAAGTCGTCCATCCGTTCCCGCTCACTTCACGCGCTGCGGCCCAGGATGTAGCGGCCGGGGTCGACGTCGTTTCGCAGGATGTGGAGTTCACGCTCGCTGGGTTCCGCCGTGGTGCCGAGTGGTTCGCAGGTGGTGAGTTCGAAGCTTGTAGCGGCATGCACCTGTTCGAGCGAGACCCCGGGATGCAGACTGCGGATCCGCATGCGCTTCGTTTCGGGTGCGAAGTCCAGCACGCAGAGATCACTGATCACGCGGTGCGGGCCGGTGTTGGGCGGCAAGCCGGCGGCCTCGCGGGCACCCGGACCCGTGAGGTACCCGGGTGTGGTCAGGAAGTCCAGTTTCGCGGCGAATTTGCGGGCATCGTGTTTCATCACGATGAGCGTCCGCCAGCAGAAACTGGCGAGATCGTTGGCCCCGCCACTGCCGGGCAGGCGCACCCTGGGTTTGGTGTAGTCGCCGCCGATGAATGTGGAGTTCAGGTTACCGAAGCCGTCGATCTGGGCACCGCTGAGGAACGTGAAATCGACCATGCCGCGCTGGCAGAACTGCATGACGTCGGCCATGCTCGTGGCCATCACGGCACGATGAAAGGTGGTGCTATCGCCCACGCTCACGGGCATCGTGGGCAACTGAGGCGCGACGCCGCCGGCTTCAAAAAGGACCACGAGTTGTGGGGCGTGTGTGCGCTGGGCCAGCATGGCGGCGGCACAGGGAAGCCCGGTGCCCACGGCGACGGTCTTACCGTCATCGAGTTCACGGGCCGCACAACAGATCATCAATTCCGTGGCTGTGTAAGGCACGATCGCTCCCGAACGCGCTCACGATGCTTTCACATTAACTCGGCACAGGCCAGCGGTGGAAGGTGCCGCTCTGGCCGCCTGAATACACGACGCCACCATCAGGCCCGAAGGCCACGGCCCAGGCAGCGTTCAGGTGGCCGCGGAAACAGTGGAGTTCGTTGCCATCTTCCGTGTCCCAGAGGCGAATGGTGCCATCCATGGACGCCGTGGCGAGCCGCGTGCCATCGGCATTGAAGGAGAGGCTTCGCACATCGCCATCATGGCCGTCGCACTTCACAAAGGATCCGTCCCGCTGGCGAACGGCGAGCCCCTGCGAACCGGCGACCGCGACCCGCTTTCCGCTGAAGGCCAGGGCTGTCACGGAGCCCACGTTGCTGCTGAGCACGCCCTTTTCCTTGCCCGTGGCCACGTCCCACTGGCGAATCGTGGCGTCCTGCCCGGCCGTGAGAAGTGAGTCTGCGGTGCGGGCAAACACCACGCCCGTGACCGGAGCCGTGTGTCCCTTCAGGCAGAGCACCTTGGCCCCGCCACCCTGCACCGACCAGACCCACACCGTGTGATCGGCGGCTCCCGCAGCCACACGCATGGCATCGGGTGAAATGGCCACGCAGCGAATGTTATCCGCAGGCCCTTTCAATCGGCGCCGCTCCTTGCCCGTGGTGGGATCCCAGAGTTGGACGCCCATGTCCTGAGCCGTGAGCCGCACGGAGCAGGAGGCCGCCCACTTGCCGCCCGGTGCAATCGCCAGTTGTTCCACGGCCCCGGCATCACCTGTGAAGGTGCGCAGTTCCTTGAACTTGATCGGGTTCCAGGACTTGATTGTCCCTTCGAGTCCGCCGGTGAGAAGCAACTGCCCCTCGGCAGCGATGGCATTCAGCCCGCCCGTGTGTCCCTTTGCGGTGGCGGCGCCTGGCGGTGTCAGGTGCGAGGACGATGGGCTTGCCACGGCTGCGGGAAGCGTCGGATTCGAGAGCGGTGTCGGCTCGGCCTGCAAGTTTGTGGTGCCGGTTGTTGTGCCCACAGGAATGGACATCAGCACCGGTATGGAGCCGCCACGGATCACGCGATCGAGCAGATCGATGAGTTCGGCAGGGGTCTGCATTCGCTCGGCGGGATTGCGTGCCATCATGCGGCGGATGAGCGAATCAATGGCGATGCCGAGCTCCGGCCGCTTCGCGAGCACCGAGGGCGGCGGCTCCATCAGTTGCTTGCGAAGCTTCTGCACCACGGATGCGCCCGTGAAGGGAATGCACCCTGTGAGGACGTAGTACAGGCTGGCACCGAGCGAATAAATATCCGAACGGATGTCGGCCTGTTTCGAGTCCTCCGCCTGTTCCGGTGCGACGTAGTCCGGAGTGCCGAGGAAGATGCCGTCGCGGGTGAGTTCGGTGCCTTCACTATCGTCGATGACGCGGGCCAGCCCCATGTCCAGGATCTTCACGCGGGGGAGGCGGCTCGTCTTGCCGGAGCCCTTTTCGAGCGGGTTCGGCGTCACCATGAGGTTAGCCGGCTTGATGTCGCGGTGCACCATTCCCAGTTCGAATGCGTGTTGCAGACCGTGGGCCACCTGCTGGGCGTAGTGGCAGGCATCCGCCGGAGCCAGCGGACCGGACAGCTTGACCAGCCGGTGCAGGTCGATGCCGGGCACGTACTCCATCGCCATGAACGGTATCGGCCCATCGAGATCCGTGGCGAAGACCGTGACAATGTTCGGATGATTCAAGAGTGCGGAGACTTCCACCTCACGCTGGAAACGGCGCTTGGCCTCGGGGTTATTGAGCCGACTGGGGGCGATCACCTTCAGGGCAACCAGGCGGTTCATGCCCATCTGGCGGGCCTTGTAGATCACGCCCATGCCACCGCGGTTGATCTCGCTCAGGACCTCAAAACCCGCGATAATTTTCCCCGATGATTCGTTCAGCGTGAAGTCGGTGGTGGCGAGCGGCTCCCAGGGAGAGCTGGCCGGCGAACGAGTCTTATCCGTGGGATTGTTCCGGGTGCAGACGGGGCAAATCTCCCGCAAATCGGCCGGGTAAGGGCTGACTCCCGTGTGCTCCCACACGTTGCCGCAGGGACAGGTCAATCGAACTGTGGTCATGCACGATCCCGACCGGGAGAGCAGGTGGCGGCTGACCCGGTTCCGGCGGGTCGCGGGTCGCGGGGTCATCAGGCCACCTCTAACATTCTCAGCAAGGATACACGAGAATCCATCGCTCTGCACGGGCACTTCGTCAGACGAAGCCTCGACAGACCGCCACGGGGATATGCAATTCCCCTGACCCATACGCATCAAGTTAACTCGAAGTCCAGCAATTTCACGTTGTTGAGCAATTCGACTGTGCCGGGTTTTGTGCGGCGATTCCGCCGACACGTTGCGCCGACCACCCGGATCAAATCCACGAGCACACCTTCCAACGC
>JBGSZR010000174.1:0-4735 GCA_041750275.1 Gemmataceae bacterium
GGCTGAGCCCGCGCCGAAGGCACCCGCCAAAGCGGCGAAGCCACCGGCACGCAAGCCCGCTGCACCCAAACCCGCACCCGTGGACGACGACGATTTCGGTGCCGGCCTCGATTAACGCACATCACGTGTCGCCGCGACGCGGAGTCTACGGAACGCAGCGCGAGCAATTCAGCGTTCCGCGAACTTGCGGCTTCCCACTGACCGTCTGCCAGGTCCTGAGATAAACCGAATCCTGTCCCACTTCGATTCACCCACCGCGCTCTGCACCCGGGAGTGACCTCCGTGCCGCTTCAGTTCGCCATCACGCTGTTCCTCAGCGCGTCGCTCCTGTTCATGGTCCAGCCGATGGTCGGCAAAATGGTGCTGCCCCTGCTCGGCGGTAGCCCGGCCGTGTGGAACGCCTGCATGGTGTTCTTCCAGGCTCTTTTGCTTCTGGGCTATCTGTATGCCCACAAGATCACCACGAAGTTTGACCCACGCCGGCAGTGGCTCATCCACATGGGCGTGCTCGTTGTGCCGCTCGGCGTGATGATCATCTCCGCCATCTTCAGCGACAAGAATTCGCCCATCGCCATTGCCGAGAGCCTGGCACCCAGCGGCGACATGAGCCCGTTTCTGAGCGTCATGGCGATTCTGACCGTCGCCATTGGCATTCCGTTCTTCGTCTCCTCCACGAGTGCGCCGCTTTTGCAGAAGTGGTTTGCCAACACCGGACACCCTTCCGCCCGCGACCCGTACTTTCTTTATGCCGCGAGCAACGCCGGCAGCCTCATCTTCTTGCTCGGCTATCCGCTCATCATTGAACCGAACCTGAAGATCGTGCCGCAGGCGTGGGTCTGGGCCGGCGGCTTCACGATCCTGGCCGTGCTCATCTTCCTCTGTGGCAGGGCCGCGCTGCGGCCGTTGACCATGCCAAGTTCGATGGCAAAGGCGAACACCGCAGCGGCACCCATGCCGTACGAAGCGCCCCCCGCGGGCTGGCGCAAGGTCAAGTGGGTGATGCTCGCCTTCGTTCCCTCGAGCCTCATGCTCGGCGTCACCTTTCACATGACCACGGACATCGCCTCGATCCCGCTCCTCTGGGTCGGCCCACTCGCTCTGTACTTGCTCACGTTCATCATCGCCTTCAGCACCGTGGTCCCGCCCTGGTTCCGCCTCGTGATCGGCAACCTCGCTCCGGTGATGATCCTGCTTCTCGTGTTCGTGATGATCTCGGGCGTCTCGCCCGGTGTCGGCATCGAGCTGCTATTGCACATGCTCACATTCTTCGCCGCCGCGTTGATGTGCCATTATGAACTGGCCCACGACCGCCCCGGCCCCGAACACTTGACTGGATACTTCCTGCTGATGTCCGTCGGCGGTGTGCTCGGCGGTCTCTTCAATGCCCTCTTCGCGCCGCTCGTCTTCGCCCAGAGCTACGAGTACCGCCTCACGTTGATCATGGCCTGTTTCATGGTTCCCGTGCTCAGTGCCATTACCGCCGGTGATCCTGAATCGGACCGCGCACGGTTCACGGGTGCGAACCCACTCGCTTACCTCCGGAGCCTCACCCGCAAGCAGCGATTCGCCCTTGCCCTGGACTTCATCATCCCCATCCTGGTCGGCCTCGGCTTCTGGGGCCTGTTGCGGCTCTCCATGGCAGACTGGTTCATTCGTAGCTGCGTCAGCATCGCCACCACACTTTCGATCTCCGTGGAAACGGTCATCATCATCCTGCGCTTCGCCGTGCCGGTGATGGTTTGCTTCTTCTTCGTCGATCGCCCCATTCGCTTCGGCCTGTGTGTGGCCGCGATCCTCGGCGTGAACATGTACTTCGAGCGCGATCACAACACGGTCTATTCCGAACGCAGTTTCTTCGGGATTCTTAAAGTGGAGAAGCAATCCGAAGGCCAGCGGCCCGCCTGGGTCGATGCCGAGGGCGACCGCGTCGTCTCCGGGAAGATTCATTACCTGCGGCTTGTCCACGGCACCACTCTCCACGGCACGCAGATCAAGGAACTCGAGAACAACGTCTTCGACTACTTCCAGCTGTTCCCGACCACACTCACGCCGTGGGACGCCGTGGCCGTGGGTGGCACGCTGGAGAAGTTCGACGCCCGCCAGGAACCGCTCACGTATTACCACCGCACGGGCCCCGTCGGCGCGATGTTCCACGAACTCCGCACCCGTAAGGGCGGCAGCGAGGCGAAGGCCGATGTAGCGATGGTCGGCCTCGGCACCGGCAGCGTGGCCTGCTACGCCGAGCCCGGCCAGCGCCTCACCTTCTACGAAATCGACCCGGCCGTGAAGAAGCTCGTCGCGGACACGGATGAATACTTCACGTACGTCACCGATGCCCGCAAGCGCGGTGCGACCGTCGATTTCCAGATGGGCGACGCCCGCCTGAAGCTGAAGGACGATGTCGATCGACGCTATGCGCTGTTGCTCGTCGATGCCTTCAGTTCCGATTCGATTCCCGTTCACCTGCTGACGCGTGAAGCGGTGCAGATGTACCTGGAACGCATGACCGAGGATGGCATCCTGGCCCTGCACATCTCCAACAAGTTCGTGGCACTGGAACCTGTGGTGGCACAGATCGCCGCGGACCTGAACCTCGAAGCCCGGGTCTGGAATGACGGTGCCGAGAGCCGCCCGGGCAAGACAGCTTCATCGTGGGTCGTGCTTGCCCGCAAGAAGGAGCACCTCGGCAAACTCGCCGCCACCCAGCCCGAGCAGGTGGGTTCGTTCGTCGAACCCCGTTCCACACTGCTCGAACTTGCCCAGAAGCACGGCGAATCCACCAAGCTCATCGATGCCCTCAAGGCGGATTATGGCCAGGAAGTCGAGATCGTCATCGACCTGCTCAAGCGCTACCGCTCCTCGGCCCGGCTCAAGCGTCTGCTGACGCTGGAGACGACGCCGCAACTTCTGCTCATCGAAGACCTCAAGAAGAAGCACGGCGGCGACATGATGCTGCGCACGGCCATCCAGAAGCAACTCGCCCCGAACGTGGCCGAACTCGAGCCGCTCATCAAGACCTACGGCGAGACCACCACACTGCAAAAGGTGTGGGACGAACACGGCGGCCCACGCATCGACTTGCTCCGCCGTTGGGTGGACAAGTACGCGGTGGGCGACCCCGAACCGATCGAGGGTGATGAGGACGGCGAAGGTGGCAAGATGCCCCTGGGTGGTACCGCCCTGATCCAGGCCGTGCACATGGACCACGGCCTGCGCTTCCTCGATGCCGCCTCGACACTCACGGACCCAAAATCCCCCGGTGCCGCGAACATCACGCTCAAGGATGCGCTGCTTCTGCGTTATCGCGAACTGTTCCGCAAGCTGCACCGCATCGAGGACTTGCCGACCTGGACCGATGACTACTCGGATGTGCTGCGGGTGATGATGATCCCGGAAGTCCAGAAGCTGCGTGGCTGGTTCGGCTTGCCGAACAAGCTGGAGTAATGGGCACGCGTCGCGTGGGTGTGGTCGGAGCAAGCGGTCGCGCTGCGGCCGCTTCACTGGTGCGCGCGGGGGTCACGCCCTGGGTCGTGGATCTCTTCGCGGACCGCGACACGCAGCGAGTTGCAGAGTGCATCCGCTGCCCCTTCGACCAGTATCCTGCCGCACTTCCTTCGTTATGCGAGGGCTTCGCACGAAGCCCCGTACTCTACACCGGCGGCCTGGAGAACCATCCCGAAGTGGTGGCACAGATCGCGGCGGACCACGAATTATGGGGCAATGATCCCGGCGTCTTGCAGAAAGTCCGCGACCCATTCTTTCTGCAGGACGCCGGCATTCTCATGCCGCACACACGCCAGTCACTTCCCAGCACAGGCCGCTGGCTTCGTAAGGCACGCTCTGCTGGTGGCCAGGGCATTCGCTGGGCTCACGAGAACGACACGCTACAACCGGGCGAATACTTTCAAGAGCATCTCGATGGCCCCGCCTTCTCCGCTCAGTACCGCACATCGAAAGGCAAGACAGCCTTGCTCGGCGTCACCCTGCAGCTGGTTGGCACCCCCTGGCTGCACGCGGAGCCGTTCCACTACACCGGCAACATCGGCCCGCTTCTCCCCTCTCCTCGTGAGGAAGAAGGGGACCGGAGACAGAACGCTTTGGCCCACGCCAATCTCTGTCAGGAGGAACTCGAAGAGCTGGGCCGCACACTGCCGACGCTCACCGGCTTGCATGGTGTGTGGGGAATCGACTTCATTCTGCACGACGGCCGACCGCATCTTCTCGAAGTGAACCCGCGTTACACCGCGGCGATGGAAGTGCTCGAACTCGTCCACGGTTTCAGTGTCTTCAACCACTCTTCAAGTGTTTCCACTGGGTGTACGTGTGTCGGCAAAGCCATTTACTTTGCTCCGCACCGTATCCGGTTTCCCGTGGTTGGCCCCTGGGATGCGGACCTCGCTTTGCCGTTCGATCCCTGGCGTGTGCCGGGCTTTGCTGATCTCCCGGTCGCGGGCGAAGTCATTGAACGTGGCTGGCCCGTGCTCACCTTCTACTCCTCGAGTGATGCCGCGAGTGAGGTACAAAATCGCTTACAATTACGGGCGGCCGAACTCGACCGACTCTTTGAGGAGGCAACACCATGACGCTGAATGAACGCGCCAACCGCGTGGTCGATGAACTGGAACGCCGGGCCGCTGAGTGGCGCGTGGCCGTATCGCGTGTGGGCGGTGCACGGGTCATCGATTGCGGTGGAGCCGTCACCGGGAGCCTCGCCGCGGGGTTGGCCATGGCGCGG
>JBGSZR010000175.1:0-6874 GCA_041750275.1 Gemmataceae bacterium
TCACTGCAATCGGAAATTGCCGCCTGGTCCACCCGCGTCAACGAGAAGCAACGAGCCGTCGATTGGCAATTCACGGTCGGTAAAGCGAGGGTGAAATTGAAGCGGCTCTACCCGAAAATTTAGTCTAGACCGAGCACTAGCCTACGGTAATGCTCTCCTAGAACGGTGAGCTTGCACGACTTGCTTTCCATAGCCGCGTGCCACATGTGGGGAGCGCCTACAGGGATCACCAAATTCACCCGATTGTACTTCTGAAGGATCGCAAATTTGCGTGTGTTTTCCGGATTGGGCGGTGGCATTCCTTCGGAGCGGCCATTATTCTCCGGCTCGTATGATGGATCAAGTTGAAAAATTTCACCACGGCGCGGGAAGAACTCAGTGATCCGCTGTAAATCGGAAAGCTGAATGGTAGGGGCAACCCGTCGGATGGGCACAAACTGCTTAACGTTGGTCTTAAATACCGGACGCTGCTCCCAGGCTCCCAAAGACTGATCTATGTATGCATAGACACTGCCAGGACCGATGTCCCCAATAAGGTTAGCCGCAGTTCCGTTGAGGGCATCGACGAGGAGGTTCGTAAATACGCCACCGTTGCTATGTTCGGTTGCGTATTGTTCAGCCGTTGATGCGGTAAGGATCGTCAGTCCTTCGCTAATAACGGAAACTTGCCCCTTAGCGGGGGGCGCTCCTGCTATCCCAGAGTGGCAACTGTCGAGCAATATGATCTTGTTCTTCGCCTTCGATTCGTTGGCATATGTGAGCACATCGCCTAAAGACACTCCCTCATCTCCACGCGCGGAGTCGCTTGCCAAAAGATAGCCGCCAGTCGCCTCAATATGCCCGTGTCCGGCAAAGTAGAATAGAGCGATCTCGCTGTCGTCTGTGAACAACTCTTCGATGTGATCTTTTAGATCACCGCGCCTCACCACGTCTGTCGGACCCGTCCCGGTGAATAGCCGCACGTCAAAGTTCACGGTGCCGTCACCATGCCGCTCCAAGACCGCTTTCACAGCGTGAGCGTCATCAACACAGCCATACAGGGGTTTACCGTGTTCATAGTGGTTGATTCCAACCACGAGTGCTTTTCGCATGGTTCAGCCATTCCATTCAGCAGTAGGTGACTATCGCAGTGTGTGACTCTGCGATCAAGCATCAGGGACTGCATAGCCCTCAATCGGTTCCCACGCCTCACAGACTCGCAGCAGGTCTGCCACTTGCTTGACCTGATCCTTAGTTCGATCACCAAATATCTCTGTATCGCGCTTTCCCCAGACTTCGGGCTTGCCGATTTCAGCGTACACTTTTTCTTCCGAGGCGCGGACGCCGGCCATGAAGTTGATGAAGTCCTCTTGTGCCTTGTCGTATAGGTAAGTGAAGTCCATGATGTATGGTTCTGCTGCGGTAATCGGCTCCTCTATGTCTGCGAAGAACTCGGCACGAACCGCGTGATCGGTGTGGAGTACGCCCTCGTACCGAGTCCAGTCTTTCCCCTCCAATTGCCCAGGTACTTTCGCCATTGGACAAGGGATTTGGGCCAATAGGGGCTTGCCGTCATTATCGAGATCCCGAAGCCACGTCACCCGACCATCTGATCCCGGCGCACCAGCGGTGGCGGTCTTTGTGGGGTGTGCCTGCGCAATGGTAATCATCGCCTGCTTGACGGCCCACTCTCCGTGGTTTGAGCCCGGATTACCGTACCAGTCCTTGAAATACCGCATGTGCCCAGTGCTATTAGCTGTGAAAGCAATGCCGCCGGGAATGCGATGGTCATGCCACCACCGTCCGTCGCCAGCCACCGCAAAAAAATCGACGTTAAACTGAAAACCATGAAAAAGACCATCAGTCGGGTTCTTCAGATACAGGAAGTCGCTTGAAATCTTGTTGCCACGTACGCGACCTCGGCGTTCCGTCCCCCAGCCCGCAAGCTCAAGAACCTTCTCGGAGAACCGCCGCAGATTGTCATCGGGTGCGGCCATTGCCACTTTAGACGACGCGAAGACAAGCATGAACCCGTGTGGCGGGGCTTTATCGAGGATGGCACGCTGCTTCCAGAGCCGTTTTGACGCAGCAATCTTTTCGGCAACACCCTTTTCACCTTTGGCCAGGTCGATTTCCCGAACGAAACAGAAGTGTATCTGCTTCTTGCTGGCTGCCAGCCGTCCGAACTGGCAAGGCTGACGCTTCAGGCACCATTGCCGCATTCCCTCGGCCAGTTCGTGGTCAAGGGCATATGGATAATGCAGGTAATCGTTGGCTTCGCGGATATCTTGACTGAGCGGAAGCGTCTCGCGCCGCCGATCAACTCGAAGCCCTTCATATAGATCAAGAAGTGTATCTGCGGCCATCGAGCATCCTCTCGTTAGATATTCTCTTTTATTGCCCCAAAGCCGCCTTGAGTTGACGGTGGAATGTCTCGACTTCCACAAGGCCCGTCGACCCAGATGTCCTGCCCTCTGAAAATGCCCGCTTCACCAGATCCATTTTCTTCTTGTAGAGGTCGGCGAACGTGTCGATCGCGCTGTTGCCTCGCAACACTGGCCACTCGGTCAAGAATTCGGGCAACTCGTGCTGAAACAGATTCGTATACGATGTAATGACCCGCGGGGCTTCCCGCGCTACGCCAACCTCGAAGGGCACCCACCACGAGCCCTGGGTATTCTTGGATACAAGTACTAGCAAATTGGTGCATTGCTTCACACGCCCGACAATTAGGGCGGTAATGTTTTTCGTGTTCGTCTCGCGGTCAAGGTCATCGATATAGCACTTGATGCCGTGCGTTTTTGTCAAGCGGTCGTAGACCGCCCTCGCAATCGCATCGTCGGCCGTCCTGTGAGAGATAAACACTGGCATTTGCTATTTCTCCTGCACTGGGTCCAAATGCTGAACCTGCATGGAATCCGGGTTTACATGGATCACCTGCCGCCCCAACTCCCGAGCGTACTCGACGATATCGCCCGTACCGCCTTTCCCAACTGCATTTTTCCCATCCCAGAGCGTGATCACTAAATCGGCACGGTCAACGATCTTCTTCCCCGCCGCCAGAAATGCATTCTCTGAAGGTGATGGGAAATCGAGCGCGATGACATCCGCGGATTTGCTCAAGAGCTTCCTGTATTGCGCCAAACCCTCGGTATCGGTAAAAGCTCCCTCGTAGCCCGCGCATGGAATGATCACCTCAATGGAAAGGCCCTCGTCAATCGCTAACTGAGAAAGGATCTGGTCGCCTCCCTTGGCAAGCGAGGATGCCACAAGGTCGCCCGGTTTCGCAACCTCCCGGAGAACCTGTTGAAGCTGATCCTTGACCCAGCCCCACCTCTCTGGGTGCGCGATCTTCTGGTGCCCTGTGAAGCCGATTTTCATAACGCTCTCCGTCCGTTCGTGGTGCGCCGTTCACAGGTTGTCGATGAAGGCAGCAATGCCGGGCCACGTCCACTCGATGACCTTCTTCCCGCGTAGTGTTTCGGGGATTGCGGGCTTGTTGTTCTTGTCGATGTACATGCCGATCATCGGGACGCCTTCTTCGTTCGCTATCTTCATCTCCCACAGCTGACCCGTGGCGCTCGCGGTATTCCCGCTGAGGAGAGCGATCACCCCGTCGCAGCCTTTGATGCGGGACCGACATTGCGTCTTCCACTTCTCGTCCCACGGTTCCTTCACCGACATGTCGACGAACTCGAACGGGCTGCGCTCGTTCTTCCCTTGAGCGACAAGACCCGTCCGGTAAAAGGCGTCTTCAATCGCGAAACTGATGAAAATGCGGTTCTTCGTGGCCAAAGCAAATCCTCCAAGGAATAGGGCGACATCGGCGGATGCCAACCGGAGGCGCAGGTGACCTAGCGGATGGGACGTCGAGTCGACGGGAACGTCTTTACACTTCTTCAAATTATATTGACCAACCTCGGTTTGTGCGATGTCCGTAGGGAGTGTCGCCAACTCTCTCGGGAAGTGGTCGGCCGAAGTGACTACTTCAGCAACCCACAATGGGAGGAATACTGAAAACTGCTTAAATGTTGGCGTTTTTGCGCGAGAATCGATTTCGTTTCGGCGTGGCCGTGTTTCCCTGGCCACGCCGAAATAATAACAGTCCTGCCCGAACGCGGGAATTAAGGGCGATTCTGGAAGTGCTTAATGAACCCCCGCTTCGATTCGTTTCCGTACCACGTCCAAAGCGTGAACGAGTGCAGACTCGATTTCTCCGTCGGTCACACTGCGACCGGAAGTCACCGTGACAAGCAAGCCACCGGGTGCGGCATACTTCTCTCGTGTGCCACGGGGCTTCTCGGTTGCCCGCCCCAGCTTCGCTTTAACTGCCTTGCGAGTCTCTTCCACCGTGAGGGCACTCGTCTGAACTGACTCGGCAAGGTCATCGCCAACGCTCGCGGTGTGTTTGCGGATGAAGTCCACGACTTCGACCGCATCCCAGACAATGTGATTCGCACACACCGCCTGGAACCAACACGACTGGATGCCGACCGAGCGTTTCCCAACTTCGGAGTTCCACATGAAGAACCCCGGAGCGAACGCTTCCCCGTCGATCTCGGCCCATCCGGTGGGGTCCAATCAGGGACGTGAACAAATCCTGCTCACTGCAATAGAGGCCAGTTCCTCCGGCCGCGGCCTTTTGCGGCGGTGCGAAGTCCACCGCGAACTCCTTGAGCATGACGACGACATCGCCGATGTGAAGTCGGGTGTAGCCGACGCCGTGAACTCTTCGCACGGTTTCTCCCTGGGTGAACACTTGAAGCGGCTTGTTACCGCTGGGAAGTGTTTCGGAGAACACCTGTGTTGCCGTATCGGCGGAGAGCCGATTGCCCGCGGAGCGGATCGAGCGGGCATTGCGGGAGGAAGGCGCGGGCTGGCGTCACAAGGTGTACACGCCGGCCGTCACCCTGTGGGCCTTCCTCAGCCAGGTCGCCAGCCCCGAGGGGAGTTGCCGGGCGGCCGTGGCACGCGTGCTGACCGGGCTGAGGGGCCGGAAGACGCGGCCCAACCGGCAAAGAATTTCTTCAGCAACCTGCCGACGAAGACGAGCCTGAAGCAATTGGTGTCGACGGCCAAAAGTCGGTGGTGGCTGGGGCACGGCTATCGCGAGTTGAAGACGAACTCGGGTTGGACCATTTCGAGGGCCGTTCGTGGCGGGGTTGGAATCACCACGTCGTGCTGGGGCTGATGGCCTACGCGTTCTTGCAGGACGTGCGGCGTCGCCGCCCCAAAAAAGTGACGAACACCTGACACTGCCGAGACTTCGCGAAGAATTGCAACCGCTGTTGGCGTGCTGGTGTGCCCGCAGCCCGGTGTGCGGACAAACCGTCTCCGAACTCGTCAAGCGCAAGCCGCGGTAGTTAACGGAGTAACACTCGGGAGATGCGCCTTTGCACCTCATGAGAGTCGTGGGGGCATGCATCTGTATAGCATGCCCGTGAGCAGTCACGCATTGTCAAAGGCCACGCCAGGAGTTGCCACAGACTGCTGTTCCTGATCGATGATGCGAAGCACAACGCATTTCATCGTTACAGAAGACTCGTCAACGGCACACACCGTCCATCATCTTCGCGTTCCATCTCATCCTTTCCCTGCCTCCGCAGTTCCACTCCCCACCCATCGCCCCGTGTTTCGAAGCAGCACTTCGAGGTTGTGTTTTGCCTGGCTGTTGTTTGGGTCGAGGGCCAGGAGGGCGTGGAGAGCGGGTTCGAGTTCTTGCGGGTCGGCTTTGGCCTTGATGAGCACCTGTGAGAAGGCGATGCGAAGTGGCACGGCTGTGGGGGATTCCGTGATGGCTGCATTGAGGATTGCTCGCGCTTCGGCGAAGGCACCGCGTTCGGCGGCGGCACGGGCTTGCAGTGCGGTGGCCTCGGCGGTGGCGGTGGGGCCGAGTTTGCGAAGCTCATTGGCGACACACTCGATGCTGGCGGTGTTGCCCTGGCGGAGGTAGAGTTCGCCGAGCCCGAGATGGGCGGTGAGGAAGTGCGGTTCGTCAGCGAGTGCCGCACGCCACTGTGCTTCGGCCTCGGTGATGCGGCCCTGTTCGAGATAGAGCACCGCCAGGTTGTGCCGACCCTTGTGGCCGCGGAGGCCCGTGTCTGCACTGCCGAAGTGGTTCGCCTCTTCGCCTTGAATGAGCCGCAGGAACGCGGTCTCGGCTCCGGCGTTATCACCAGTTTCCTTGCAGATCACGCCCTCGAGGAAGAGCAGTTCCGCGTCGTCGGGATAGTGACCGCGGCCTTCCTGGAGTGTGGCCAGTGCGGCCGGGCGGTCGCCGAGTGTTTTGCGACAGCGGGCGATGAGTGCATAGAGTTTTCGGACGATCGAGTCGGTGGGGTGCGAGCGCTGGAGGCTGCGTTCGAGGGCGGCGAGGGCGGCCGGGATGTCGCCGCGTTCGTGGTGAACCGAGCCGAGATTGAACAGCGTGAAGGGGTCGTCGGGTTGCTCGGTGTGCTCGCGTTCGAGCAGGCGGATGTCGCGGGCCAGCTTACGACGGCGGAGGTCGGCATCGATGTAGCCGATGTGTTCGATGGTGATGCCGCTCCAGCGAACCACGGCGTGGGTAGTGCGCAGAGCGGGCAGGATTTGCTCGTGAACGCGGTATTTCCAGCGGTGGCGTGGGTCGTTGCGGAAGAGCCGCACGTGATCGACGGCGGTGGCCGCCGCACCGGGTTCGCTCGCCACGCACAGGCATTTCATGACGTAGGCGGCATTGGTGGAATCGAGTGAAGCGAACAGTTTGGCGAGTTTCCGGGCGTTCACGGCATCGAGGCGGTCGTCGGCATCCATCCAGAAGATCCACTCGCCGTGGGCCTGGTCGAGTGCCGCGTTGCGTGCAGCACTGAAGCTATCGACCCAGGTGAATTGGGAGACTTTCGCACCAAACTCACGT
>JBGSZR010000176.1:0-15012 GCA_041750275.1 Gemmataceae bacterium
CCCACACCACCGCCGCCCGTGCCCTGGGGTCCCCTCAGCAGCATGTGGTACGCACGGCTCGGTGCCCATGGCAGCAATCACACAGGCGGGCTCAACATCGCCCTCGTCGATGGCAGCGTCCGTTTCCTCAATAGCAACACGCCGCAGGGCACCATGCGCATCATCAGCACGAAGGCCGGCGGAGAGGTGAACCCCAACGATTTCTAAGTGCCGACCTCTCACAAATTGTTCGTCACGCCTTCTTCCCCATCACCGAGCAACTCGCCGCGGAGATATTCTTCACGAATGTATTTGCATAAATCGGCGTGCCCTCGATCGCGTTATTTGGCCCGGGGAATGGATTGTTCCACAGAATCATGTCGCCACTATCGCGATAGCCGACCGCCACGATCGCGTGGTAACTCGATCCTGATACTTTTGATACCCACAATGGCCGCTTCTTGAGTTCTTCGATGAAGGCCCACGCACCATCCGAGACGCCGAAATCGAGCCACCCCGCTGCCTTGCTGAACTTCGTACCGCCCCAACCCTGCAACCCCAGGGCATCGCATGCCTTGGCATATTGCGTGTCCGGCATGCCTTTGGCCAGGCAATCGTCGACATCGATCCCGGCTCCCTTGAGCAAGCCCTCGATCTCGGCTTCGGGCCGCTTCGCATTTTTGAAGATCATCCGGAACGAGGCGAGCCAGCACTGCACCTTGGTCGGCTGGCCATAACCCGTCAACGCGACACCATGCTTGAAATCTTCCACAAATCAATCCTCCCTGGAGAGCACCGGCCGCAGCAACTGCAATGCGTATTCGTCTCTCTCGTACCAGGAGGATGCGAATCGGGACTCGAAATCGGCTGGGATTCATTCCACGAGTTGCAAAAGCGGGATCGATGAACAACAACTGCATCCCTCGGCGGGAGAAACTACAGTTGTTTAAACGCATGTCCTGTATCGATCGGTACGCTCAAGATCGACGAACCTTTTCACAGGCCGGAGCACAGGCCGGAGCCGACACACATCTGCTCTCTGAGGGTTAACCGCTGCATCTGCTAGCGGAGCTGGGCACCCCCCGGGACTTCGATCGGCACCGGAACTTGCTTTAATAAGCCGGATGATCGAGGTTTCCGAACTCAGCGTTCGCCAGGGAACGTTCGCGTTGGCGGGTGTTTCGTTCACCGTGGCCACGGGGCAGTATGCCGTGCTGATGGGCAAGAGCGGCTGCGGCAAGACGACCATTCTCGAAGCCATCGCGGGATTGCGGCCCATCGCTTCGGGTGCCATTCGGCTCGCCGATCGCGACGTGACGCGTCTGCGGCCTGCGGCACGGCACGTCGGGTATGTGCCGCAGGATGCCGCTCTCTTCACCACGATGACGGTCCGCGACAATCTTGGTTTCGCCCTCGATGTTTGTGGCGAGGCCCCAACGGGGATTGCCAGCCGTGTTGAAGAACTCGCCGAATGGCTGGAATTACGCCACCTACTCGCATGCTGGCCGCACACGCTCAGCGGCGGCGAAAAGCAACGCGTCGCACTCGGGCGAGCCCTGGCCTCCCGGCCGCCCGTGCTGCTCCTGGATGAGCCGCTCGGTGGGCTGGACGATGAGACGCGCGACCATCTCGTGGATGTGCTGCACCGTGTGCGCTCCACACAGAATGTGACGGTGCTCCACGTCACCCACAATCGCTCCGAAGCCACGCGACTCGGCGATGTCGTGTTGCGCTTTGAGGGAGATCGTGTGCGGAGTGTTTAAAGTCTCCGTGTCTTCTAGCCATCGATCACAGGCAATTCGAAGCCCTTCCGATATTCGCGACCCAGCATGGCGTTGGCGGCCTTGTCGTCCTGTAATGATTCGGTGGCGGCATCGAATTGCAATGTGCGACCGGTGCGGAAGGCGATGTTGCCGAGGTGGCACAGGCGAGTGCTGGCGTGACCGATCGCGATGTCCGCGTTCGGCGTTTTGTTCTCGCGAATGCACTCCAGGAAGTTCTTGACGTGTTCGCCGACGATGTTCTTGCCCGGTGCTTCCTTGGCACCATCGCCGTTGCGGACTTCCCAGCCGTCACCCTTGAAGAGAAGTGTGCCCTTGTCGCCGTGGATGCTGACGCCGTACGAGAGGTCGTCCGGCCCCTTCTTTTCCCAGACCCGATGCTCCCAGACCAGCGTGCAACCGGCCGCACCGCCGGGGCCCGTGGAGAACTCGAAGGTGGCGATCTGTGTGTCTGGTGTTTGCTGGTCGTCGTCGTAGAAGTACTTGCCTCCGGCACAGCTAATCTTCGTGGGGGCTTCCACGCCGAGCACATTGCGGGCGACATCCAGGCCGTGGATGCCGTTGTTGCCAATCTCACCGGTGCCCAGATCCCAGAACCAGTGCCAGTTGTAATGGAAGCGATTCTTCGTGAACGGCGTCTCGGCAGTGGGCCCGAGCCAGAGGGAATAATCGACACCCGGGGGCACGGGTGATGCCGTGGCCTTGCCAATGTTGGGGCGGTTACCAGCAATCCAGGCCCGGGCGAAAGCGACCTTTCCGAGCTTGCCGCTCTGGACGTATTCCCGGGCTGCAACCACATCGCTGGCACTACGGCGCTGTGTGCCGATTTGCACCACGCGCTTGTACTTTCGCGCAGCCTGCACCATGCGGCGACCTTCGATGAGATTGTGCGAACAGGGTTTTTCGCAATAGACATGCTTCCCCGCCATGCACGCCCACACCGTGGCAAGAGCATGCCAGTGGTCGGGTGCCGCCACCACCAGAGCATCGACTGACTTGTCCTCCAGCACCTTGCGAACATCCTTCTCTGTCTTCGGGGGTGCGTCTTTGAATGGCTTCAGGATGTCTGCGTAAAGGTTCTCGTCGGGGTCGACCACCGTCACGACGTCCGCGTTCTCTTGGCCAGCAAACACGGGTGCGAGTTGCTTGCCACGGATGCGGCACCCCATGATGGCGACTCGCAGGCGGGCGTTCGGCTGACGCGAAGCCCCGGCATAGGTCGATGCGGAAAGGGTGAGTGCCGAGGTGGCCAGGAACTTGCGTCGTGAAACGACAGACATGCGAGGACTCCAGGCGGGAGAGCACGAGCGAATGGGAGCAATCGTAACCGGTGGAGACGAGAAGTGCATCCGTCAAGCGGTTGTGGCGAGAAAGTCCGTCACAGCCCACTATCCCACGCGGGCCTCGCTGCCGCCGGCTCGAAAAAGCCAGTACAGGACAGTCTTGATCTCGAATGGCTTCAAGTCGGGCTTCAAGGAGAGAATGCGGGCAGCAATGCCCGCGAGGTGCGGCGTGGCCCAGCTGGTGGCCGGCTCGCGGGCGAATGGACCGAGGTAGCCCTTGCTGTGAGCCTGGAATTCCACCTGTTCACGCAACTTGTACGCGAAGCGGAGCGGGTCGTCGAAGAGACCCTTGTCCACCGAGATCAGCGGCGGCGCGAAGGCGGCGGGATAGCTGCGCATGAAAGGATGCTCGTTGTGGGCCGCCGCGAAGACCAACACATCGCGGAAGTACGCTTCTTCGATCGCACGCAGCAACTGCTGGCGGCGCGGCAACTGCAAGAGCTTGTGCTCGGGCACACCGAGCGAAAGGTTGATCACCTTCACGCCCCAGACATCGATCGCGTGGCGCAGCGCGTGAATCACAGTCTCGACTTCGCACGTGCCCGAAGGCCCGAAGACATCGGCGGAGTAGAGTTTCACCCGCGGGGCCAGCGTCAAGATGATGTCCGCAACCGTGGTGCCGTGTGGCGTCGATTGGTGCCCGGTGTAAGGCAGCGGCTCGGGTTTTTCAGCGCGAAAGATCGCACCTTCAATGGGGCGGATGGGAGTGCCCGCGGCTTGAAACTTGGCCTCGAGCACGGTTCGTTCAACGCCGGAATCGATGATGGCCACGGACACCCCGTCACCCGTCGCACGCGGATCCTTGAGAATCCGGTCCGGGGTCAAGCGTGTGAAGATCTCATCGAATACGGTGGCGTCGCTCATGTGTTCCCGTGTGCTCAGCTGCCGGTGATCTCATCGAGCAGGCGGCGCAGGTCGTTCACCATGCGCGAACAGTGATCGACCGCAGCTGGGCCGTGCCGCACCGCGAGGCCGCGCACCGCCTCCACGAGTTTCAGGGTCGTGTTCGCATCGACCACGGCATTGGCATCGTTATCGAGTCCGCGTCGCAATCGCTCCATCACGGCGGCGGGCGGCGGAGCTTCGATGCCGCTGGTGGGTGCCAGCGATTCACTGATGCTGGTGCTGGCCTTCAGTGCGGCTTCCACCGCATCAAACAACAGCCGATGAGTCTGCCGTTCCGACACGGCCTGGCGGAGCAAGTCCGCGCCGATCTCGGCGGCGCTCGCCACGAGTCGGCGGTCGTCGTCGGTAAAGCCGCCGACTTTGTCGAAGAGTTCGAGTACGACCACCACGCCACCACCCACCGGCAGCGGCACGGCCAGCACCGACTGGTGATTGCGTTCGATTTCGAGCAACTCCACATTGCCGAACGTGCTGGGGTCGAAATCATTGACGGCGATCGGCTCCTGCAGGCTCGACACACTTGCAGCCAGTGAACGGCTGAAGGCGATCCCGGCCTCGGGGAGCAGTTGCCCCTGGGCACCATACACCACAGTGGAGTCCACGCCCTCGTGTGTGACGTGCCGCACGATCAGCGCCCCATCCGTAGCACCGATCACGCGGCCCGTGAATCGCAGTAGCGATTTAGCCGCATCGGGCATCGGCACGGGGTCGTTGAAAGCCGCCGCGGTGCGAACGATGGGGAGCACCTTCTCCACCGATTCGCGGAAGGCCGCCAGAGTGCGGTTCAGTTCGCGCTGTTGCTTCGCCGGGCGGATGCGTTCGAGTTGCCGCCTCACGGCGGCGAGAAACGCCTCGCGGTTCAGGTCCGTGCTCTTGTCGAGATAATCGCGGACGCCCATCCGCAGTGCATCGAGCGGCGTGGCCTGGTGGGCGAAGCCGGTGACGAGAATCGCCACGACATCGGGATGGAATTCGACGAGGTCCTCGAGCAGGCGCAGGCCATCGCTGCCGGAGCCGAGATTCCAGTCGAGCACGGCGAGATCGATGGGGTGCTCGTTGGCGATGAGCAACGCGGACTCGGCATCGGCGACGGCGAACACGCGCACATCGGGCCCAGCCGACACCAGCCATTCCTGGAAGGTCCGGCGGACGGATTCCTCGTCGTCCACGATAAGAACGGAATCGATCATGGTTATTATCGCGGCGGCCACTTTTCCATTCTGCCTGGGAGCGTCACGAGCGCAGTACCACATCATCATACGCTTGCAAGGCACTGCTGAAGTCGCGGGCCAGCAAGAAGAGCACAGCGCGAAGCTGTTTCACATCGGCTCCGGTGCGAAGCTGGCTCGCGCGATCGAGTGCCGAATGGCTCTCCAGGATGCGCGACGCCACCGCAAAACGGCGGGCCTCATCCAGCAGTGCGGCACGCT
This sequence comes from Gemmataceae bacterium, assembly GCA_041750275.1. Classification (GTDB taxonomy): domain Bacteria; phylum Planctomycetota; class Planctomycetia; order Gemmatales; family Gemmataceae; genus JBGSZR01. The sequence continues at coordinate 5,440 of JBGSZR010000176.1, forward strand.
CGGTTTCGAGGTCGAACAGCAATCCCAGATCCGCCTTGCAGCGGCGGCAGGCGGGGCCCACTTCGTTGGACGCCTTGCAGCAGGGGCAGGGCACGGGCATCATGCGTCTTCCAGATAGAACAGCACGTCACTCAGTTCATTACCCGCGCTTTGCACATCGCTCCAGCGGCGGTCGGTCAACGCATCGCGAACAAGACCTGCGAGCCGATCGAGTTCCTGCTGATCCTCGGGACTGGCCTTCGCACGAACGCGGTCTGCTTTTTCGAGCAGCGCACGGGCCTGGACGGCCTCGCGCTGGCCTTCCCGTGGGCCCGGATCGAGCACGGGGAAATCGATCGCACCGAGACCCGTTGATGTGGCTTCATCCGCGTGTTCCGAGTCATCGGCTTGCTCATCAGGCAGGCCGGCGAGTGATTCCACCTCGGCCCACATGCGATCCAGGCGAGCCTGAGCCCCGGCTCGCTCCGCCAGGGCGTAGTGCGTCAGGGCGTTCTCGATGGTAATTTGCTTGACCAGCCCCGTCGCTTTCTCCCGGGCTGAGACTTTCAGAATGCCGTCGAGCGTCATGTCCAGTTGCACGACGATTTGATTGCCGGCTGGCACGCGGGCCAGGCCTTCGATCAGGAACTTGCCCACGCTATGGTTGCGGCGCACATCCGGGGCTTCACCCTGGTACACGTTAATTTCTACGCTGGGCTGGTTATCACCCACGGTGCAGAAGACCTCGCTCCGTGAAGCGGGCAGCGGCGTATTTCGCTTGAGAATCGAGGCAAACTTGTGTTCGTTCGGGCGAAACGCATACGGATCGGTGTACTCGAGGCACTTGATGCCAAGCGAGTGGGGCGTGATATCGACGAGCACGGCACCGACGTTCTGCCCGGCGATAATCGCACCTTGAACAGCCGCACCCAGGGCCACGCACAGGTCCGGGTTTATCTCGCGGTGAGCGGCCTGCCCGAGGCGGCTCTCGAGCAGTTGCCCGATGAGCGGTGTGCGTGTGCTGCCACCGACGAGCACAACGCGATCGATTTGAGCCGCGGTCAGTTTCGCGTCGTCCAGGGCTCGCTGCACGCACTCCATGGTGCGATCGAGCAGCGGGTGGATGAGCCCTTCAAAATCGTGCCGTTCCAGTTCCGTGGTGAGATGCAAGGGCACGCCATCCTTTTCGGCAATGAACTCTTCCTCGATACGGGCAAAGGCGTGGTCGGAAAGACGTTTCTTGGCCCCCTCAACGGCTCGCAGCAGCCGAGCTTTGCTCACGCGATCCTCTCGCAGATCGACCGCAAACATCTGCAGGAATTCACCCGCGACTTCGTTGAGGAGTAATTCATCGAAGTCGTCGCCACCGAGATGCGTGTCGCCATGGCTGGCGAGCACCTCGACCACACCAGCCTCGGTGTGAACGATCGAGACATCGAAGGTGCCGCCGCCGAGGTCGTAAACGAGGATGCGCTCGGACTTCGACTGGTCCGGGTTATAGGTCAAGGCCGCTGCGGTGGGTTCGTTGATGATGCGAACGACATCGAGCCCGGCGAGTTGCCCGGCTTCGCGCGTGGCCTGCCGCTGGCTATCGTTGAAGTACGCGGGGACAGTCACCACTGCCTTGGAGATGCTCGAACCCAGTTCGCGTTCGGCCCGCGTCTTGAGCGCTCGCAGAATCATCGCCGAGATTTCTTGCGGCGTGAACGATTCGGTGCCGAGTTGTACCTTCACATCCTCGCCCATCTTGCGCTTGATCGATTTGACGGTGCGATCCGGCGCGAGCACCCACTGGTTGCGTGCGGCCTGGCCAACAAGCAAGCGGCCATCGTCGGCGAGCCCGACCATGGAGGGCAGGATCGGATCACCATCATCCACGAGCACACGCGGAACACCATCTTCCACCACGGCTATTTCGCTATTCGTGGTTCCAAGATCGATTCCGACGATCACATCTGCCATGGGAATTCCTCATTCGCGTTGCCGTGTCACTTTCGGAATTATCGCGTCACTTTCACCTGCGCAAAGCGGAGCAGTTTGCCGCGCCAGCGATAGCCCGGGCGAACATCCTCAAACACGATGCCGGCCGGTTCTCCCGTCTCGCCGACGACTTCCACCACCTCCATCCACTCGGGATCGAATGCCTCACCGATGAACAGAAGCGGCTCGAGTTCCAGCGTGGGGAACAGTCGCTCGACGCGGCGCAGGCTCATCGCATAGCCATCCGCGGCCGCGGCGGCAAGCGGTTGGAGCCGTTCCCAGTCTGGCTTCTCCCGCACGGGTTCTGGCTTTGGTTTCGCCCGGAAGAGTCGCGCGAAGAATCCCGGCTGAGCAGGGCGCTCCTCGGGCTCTTCCACATCGAGGCCTTCGCCGATCAGTCCGTCCACGATTCCCTCGATGGACTCACGCAGTTTCTCCATCTGTTTCAGCGAGAGCGCAAGGGCATCGGCGACATCGACCACGGCCTTCACGATAGGGCGGATGCGTTCACTGTCGTCGGCGGGTTCTGCGGGAACCAGTTGCTTCAGTGTCTCGGCGTTCTGCTCGATCGCACTGCGTGACGCCTTGGTTTGCAGGTTCACCTCGTGCCGTAATGCTGTGAACTGACCCACGAGTGTGAACAGATCGACGGTAAGTGAAGCGTTGTCGGACGAATTGCGACTCACCAGTACCGACGGGTCACCGGCCAGATTCTCCAGCCAGGTGCGGAAATCGGCGAGGAGCGGCTCGATGGTTTCCGAGGTCAGCGCGGCGTGGACGCCGCGGCGAGCAAGTCCTTCAGGGTGATCCGTCGTCGTGGGGTCCGGCATACCGCTTCCTCGATCAGCGATTCGATGGTGTCTTCCTTGCCGACGTCGAAGAGTCGGTACAACACGCGGCTCTCCAGGTCCTTGATTTTCTCGTACGCGTCGCGGATAGCTGCGAAGCGGTCCGGATGCTGCTCGGGTGTAAACTGCCGGGCCAGTTCCAGGTAGCGCTTGCGGATCGCCTCGTCGTCCGCATCCATCCCCACTTCCAAAACTCTGAACGGGTCGGACATGGATCAGTCCTCGTCGAAGAAGTCGAAACCATCCAAGCGGAATGGATTGGCCGATTGGAGCATTTGCTCGAGCTCGACGATCTCATTGAGCAACGCACGATGGCGTGGATCGGTGGCTCGCTGTGCCAGCATATGGGCCCTGAGCAAAAGGACTTCCGTCTTTTGCGGCCTTTCGAGTTTGCCGAGGCTGATATGGGCGGTCTCGAGCCAGAAAACGGGATTCTGGGGAAATTGATTCAGACATTTGTCGACCAGTTTCGTCGCGTGTTTCCAGGCCTTTCGCATCACCAACGCATGGGCCAGCCTTTCGAATTCAAGTTCCGGACCGCCCAATTCAAATGTCGAAACAGCGAGATCGAGGAACTTCTTCTCGTGCGATTTTTGACCAGTGTACACGACACCGGATTGCCGGTAGATGTCGAAGGCATGCAACAAATTCAGTGATTCGGTTGGCGTGGCGGGTTTGGCACATTCGTCTGCGAACTGTTTGTTCGCGAGCCGTTTGTCCAGTGGTTTGAGTTTCGCGAGTTGCGCTTCGACCATGAGATAGAAGGCTCCACGCAATCGAGCATTCGGCTGCAGCATGGCCTGCTGAGCGAAGTTCTGGGCCGCCTCGGCATCGCCGGCTTTCACGGCCATCACGGAACGGAGTGCATGGAGGAGGACCGGGCCATACTCCTCCAACAGCAAGATATGTGCGGAGAGGATATTGCTGGCATCAACCGGATTCTTCGCGAGCAAAGCCTCGCGGGCGGATCCGAGAACCGCCAGGGCGGCTTCAACTCGATTCTCCTTGTCGAGGGGGTCGAGCGTTATCACCTTCAGATAGACTTCCATGGCCTCGCTGGCACGACCCTGGGACCGCAAGAGCCCACCCAGTCGTTCCAGTGGTTGGATGTCATTCGGCTGGTGCTCGAGGCATGTGCGGAGAACACTCTCGGCCTCCGTTTGTTTGCCCGAATTTTCGAGCAATTCGAAGAGCTTTCGCGTGCCCTCGGACCACGTGGGGGCCAGTTCCAGGGCACGCCGAAAACAGACCTCGGCGGAGGGCTCGAGCGATCGTTTCTTGCGAGGTTCGGAGTGCTGGCCCATCAAATCAAAAAGGCCCCTGGGCAATTTTGATGCTTCCTCCGCGTGCTGCGCAAGTTCTCCCATCCTCGACCAGATTTCCGCCCGGGCTCGAGTCAGCATCGCGGGTGGCCAATCCTTGGTCCTGGTTGAGAGCCAGGACTCGTAATGTTTCCAGGCAAGGTGAGCCTGGGCGAGCTCATGGAGGTCCGTAAGGATCGACGCTTGCAGTTTATAAAATTCCGGATCATGAGCAGGGGCACCGAACAGCTTGCGATAACGCGGGAGATCGCTGGGCTCGGCCTGACGGTAGAGAACATGGTACAGGCAATTCGCCAGTCGCGGAACGAGGTCCGGGAGCGACTTCTTGAGTTCGGGAAGGAGTGCTTCGGTGGCCTTGAAAACGGGAATGAGCGACTTGTTTCGCCCGAATTCGCGGGCCACGCTCCGCAGGCCCGCAACGAGCGGCGATGAGGTGAGCTTGAGATGTTGGGCTTGCAGTGCGGAGAGCGCAGCAGGGGAGAGTGTCGCCTTGAACGCAGGGTCGGTATTCAGGCGGAGTGGTTGGGCGAGCCGGGCTGGCAGTCGCTGCGGATCAAGCCGGGCGAAGTTCTCGGCTGCGCGGACATCGTCGCACGCGGTGAACGCCATCAGGCCGCGGAGCAACATCTTCCATTCCAGGAAAGCCGATCGCAACCCGATCGCCTCAATCGTCTCGCGGGCCGCGGCTTCATTGCCCGCCTCGTGCTGCTTGAAAGCGGTGATCACCACATCGAAGCCGTCGTGCAACTCTTCGGGCAGGAACTCACGCGATTGCCGACGGATGGCCCGGTCCGCGGCGAAGCCGAGCACCTTCAACCGCGTACGAGGGTCCGCATCATGCTTGATCAAGTTCAGGGCATCGTTCGTTTGACCGCCACGCGCGAGTAGCATGGCTTGCTCCACCTTCCACGACGGATCATCCCCATCGATCGTGGCGGCCTCGGTCATCAAGCGGTTGAACTCGGAGAATTTGTTCGCTTCGATGAATTGCACGGCGACCGTCGCAATGGTGCGCTTGCGGAGTGCCAGATGCTCCGGCGTCGCGGCAAACGCGGTGAGTTCTCGCGCGTAGTGCAGTGCCAGCGTCCCATCGCCAGTTCGCATGGCAGCGTGGACTCGCTCGGCAGTAGGTGCAGCTGGTAAACGAATCGCTTTCTTCTTCGCCACGGCGGGCCTCCGGCTCACAGCGGGGTGCATCCGTACTATATTCAAACGGGCTCGGCCCCAACAGTATTCGATTCGCACCCCGACCTGCCAAGATATCACTCATGAGCGATCGCCAGCTTCACCTGCTCTCGCCCTACCGATTGCCGACATCGTACCCCTTGCAGCTATCCGGTGAAGAAGCTGCTGCGTGGCTGAATGGCTACGCGGCATTGTGGCACCCGGCTGCGCTTGTCGGCGCCACGCAACCACCGCAGGCCTCGAACTCGTACGACCACGACACGCCAGGTGAAGACTGCCTCTTCGCTGTGCCGCAAGGGCCGCACCTGTATCAACCGGACGACTGGAGCGATCGCGTCGCCCGGGCGGGTGCCATCGCCTTCCACCCCACCACGGATCGCGAGGAATCATTTGCCAGCCTCAAGGCGGCCCTTCGCGAGAAGGGTGCGGCAGACGCATTGCTCGACGCGCCCGCCGACACGGTCCGCCTCTTTACGGCTCTCGGCTATGGCTACTTGCTGATCGACATGCTGTATGAGGCGATGGACCACGAGCGCCTGCTCGATGCCGATGCCTTCTGGGGCGATGTGACCGCCGCTGTGGAAGCCGCAGGCCGACAGGAGCCGGGTTTTCGCGATTACCTGAAAGCCGCCGCGGACAAACTCGTCTCCGCGAAAGTGCAGGTCTCCTCCAGCCCGCTGCACTTGCTGGACTGGGCGATTCTCGATGGCAACGATCTCGGTGCGCCCTGGCCCGATTCACTGGCGGCGAACGTGCCGATCACGCTGTTGGCTTCCGGAGAAACGCTGGAACGACTCGCCGAGCAGGAGCCCGTGCGCTTCGCCGAGTTGAAGGCCCGCATTCTGCCAGACCTGCCCACCAGTGTGGACATTTGCTGTGGCTCATTTCGCGATCGCGAAGACGCGCTCATGCCAGCCGAGAGCCAGTGGTGGAATCTGCGCAAGGCCCGCAGCACCGTGGAGAAATTGTTCGGCATCGAGACGACGGCGTATGGCCGAAAGAAGAGCGCTTACCACCCGCAATTGCCATCCTGGCTCGTTCACATGGGCTTCAAGCAAGCGGTGCTGATCAGCTTCGACGGGGCACTGATCCCCACATTGCGTGGCACCGCGGTGAACTGGCCCGCACCGGATGGCAAATCGATCGATGCCTTCACCCGCGAACCACTCGCCGCCCACGATCCGCACACGTTCTTCAACCTCGTCTATCACATGTATCAGGCAGTGAGCCAGGACGCCTCGCCCAGCCTGGCCTTTTCCCATAAGGGGAAGCCGCCCTGCGAATCGTACCGCGATTTGCTCGCCCTCGCCGAACTCGGCCCCGTCGTCGGCACCTGGACCGGGCTCGGGCGTTATTTCACGGATGGTGTTCACGGGGACTACATCGGCACCCGCACCGCGGATGAGTTCTTTGCCGATTATCTCGATGAACGTGTCACCAACGAGCACCGCACGGACCCCGTCAGTGGCTTTGCTCACCAGCAGCGATTGCGTCGCCGTGTCGATTCCGCGTTCACGCTTGCCGCCTTGCACCGCGGCCTCACGCCCGACCCCGGACCGAATGAGGAAGCAGCACTCCTGAAGCTCGCCGACCTCGAGGAATCCATCGAACTCCGTGGCGTGAATGGCGTCATTCCGTTCGGTCGCGACCCGGAAGCCCAGGAGGGCATCACGGCGAATCCCGATGAGTTATCCGAGGCGTTGAAACCGCTCGAAGACCACTGGGCCCAGACGCTCGCCGACCGCCTGCAGGCACGCTCGGCACCGAACCAACCAGGCATCATGGTCTTCAACCCCTGCGGCTTCACCCGGCGGGCGGCCCTGGAAATCGAAGGCTTCGGCGGTGCGATCCCCGTGTCCGACCCGATCAAGGCTGCCGAGTTCGGCGAGGCCCGTGCCCGGCTCGTGGTCGAGATACCTCCGCTCGGGTATGTCTGGATCCCCCGTGGTTCCGCCTCTGCCGCGACACCACCGAAGCCACGCATCAAGCTTGCCGAGGGGCTCATCGTTCGCAACGAATCGTTCGAGGCGGACATCGACTCCACCACCGGCGGCCTCCGGGGCTTCCGCGATCTCCGCAACCGCTCCAACCGCTTTGGCCAGCAACTCGTCTTCAATCCCGGCAGCAAGATGAAGGCCCGGGACATTCGCATCACGCACGTCGGCACCGCACTCGGTGAAATCACCAGCACTGGCGACATCCTCAACGACCGCGATGAAGTGCTCGCCACCTTCCGCCAGCGCTTTCGTGCCTGGCTTGGCCGGCCCGTGCTCGAAATACGTATCGAACTCGACGTGCTTCATGCCCCCACCGGCTACCCCTGGCACGCCTTCTATGCATCGCGCTTCGGCTGGCGCGACGAGCGAGCCGTGCTCTTCCGTGGTGTGAACGGAGCGAACACGCAAACCACGTACACGCGCCCTGTCTCTCCCGATTATCTCGAAGTTCGCTTCGGCCCCGAACGCTCCTTCCTCTTCACCGGCGGGCTGCCCTTCATTCAGCGGCACGGCAACCGCATGGCGGACGTGATCCTGGTGCCCGAGGGGGAGAAGTGCTCCACGTTCGACCTGCTCCTCTCGCTCGATCGTGAACTCCCGATGCAAACGGCCGTGGGCTGGGTCTCACCGACGCCCGTGGTGTTCACGGATAAGGGCCCGCCCGCCGCGGGGCCGAGCCACTGGCTGGGGCACATCGACATGCCGAGCCTGATTCTCACTTCGCTCAAGCCATGTGCCGCCAGCGAGGGGATGAACCGGGCGGTCGTGGGTCAGTTCCTGGAAAGCTCCGGCTTCAGCGGCAGCGCCGAACTCCGCTTCGCGCGCGATCCCGTGCAAGCGTCCATCGTCGATGGCATGGGCCAGACGATGTTGCCAGTGACCATGAACGGCGACGCGGTGCCACTCGATTATTCCGCCAGCGAAACGCTCCGCGTGAAGGTGGAATGGCAATAATAGCCAGGCGAGCGGCCTGCGTAAGGAGGCGGTTTGTCGGCGCAGCTATGACTCGCCACTCCACACCATCTACTCGTGAATAGTCCCCTGACAGGGGCCGCTCGCATCAAAGCCAATGCACCCATCACCGATTGGATTCACCCGCATGTCCACGCGTCCTCTCGCAATGGTTACCGGTGCGAGCGCCGGCATTGGCAAGGAACTCGCCCGCATCCTGGCCGTCGATCATGACCTGATTCTGACCGCACGCCGGGCCGAGGAACTTCACTCCCTTGCGGCCGAGTTGCGTGAGGCCTGCGGGGCGACCTGCCACGTCTTCCCCGCTGACCTGGCCGAGTCGGGCCGTGTGCGATCCCTGTTCGATTCGCTCACCCAGGCCGGGTTGCAGGTCGATGTGCTCGTGAACAATGCGGGCTTCGGCCACGTCGGCCCGTTCGCCGCTGCGGATCTCGAACGCATGTTAAAGATGATTCAGTTGAACGTGATGGCACTCACGGAGTTGACTGGGCTCGTGCTACCCGGCATGCGTGCCCGCGGCCGTGGCCAGATTCTGAATGTGGGCTCTGTCGCTGGCTTTCAGCCCGGACCCTTCATGGCCATCTACTACGCCACGAAAGCCTTCGTGAATTCCTTCTCGGAAGCACTATCCAGTGAACTGGAGGGTTCGGGCGTCACCGTCACCTGCCTGGCACCCGGGCCAACGGCGAGTGAATTCGCGGCCGTTTCAGGCATGGATGAAACGAAAGCCTTTACCGTCGGAAAGGTGATGGCGTCGCAGCCCGTGGCCGAAGCCGGTGTGAAAGGGATGAAACGCGGCAAGCGAATGGTGATCCCCGGCCTTCGCAACAAGATGCTCATCTTCTTCGAACGCCTGGCACCACGCGGTGCGGTCATCCGCGTGGTGAAGTGGATGCAACAGAAGCGCGTTCCGGAATCACCGCACTAATTCTGCTGAAGCCAGTGCGGGTGCCGGTGTGTGGGCCGGGGCAGGTGTCTCCACCATGGGGCGCGGCGTCATTGTTCGCAGTGCCGCGCCGACCTTCGCATCATCCGGGTCGATCTGGGCCAGCACGTTGGCACAGCGTTCGCGCAATTCTTCATCCCGCGACGATAAGCCCTGCAACAGTGCCGGCACAGCACCCTTGCCAATGCGTTTGAGGGCCGTGGCGGCAACGACACGTGTGCGGGTGTCCGGCTCGGCGAGCAGGGACACCAGCCCGCTGGCCGCGGTGTGGGTCATCGGCCCGAGACGGCCGAGTGTTCCTGCACAATCTCGGCGGACGCTGGCATCCGGATCGCGCAGGCCGC
>JBGSZR010000177.1:0-7678 GCA_041750275.1 Gemmataceae bacterium
CGGGCTTGGCCACCACAGGAGCCGCTGCGGGCTTGGCCACCACAGGAGCCGCTGCGGGCTTGGCCACCACAGGAGCCGCTGCGGGCTTGGCCACCACAGGAGCCGGTGTGAGCTTCACCGCGATAGGCTCCACCTTTTGGGACGCTGGTTCGTACTTCGGCATCGGCGAGATCGCGGGCTTCACCGACTCCACGGGCACGATGGCCTGCGGCTTCGGCGTTTCCGGTGCCACGGGCTTCGGGGTGCTGACGGTGAACGCTGGCTTCTGAACGGGTGCCGGAGCCGTGTTGGCCACCGGGAATGCATTCGGAATCGTGACCCTCGGCTGGGCCACCGCAACCGGCGGCTCGGCCGTCACGGGCGTCATCGTGCTGGTGTAGACCGGTGTGCTGGGCGCGGTCGTGGTCGATTCCGGCTTCGTGGTCCACAGCGAGGCCGCGGCCACCGGGTCCTGCGCTGCACTCGTGGTGTACGAAGCAGGTGCGACCACCGATTCCTTGAACATGTGGTACACGCTCTGGCGATCACCCTGAGCGGCGATCGGCTGGGCGGCCATCACCGGCTGGTACGCGGCCAGCATCGCGTTGAACTCATTCAGCGTCTTGCGAGCCTTCTCAATCGTGGCGGGGTTCGGCGAACGCTGGCCCGGGTTCAGCTTGCTGCTCTTGTCCTTGTCCGGATCTGTGCCTGGCAGCTTGTTCGGTACGCTATCCGAAGATCCCGGCTTCTCTTCCTTGGTCGGCGGCACTTCACCCCCACCACCCTTGATGGGCTCCACTTCCACAGGTGGCGGCGTGTAGCAGGCGAGGCAACGGTCCAAGCCCACCGCAGCCGCACAGCGGACGCGAGCCGAGCGCTCGGCCGGGTTGCCGTCGTAGTCCATGCCGGAGACGGACGCTTCCAGGGCTTCCACCGTCTTCTGGGTGCAGCAGCAGCCACGACCCAGCACCAGGGCGGCCTCATAGCGCACGCACTCGCTGCTATCCGTCCGCAACGCAGCGGCCAGCTGCAAAGCGGCATCAGGGAAGTAGCGACAATCGAGGGTGCCGAGGAAGCGCACGGCCTCGCGTCGGGCCTTCGCTTCGAGTGCTTCCTTCTGGGCGGCCGCGGCCGCTCCCGCAACACCCGGCTGCTCCAGGTCCTTCGTGCTCGGCATGAGCGGGCAGAACGGCGGGATGATGCCGCCCGTTCCCATCGTCAAGGGAGCAGTCATGCTATTGAGCATCTTGCCGGCCGGGGTCTTGCAAAGCTTGCGTCGGCAATTATCCAGCCCCTGACAGATGCGGCCCAGAAAGCCCACCTTCTCGGCGGCAACGGGTGCTGCCACAGCCGCAGCCGCGGGTGTGACTGGAGCCGCAGCCGCGGGAACTTGACCTTCGCTTGTGCTGACCCACAGCAGCATGAGCCCAGCCGCACTCGCGACTCCCAGAATTCTTCTCATGGCTCGCCCTCCTGAATTGCCCGGTCGGGCCGGAGCCCGCATTTAGGTATCACTGCCTGTTTTTGTCGGTTCGCGCGATTGCCCGGCTTCAACGATTCACGCGGTTGGCAGGATTCAGCAGGAATAAACGAGCAAGGAGTTTGGCGCGATCTGACGGAATGGGAGGGTTTTGGTGTCATTGCGGACTTTGGCTATTCTTCGCGATCTCGGGAAGCCGAATGAACGTGACAACGGATCCGGAAACACTGATCTCCGCATCCGACGAGTCATTCTCCAAACGCGAGGGACGGGTCATGAATGGACGCAACAGGCCCGGGATCGGCTGGCGAGCCGCCCTGGTAGCACTCGCTGTCTGGGCGGGAACTGCCTCGGCACAGTCATCCGCCACCCCGGCGAAGGCATCCGGGATCGCACCACTCACGGGTGATCCCTTTGCCATGATGGATTCCGAGGTGGTGCCGGCGAGCTGCTCCAGTTGCTCGTCGCTGCCACCTACCCAAATGGCACCGGGCGTGTATGGCTACGGCAAGTACTATGCACCGAGCTGTGGAGCCACGGGTTGCGGCGGATGTGGAACGGAAGGCTGCGGCGAGAACGGTTGCGTGCCCGGTCGCCAAGCCTGCGAAACTTGCGAAGGTTCCTGTCGCGCCACCAAGCTCTTCTGTGCCTTCCACAATGCACTCTGCTGCCCGGACCCCTGCTACGAACCTCGTTTCAGCTGCGGGGCCAATGCCGCGCTGTTCGTGGACTACGCCCGACCCGTCACGCAGACGCGTTTCCGCTGGGACTCGGGCCGCAATCTCGTTCAGCCGGATCGCAGTGAATACTTTTGGGCCGCCACCGGCAAGAAGGGCCCGAAGTTGCCCGAGTCACGCGTGAATTACAATGAATTGACGCTGTACCAGGAAGTGGGAATCGATCGCTTCTCGTTCTATATCGTGCAGCCGTATCGCAACATGAACGGTGCCGTGAACGGCGGCTCCGGCGGCTTCGGCGACCTCACGCTCGGCACCAAGACCATGATCCTGGACAGCGAAGTGCTGCAAACCACTTTCCAGTTCCAGACGAACATCCCCACGGGCAACCCGGGCAACGGCACCGGCGTCGGGCACGTCAGCCTCACACCGAGCCTGCTGACTGCCATCAAGCTCTACCCGGACACATACTTCCAGTCTCAACTGGGGTACTGGATCCCGATCAGCCCGACGACCGTCAACGGCTCCGCCTTCGCGGGTGGCGTCTTCCAGTTCAACCAGAGCATCAACCACGTGCTCTGCCGGCCATTGAACGACACCTCTCTGGTGGTGTCGATTGAATCGATGGGCTACACGTTCACGTCGGGCAAGTACACCGGTCTGAACGGTGCGATCCTGTCCGCGAATGACCAGACGTACTTCAGCGTCGGCCCGGGCTTCCGCCTCTGCATGTGCGACAAGGGCGACATCGGCTTCGGCATGCAGTTCGCGGTAACCAACCCGCACTTCGCGGACCAGTTGTACCGCACCGAATTCCGCTGGCGATTCTAAGAACGATGGATCAACCCGGAGTAAGGCTGCCAAGACCGCCAACTCTGCTGCGATGCCCGGGACGGGTCCAACTCTCACGCTGCATTCGGTTCCCACGGTCCTCCGTGGGAACCGCTATTTCATAAATGTCGGAATGCGCGCCAAAAAGTTGGCAACGTTGTGAATCGTGATTACTGCGGCACATTCGACTCTGAAGGCGGCCTCGGCTTACGACTCAGCAGGGTATGTAGCTTTCCAACCAGGAAAAGATGCATGTAAGACGCGGCAATGGCGATCGAGCCATAAAGTGCGATCTGGGAAGGGCGAAGCACGCCTTCTTGAAGTGTGGCCAATGATGTGAGCACGGCCAGTAGCAACAGTAAGATCTCAAGCATGAAATGCATCGAGATGCTTACCGGTTGGCCGGGTGTGAGTCTGCGACTGCGAGCGATCAGCACATAGGCCGTACCGAAGTTCCAGAGTACTTTAAGTGCCAGCAGCAGCACGATGCCACTGGTGAGCACGAAGCCAAAGCCGACCCACATTTCGCGTACCGAGCCCATGACATCCTTTACTTGATCACACGTTGACCGAGAATGCCCTTCCATTTTTCCCAGCCAGGCGGCCAGGCGAGCGCGGATTTCTCGATATACTCCGTAACATGGTTGGCAATAGAGGTTCCCGAAGATTCATAGCGCATCGGGTTGAAGAAGAGCTTGCCACCCGGAAGCCCGCTCTTCAGGTAATTCCACCAGTGGCCGCCGCCGAGCATTACCCATCGGCCAGGCTTCAAGTCCGGTGTGATACCGTCCGCTGCCCAGGAGGTCACACGAGACAGCCCCGGCGGCTTGCAGGAAAGCCCGAACGGATCAACCCACATCAAGGGGCTGATGACGTAATTGTAAACCCGGCCACCGGTGACGAGCCCCAGAGGGTCTGGCGTCATGTAAGCGTACTGATCGGGATCAAGGTAGCGAAACCAGTTGTAGACCAGTCCCGTTTCGGGATCAGCAAGCTGCCCGGGATAACGCACGGCGACCAGACCGGATTGGCCCTGCTCATTGCGAACCTGGCCAAAGGGTTCAAATGCAGCCTGCCAGATGGTCGAACCATTGATGTCGAGCGCGGAGCGGGGGATTCCGACGGGATCGAGTTCGAGCAGCTGTGTTGTGTTGGCAAGCCGGGCGAGCGGTTCGAACGAACCGGGCCGGTACAAATATTCTCCGCCCGCATCGCCTGACTCACCCAGTGCGAAATCGCCATCCCAGAAGTACTCTGTCTCCGTGTGTTGTTGGCTTTTGCGAACACGCCGCCCGAGCGCATCGTAAGCGAACCTCACCACTGTGCCAGCTTCGGGCCGGGCTTCGATCAGTCGTCCTAAAACATCGTATTCGTAGTTCCATTTCCCCCGAGGGCCGATCTTTTCGATAGTGTTGCCATCTGCATCACGGCGAATCACGATTCTTGGTTCCGGTCGTATGTCACCGGATGTGTCGTACTGGTACAGGCGTTCGGTTACGCCGTCATGCTGCACGGCGACGAGACAGCCATCGTCGTCGTGCGTGAATGTGGTTTGGCCAAAGGTGCGATCGATCTGGCGGGTCGGTCGGCCTGACTCATCATAAGAGTGTGTCCGGGCCGTCTGTACACCACCCAGACCGCGAACCGCAGCCTGTTCGCCTGTCGGAAGGTACTCCCATTCCCAGCCCGCGCCGGTCGGGCACACACGTTTTTGTTCACGTCCCAACGGATCAAGTGTGCTGCGAAAGAGTTCCTGGTCTGCCTGTTTTGCCGAGACGATTCGCCCTTCTGCGTCATGAGCGATTTCGATCGTCCGACCCAGCGGTGAAGTGCGTCTGATGCGATTACCCGCGGCATCGTACTGATGCTGGAGGGCACGGCGGTTAATGATCTCTGTGCCAAGTGCACCCCGACGATCGTAGTTCCATTTCACAGCAGCGGCAGCGTTTGATGCTGATGTCATGGCTCCAGCGAAGTCGTACGTAAACGTGTCTTTGGAACCATCCGGAGCCATGCGTTCAATCACGCGGCCCGAAGCATCACGTTTGAGCGAGAGTTGCTGGCCTCGGCCATTGATAAAACCAGTGACCTGACCGGCGTGATCATAGCCGTACTGAAGGATTCGTCCGTCCCAGGTTCGCTCTTCGCTTATGCGGCCAGCGGCATCGCGGGTGTAGCTCCAGACGTGTTTACCCGGGTCGAGGACCTCGCTCAGTTCACCCTCGGTGTCGAAACGATAGCGGACCATGCGGCCGGAGGGTGTGCGCACAGATGCCAGTCGGCCCAGGGCTGCGTGACGAATCTCCGTGGTTCGACCGGCCGCATCGCGGTATGACGCTAGATAGCCAGAAGCATCGTGTGTTAAATCCTGAGACTGACCAAGTGGCCCGAGGAATTTCGTCAATAATCCGCGGCGATCGTAGCCGGACTGGGTCACGTGGCCCAGTGCATCCGTGCTCACGATCAAGCGGCCGAGTGAATCGTAGACGAACTTCGAGGCCGCCCCGCAACGATCGACCAAGTGATGCAGCAACCCGGCTTGATTCCATTCCGATATTGCCACATTGCCCTTCGCATCGACCCAGCGCGTCAGCAACCCGCGTGAATCGACCTCGAACGATTCGCGATAGCCGAGTGGGTCTGTAATGGCAATCAAGTTACGTTTGCGATCGAATTCCTTAAGCCAAACTCGGTTCACTGGATCGGTGTATCCGATCGCATTGCCAGCCTCATCGTACTGGTATGCTGCGGTTCCCCCTGCGGGGTCTGTAACCGCCAGGAGCCGGCCGAAGGGATCGTATTCCACACTGATCGTCTTGCCATTCGCATCGATCACGGCCAGTTTGTCGCCGTGCACGCTCCATTCGGTTTTTGTTTCGCCGCCGAGGGGGTCGATGGCGCGTGTCACCGCTCCGAGGTCGTTCCATTCGTAGATGTGTTTGTGCCCGAGTGAATCGATCACTTCCGTGCGCTGGCGGTCCGTGTCGTAACTGAGTTCGCGCAAGAAGACGTTGCCGTCGCCCCAGGTCCGCAGGCACTTCGCACGCGGGCCGTCGGCGTCGTACATGAAGTAGAAGGAAAGCCCGGAGCGGTCAGTTTCGCGAAGCAGCAGGTGGTTGCCGTATTCGTAGCGGAAGGGGTTGCCGAGAGCGTCTCGCACTTCCACGAGGTCGCCATCGCGTGAATAACGGTATGACACCATGGCGAAGGTTTCGCCGGGCTTGTCCGGGTCCGGGCCGTGAATCTCGGTGATACGGCCCGCGGCATCGGTGACCACGGGGAGGCGTCGGCCGCCGCTGTCCACGAAGGCGATGAGCTTGCCCTTCTCGCGGACGAGCGTGATGGTGTTGCCATTCGGATCGCGGACGTGTTCGAGCGGCCGCTCCACTTCCTTGCGGCCGACCCAGCCGAAGTGATGCACGAGGCCGTTCAGGTCTTCGAGGTCGTGGCCATCCGCGGTGCGACGGAGAAACAATTTCTCCTTGCGATTGTAGAACGATTCGCCTTCCTTCAAGGGGGGGAAGATAGCACCGCGGCCATCGGTGAGGCGAACAATGTAGCCGGCATCGTATTCGGTGAGGGCGAGATCGAAGGAGTGGTGCCAGCCGTGGCCGAGCGGGCCCCGGTGCGTGGACGCACTGAACCAGATGCGCTCGAACTTGAAGGGGAGCGGGCCGGGGAGTTCGACATCGGTGCCTTCGGTGAGCACCTGACCGCTGGCGACATCGACGGGGTGGCCGGTGAGAAAGCAGATGCCCTTGTTCGCAAGCCAGCCGAGCCGCGGGCCGAGCACACGCGTGGCCCACGCCATCGCTTTCTGGGAGAACGCTTCGAAACGATCGGCATACTTGCTCGCCTGCTGGAACCAGCGGATGAAGGGGCCCAGCACCTTGAGTGCTCCGAAGATCGTGATGGTGGGCGGGCCGCCCACAAGCACCAGCGGACCCATCGGCACTGCGAGCAGAATCGTGGTGGGCAGGTACTGCGATTTGGGCTTGTTATGCGGCTTGGGTCGCGGTGGCGGCGGCAGCCCGATGGACTGGCAACTGAGCACCATGTCGCCGAGCCGCGAGGCGGGATCGCTATCGAAGGCAACGGTGGAACTGCCCGTGAACACCGTGCACTCATTCCCGGGAATCGGTGGCACGAACACGCCGCCGATGGGAATGTGCGGCGGCAGGTTCTTGCCGCCGGTGCCCGCCACGCCGCGCATCATGCCGTTCACCTTCACGGTGCCGCCGATGTACGGTGCGTACTCCACAAGATCAATCAGCATTCCGATGAACGGGTGCGGCACCGGCAAGGGCGGCACGGGGCCGGGTGGTTGAATGATGTGGATATCGAGCCCTAGGACCGGGTCGAAGTGCTTGGCGGCGATCATGAGCGGCGCTCCTCCCAGCCCGGGCCCACCAGGGCGTTCATGCGTTTGATGAGTTCATCCTTGCGACTCGCGTGCGAGCGTTTGCTGGCCAGTCGCAACAGGCATTGCCCGGCGAAGGCGAGTGTCGAATTGCGGCGCAGTTCGGCATCGAGTTTCTCGCCCGCATCCAGTGCCTTTGCCCCGCACTCCCACCACTTGTCAGCGTTGCCCGACAGTTCGTGGCAGGCCGCGGCCATGCGCCAGTTCTCCATCGCGAGCATCGGGTCGCCGGCATCCGCGGCACGTGGGCCGGCATCCTCATAGCCCGCCGCGGCCTCGGCGTACTTCTTC
>JBGSZR010000178.1:0-7079 GCA_041750275.1 Gemmataceae bacterium
CGCCGGCCGCGGCGTTCGGGTACTCCCCCCCGTCGTATGACAGCGCTTGCGCCGCGGTACTCGTGCCGAACGGAGTCGTCGGGGCGGCGCTCGTCGCTCAGTATCGCGCCCTCGGCGCTCCGCTCGCATTCGAGGTCAACGAAGACTCGGTCGGCGTCTGGCGGGTCGGCCGGGACGAGCGATCGACGGCGATCGCCAACCGCATCACCCCCGACCAAATCCCCGCCGCGTTCGAGGCGAGCGCGGACGTGTGGTCGGGTGAGACCATCCTGCGGGCGAAGAACGTCACCGAGCGGCGCGGGACTCGGCAGCTCGACTTCGTAGACCTGGGACTCATCCCGGCCCTCGAAGAGCAGATCCGCGAGAAGCTGAACGCGTTGTTCCACGAAGTGCTGAGCCGGACCGAACGGGCGTACCGCAAGGACACCGGGGAGAAGCCGGACGAGCAGCAGTTGTTCCGGTTGGTCTTCCGCCTGCTCGCGGCCAAGGTGCTCCACGACCGCGGGGCGGACGGGTTTGCCACCCTGTCGGCGACGGACGGGGCTTCGACCATTTTGGGGGAGGTCCGGCGATTCTACGGGCCGGCTGAGGAGGTGCTCGCTTCGTCGGCGGCCCAGGAGACCGCACTCGGCGTTTTGTGGGGCGGCGTCGGTTTTCAGAACCTGTCCGTGGATACCCTGGCCTACATCTACGAGAACACTCTGGTCTCGGAGTCGTCTCGGCAGCGGCTGGGCACGCACAGCACGCCGGGTACCATCGCCCGATACGTCATTGACCACCTGCCGTTCGAGGACTGCCCGCAAGACGAGCGGTTCGTGGTCGAGCCGTGTTCCGGGCACTGCGTCCTCCTCACCACGGCGATGAAACGTCTCCGACGGCTTCTTCCGGCCAATATGACACCAGCGAAACGTCATGCCTATTTCGTGAAGATGCTCCGGGGCTTCGAGACCGACTTGTTCGCGCTCGAAGTGGGCAAGCTGTGCATGATGCTGGCCGACTTCCCGAACGCGAACGGGTGGCAACTCGAAAACCGAGACGTGTTCGCGTCCCGGTCCCGGTCGTTTACCGACGCGCTAGGCGATGCACGGTTCGTGGTCTGCAACCCTCCGTTTGAGGAGTTCAAGCCGGAGGAGCGTGCCCGCTACACCAAACTGCGGGCGTCGGAAAAACCGGCGGAACTGTTGCTCCGCGTCCTGGACCACGTTCACCCGGAGGCTTGCCTCGGGTTCGTACTGCCGCGGCAGTTTACGGACGGCCGCGGCTACCGGGCTGTCCGGGAGACGCTAGCTCGGCGGTTTCAAGCTCTCGAAGTGGTCGCTCTGCCCGACAAGATTTTTCACGTCTCACAAACGGAATCGGCGATCCTGTTGGCGCGATCGCCGAACAACACGCGGAACGCCACGACGGTCACGTTCGCGGAAGTGGAGGAGCGAGACCGCGCCGCTTTCCTCGACTTGCACCGTGTCTCGCGGCGTGACGTGCGGATGCGGCCGGTCGATGCGGTGCGGGAATCGATCGTGTTGCCGTCCCTGTGGGAATTGTGGGAATCTCTCCGTACTTCACGGACTCTGCACGATGCTGCAGTTATTCACGATGGAATCGAGTGGCACAAATTTAGCCGCGACGAGTGTTTTTCAGATGTGCCGAAACCAATGTTCCGATCAGGATACGCAAGCATATCCGGTCAAATGACAGCATTTCAGCCAATTCGAGCAGCCTATCTCAACATGGACCCACTGAGACTTCACTACGGTTTCAATTGGGATTGGCATCTCCCCAAAATTGTCCTCAACGGGGTCCGGACGACCCGCGGCAAATGGCGACTTACAGCGTTTACGGATCAAGGCGGTCATGTTTTTTCGAAAAGCTTTATCGGCGTTTGGCCACGATCTGCCGACACACCCGTAGAAGGGATCGAGGCCGTTCTCAACAGCCCACTGGCGAATGCGTTCGTCGCAGGGAGATCGCGAGGTCGTGACAATCAGATCAGTACACTCCGGACAATCCCGTTGCCTAACTTCGACCAACGCGGCTGGGAGGGACTGACGGACTTGGTTCACGCCTACACGAGCATCGTGCAACGTCAGTCTAAGGGTGATACGGAAAGCGAGAGGATGTCAGCACTGTTGAGGATCGACTCTTACCTCTTGGCAGGCTACAACCTCCCGCCACACCTAGAGCGAAAGCTGCTTAAGGTGTTCGACGGTGAGGCTCGCCCCGTCTCGTGCGAGTTCCTGGGGTACGACATGGAGGCCTTTGCCGCGCACCGGGCGATGGGTACGGCCGATGCGTCCCCGGACCGCATCACCCGGCTCCGGGAGCGGCGCGGCGTCCTGGGCCAAAAACTCGTCGAGAAGCGGCTCACGCCGGCCGAGGATCGCGAGTTGGCCGACATCGACCAGGTTCTTGACCGGTATTCGGACATGGTTTCACCGCTCCCATTCGAGCTACTCGAACAACTTGAGGCTGAGGCCCGGTTGCAAGGCGTTGGGGCCGACCCGAAGGAGTGAGACTACCCGCCCATGCCGTTCACTTACCCCGATGCGCCGCACGCGCGACAACACGCCCCGGCCGGTTACACGGACTACACCAGCTTCAAGCCGTGGCTCCGCGACGAGTTCGCGTTCCGCTGCGTGTTCTGCCTGATGCGAGAGATGTTTCGTGGACCAGAAGGACAGGATCACTTCGCGGTGGAACATCTGGCTCCCCAAGTTGCCCGGCCGGATCTGACGTGTGTGTACACGAATCTGGTCTACGCCTGCCTGAAGTGCAACTCGTTCAAGGGCGACCGCGGGCCGGTCCCGGACCCTTGTGCAACCGCCTACGGCTCGCTCCTCCGCGTCGATCCGGACGGCACCATACACAGCATGAACGAAGACGGCCGCGTTCTGTTGCGTCTGCTTCGCCTCGATCGTCAAGAACTGACGACCTGGCGACGGCGTTTTCTGGAGTTGGCGCGGCTGGTGGAAGCCGAACCGATCAGCGATTTGGCGAGAAGAGTTCGAGAACTCTTCGGCTATCCCTCCGACATGCCGGACCTCAGGTCGGCCCGTCCGCCGCGGAACGATCGCTCGGGAAGCGCGGACGGATGCCACTTTGCCCGACGCGAGCGGGGCCAGATCGCCGAGACGTACTGAATCGATTCCAAGCGTGATCAATTCACTTCATCGTACAATTTGGCCGGAAACCTCCCCCATCCACCAGGTGCCTGCGCCGGCACCGCGATCGCTCCCCGCCACGTTTTGGCACATCCGGTTCGTCGCCGGCGCCCGGTGAGCCTGTGCCGAGGAGGTCGTTCGGCTTCACGCCCAGGGCCTCGGCGATCTGCACACCCGCGGCATCACTTGGCACGCTTGGGCTTCTTGGTGGGTGGGGGTGAATCGGCCAGAAGTTCGTCAACGCTTACGCCAAGCCCTTCTGCGAGCTTCTTGAGCGCATCGATACGCGGCTCCCTCGATCCCGCTTCCCAGTTCTGATAACTCCGGAAGGCCACACCTGCAACTTCCGCAGCCGCGGCTTGCGTGAGGCCTTTCGCCTCTCGAAGCGTCCGCAAGTTTTCCTTGAACCCCATCACGGCCCCCCCCAATTTGGCACCCAATTGAAGTATACGCCATATGGGTGAGCGATCCTTCATTTTCTCGAATACACTCACTTGACGTACACCCATATGGGTGTATAATCGGAGTGTAGTGCAACATCAACCCAATCAGACCCGAGGAGCCGCGACGATGACCACATGCACCCTGAAGACGTATTCGCTGGCCGATCTGGTGTCGCTGTTCGCTCGCCTGGCGAAGCCCGTCACGGACGCCATCGCCGCCGAGTTCACACCGCGTCCGACCGCAGTCCCGGCATACACCCCGAACCCCGGTCGCAAGGTGGTGGGTGCGATCGCCACCGAGGCCGCACCCTTGGCCAGTACCACGTCCACAACGACCGCCCATGTGGCCACGGCGGTTGAGCCGAGCACCGCTCCACATCTCGCCATTGCCCCGATCGGCACCCGCCCGGCTCGCAAGGCCTCGAGGCGTGACGCGACCGGAACGCATGGCGTGATGGACTGGAAGCCCGACACCCAACCCGGCACGGGCACCCTGACCATCAAGGCCGGTCGATCGACGGCAACCTATCGCGTCGCCGAGACCCGCACCGACTGGAACGGCCGGGCCTTCCACCTCACGAAACTGGCCGGTGGCACGGACCGCGAGAACGAGGCTTACGACGTGTTCGTGTGCACGGGCCCGAAGGACTCGCACCAGTGCGATTGCAAGGGCTTCGCCTTCGGCAAGGGAAAGCCCTGCAAGCACGTCAACGCCGCCCGCGTCCTGGTTGAGTCGAACCGCCTGTAACCCGCCATTGAAGTCGCCAGCGGTCACGTCGACCGCTGGCCTTCACGGCCAACCCCTGAACGAGACCCGAACGATGAGCACCACGAACAAGAAGACCAGCACACCCCGGAAGCGAGCCGCCAACGCCGCAGGGCGAGCGAAGCCCTCGGCGCCATCGCCCACTGAGGCGGGAGTCGCGGCCGAGCACATCCAGGAGCAGGCGGAGCGGTTCGCCGCGATGACGACCGCCGAGCGGCTCCGGGAGATCGCCCGGCATCGGGAAGAAGCTGCTTCGCGGAACCGCCTGCCGGGCATCGAGATCGCGGCCGATGACATGCTCGCGACCATCCAGGCCGCCGGCACCGAGTTCCTGCGCCGGTACTACCCCGATGCCGATTACGCATCGCTCGTCATCAACTTCCCCGAGCAGCCCCGTTCCGCGCTTGTCCCGATCGGCGTGCCGAGCGCTGTTGTGCCGATCCCGATGCCACCGATCTCGAAGCCCAGCGCGTGATCGCTGTCCCATTCCAACCCCACGGGCCGGGCCCATCCTGGCAAACATCCTCGAAGCGGAATCACCACGATGCCAAAGTCCCCGACAGCCGTCACGCTCCGCCCGGGAATCACACCCGAGGCAGAAGAACTGTTCGAGACCGTCGAATCGCTCCGGCGAGCGACGACCGCGGTCCGGGAGTTCCTCGACAAGCACCCCGCCCGCTGCCGCTGCCCGGTCTGTGCGAGCCTGCGACGCCACCGCGGCGAACCGAACGAACTCATGCCCTTGCTCCAGGCCCTGGTCGTGATGAACTCCGAGGTGCTGTGCAACGTCCAGGGCCTTCGCATGGAAGCTCGACCGGAAACGGCGGGCGAAGCGGAAGCGTTCCTGCCGATCCGCGAGGCAGCACTGGCCCGGGAGAACGCCAAGCCGTGACGTGCACCCGCCGAGGCGACTGCAGGCCAAATCCAGGACCGAGGCGGCCCGCGATCTGGGGCTGCCACGTTCGACGCTGCACGAGCGACTCCGGCTCCTGCGTTGGTGGTTTGACTCACTGAAGAACTGATTCTGCCCGGTTCGTCCGACGATTTGGACGCGGACCGGGCCGTGAGAAGACAGACATCCATTCCCCGAGGCCACTCATGACACCGACCAGTTACCGCTACACATTCGAACCCCAGGCCTCGATCGAGGAGATCGAGGACACTCTGGTGCTATCTCGGGTCGCAATCGAGAGCCTCCACGGCGAGAGCCAGACGCGGCTCGATGCCACCTACACGTTCGATGCGGCGAACCGCACATGCGTGATCGACGCCGACACCCCGGTGGGCCGTGATTTCAACCGCCTCTTCGCGGGCTTCCTCGCTCGGGAATTCGGCCCGGCGAGCTTCCGAGTCGAGCGATTGAACACCACCATCGAGCCTGGTCCCGTGTGACCGCCGTCTCGGGCATCGCGTCGAACTCCCGAGCGGCGAGCCCGGCCAGGACCAAACCCTCGTGGCGGCCCGCCTGATCGGGCCGGATATCGCCATCGATGAGACCGAGGCCAGACCGTGACGTGCACCTGCCGCGGCCGAAATGTCAGGTTTTGTCCGCAGTTTGTCAGGGTTTTGGCCGGTTGCTCGGATCGCGGTCTAAGCGACGTGAAGTCCGTGTCCTGAGTCGTGCCGCTATTCACATCCGCCGGGCCCACCCTCGGCGGTTCGATTTCCATCACCAAACAACGAGGATCCGAACATGCTCAAGGCATGCCGCCGCTGCACGCACTGCAAGGTAAACCGGCCCCGCGGTCTCTGCTGGTCCTGTTACTACACACCCGGGGTGAAGGACCAGTATCCGCCGATCTCGAAGTACGGTCGCCGCGGCGTGGGCAACGTCATCGGCAACCGGCCACTGCCGGCCATCCCAACCACCGCCGCACCCGGGACGCCCGAGAAGCTGGCCGTTCTCGAAGCGCGAGCGAAGGCCCTCTGCTCGCTCTTCCACCCGGATGACGCCCGGTTCGACGGTGACCCCCGGCCGCTCGATTTTCTTGGCCAACTGGCATGCAACAAACCCGCGGCCTCGGTCATGCTTAAGGACCAGACCGACGTGAACGACCAGACACCGGCCTGGTCGCGATCCGCCTGAGACACCCTTGATCACCACCCTCACAGGAGTTCACCATGGGCTTGCTCGACCGCGTCACATCCGACGCCCCGCATCAACCGTCGCGCGTCTACCTCTATGCCCAGGAGAAGTGGGGCAAGACATCATTCGCCGCCTTCGCCCCGAAGCCGATCTTCCTGATGACGAGCGGCGAAACGGGCCTGCTCGATCTCATCAACTACGGCCAGGTGCCACCGACCCCGCACTTCCCCGAGGACTTCAAGACCTGGCCGGAGCTGCTCCACGCGGTGCGAGCCGTCGGCACCGAGCCGCATGATCGTCAGACACTCGTCATCGATACCGCCAACGGTGCCGAGCGGCTCCTGGCCGACCACGTGCTGGCGACGGAGTTCGGCGGGATCGTGGGCGGGAAGCACGGCTACGCCAGCTTCGGGAAAGGCGATGCCGCGTGCGTGCGGCACTGGGGCGAGTTCCTCCGCGAACTGGACGCGGTTCGCATTCGTCGGCGGATGTCGATCGTGCTGCTCGCCCACTCGCGCATCAAGAGCGTGAACAACCCCGAGGGCGACGATTACGACCAGCTCCGCCCCGAGGGGATCGACAAGCTCTGGCCGCTCACGCACAAGTGGGCCAGTGTGATCGCCGCC
>JBGSZR010000179.1:0-11616 GCA_041750275.1 Gemmataceae bacterium
CGTGCGCTTGCCGGGCCTGTTCGGCACCGGATTGAAGAAGAATGCCATCTACGATCTGCTTCACGACAACGAACTGAACAAGGTGAACGCGGCAAGCGTGTACCAGTTTTACAACCTCGATCGCCTCGGGGCGGATATCACCATCGCCCTCCGTGCCGGGCTGAGCGTCGTGAACTTCGCCACCGCACCCGTGAGCGTGCGCGACGTGGCCCGCGCCGCCTTTGGCCGCGATTTCAACAATGATCCCGGCACGCCGCCCGCACACTACGACATGCGAACGAAGTACGCGGCCCAGTTCGGTGGTGAGGAAGGATATCTCTGCAACCGCGAGCAAGTGCTGGCAGATTTGCGTGCTTTCGTGGCACGTTCGCGGAGCATCGCGGCATGACGTTAGCCATCTCGAATATCGCCTGGCCCGTCGAAGCGGATCGGGCCGTCGCCGAGATGCTTGTCGAAAGTGGCGTCACGGGCATCGAAATCGCACCCACGAAGGTGTGGTCGAAGCCACTGGAGGTGAGTGACGCGGCGCTCCGTGACTATCGCCGCTTCTGGGAACGGCGTGGGCTTCCCATCGTCGCAGCTCAGGCACTGTTATTCGGCCAGCCCGAGTTAACGCTCTTCAAGAATGCGGAAACGCGTGAACGCACCTTTACCTATCTCTGCGGCATCATTCGCGTTTGTGGCCAGCTTGGAGCAAAGTCACTCGTCTTCGGCTCACCAAAGAATCGCCAGCGTGGCGATCGCACCCTTGAGGAAGTGTGGTACGAAGCGATCACATTCTTCACGCGGCTGGCTGAAGAAGCCCGTGAATCGGGAACCTGCATCGTGCTGGAAGCGAACCCACCCGCGTACGGTGCGGACTTCATCATCACGGCTGGCGAGGCAATCGAGCTTGTGCAAGTGGTGAACCATCCCGGCTTCCGTCTGCACCTCGATAGTGCCTGCATGACTCTGGCCGGTGACGATCCCGCGGCAGTGATGCACACGGCTTCACCGCTGCTGGCCCATTATCACGCGAGTGAAGTCAACCTGGCACCGCTCGGCACGGGGTCAGTCGAGCACACCCGCTTCGCCCGCAGTCTCGTTGAAACGCGTTACCAGGGCTGGGTGTCCACCGAGATGCGACAGCCAGAACCGTTCGATCTGGAAGCACTGCGAAGCGCCGTGCGAGTTGTGAAGGCTGCGTATGAGCCGGTGGAGTCCTCGTGAGGAGTTCACGTCAGCCGTCACACTTCAGGTCAAGGGGTTGGTGATGGTCACGCCATCATAGTTCATGCCGGCGGTGAGGTCTTCCGAGTAGAGCGGGGTCACGCCGTCTTCCTAGCACGCCGCGAGTAGCATGCTATCCCAGTGCGAGAGGCTGAAGCGCGAACGCAGATCGAACGAAAGTTGAAATGCACGTTCGGATGGCATCGCGAGCGGAAACATCGCGAGCAAATCGTAGAAGTGCGCTGCGGCGTCACTGCTGGATAAGCGGCGTGCGTGCTCCCATCTCCGCAGGCAACTCAACACTTCACAGGCGACTTGCCAGGGAAGTATTGTCGATGTTGGTAAAGCGACCAATTGCTGGAGTAAAGCGCGCGCCTTGACCTGTTTACTCGGTTCGTTATCGTCCAGAGCATAAACGAACACGTTGGTATCAACGGCGTTCATGGAGTTCGTCCCGGGTGAAATGCAGTCCTTCAGCGTGGACAGGGCGCTGCTGTAGGCGGGACAGTAGTGATTCCCAGGCTGCCAGTGGTTCGGTCGATTCGGTGAGGGGTGCGATGGTGAGTTTCACACGCGTCTGATTGGGAAGCGTGAGGCTTTCATCGAGCTTCAACACTCCGTCGATCACGGTGGCGGTCGCATGCGTGGTCATGGTATTACTCTGTGGTGGAAGCTCTGGCTGGTCATTTTAGTACGAGGGGTGTGGCCTCACAACTTGCGACAAACGAATAGACTCCGGCACTTCAGGGTGCCGGCTCAGCAGATACTAAGCGCGTGGATGCAATGGAGTTGCCTACAGCCCCGCATCGGTCGGCACTTCGACGCCGAAATCGAAGGTGTGCTCCTGGCCGGCAATCACTTCACGAACCAGGCCGGAGTGATCGGGGCGGGCCAGCTTCACGGGGAAGAGTGGCTTGCCATACGAAAGCACGGGATCGAGCACGGGGGCATCGGCCAAAGCCACGTGGTACCAGCCAGGCGGGATGCTTGGCTTGCCGTCGAGTTGCAGCACGTACGAGCCATCGAGGCTGGTCTCGGCACGGGCGGGTTTGCCCACAAAGCCGCGGTCCGTGTCCGGGGCGAAGACGACCATGCCTCCGGCCACGGGTTGGCCCTGGAACAGCAGGCGGCCGCGCACGGTGGCGGATTCGGCCTGGCTGGACGATTTGCAACCGCCCGGCAACGCCACGATGGCCACACCCGCCGCGAGAGAAACAACGGGCACCAGCAATCGTGTCAGCCAGTCCATGGCATTCTCCTCCGCACGGGCGTCCTGTTCACTTTCATTTATCGACGCGACGCATTCTAGCGCTTCAGTTTGTTTCGACGTGTCGATTTTCTCACGGGCTTCGACCAGCACACTCACGGGCACCATTCACCGCAATCTCCTTGTGATCACTCGCCTTGCTCGCCCAGAATCGCAGCGTTCGCGGGTTCCGCACACTTGTGTTGACGCACCGGGGGGGATTGGGTAGAAGCACCGCCCACGGCACCGAATAGGGGATACGGAAGCCGGGTGTCCGCTGCCGGTCGTATGGCGATCGGCGGCCACTCGCCGGAACCTGGTCGAGGCTCATTGGCGAGTCGTACCGGGCGATGGCGCTTCATAAGCGGGACCGGAACCCCAGCTTGTGAAGTCAACCGAGCAGAGGAGGCTTGGTCGTGAAGCGTGTGTTTGTCTACCTGTCTGCCCTCGTGGGTTTTGGGGGAATGGTGTACCTGGCTGGTGGGACGATCGCCCAGCAGCCCGCTGGCGCACCTGCCGCCACGGGAGGCCGCCCCACTGTTGCCGTGTTTAACATGGCCGCCGTCATGCGAGACTACGGCAAGGCCAAGT
Organism: Gemmataceae bacterium; assembly: GCA_041750275.1. GTDB lineage: Bacteria > Planctomycetota > Planctomycetia > Gemmatales > Gemmataceae > JBGSZR01. The sequence goes on from JBGSZR010000179.1 coordinate 3,047, forward strand.
GGCAAGTCTACCAGTTGAATCAGAAGCGTTTGCAGATGTCTGGCGACCTGATGAAATTCCGTGACCAGTACATCAAGACACAGACCGATATGCAGAAGGCCACCGATCCGAAGATCAAGGAAGCGATGTCCGTGCAGATGCTCGAACTCGCTCGGCACATCGAGGACGAGGATCGCAAGATCAACAAGGCCCTGAACGATGAAGCCAGCACGATCATCTCCGGGCTGTACGACGATATCAAGAAGGTGGTCGACGCCACGGCCGAGATGAACGGCTACCACTTGGTGCTGGCGTACCCTGATGCGGTGACGCCGGAAGAGAAGGCCAACCCGTACCTGAAGGAACTGAAGCTGAAGCCGCCGGCGGCCCAGCCGTTCTTCGTGGCCGCTCAGGTCGATCTGACCAAGCTGGTGGTGGACACGCTGAACAAGTGGAATCCTTCGCCAGCCGTGCCGGCAGGTGCCCAGGAACCGCCGAGCGGCGTCCCTGGTGCAGCCCCGGCGCCTGGTGCTGCTCCGGTGCCCGGTGGTGTGCCCAGCGGTGTCCCCGGTGGCCCACGCCCTGGCATGTAAGTGGAATGATCCGACGAGGCGGCCCACATTGGGCCGCCTCGCTTCGGTGCGGAACAGGGAGTTTCCTCATGCGTGTTCTCGGCTATCGCCAGCAACGAACGATCGATCGCCCCGCCGAGATGCACGGCGTTGGCTTCATCACGGGCACCGCGGTTCAGTTGCGATTCCTGCCGGCTCCTGCCGACTCGGGCATCGTCTTTCGCCGCGTCGATTTGCCCGGCAACCCGACCATTCCCGCTCGTGTGGCCAACGTGACGGGCACTCAGCGGCGCACCACGATTGGCCCGCCCAACCAGGGCGTTACCCTCGTCGAACACCTGCTCGCCGCCTTTGCCGGGCTGAGAATCGACAACTGCACCGTCGAACTCGATGGCCCCGAACCGCCGGGCCTCGATGGCTCATCGGCCGATTTCGTGGCGACGCTCGCGAAAGCCGGAGCTGTGGTGCAATCGGCCCGCCGAGCCATCCTGACACCCTCGGCCACGCAACTCGCCACCGCCGGTGGAGCCACGATTGCCCTGCACCCGGCGACGGAACCTGGCTTGCGTGCGAGCTACATTCTCGATTACGGTCTGTATGCACCGATACCGCGGCAGGCATTTACTCTCGAAGTTCGTCCAGAAAACTTCGTGCACGAGGTGTCTTCGTGCCGAACATTCTTGACGAAAGCGGAAGCGCAGGCGTTGCGGGCCCAGGGCATTGGCCAGCACCTCACGCCTGGAGAGTTGCTGGTGTTTGGCGAATCCGGACCGATCGACAACCGGCTCCGTTTCGCCGATGAACCAGCCCGGCACAAGGTGCTAGATGTTCTCGGCGACCTGATGCTCTGCGATTTCGACCTCGCCGGGCACCTGGTGGCGTATCGTTCCGGCCACGCGTTGAACGTGGAACTCGCCCTGCGCCTGACGGCGGAGGCGTGCCGCTTTCCGGTCAGCCCTTCGTCTTGCCGGCCCGCCTTGCGACGGGCCGCCTGACGAACCCACCCGCATGGATGCGGGCACCATGAGAAAGCCAGGGACGGCATGATGCGCTTGCGGATGGCAGTGATCGGGGTCGGGCATCTGGGCCAACACCATGCCCGCATTCTGGCCGGCTTGCCCGATGTGGAACTTGTCGGCGTCGTCGATGCGAACCCGGAGCAAGCTCGCACCGTGGCCGAACGCCTCGGCACCACGGCGTTCGATAACCACGAACACCTGCTGGACTGCGTCGATGCCGTCAGTGTTGTCACGCCCACATTGCACCATCACCCAGTTGCCGCGGCATTCCTGAACCACCAAATTCCTGTTCTCGTCGAGAAGCCGGTTTGCCGCACCGTGGACGAGGCCAACGATCTCATCGAACTCGCTGACAAGGCCGGTGTACCACTCCAGGTTGGGCACATCGAACGCTTTAATCCCGCCTTCGAGGAACTGGCCAAGAGGCCGATTCGCCCACGTTTCATCGAAGCCGAACGTCACGGACCATTTACCGGCCGCAGCGTCGATATCGGAGCCGTCCTCGATCTGATGATTCACGACCTCGATCTCTTGCTGGCTCTGGTGGGCGGACCCGTCAAGCACGTCTCGGCAGTCGGTGCCGCAGTGTTTGGTGGGCATGAGGACATGGTGAACGCCCGGCTAGAGTTCGCCAACGGTTGCGTGGCCCACGTGACGGCCAGCCGCATCACCAAGCAACCCAAGCGACGCCTGCGGGTCTGGGCTTCCGAGGGCTACGCCGGCATCGACTTCGTGAGCCGCAAGCTCACGCTCGTCCAGCAGAGTGAAGAAGTGCGCCGCTTCGGCCTCCGCGTCGACCGCATGGACGCGGGAGCCCGTTCACGACTCAAGGATGAAGTCTTTGGCCGCTACTTGCAGTTGTTAAACCTCGATGGTGATCGCAAGGGCGATCAACTCACCGCCGAGCTGAAGCACTTCGTGGAATGCGTGCGAACCGGACGCAAGCCTCGCGTCACAGGCGAGGATGGCCGCGACGCTCTGGAGCTCGCGGAACGCGTGCTGCAATCTGTGCACAGCCATCGCTGGGAAGGCTCGGAAGAAGGCCCAATCGGGCCCGTGGGCATTCCGAAGCCTGCCGGCTGGCTCTTCCAACCCATCCAGCAGATCAAAGAAGCCGCGTGAGCGCGACGATCTAACCTGCTTTCACGGCAATTCTGTCTTGACTCGCCGTGAACGCCCGATCTCGGAGCCACGGCCGCCCACGGGGGGGCAGGACGTCAGCCTTCCTTCACACGCAGATTGCGAACGGCAATCGGCCCGGCCTCGGCTCGCAAAGTGAACGAACCCTTCGCGGCTTTCGCATCGAGTGTGCGGATGGATTCGCCGTTCACCTTGAACTCGGCCTTGGTCCCCTTGAGCACCACTTCCAGATCGTTCCAGTCGTTTTCCTTCAAGTTCTTGATGTCCGCTTTCTTGATGTCGAACTTGGCTCCGCGGAAGAGCAGGTCGTTGTTGCAACCGGCTCCAGGCTTGAACTGGAAGCGGATGGTGACATCTCCCTCGTACTCCTTGGCCGTCTCGATGTAGCGATCGCCTTTCACTTTCACATCGACGACGATCTCGGCATCCTTCACGGCGAAGCGACCCTCGAACGCAGTGGTCTTGCCATCCAGTGATGCGCCGGGTTTGTCCTTCGCACCCTTGGTCTTCCAGCCACTGAGATCCTTACCGTTAAAGATCGCCTTGAAATCCGGCTCGAGTTTGAAGTCGTCCGCGAAGGCGAAGGCACCCGCCGTGAGTGTGAACAACGCGCAGGAGAGGAGACGCATGGAGGTGGTTCCGTGAGGAGAGGAGTGAAATCGCAGCCTGGATACGATACCCCAGCAACATCGCGATCGGCAACGATCAAGTCTGGAAGGGAATGAAAAAACCGCCTGTTCGCACAGGCGGTTGGCTGCATCCGATCGTGACAGACTCTATTTGCGCCGAGGAATCTCCGGGGGTAGCAGCACGGAAGGCTGCGGGTAGTCTGCGGGGCCGGGCTTCGTGGCGGTGGTAATGGGTCGGATTGGCTCCGTGTCCGGTGCCACTCCGCGGGCGGCTTTTACCGGTGGTTCGAGCACGGGGATTGGTGCAGCCGAACTGCGAACTTCCGTGCGGTTATCACCGGCGTAGGCGGTCGGCGTGCCTGCGGTCTCGTTCCCATTCGTGCGGGCTGCCACGCGTGGCGTGGGATTCCGCAGGTGATCCAGCCAGGCTTTCTCCATCGCATTCGTGCTATCGAAGCCATAGACGCGGCGGCAGGCTTCGTCCCACGTCTCTGGTGAACCATGGGCATCGCGGGTGCTGCCCTGCATGCCGAGCGACAGGAACTGCAACAGTCGGCCACGCCCTTCGCGGCCGCCGCCACCCTTTTCCACCAGGTAGGCCGTGATCGAATAACCCTCGGCGTAGAGGACCATCATATCGCGGGGATAGTTCGCCATGCGGAAGAGAACATTCAGTTTGATGCCGCGGCCCTCGTTGAGCAGTTCGCGACAGCGGACATCGTGCTGGAAGCGTTCCTCGTCGTTTTCGCTGAGCACGCTGCCGCCTTCATCGGCCCAGCGCGGCACGGGCTGGCCGAAGTGGTGCGCGAGCACGGTGTGCGTCACCTCGTGCGGCAACACGCTGTTGAGCAGTTGCTTCACACCGCCGCGGATTTCCATCTGCTGGCTGGTGACCACGGAGCGATTGCCGTCCGAGCCGAAGCCGAAGGTGGTGGCACCCCCGGCTCCGCCCATGTTCACATCGACGCGCAGCGGGCACTTCCGAGGCCAGTTGGGCATCTCGCGGCCGAGCCATTCGAGCGCCTTCTCGCGACGGTAGAACTCCGCCATCTCGCCGAATTTCTTGGCGAGTTCGGGCGTGGGGGCATCGACCACGAAGTTGGTGGTTTCAAAGCTGGCGGCATTCGCGGACCCGGAACAGACCAGGACGGCGAGCGCGCAGAACACGAGTGGCCGACGAAGCGTCATTCCCTTGACCTCCGCTGGGATGGACGCCAAAGACTGGGCGTCAGAAGTCTAATCGCAAGGCGTGTGCCGTGACGCCGGCTCGACCAAAGTGAAGGCAAATGTGTCGGCTTAACGTGCAGTGTGAATGAGAGTTCAGGATCGCGTTGATCGTGCGGAAGAATGCGGCACGGCTCGCAAAAGGTGTAACTTCTACAGGCGGACTTTGCGGATCGGGCAATGTGTAAGAATTACAGAAGTGCTCGTTGGAGAGTCTGAGGCGAGCGTCTACGGCGCAAGTAGAGGCGAGCGGCCCACGTGAGTGGGCTGTTCAATTGCGTTACGTAGAGATCAAGTTGTAATGTGTGTCAATCGAACAGCCCCCTGACGGAGGGGCCGCTCGCCTGAATGCTCTCGGTTTCACTTCCCGCTGGCGAACTGCTTCTGGAAGGCGGCGACGCCGGCTCCGGGTTCCATCTTGAAGCCGCTTTCCAGCAGCACCAGTTCGAGAGCACTGATTGCACCGAGCACCTCGAAGGCGTCCGTGTAGCCCATGTGCGAGAGCCGCCAGATCTTGCCCTTCATGCTGTCCTGGCCATCGGCAAGCTTGTAGCCGTATTGCTTCTCCATCTTCTTGAGCGTTGCCGAGCCGTCGATGCCGGCGGGCACGGTGATGACCGTCAACGCGTTGTTCGGGCGCTCTGCGAAGATTTCCAGACCCATGCCGGTAATGGCCGCACGGCACGCCGCGGCGATCTTCGCGTGCCGCGTCCACAGGTTTTCGATGCCTTCCGTGCGGATGCGCTTGAGGCTGGCCCGCTGGGCCCGAATCAGCGTGTTCGCCGGTGTGAACGGAGTGTCGCTCTCGGCGTGTGACTTCTTGTAGCGACGCAGATCGAAGTAGAACGAACGCAATGGCGTGGCCTCGATCTTCTTCCACGCTTTCTCGCTCACCGACACAAACGCCAGCCCCGGCGGCAACATCAACGCTTTCTGCGAACCGGTCACGCACACATCGATGCCCCAGGCATCCACCTTGCACTCCATCGCGCCGAGACCGCTGATGCCATCGACCACAAGCAACGCATCGGTCTTCGCCACGAGCTTGCCAAACGCTTCGAGATCATGCCCCACGCCGGTGCTGGTCTCGCTGAGTGTGGCGAACACGGCCTTCGCATCGGGGTTTTCGCCGAGTGCATTGGCCAACATCTCCGGCGTGACGGCTTTGCCGTAAGGCACTTCAACGGTGGCAATGTTCGCGGCATGGGCCTTCAAAATGCCTTTCCAGCGTTCGCCCCAGCGGCCCGCCGTGCAGAGGATGGCCTTCTCGCCCGGCGCGAGCACGTTCACCACCGCGGCTTCCATTCCCCCGGTGCCAGAACTGGTGAGCGTGAACACAGGCTGTGAAGTCTGAAAGACGTACTTCAGGTCCTCAGAGACCTCGGCGAGAATCGCCTTGGCTTCCGGGGCACGGTGATATGTCACCGGGCGGGCGAGTTCCAGGAGCGTCTCTTCGGGAACGGGTGTCGGGCCTGGGGTGAACAAGCGGGGCTTCATCGGTCAGTTCGTCCATTATCAGGGGAGGGTTCCGTTACAACGCAATCGGAGTCATTGTAATAATTCAAAGTGGAACGAAAGGACTTTGGCTGCAGTCTCACTGGCGAGCCGGTCCGCTTGCGACCGTTCGGTGTGATTCCGCGCGTACCATCTGCACATTCCTCAATGAACTGAAGTGAAGGCGAAGATCGCGTCGATAACGCAGTCTGGATCAGTTGCAGCGAATTCCCTCGTGAGCCGGATATGTCGCGTTTTGTGTGGCCAATGCTGATGCTGGCGGTGCTGCTGGGTTGTCGGTCCGCACCGAAGCGGCCGCCCTCGCCGGCGAACCAGATTCGCACGACGGACTTGCTCGCGCTGCCCACGCCGCCGAATGAGCGGTACTACATCGTCGTGTTCGGCTCACAGTCGAAGCCCAAGCAGGCACGCTACACGCATAGCTGGGCCACTGCCATCAAGGTCACCGATAACGGTCCGGGGACCGCACCGAACGTTCAAGCCGACACCATCAGTTGGATGCCCGCAACGCTGTCGATTCGGCCCTTGCACTTCCAGCCCGAGTGCGGCGTGAACCTGGATATGCACACCTCCATCCGCGAGATGCTCAAGAACGACGAGGCGATCGTAATGTGGGGACCGTACGAAATCTGGCACGGTGGCTACACGCGTTTCCAGGTGCAACGCCAGTTCATGGCCTCTGGCCAGACCGGCTACCAGTGCATCGACGCCGTCGGCGGTGCCGCCCGCAACGGCACGGGTTGCGACTGCATCCACGCCATCACGGACATGGATCCCAGCTTCGATCGACGCAACTACTCGCTCCGCTACTTCGGCATCGACGGCAGCCGTCACGCGGTCGAACAAATCTTGAGCCGCGGTGTGGTCATCAATGCGCCTCAGACGCATGACTGGTTGATCGCGGCGCTGCAACTCGATCAATACGACATCGAGCGCGAATGCTACCGCGGCCCGGTGAAATCGTTCTCAGTGGAAAATATCGCCGCCGGTGCCGCCCCGTGAACCTGCCCGCAGTGGCTGGTGTCTTCCCGTTCGTTCCGCATCTACCCGATAGGAGGTGTCCCATGCGTCCTCTTGCGAATCGTTGCCCGGCGTCGTGTGTTCCCACTTCCCTTCGAGGCAACGCGAACGATGGACCGAATCTCGAAAGTGCCACATCTCGCGGATGATTACGACCCCGAGGACAGCATCGACCCCAAGGACGTGAATCGAAAACCGTGGGATGCGCCGAAATCGGCGAGCCGCAAGGCGCGGCAACTGTGCGAACAGGTGAAGGACGCCCTGCACAACGCACTCGCATCCTGTGCGGATGAGGTGCTGCAGGCGTTATCGGTGATCGCAGTCGAACCTGCACCGCACACGGGCCGCCTGAAGGTGCGTCTCACCTCGGACTGGGAAACAGTCCACCCGGCCGAGGCGACCACTCACCTGTTGCGAGCAGCCGGGATGTTGCGTGGCGAGGTGGCCCATGCCATCCATCGCCGCCACACACCCGAGTTGACGTTTGAAGTCGTCTGATTACGCGAGGCGTTACCGGGCGTGTCAAACCCTGTAACGCCTCGCTGATTTTGCCACAGCGCTCCTCACGATACGGGTACAATCGCTCGCGGTTCTCCTCTCCGAAACCTTCACGGAAAGGCAACTGCGATGCCCACTTCGAATCCCACTCGCCGCGAACTCTTCAATGCCGCAGCCGCCCTCGGCATCGGTTCCACCACCTTTCATCGTGCACTGGCCGTGGAAATCGAGATGGCCCAACCGGCCGGAGGTGTCACCCCGGAGATGGTGCAGAACGCCGAGTGGGTCGCCGGGTTCACGCTGACCGAGTCCCAGCGGAAGAGCGTGGCCAGCAGCTTGAACAGCACCTATCGCAGCATCGCGGCCATTCACAAGGTCCCCATTGGCAATGAGGTGCCACCGGCGCTGCACTTCGTCCCCAACCCGGGTGAACCTGCCGCACCCCGTGTCGAGCGAGTGAATCCACGCCTTGATCCATTCCAACCCGTGTACGGCCCGCCCGTGATCGTCGAGGATGTTGGCTTCAACACCGTTTCCCAGCTTTCGCTTCTAATCCGGCAGAAGAAAGCCTCATCGACCGAACTCACGAAGATGTATCTCGAGCGATTGAAGAAGTATGACCCGGCCTTGAAGTGTGTGGTCACGCTTACCGAGGAACTCGCTCTCAAGCAGGCCAAACAAGCGGATGCCGAGATCGCGGCCGGGAAGGTCCGTGGTCCACTCCACGGCATACCCTGGGGTGCGAAGGACCTCATCGCCTACCCGGGCTACCGCACCACCTGGGGAGCGGAACTCTACAAGGACCGCGTTATCAACGAGAAGGCCACCGTGGCGGAGCGGCTCGAACAGGCCGGAGCCGTGCTCGCGGCCAAGACCACGCTGGGCACGCTTGCGCTTGGCGATATCTGGTTCGGCGGCATGACCCGCAATCCCTGGAACGTGCAGCAGGGTTCGAGCGGCTCCTCGGCCGGGAG
>JBGSZR010000180.1:0-12609 GCA_041750275.1 Gemmataceae bacterium
CCACACGGGTAACCGGCAGAGACACCGCCGGCTGCAAGTCCTGCTTCTCGGCCGCAGCTTCCGCCAGGCCATCGACCCAAAAACCCAAACCCGCAGCACCCGCCACCGGAATGCCCCACAACAGCTTGCGTACGAACATGGAGAGACCCTCGTGAATTGGTGAAGGGGATTGCATCGATTCACCCAGAATCGGGGTGAACCACACTATACCAGACGAGCCAGCCGCTCCTTCGGATTGGACCTGGCCCAATGTTACAATCGTGTGACCTGGCGCTGCCTCAACGGTTCCCTCGCGGTCACCACCTTTCTGTCTGCATGCACTGCTCGCCAGAGCTGGTCGAGGTGATCGGCGAGCGGGGTCCAGTCGTATCGCGTAAGCACGGCAGTGCGGCCGCGCTCGGCGGTTTCCTGGAGTTCATGCGGTTGCTGGATGCCGGCTACGAGTGCGGCGGCCATCGCTTCGGGCCCATTGGCGAGAACGAGATCGCGGCCATCGTGCAGATTCAAACCTTCCGCGCCGACCGCGGTGCTGACGACAGGGGTTTCACTGGCGAGTGCTTCGAGAATCTTGAGGCGGGAGCCGCCACCGATGCGGAGGGGCACGGCCAGCATGCCGCAACCCGCGAGGAAGGGCCGCACATCGGGCACATCCGGGAAGAGTTCGACTCCCGGCGAGGTCGCGGCTCGTTGCCGCAACCATTCTGGGGGCCGTCGGCCCACAATTGCCAGGGTGGCGTTGGGCACTCGCTTTTGAACGAGCGGGAAAATGTCGTCCAGCAGCAGGCTGACGCCGTCGAGATTTGGCCGCCAGTCGAGGCTCCCGAGGAAGAGGATGCGGGCCGGGTTGCGTTCCACGTCGCGCTGCGGTTTGAAGAACGCGGTATCGACGCCATTATCGACTACTTCCACACGCTTGACCCCGAAGCGTTCGCGCATGAGTGCGGCATCGGGTTCACTGACTGCGATGGGCATGGTTGCCGCACGATAAGCCCAGCTTTCGAAGCGTTCGAACTTCTGCCATTGTTGGCGAATGTACCAGCGTTTCAGCGCGTTTGGTTCCGCCTCGGTGTAGCGTTGCCAGATTAGCGATTCGACATTGTGAGCCATCACCGTCCAGTTTGCAGAGGGCAGTGCTTCACCCAGAGCCTCGCGAAGCACCTGGGCGTAGGGTGTCCATTCGCAATGCCAGATGTCGACGTGCTGCGACTCGGCATGTCGCCGCACGGCCTCGGCCAGGTTTGGGCTGGTGTGCGTGGCGACAGAGTACGGCAGTGACGAAAGCAGGTTGCCTGCGAGGCGTGCATAGAACGATGCGCCGGATTTCGCGGGCACGCTGCGTTCGACGATCTCGGTCTCGATGCCGAGTTTCCGAAACGCGTCCGCGGCTGCGGCCGCTTCATCGCTGTCCGGGTTGCGGTGGCAGAGCACGGTCACCCGATGCTGCGTGGCGAGCCGGCTGAGCAGGTTGAAAGTGCGAATCCGCTTCCCCGTGGTGAGCGGGAAGGGCAATTCTTCATCGAGCACCGTGACGCGAAGCGGACGCATCGGGATTCCTTTCCCACGAATCAGGTGAAGAATGAAATTGTCGCGGATGGAACTGTGCAGGGCAACGCCACTTTCCACGTGCATTCCGGGTCGATTTGTGGTTCCATGACTCGGCCCACAACCCCACCTGGAGACGACCCATGACCTGCCGCGGATTGCTGCTCGCCCTGCCCGTGCTGTTTCTCGCCGCACTTCTCACCGAAGCCCAGGCCCAGGATGAACACCCGGCCGTGACGCTCGTGAAATCCAAAGTGAAGGATCCCAGCAAACCGTTCGCCCTCGTGGTCACCATCAAGGCCAAGGCGGGCAAGGAGAAGGAACTGGAAGCCGCGTTCGCGCCTTGCACAGCCGCGACCAAGAAGGAGCCGGGCTGCATCTCCTACGAACTCAACCGCGATAGCGAAGATCCAACCGTGTACATGAACTACGAGAAATTCAAGAGCGTTGCAGCTCTGGAAGAGCATCTGAAACAGGCTCACACACAAAAGTTGCTCATGACAGTGCCGATGTTGGCCGAGGGGGACTTGAAGATCAAGGTGTACACGATTCCGGAGTGATTACGAAACATTTCAGGCGAGCGGCTCAGGCGAGCGGCCGGTGTACGCCGGCTGTTCTCCTGTCAATCTCCAAAAAAGACTGCACAGCGAATCCATCTATTGCGAATAAAATTGGGCACGGGAACAGCCTGCTTACGCGGGCCGCTCGCCGGGTGTGATTCAGCGTCGCTGCGCCTCGTTCAGCATTTCCGCCGCTTCCTTTCGCGTGGTCTCGGATCGCGATTCGCCGCGGAGCATCATTGCCAGTTCCTCAATTCGCGCTTCCTTGGTGAGAAGCGGGGTGATCGTGGTGGCGGTGCGCTTTGTGGTGCTGGCCTTGCGAATAGTCCACTGGTGAGCAGCATAGCTGGCAACTTGCGGCAAATGTGTCACGCAGAGCACCTGATGCGATTCCCCGAGGCTGGCGAGTTTCTGGCCGAGCACATCGCCGAGCCGGCCTCCCACATTCGCATCGATCTCATCAAACACAACCAGTGTGCGGACCGGATCGTGTGCGGCGAGCACCGTTTTCAGGGCGAGCATCGTGCGGGACAGTTCGCCCCCACTGGCCACCTTGCGAAGCGGCCGGGCCGGTTCACCGGGGTTCGCGGTGAGCATCAACTCCATGTGATCGAACCCGGCCGCGGGCACTTCGTCGGCGAGCGGATCAGGGTCGAGTGAAATGGGTTCGAGCACGGCTTCCAGTCTGGCCTTGGGCATCTGCAAGTCTGCGAGGTGCTTCTGGGTATCGCCGACGAGTTTCTTCGCGGCCTTCACACGTGCCTTGCTGAGTGCCGCCGCCGCCGTGAGGAGCTCCGTGAATGCACTCTTGAGTTGTTCGTCGATTCCTGCCAGGTTCTCTTCTTGTTGCTGAAGATCTTGTTCACGGGCATCGAGCGTGTCGTGATACGCGATGAGTTCGTCTGGCGTCTTGCCATAGCGGGCCTGGAGTTTCTTGAGAAAAGCCAGGCGTTGTTCGACTTCCTCCAGCCGCATCGGATTGGCCTCGAATCGCTCCGTGAGATCGCGGCAGGTCTCGGCGAGGTCATCGACTTCGGGCCGCAGGGCTTCGAGCCGCGTGGCGACCTCCGCGAGTTTGGGGTCGAGTGCCGCCCAGCGGTTCGCTTCCTTCACGAGCTTGCCAATCACGTCGCTCACGGCTCCATCGTCGTCCGCGAGTCGACTCGCCGCCATGCTTGTGAACTGCGCGAGGCTCTGGGCATGAACCAGTGTGTCACGCTCGCGGCTGAGAGCCGGAAGTTCGCCTCCCACCAACTTTGCGGCGTCCAGATCCTCCCGTTCGAAGCGGACCAGAGCAAGTTCGCGCTGCCGGGTATGGCGGGCCTCGGAGAGTGTGCGAAACTGACCACGCAACACGCGAACCCCGCTGGCACGCACCTCATATTTTTGTCGCATCTCGGTGAGTTTGCCGAAGGCGTCGAGCAGTTCGAGTTGATACGCAGGCTGGAGGAGCGAGTAGTTTTCGCGCTGCCCATGCACATCGACGAGCATCTCGCCAATCCGGCGGAGGGTGGCAACGGCAACGGGGGCCTCGTTCACGAGTGCGGAACTGCGGCCCGAACGAGACAGGCGGCGTGTGAGAATCAGATCCTCTTCTAATGTGGTTTGCAGGATGGATGCGGCAACTTCACGCTGTTCGGGGCGGGTGAATTCGAAGCGGCCCGTGACGCGGAGTTCGTCCGCACCGGAACGGATCAGTTCGGCCGAGCCACGTTCACCGAGAAGCAAGCCGAGGGCACCGAGAAGCAACGATTTGCCGGCTCCGGTTTCGCCGGTCCAGGCGCAGAAGCCCGGGTGCAGCTCGACCCGCACATCCTCGATCAGGGCCAGGTTTTGAACAGAGAGTTCGCGGAGCATACGCGAATGGTACGCAGGGAATGTTGGCGGGTGGGGATCAGGTCGCGGAATCTGCTATGTCGTCGACGAACGGCATTACACAGGTGTAATCGAATCAATGGAAACGCCTGGCGGGTCTGATGACAAACGCCCTGCCATCTCCGAGGCGATTGCATCCGAACGATTAACCTGTGAGTGATCGCCGTTTATGAGTTGGGCGGTGATCATTTGAAATGGTCGGCGGTGCAATAGCTTCTGCATCGTTGCGTCGAAGTGATCGGCCGGCATGTTCTCCTCCCGCTTTGGGACATCCGCGTCCACGCCTGGTTCCTATCCTATACATGAGCCACATTGACATACCAGAGGCTTTCAATCATGAGCCAGAAACTCCGTTGGGGCATCCTGGGCGTTGCCGGGATCAATGACCGACTGATGCCCGCGTTCAAGGCCTCGCACACGGTCGAGTTGGTCGGCATCGCCAGCCGTTCGCTTGATAAAGCCAAGGCGTCCGCGGCGAAGAATGGTATCCCCAAGGCTTTCGGCAGCTACGACGAGTTACTGGCCGATCCTGGCATCGATGCCGTGTACAACCCGCTGCCCAATCACTTGCACGATGAGTGGACGCGCAAGGCGGCCGATGCGGGCAAGCACATCCTTTGCGAGAAGCCGCTCACCTGCGAAGCAAACAGTGCCGCGGCCCTCATCGCCTATTGCCGATCAAAGAACGTCCGGCTCATGGATGGCTTCATGTGGCCGCACCACCCGCGCACGCAGAAGCTCGGCAAGTTCCTCGACTCCGGTGCCATCGGTGAGGTCAAGAAAGTGGTGGCCGGCTTCACGTTCAATCTCGCCGGCTTGCCGACCACGAACATCCGCATGCAACCCGAGGCCGGCGGCGGCGGTTTGCTCGATGTCGGATGCTACACCACCTACGCCATTCGCTGGTGGATGAGGGCCGAGCCCGTGAAAGTGTGGGCCACGGCGACCTATGTCAACGGCGTCGATGTGGCGATGGCCGGCGTCCTCACCTTTGCCGATGGCCGCACCGCCAGCTTCGACTGCGGCTTCACACACCCCTTGCGAACCTGGGTCGAAATCGTGGGCAGCACCGGCGTCGTCCGCGTGCCCAACATGTGGATACCCGACGAGAAAGCCGCATTCGAAGTCTGCCGCCAGGATGGTGAGTTCGGCGAAACCACGGAAGTGATTGAAACGCCTGGCGAGAATCAGATGGTGCACATGCTGGACGATTTCGCCGCGGCCGTGTGGGAGAAACGCGAACCATATCCGAACCCGGATGAAGCCGTGAAGAGTCTGCGTGTGCTCGATGCGCTGGCGAAGTCCGCCCGTGAAGGGAAGGAAGTGATGGTGTAAGGCACGAGTCGCCGAGAATCGGCCCGCCGTTTACGGTGGGCTATTTCGAAATAATACTGTCACATCATGTTGTACGGATCGACATCCACCTGGAACTCGATGTTGCTGGGTGGTTTGGCAACGGCGAGCACGGTTCGCAGCACATCGTGGAGCATGCCGCTGCTCTCAGACTGAAGCTGGAAGTGGAAGCGGTAGAAATTCTTCAAACGAAAGACGGGGCACTCCGCCGGGCCGAGCAAGCGCACCGGCGCACGGTCATTGTGAGCCGGGTGTTCGAGTGAAGCCGCAACATGGGTCGAGGGAACAGCCTGTTTACTCGGGTTGCCCAGCTGTGCGATGGCCTCCTTGAAGGCGGAAGAGAGTTGCTCGGCGAACTGGTTGGCGTCCGCTTCCGACTCACTGCGCACGATGACACGCACCATGCGCTCGAAGGGCGGGTAGCGGTGTTCCTTGCGGTGGCCCAGTTCCATCGTGGCGAATTGCGTGTAGGCGTGGTTCGCGGCCAGCGTGATGCACGGATGTTCGGGTGTGAACGTCTGGATCATCACGTGGCCGCCGCGGGCACTGCGACCCGCCCGGCCCGCGACCTGGGCGAGCAGCTGAAACGTGCGCTCGGCACTGCGAAAATCGGGCAGGTGCAAACCCACATCGGCATTCACGACGCCGACCAGCGTTACGTTGGGGAAGTCGAGTCCCTTCGCGATCATCTGCGTGCCGAGCAAAATCTGGATGTTCCCTTCGCGGAACGCATCGAGCACGCGGCGATGGCTGCCGGGCTTGGACATCGTGTCCGAATCCATCCGCTGGCAGACGTGGCCGGGAAATTTCTCCTCGACTTCGGACTGGAGTTTCTCCGTGCCGAGTCCCTGGTAGCGTATGGCGGCCTGATTGCAAGCGGGGCACTGAGCGAACGGCGGCGTTTCCCAGCCGCAGTAATGGCACACGAGCGCCGAGCGAACGCGGTGGAACGTCAGCGCCAGATCGCAATTCGCACACTGTGCCACGTGGCCACAGGCGGGGCAGTGGATGTGCGTGTTGAAGCCGCGGCGATTCAGGAGCAGGATGATTTGGCCCTTGTTCTTCAAAGTGCGTCGCATCTCCGATTCGAGAGTCGGGCCGATGGCGAAGTGTTTGCCCCGGGCCTTCGGCTCGTGTCGCATATCGATGAGGTGCACCGGCGGCATCGGCCGATCGGCGATGCGGCTGGGCAGATTCAAGAGCGTGTACGTACCCTTGCTCGCGTTCAGCCAGCTTTCCAGGCTCGGCGTGGCGGAGCCCATGATGATCGGGATGTTCTCCAACCTCGCCCGCATCACGGCCACATCACGGGCGTGGTACCGCGGCGTCGATTCCTGCTTGAAACTGTTCTCGTGTTCCTCGTCGATCACGATGAGCCCGAGCTTGCGTGTCGGAGCGAACACGGCACTGCGGGCCCCGACCACGACCTGCACATGCCCCGTCGCCACACGCCGCCAGTAGCCCCCACGCTCGGCGTCGGTCAGGTGGCTATGCAGCACCGCGACATTGCCGCAGCGCCCTGTGAAGCGATGAATCGTTTGCGGCGTCAGCGAGATTTCCGGCACGAGCACAATTGCTTCCTGACCCTGCTTCACCACAGATTCGATGGCTTTGAGGTAAATCTCGGTCTTGCCGCTGCCCGTGACGCCGTGAAGCAGGAACGGGTGATAAGTTCCCTCGGCAAGCCCGGCTTGCACCTGCTCCCACACGCGAGCTTGATCGGCATTCAGCACAAGGTCTGGCGAGCTTTCGGCACTCGCTTCCTCGCGTGCCTGACCCGCGGCCGATTCAACACGCTCCGTGAACTTGCGGAGCAAGCCCTTCTTCACGAGCCCATTCACGACGCCGGTGCCGCACCTGGCGAGGCGAGCCAGTTGCCCGAGTTCGAGTGGCCGGGCTGCTTTTTTCAGGCATTCGAGCACTTGCTTCTGTTGCGGCGTCACCGTGGGCAGCGGATCGGGCAACTGTTCCTTCTCGACTGGTTCCACGAGCACAGCTTGCCGCGTGCCCGCGTTCTCGCGCACGCCAGCGGGCACCACCGCGTGGAGGACCTGCCCCCAGCCGCAGAGGTAGAAATCGGCCATCCAGCGAGTGAGCGTCATCAGGTGATCGTCCACGAGTGCATCGTCGTCGAGCACGCTCGCGATCGGCTTCAACTTGCGGGCGTCAAAAGAAGGCGGAGTGGTGCTGACACGCACGCAGAAGCCAGGTGAGACACGCGAACCGAGCGGAGCTTCGACGCGCTTGCCGACGCCAATCGCAGCGGCAAGCGCGTCGGGCACGGCATACGTAAACGGATGATCAAGAGGCCGATCGAATACGACATCCGCGAACAAGGTGTACGCAGTTGTGTGCCTCGCTCGCGGCTCCGCCTCGTTCGCGAAGAGTGAATCCGGTTCGGACATGATCGCAAACTCGTCGATAATCAGTGTGCTCATGGAATGAGCGTAGCAAGCGCGACAGGTGCATCACAAGGACGGTTGCCTGCGAGTCGCAGGCGTGAATACAGTACGTTGCCTTGGAATCTCACCGTGCCGGATTCACATCCGCATTCTCGGCGGCTTGCCACTGGGCAATGGTGCCGATCGGCAGCCAGTAGTCCGCCTCCACCACACGGAAGCCGCCTTGCTCTGCCAGCATTCCCACGGCGTCCGTGATCTCGAATTCACCGCGTGGGCTCAGGGGCAGCGACAGGTTGAAGACTGATTTCGGGAAGAGATAGCCGCCGATGTTTGCCAGTTGCGGTGCAGTCAGCCCTTGCGGCTTCTCCACGATGCGAGTGAGCTGCCCTTCTTCATTGCGGAAGACAATGCCGAAACTCTCCGGTTCCGCCACGGGATGCACCAGAATTCCCATGGAAACCGCGGCGAGTTTCGCCAGGTCGGCCCGGCCGATCAGGTCGTCGCCATTGAGCACCATCACACGTTCGGATGTCACGGCGTCCTTGCAACTCATCAACGCATCGCCGGTGCCGCGTGGTTCGGCCTGCCGCACCGTCATCCAGTTGCGGACGTGCGACTGTGTGGCGAGGTACGCTTCAATCTGCTCGGCAAGGTAGTTGACCACGACCACGAGGCGGTCTATCGGTGGCAACGCACCGATGATCCAGTCCAGAATGGGCCGGCCCTGCACGGGCAATAGTGGCTTGGGTGTCGCTTCGGTGTGCGGTCGCAGACGGGTGCCCTTGCCGGCTGCGAGAATGATGGCGTCCATGTGGTCCGTCCGTGGCTGGCAATTCGTGTTTATTTCCCCGAATCAATTTACGTGCCCGGACCGGGAAAACCGGCGAGTTCGGGAATTCGGGTGAACCAGAGAATCCTGGCTAGCCGATGTAGGTGGCGTCGGGTTCGGCGACGGCGGAGCCGGGACCGGTCCGACACTCGGCGGCAGGCGCAGGGACGCGCACCGTCGATTCCTTTGATTCTCTCGCAGTGCGGTTCGCCCACGGCTGCGGGTTCACGCCAAGGATGGTTCCGGTCATGCGCCGAACGATTGCCACATTCACGATGCTCGGCCTGTTCGGGGCCGCGCTCGGCTGTCAACACATTGGCGGCAAGTGCGATTGCGGGGCCCACCCCAGCGATGCACAACCTGTTCCCATCGGCAACCCGTACCCCTATGCCCCTGTGGGCGGCGTGGTGACGGTGCCGCAGATTCCGCCCGCCACCGGCAATGGCAAGGATGCCAAGGTGCCGATGGATATGAAGGACCCGGCCCAATCGGGCAATGAAGGCAGCAAGTTGCCCATGCTTGAAACGGAGCAGGTGCCTACGTTCAAGGCCGTGCCCAATAACTAAGGCAGCGGCGAACGCTTCGGCCGCGGCTTTTTCGGAGGCTGCGGTCGCGGCGTTTCTGCAGCGGGGCTGTCGGTCGTCATGCTCACGGCCAGCCGACCCGTGGCCTCAGCCAGTTCAAGGAACCGTACCTGGCTGCGGATCGCTGGCTCGTCCGGTTTCGGAACCAGGCGTTCGTACGTCCCATCTGGCAGCAACAATCGTGCTTTCACGTTATCCTCGAGCGTCGTCTTCAAAATCTCTTCGATGAGTCGATGCTTCAAGTCTGCTTGCTCGATGGGGAAGATGACTTCCACACGACGGCTCAGGTTGCGATCCATCCAGTCTGCGCTGCCCGTGAACACTTCCGATTGCCCGGCATTCTCGAAGTAAAAAATGCGGCTGTGTTCGAGAAAGCGGTCCACGATCGACACCACGCGGATGTTTTCACTGACACCCGGCAACCCGGGTTTGAGTGAGCAGATGCCGCGGCAGATGATGTCAATCTTCACGCCGGCCTGGCTCGCACGATAAAGCGCCTTCACCACAGCCGGTTCGAGTAGGCCATTGAGCTTCGTGATGATGCGGGCAGGTTTGCCATCGGTGGCGTTCGCCGCTTCGCGGTCGATCTTCTCGATCATCACCGTCTGGAGGCGGGCTGGTGCCACAAGCAACTTCCGCATCGGCGGCAGCACCGTGTTGGCCGTGAGGTGGTTGAAGAGCAGCGTCACATCGTGGGCGAAATCCTCGTTGGCCGTGAAGAAGCCAATATCGGTGTACAAGCGGGCCGTGGTGGGGTTGTAGTTGCCCGTCGCCAGATGCACATAGCGGCGGATGGTGTTATCTTCATCGCGGCGCACGACGAGCGCCAACTTGCAGTGCGTCTTGAGGCCGACGAAGCCGAACACGACGTGCACACCGGCCTTTTCGAGTTCCTTCGCCCAGAGGATGTTCCGCTCCTCATCGAGGCGTGCCTTCAACTCGATCACGGCCGTGACCTGTTTGCCACGGTCCGCGGCACGCTGCAGGGCCCGCACGATGGGTGAATCGCTCGAGGTGCGGTACAGCGTCTGCTTGATGGCTTGCACGCGATCGTCGTCCGCCGCGGCCTGGATGAAATCGACCACATGCACGAAGGATTCGTATGGATGGTGCACCATCACATCGCGGCTTCGCAATAATGCCCAGGGTGTGCTCGCCTGGGAGAACGCGGCGACCGGCGTCGGCACATGCGGCGGATCACGCAAGTCCATGAACCCGGAGATGCCATACAGCTGGAATAAGCTGGTGAGATCCAGCATGCCGGGCAGGCGGAACACATCAGGCGGGTCGAGATCCAGCGCCGCCGCCAGGAATTGTTCGACATCCGCGGCGGCACCCGCCTCGAGTTCGAGCCGCGTCGCATGGCCACGGCGGCGAGCACGCACCTGGGCCTCGACGGCACGAAGTAAATCCTCGATGCCTTCATCGTCAATTTCGTATTCGCTGTCGCGCGTCACGCGAAACGCGGCAGCGGCAACGATATCCATGCCCGGGAAGAGATCACCAAGGTTCAGCCGAATCACCTCCTCGAGCGGCGTGAACGCGAACAGTGGCCCTTCGGGTCCATTGCGGCTGGGGTCGCTGGAGGGCAGTTGCACGAACCTTGGCCTCACACCCGGCACCTGCACCAACGCGTACAGCGGTTCCGGGTCGCCCGGCCGACGCAGCGAGACCACCAGGTTCAGCGACTTGTTCAGCAAGTGCGGAAATGGATGCGCAGGGTCTGTGGCCAGTGGCGTGAGAACAGGAAAAATCTCCTTGCGAAACAGGTCGCGAACGAATTTCAAATCTTCACCGGTCAGGCTTTCCGCCTTGCGAATGACAATGCCGTGTTGCTCGAGCATCGGCTTCACTTCGTCGTACAAGCAGCGATATTGTGAGGCCACGAGTTCCCCAGCCATCTGGGCGATGCGATCGAGTTGCATTCGTGGCGTCATGCGGTCTGCACCAGACGTGCTGCCGATTCCCGCCTGCTCTTTTTGCTGAATATTGCCAACTCGCACCATGTAGAACTCATCCAGGTTCGAGCTGAAGATGGCGAGGAATTTCAACCGCTCCATCAGCGGAACCACCGAGTCGAGGGCTTCCTCCAGCACGCGGCGATTGAACTGCAGCCAGCTCAATTCGCGGTTCAGAAAAAGCGCTGGATCGTCCAGGTTGGCGACCGGCGCGGTCGGTGTTGCTTGCATCGAGTTGGCATCTCCGTGCGGCGGGGGCGAATGCCGCCGTTAATCCGTTAGTATATCGCGTGGGGCGGCAAACCGAACAGACCGCCTGCGTGCTTATTTCCTTTCTGTAGAAGCCATTACCGCTGCATTCGTATAACAGCGGAGTTCATATCCACAGGACATTGCGTGAGGCCGGGACCATGGCTGATATTCTTGTTGGGGCAATCGTGGGTGGGGCCGTGGTGGCCTTTCTCTTCATGGTCGTGTTGATTGGCCGGGCCGGAAGCATGGGACGGGCATTCCAGGGACTCACGATTGCCGGCCGCTCGCGCCACGATCCTGCCTTTGCCGCGAAACTCGCCGCTCTCCTCGCCGGCGGCGACGTGAAGCCACCAAGCCCGCCCGTGCCACCCGCTCCACCGAAGCCGTCCGGAGTGCCGTTGCGGATGCTGGCGTTGCTGCAAGCGGAAGCCCGCCTCGTGGACTTCCTCATGGAGGATGTGCAGGGCTTCAACGATGCCCAGATCGGCCAGGCCGTGCGTGAAGTGCACAAGAAGGCCCGAGCCACGCTCACCAAACATGCCGTGATCGAGCCGGTCCTCCCTGGAACCGAAGGGGAAAACACGGTCGTGCCCGTTGGGTTCGATCCCTCCGCCATCCGCGTGATCGGCAACATCACGGGCACACCACCCTTCAGTGGACAGATCAACCACGTCGGCTGGCGCGTGAAGGAACTGAAACTCGCCGCACTGCCCGAAGGCGCGGATGAATTCGTGCTGCAACCCGCGGAAGTGCAAGTTCCTTAGTCGAGCGGTCGGAATTCGCGTTGCGGCAAGTGCCTGGTTGCACGACCTTCAAACGATGTGTGGCGAGGTGTTGGAATTCGCACTTCAGGCGCGGGCCGGCACCTCACCCACGGCCATGTACGCAGCGACGCTGTCAGTCGTCACCGAACGACGACTGACAGCAATGGCCGTGTTCTCGATTATATCCTGTCGGTGTCGCTAACTTGCGAGCGACTAATTTTTGGCTTGTTTGGATCGGTGTCTTTTTTAACCAAACGCTTTGCTGCCGATTCGCGTCTGTACGATACGAAGCCGTCTTGAGCACAATTTCACCTTTCCGGCCCCGCGTGGGCATTCCCTGGAGGTTCGGCCATGTTCGTACGCAAGCTGTTGTGGGGCATTCCGGTGGCGGGTGCTGCGGGTTTGGGTTTTTGGGTCGATGGCCTGGCGGAAGCTGCGGCCGAGAAGCAGGACTTGCAGCCGGCGGTGTCTCTGCCGGTTACCCGTGTGG
>JBGSZR010000181.1:0-8252 GCA_041750275.1 Gemmataceae bacterium
CGGCGACGGCGACGCTTCCGACCCGTGCCCGGCTGGCCGTCCTCACCGACTTCCGTGCCGTCCGCTTCGCCGTCCTCGCTCTCGTCCGCTTCGCCTTCGAGCGAGTCACCCGCACCCGGTTCCGCCTCGATGAGCCCGGCGTCCTCGAAGTCGCCTAGATCCTCGGCAACCGGGAATTCGTCGGCAGATGCCGCTTCCGGTGTCGAATTCGTGGACTCGTCCAGGCCGAGTTCACGGGCGAGTTCGTCCCAACTGTCGTCGTCGTGTGCGCCGGGGTCTGTCATTTCTTGCGATCAGTAAGGGGTGAGCACGGCTGCGAGAGTCGAATGCCATGCCAGGAAATTCTATCGCGCCAGAGCCGGCACGGACACGGACGTTGGTCCAAGCGTCCAGGTACGCGGCTCCGCGTGGCTTCGCACCTCGATGACGCGATCGCCTTCCTCGGCACCGAACCCGATGGCGAGAGCGTCCGAAAGTGGTTCACCCGCGGGCAGATCGTCCCGGGGCACCAGGAAGAGATCGGCGGGCCAGGAAGCGGAGTCCGTGAGCCGCTCAATCAGGTAATCCCAGGTGTCCGCCGGCAGCGGTAGCCCCGGCAGCAAGCGTGTGAACAGTTCGCTCACGGCACTTTCGAGGCAATCCCGGGGCGGCAGAATGTAGAACGCGGCCATCCGTGGGCTCTCGGTGAGGAAAGGATTCCCGAGAGTGATCGGTTGCGATGGCGAATCAGGCCGGTCGATTCAGACCGGACTTTGCTTCATGTGGCGACGACCACCGGAACGAGCGATTTAACCAGCACAGCCGAGCGCCGATTGCTCAGGTTGTAGCGCTCACGCCGGCTGATTGGCAGGTCATCGGGTGTGCCGATGCGGTAGCCGCCCTTTTGAGTGAAGTAGTTCACGGCCTGGGTCGAGAGGCAGAAAATCATGGCGAAGCCGCGGTCCCGGGCCAGGTTCTCGGCGAACTGGATCAGCTTGGCCCCGATCCCCTGGTTGGTGTAGCGGTCGTCCACGTAGACACTGGCCAGCTCGATCTTGTTCTGATCGGCATAGGCGTGGAGTGCGACACACGCGACCGGATTGCGATCGACCTCGAACACGAAGAATTCACCGATTTGCTTTTCGAGGTCGGCCCGTGTGCGCTTCACGAGTTCGTCGGCTTGCACGCCTTGCTGGATGAGGTTGAAGACGGCCCGCACATCCTTCTTCAGGGCCGGGCGAATGGCCTGGTATTCATTGGCATACACCAGGGTTCCGTTGCCCTTGTTTGAGAAGACCTCGCCGAGCAAGCCCTCGGGTTCTCGGCCATCGATGATGTGGACGCGTTCCACGCCATCTTTGCCAGCACGCACCGCGTGGGAGAGCTTTGTGATGGCGGCCGGACTCAGTTCGAGGCGGTGCTTCTTGAGGTACGCATCGGCTTCCTCCACGGTGAGCTGGCGAATGACGCCACGGGTGCCGCTGACACCTCCTTCCGTGGTGAGGTAAATGAGTTTCACCGCGCGGAGGGCCTTGGCCACTTCCACGGCCACGGAGTCCGAGTTCAAGCGGTACGAGTTGCCTGCTCCGTCGCAGCCGAGCGGCGGCACGATGGGAATGATGTCGTGTTCGAATAGCAGCTGCAATAACACGGAATCGACCCGTTCAACCCGGCCGGTGAAGAGGTGATCGACGCCGCCCAGAATTCCCTTGGGGTGCGCAACGAGTGCATTGGGATACGCAGCCCGCAGGTCGTTGGTGCAGAGCCCTTCGAGTATCTCATGCGTGACGCGGTTGGCGGCGGTGATCGCCACATCGAGCGTGGGTTTATCGGTGATGCCGGTGCCATCGATGTCGGACGGGGTAACATTCCACTGCTCCGCGTATCGCTGGACCTGGCGGGCCGCACCATGCACGAGCACCACGCGAATGCTCAGGCTGCGCAGCAGTGCGATATCGAGAAGCAGGTTCGGGAAGTTATCGTCCTCGACCACGGCCCCATCCATGGCGATGACGAAGACGCGATCCCGGAACCGCGGGACGTATCGCAGGATTTCGCGGAAGTGCGTGAGCCGTTCTTGCATCGTGATCCGTTATTAAGCCCACCATTAAAGGTGGGTGAATGGGGTAAACCGATCGTGCTCAGGCTTGCGGTCGCAGCAGCGGGAAGAGAATGATATCGCGAATGTTTTGCGTGTTCGTCAGGAGCATCACGAGGCGGTCGATGCCGATGCCAAGCCCGCCGGCGGGTGGCATGCCATGCCGCAGAGCCCGCACGAAATCGCGATCCATCTTCGCCATAGAATCCTCGGCAGGAAGCCCGGCGAGTTGCTGCGTGAAGGTCTGTTCCTGGGTGATGGGGTCGTTTAACTCGGTGTAGGCGTTTGCCAGTTCCATGCCATGCACGTAGAGCTCGAAACGCTCGGCGATGCGGGGTTCCTCGCGCTTGCGCTTGGTCAGCGGGCAGAGTGCGGCCGGGTAGTCGTACACGAAGACGGGGCCAACCAGTTTCTCCTCCACGAGATCCTCGAACAGCTCCTGCACGAGCACATCTTGGGCCTTGGCCACGCGGGCATGGGCCGGGCCGGTCTCCAGGTCGACGTTCTCGGCACGGGCCGCCGACCGCACCGCGACCTCGTCGAGCATATCGCAGCCGACGTGCTCCTTGAAGAGGTCGCCGTATCTCGCGCGTTGCCAGGGTGGGGCGAAGTTCACGGTCTTCTCGCCGAATGGAATGATGCGATCGCCACCGAGTGAATCGACGCAAGCGACGATGAGCCCCTCGGTGAGGTCCATCATGGTGCGATAGTCACCGTAAGCCTGGTAGAGTTCCAGCATGGTGAATTCGGGATTGTGCTTGTGGCTGATCCCTTCGTTGCGGAAGACGCGGCCGAGTTCGTACACTTTTTCGATGCCGCCAACGAGCAACCGTTTGAGCGGCAACTCCAGGGCGATGCGCAGGAACAGCGGGATATCGAGGGCGTTGTGGTGCGTCCCGAAGGGGCGAGCGGCGGCTCCGCCGGCGATGGCGTGGAGCGTGGGCGTTTCCACTTCCATGTAGTCAAGGCCATCGAGATGCGTGCGAATGGTGCGAATCAACTTCGCACGTTGCTGGGCCCGGCGAAGCGTGTCTGGCGTGTAAATCATATCCAGATAGCGGTGCCGCAAGCGGTACTCGATATCGCCTAGACCGAACACATCCTTCGGGTGCGGCTCCAGCGACTTCGTGAGGAACGTGAGCTTCGTGACCTGGATGGTGAGTTCGCCGGTCTTGGTCTTGCCGAATTCCCCCTCCACGCCGATGAGGTCGCCGAGGTCCAGCAACTGGGCGAGTTTCCACTCCGTCTCGGTGAGCTTGTTGATGCGCAGCATCAGCTGAACGCGACCCGTCTGGTCCCAGATTTCCAGGAACAGCAACTTGCCGCCGGTGCGATAACGCACGACCCGGCCCGCGGCTCGCACGACTGTGCCCGGCGTGGCATCGCTGAAGCCTTCCGCGGGAAGTTGGCGGATGGTGCCGATGGCCACGGTGTCGTCGAAGCGGTGGCCCCACGGATCGAGTCCGAGTGCTTCGATCTGGCGAAGCTTATCCAGGCGGACCTCGGCGAGGTCTTGCGTTTCATCGGCCACGGTGAATCTCGTTCCAGGAATGCGGGTGTCTGGAAGTTTTAGCGTGCACGGCCAATTCTGCCAGCAGGAACGTGTGGCCGAGGATTTGGCCAGACTCCGATGTTCCTTGATGCGAACGTCGCTATTATGTTGACGCTGCATCTGCCACGAGGGTTCGATCTGGCCCTTCGCAGGATGCACTTCAACCGTGAACCCCTTGTGTGTGACATGGATCGTCGCCTGGCCGAACAACTCTTTCACGATGAGCAGGCGGCCGCGCGTGCGGAATCTTATCGCAGGGGCCGGGCCGAGCTTCGCTTCGACGATGCATCATACCTCGATCACGAAACCTGGATGCGGCCCGCATTTGCGAAACTCGGCGAACTGCGTCGCAAGGACGTGCTCGACTACGGTTGCGGGCACGGGATGGCCTCGGTGGTTCTCGCTCGGAGCGGAGCAAACGTCACCGCGTTCGACCTCTCGCCGGGCTACATCGCAGAAGCTCGCGAGCGTGCTCGAGCCAATGGTGTGAATGTCACCTGCACCGTGGCGGATGGTGAAGAACTGCCGTTCCCGGATGCATCGTTCGATGCGGTGTGGGGCAATGCCATTCTGCATCACCTCGACCTGACTCTCGCCGGCCGGGAACTGTGCCGCGTGCTGAAGCCGGATGGTGTGGCCGTGTTCTGTGAGCCGTGGGGTGGCAACCCCGCACTCACCTTCGCCCGCCGCTTTCTCCCCTATCCCGGCAAGGATCGCACACCGGACGAAGTGCCGTTGACCCGTGGCGATCTCGCACCGCTGCGAGACGTCTTCCCGATTGTGGAGACGGAAGGGTTCCAACTTCTTGGCATGGTGAGGCGCATGCGAAGGGGCAGGGGAGGCAGACTGATTTGCACTTGCGATGTACTCGATGCACACTTGCTGCGAACCATTCCGCCGCTGTGGAATTGGTGCCGGTATGTGGTGTTGACACTCCGCAAGTGTTAAACTTTGTGCATCCTTTTTCGGATGAGCTTGGATGGACGCCCCGCCTGTTAAAAGTGAAACGCAGCCTGTGGTGCTCCGGCATCACTCGGCCCAGATCGCGCTGGCGGTGTTCCTGGTTGTCTTTCTCGCCTTGCTCACGCTTCGTGGTTATGGGAGTGGCTTCGGAGTTCGGCCCACCCAGCACATCCCGGCCGGGACCAACCGCATCGATTTGAACCGTGCCGATGATGCCGAACTCGCCCAGATTCCTGGCATCGGTCCTGAACGTGCCAAGGCCATTGCGGAGCATCGCCGCAGCCGCGGAGCTTTTCGCAGCGTCGAGGAGCTCAACGACGTGCCGGGATTTGGCGACAGGACCGTGGACAAGGTGCGACCGTACCTGCGTGTCGAAGGCGAAGCCACTCCACTTGCGAGCACATCTTCAGGTGAGATTGAACCACGACCCGCAACGACCGCACCGTCCGCTCGCACACCTTCACGCAAGCTGCAACCGGGCGATCCGCCCATCAATGTGAACACGGCCACGCGTGAGGAACTGGAGCAACTCCCCGGAATCGGAACCGTCACGGCCCAGAGCATCCTCGCCGCCCGCCCGTTTCGCACGGTCGAGGATCTGGACCGCGTTCGCGGGATCGGTACCAAGACGATGGATAAGATTCGGCCCTTTGTCACCGTCCGTTAAAGCGAACTCCAGGTTCACGGCTTATGCGCGACATGATTACTCTCGCCTGCCCGTCCTGTGGCGGCAATCTTCGCGTGACCGAAGAGATCGACCGTTTCGCCTGCCCTTATTGCAGCCGGGAACATCTTGTGGAGCGCAGCAGCGGCCATGTCACACTCGTGCCGATGGTGAAGCAACTGGACCGCATCGGCACGGGTGTCGATCGGCAATCGTCCGAGATGGCCATTCGCCGGTTGCGTGAGGACAAGCGCATCGTGAAGCGACGGATTGAAGAGTGGAGCGACGAACTCGCTTTTGCACGCGCTCGCTACAAGGCGAAACGGGGCAACGCCATCCTCCAGACCGTGATTGCCGTTTGCTCGGCGATCCCCGGTGTGGCTCTGTGTGCAATGGATGACAAGTCGATCCCGTGCGGAGTCCTGCTTCTCTTCACTGCATTCTTTTGTGGGCTCGCCGGGCTGGTGAACTTCACGCACCTGCCCCGGTTCGATCGCCGAGTCGCCATTGCAAAGCAAAAACTGGACAAATTCTATCACCGCCTCGACGACCTGGATGCCGAGTACGACGTGCACATGCGCATCGTGCGCCGGACTTGAGCAAGTGCGGAGCGGGATTAACTTCCAACCCCTGCTTGCTCGCGGCGTTTCTGACGTTCGGCAATCTCCTCGGCGAAGAGTTCACGCACTTTCTTGCGAGCGAAGATATCGACCACCCACGGAGCAAAGCGGTTCACGAGCACGAGCAACTTGCCGCGAAGAGTGAGCGTGATTTCGTTCTTCCCCTTCTCCACGGCTCGAAGAGTCGCCTCGGCCACTTCCTCACTGGTCATGCCTCGCATGTGGTCCATCTTCATGCGGGCTTTCTTCTCGAGCATGTTTTGCGAGAAGTTCGTCTGGGTCAGGCCGGGGTTCACCACGATCACCTGGATGCCATCCTTGGCGAGTTCCGCCCGGATCGACTCGCTGAACCCGGCCACTGCGAACTTGCTCGAAGAATAGAGGCAACGAGCCGGCAGGGCTCGCTTGCCCACCACGGAGGAGATGTTCACGATGGCGGGTGTCACGCCCTGCTTCAGTAGCGGCAAGAAGAGGCGGGTGGTTTCCGTCAGGCCAAAGAAGTTCGTTTCGAAAATGGCTCGCAGCGTCTCGGGTTCGGAGTCCATGAAGTGGCCCGTGGCCCCGATGCCAGCGTTGTTGATGAGGACGTCGAGCCCACCGAATTCACGCGTGGCTGCGTCCACCATGGCCTGGCGATCCTCGGGCTTGGTGACATCGGCCACGACCGTCTCGAGGATGCCGCCGGCGTTCTTCACTTCCGCGGCAAGTTCATCAAGCAACGGTTGCGAGCGTGCGGCCGCGAGTACGCGACACCCCTTCTTCGCGGCGACCACGGCGAGCGCCCGGCCGATGCCTTGCGAAGCTCCGGTTACCAGCACGCGGAGCCCGGTCAACTTGCGATATGCCATGAGGGCACTCCAGCTCGACTCACCATGCGAACCCGGCCAGCGAGCCGGCAGCGATAAAACTTCATCTTGTGTTGTACCAATCAGCCACGCCGGCTGCGATGCCATGACGTAGCATGACGCCAGCAAACACGGAGGATGACGATGGCTGTAACGGTTTTCACGAACGCAACACTGGTGCTCCCCGATCGGCTTATCGAACATGGTTCGCTCACCATCGAGGATGGCCGAATCGTTGGCATCAATCGCGAGTCGAAGGGGATCGATCTCGGCGGCCGCTACCTCGCGCCCGGGTTCGTCGATCTGCACGTTCACGGTGGCGACGGGTCCGACTTCATGGATGGCACCACGGCGGCCTTTCGCACCGTCTGCCGTTGCCATGCCCGCCACGGCACCACCTCGCTCACACCCACCAGCACTGTCGCCACGACGGCTCAGTACCTGCGATTTCTGGAACTGTGTGAGGAATTGCACGGCGACGTGCCCGGCGGTGCTCGCATCGTCGGTTCGCACTTCTACGGACCCTACTTCGCCCGCCCAGCCCGCGGCTGCCATCCCGATCAGGAGTTCCTCACGCCAAATGCGGAGAATGCGGATCGATTCACGAAGCTCGCTGCAAAGATGCTGCTGGCGATCACGGTGGCTCCCGAAATCGATAATGCCGAGTGGCTGGTGCGAGCCTATGCGAATCAGGGTGTGCAATTCAACATCGGCCACTCGCATGCCACCTTTCCGCAGGTGCAAGCCGCCGTGGACTGGGGAGCCCGACACGTCGATCACCTCTTCTGTGCCATGTCTGACCGTGCCCGCCTGCGACAAACGCAGACCTATCCGATGAGGGCCGGTGTCATGGAAGCGACACTCTTCTTTGATGAACTCACCACGGAAGTGATTGCCGATGGCCAGCACCTTTCGCCCGAGTTGCTTCGCCTCGCGTTTAAGTGCAAGGGGCCAGACCGGCTTGCACTCGTGACGGACGCGATGCGGGCTGTGGATCATCCCGATGGTGAATACTGGTTCGGTGCGGAAGGAAGCGGTGAACGCGTGCGGAAGATGAATGGTGTTGGCGTCACCACCGATGGCACCGCGCTGGCTTCAGGCGTCATGGGCATGGATCACTGTGTGCAAACCATGCGTTTCATCGCTGGCATCCCATTGCCAGAGACGATTCGCATGGCCAGCCTGACACCCTCGCGAATCCTGGGTTTGGACCGCGACATCGGCAGCCTCGAAGTTGGCAAACGCGCAGATTTACTGGTGTTAGACGCAGAATTGAATGTGCAAGAAGTGCTCGTCGGCGGGCACAAAATCGTGTGACCGCGACCTGTAGTCTGTGTCGCGGAGCGCTATTCGTCGCGGAATCGCGCTCCGCGGCATCATGGCGCTGCGTATCAATCACTGAGGTTGGCGAGGTAGTCTTCGTACTTCTTCTTCGCGGTGAACTCGCTGGTCATCAACTGCTTCTGCTTTGTTGTCAGGGTGTCGATTTCCTTCTCCTGATCGGAGAGCTTCTTCAGATAGACACCGTATA
>JBGSZR010000182.1:0-9032 GCA_041750275.1 Gemmataceae bacterium
TGGCTACGGCGGTGGCGGCGACCGCTACTGATTCACAACCTATCTCGAGATAGTCGAACCCCTGCAGACACAAGGGGTTCGATTATCTGTCATTATTAGCTCACCCAGCCGAAGCGATCTGCCCATTCCGGCCGCACAAACTGCCGAGCCCGTCGACGCTGTTCTGCGGTAAAAATTTGCTTCCACTCATCGGGTTTGCCCTGGCGGAAATGGACGGCCATCGACTTTTCAACCTTTGGTACGACAAAAGCCTGCGAGGAAATGCCGAAGAACGAGATCGAACGTTCGAGGAACGCCGCTTCATTCTGGATCAGCTCCTCGAAGGTCGTCAGGAGTACTGAAAGCCCTGTCGCTCCGCTGTCGATGACTTGAAGCCAGTCGTCAATCCACTGGCTGGAGTGTGGCAGATAGTGCTCAATCATCCAGTCGATTTGTCCTTCAAGTGGACGATCGAAGAACTCTCGCTGCGGTCTTGGTTGCACACAGAGCATCGTTGCGAGATCGGCCGAGTCTTCCCAAAGCCGGCGCAAATGGTGTGTCATGCTAAGCATGGCCTGGCGTGGGTCGCGCAGATGCACCTGGACTTTCGGTTGAACCAGCTCAAGGATCTGGAGATTGGCCGGCGAAGCATCAATGTGGGTCTGAGAGATCATGCCTCCACGACTCGCGGCTTGCAAGCGAGGCCAGTCCAACAGATCATGTGGAAAGTAGCCCAGTGAGACATTGAACGGCCTGTACTGGAGGCCGCGGCTCAACGTGTTGAGGAGATAGATGCTCCCCGTTTTGGGAAGTGTCGAAATAAAGATCGAGGGGCCACGCTCGGCTTCTGTCTCCGATGGGCCGCTTTCCGCTTGTGAGAGCCGCAACTGTTCTGCAGCATGGGCATACTGCTCGACAGCATGAGCATGTTGCTTCATCATGTGCCGATGCTGTTCCGCGACGGAGTGGTGCTGACTGGTCAAGCTTTCTATCGTCTGCCTCAAGGCCTTTTCACGCTCATTGGCCGCTGCCAACTCCTCTCGCAGTTGGGCTGTCTCGTGACCACCCAGTACCTGGCGAAGCTGGCCCAGGGGGCGACGAATGGTCTTGAACAGTTCCATCTCAGATCATTCCACAGGTTGGAAAGGGGTGACTGCACGAGAACAGCCATAATTTTGCAGAACCTACAGCGAACCAGAGCCGGAAGTCAACTTGAGTTATCAATCTCGACTGTTATTGTTATGTAACTCGACTCTTGGCATATTCTGTCGTTGTTTCTCGCAGACAGCGGCATGGGGCCCCGCCGGCTCGCAGGTCTGGACAACGCAAGCCAGACCCGCCATGTCTCGAAGCAGCACTCAGAAGTGCCGAAGTCAATGCCCTCAAACTGTCGAATGAAGGGGGGACTAATCATCAACTTTCGGCGGAAGATCGCACATCACGCCCACGATTCGCTTTGTGCCTGCTCTCAACGTTCAGACAGGCATCCCTTGCCCTTCGCGAGAAGGCGATTAGGATTTGGGTATCGCTCTTGATCCCTCCGTCGCATGCGACCACTTTGCACCGGTGCTCATGGCGAATTCGTCGCTGAACACGATTGTGCTCCAGCAGTGCCTTGAGCGCTGGCGGGCCGGCGACCGCACCGCCGCGGATGATTTGCTCAAGATCGTCGGAACGCGGCTTGAGAAGCTCGCACGGCGGATGTGTCGCAGTTTTCCGAACGTTCGCGACTGGACCGAGACAGGTGATGTGCTTCAGAACAGCTTGATGCGTTTGCTTCGAACCCTGCAAAACCTCAAGCCCGCAACAACCCGCGACTTCTTCAACCTGGCTGCGGTGCATATCCGCCGGGAGTTGCTCGACCTTGCCCGGCACTATAAAGGCAAGAACTGGGTGCCTCTCGACGCACCCGCTCGTGAGGACGCCTTTGCCACACCGCAGCCGCGGGCGGAACCAGTTGCCGTGCAGAACGAAGACTTCGACCTCTGGACACGCTTTCACGAGGCGGTGGATCAGTTGCCGGTTGAAGAGCGAGAAGTGGTCGGTCTTGTCTTTTACCACGGCTGGACGCAGCCGCAGATTGCCGAGTTGTTCTGTGTGGACACGCGGACCATTCGTCGGCGTTGGTCCGCTGCATGTGAACGATTGCGTACACTGGTGGGCGGCAGCATCCTCGGTTGAGCATCAGGTCGTGGCACGAACGCGCAAGTCTCCCTCGCGCCGCGTGACCCCAACCTGATCGAGATATTCGCAGATCGGCACAGCGTACTTGCGAGTGGTTCCCAACAAATCGCGAATTTCGGCGACGGTCGCACCGACTGCTTCGGCAAGGCGTTCGTTGACTTTCTGCCGCATGTGTTGGTCAGCGTCCGCGTGCAGAAACAGCTCGGCACTCACTTTCACGAGCAAGCCCTCCGCAACCGCCACTTCATAGATATCACGCAGCGCGGTTGCATTACCGGCCGCATGATTCACGAATTCCCTGGGCTCCGGCGGCTGGAAGCGCGCCGCGGCGTGGGCCGCCACGATCTTGTCCTTCAGCTTCCTCTGATTCGCACTCAGCTTCGGCTTGAAGTCGGCCCGGGCGATCCGACGTTCATCGCCTATGAGTTTTTTCTCCATGAGGAGCCGATCCGTGACGCAACGCAGCAGTTCCGCATTGCCGACATGGTCCAAGGCCGCCATCGTTTTCTGGCGGTCGTGTGTGGTGTGGAGCGGGAACTGCTCGTGAAGTGAAGTCAGTGATGCAAGAAGCATCGCCTCCACTTCGGTCCAGCGATCCGCGTGCACGAGTAACTGGCGATGCCCGGGTTGGTCGGGGGCAATGAGGCGAGTCGAGGCCACGTGCACGGCCGCGATGGCCTCAACTTTGTCAATCGGCAGGGCCGTGCTGCTGACCAGATCGCGTGCCTCGCAGCCTTGAAAACCAGCGAACCACACTGCCAGGAGCACGCGCGTTTCGGGGTTCGCCATCCACAGTTTCTCCATGCGTTCGACCACGTCCACGTGTCGCCGGCGAATCTTGGTCGCCACGGGTTGCAGGACGTGGCCACCACCGATTGTGTGCTCCGCCGAGGAATCGCGGACAACGAACGGCTGCCCCCAGATGGCCGTGATGTGTTCCTCCAGGAAGAACTGGGCGAAGCCCCAGTGGCCAGGTGCAATGGTGTCGCAATCGAGAAGCGAGATGGTTCCCAGGATCTCCGCGGTACCGATGTGAAGGCGGCAGGGCAGGCGGTGCTTGATCGGGCGTCGTGACTCGTGTGAAGCCGCGAGCCGGACCGTGAGCACTCTGCTGGCACGCAAGTATCCGGGAGTCGCCAGCTCCTGTCCGCGACGCACCTGTTCGTGTGAAACCCCCGCCATGTTCACGGCGGCACGCTGGCCACGTTGTGATGCATCAACAAGTTGTCCGTGCTGGCTTAACCCACGGATGCGAATGCGTTCGGAAGTGCCATCACCCTTGTGCCATTCCAGTTCCTCACCGCTTCGCACGGCACCGGAAACGACAGAGCCTGTCACCACCGTGCCATGCCCCTGGAGCACGAATGCCCGATCGATCGGGAGGCGGAACCACTCGGCCGAGTCATGCGGTTCCACGCAGCCCGCTGCGTTCACGAGCGCAGCTTTCAACTCATCGAGCCCTTCACCGGTGTGGGTCGAGGTGGCGATGATCGGGGCATCTGCCAGGAAGGTGTCCTGGACGAGTTCGCGGATTTCTAGTTGCACAACTTCGCGTGTGGTGGCATCGACGCGATCCGCCTTGGTCAGGGCAATAACACCCTGCTTGACACCCAGGAACTGCAGGATTTCCAGGTGTTCGCGCGTCTGCGGCATCACGGAATCATCGGCGGCCACGACAAGCAGCGCGAGATCGATGCCTGTGGCCCCGGCGAGCATGTTCTTCACAAAGCGCTCGTGGCCGGGCACATCGACGATGCCGAAGTGGATGTCGCCGAGGGCAAGATGCGCGAAGCCAATGTCGATGGTGATGCCGCGGGCTTTCTCCTCGGGAAGCCGATCGCAATCGATGCCGGTGAGTGCCTTGATGAGTGATGTCTTGCCGTGATCGATGTGCCCGGCCGTGCCGAGGATGAGGTCGCGTGCCATGCTGATACCACGGCGAAGGAAGTAGCTGAACCGATTGTCATTCTACTCGAAAGCGGCAACCGATTGGACTGTTCGAGGTGAAGCCGCTTGGGGTATTCTGGTGGGAAATGGCAGCACTGATCGAGTTGGTCGAACCAGATAGGCCGCTATTCACGGCGGTTGAGTATGTCCCCCGCCGTGAACAGCGGCCGAACCACCTATTGTTGCCGCGACGGCGATTATTCACAAACTAACTCTTTACACGCTCGACCAGGCATGCCTCAACAGCGTGGCAAGTCCAGCGACATCGAAACCTTACTCAACACACTCGCGAGGATTCGCGCATGCTCGGCACGACGCTTGACGCCAAACAATTTCTCTCCCGTGTGGCCGAGGAACTCGGCCGCATCGACCCGGCTGAGGTGAAGAAACTCGCCGATCTGATGTGGGAACGCTACACCGCCGGCCGCTTCGTCTTCGTGATCGGCAACGGGGGCAGCGGCTCGAATGCTTCCCACTTCTGCGAAGACATCGGCAAAGGTACGCTGGCCCGGAAATTCTTCGACGACGACACCAAACAACGCTTCAAGATCCTCAGCCTCACCGATAACACGCCGTATATCCTGGCCTGGGGCAATGACGAAGGCTTCGATCGTGTCTTCTCGGAGCAACTAAAAAACCTGGCTTCACCCGGCGACCTGCTCATCGCGATCAGCGGCAGCGGCAACAGCCCGAATATCCTGCGAGCCGTGACCTGGGCTAGGGAGCACGGTGTCACCACGTTCGGTTGCACGGGCTTCACAGGCGGGAAGTTGCGTGAGATGGCCGACCACGTCCTGCATGTGCCGCTCGACGACATGGGCATTGTCGAATCGATCCACCTCACCGCGTTTCACTGGGTGGTGGACGATCTCCACCGCCGCGTCTCGCTCTGATTCAAATTGTGGTGGATGCCGTGAAGTGACTGATTGCAGCGGGTCTTTGCCATGCTTGAGCCCGCTCGCTTGACTTCAATTCCTCACTCGGAATTCCGCTCTTTCAAGAGAAGTCACCACTTCTTCTCCATCATCGAGACGACTTGCGTCGCGATGATGTCCACAGCGCGTTGCTGACCGGAGGCGTTCGTTTCGCCGAGTTCGGGGATCAACCGGCCAGCGCCGACGATGACTGTGCCGACCACAGCCTGCGGATCCGCGACCACTGGCGGAAGCGTGATTTCCGGATCGAAGGGGATCGCCGTCGAGTCCAGGTTCTGAGTGGGTGCGCCCGTCGCAGGGTTAAAGCCTTTTCGCGGAGCCGACAGAATGCGGCCATCACGCAAATCGATCCAGATCACGTTCACCGTCACCACCACCTCGCCCTCGCGAATGGTGTTCTGCTGATTCCGGTTCACGAGTGTCTTGTCGATCGAGACGATGTAGCCCTTGAGTTCCGTGTCGGCACGGTCCGGATCGGAGATGACGCGGTAGGGAGTCTTCGAACCGATCTCGCGCACGATGGCCGCGGTGATATCTGCTTCCATCCCACGATACGGTGTGGTTTGGAATGCGCGATTGGCGAACATCGGGACGTACACGGACTGAATGCTGGTGTCGTAAAGCGATGAAGCCCCGAGACTATAGCCGAAGATCGTGGGTGTGGACTTGCAACCCGCGAGCGCCGCGAACGGTGCCAGCGAGGCAGGCAAGAACTGTCGGCGCGTGAGCCGTGCGGCCATCGGAAAGTCCCTGAGGTTCGCGAAGGTCACCACTTGGGCAAGGTAGCCGGAGTCGCCGCACCCGCGGGCGGAACCGGAGCCACCGGTGTCGGCGGCACCATTTCTCGATTCTCCGCGGTCGTCACATCGCTCTTCGAGCCGTTGAACACTTCCGTCCACTTGGCCTTCAGAATCAGAATCGGATCATAGCCCGGCGGCGGCTTGCCCGCTTCCATTGCAGCGACCAGTTCTTTCTTGTGCTGCTCCGCCGCTTCCGAGTACCACGTGCCCGCATAACGGCGGCGAGTCAGTTCGTAGTAGAAGATGGCCGAGCCCGGGTGGCCGGTGCGTTCGTAGTAGCGAGCCGTCTCGTAGTCCTTCTCGGCTTGCTGGTACTGGATGGCGAATTTCGCCTTGGTCAACTTCTCGGCCATTTCGGGGTTGTTCGCCAGTTCTGGCACCGTGGCTTCCGCGACATGCACGAGGTGCAACGCCTCGGCACACTTGCGGCCATCGTACACCGCACCACCCGTGGCATTGTTCTTCGCCTGAATCGCATATGCGATCGCTTGCGGTCGCAGCGGGCTATCCTGGTGCAGTTCCACCAACTGGCTGAAGAAGTGGTCCGCCTCGTTGAAGTTGCCGCGGATGTAGTTCACATAGCCACACCAGAAGAGTGCCTGGTCCGCAGTGGGGCCGATCGGGTCCTGCGTGTGGACGCGTTCGAGAGCCTCGAGTGCCCGGCCTTCCTGGTCGAGTGCGGGTTTCGTCTTATCAAATGGGTTCGGCCAGCTGGGCCGCCAGCGCAGGATGCCGCTGTCGCTTTTGCGCGTTTGCAGCTCATCGCGAAAATCGTTCAGCCAGTAATCCGAAATCGCGAACATCTGGGCACAGGCTTCCCGGCGGTGGGCACCCGTGGGGAAATCGAGCAGCAACTTGTGATAAACATCGACGGCTTCGGGATATTGCCCGCGGTTGCGCCGGCACTCGGCCTGCATGAAGCGGGCCTCTTCTGCCAGCACGGCACTGTTGCCGGTGTTATCGGCGAGTTCCTTGAAGAGGTCCTGGGCCTTGGCATAGTCCCCTGCTGCGAATTTCTGTTGAGCCTCGGCGAGTTTCTGCTCGGCGAGCGGATCGTCGTATGCACTGGACACCCAGCGCGCCGGATTCATCTTGCTCTTGAGCGAGTGGACGCTGTGGCAACCGCTGGCCAGCGCGCAGGCAACTGCCGCAGTGAGGACCAACCGGCCCGGTCGTATCGTGCGTTCGGCTCGTTCGACCATGACGCGGTTTCCCCCTAACCCGGTGGCGGTCGGCCCTCGACGTACCCCAACAATCGCGGCCGACGACCCAGCACAAAACTCACCCACTGACTCAGCAGCCCGCGCACTTCCCCTCGTGTGTCCGGGGAGAAGGACAGTGACATCGCAGTGTCACTCAGTGCCGCGTCGGCCAGGCCTTGAATGGCCTCAAGCCCGATGCGGGAAAGCGGTCTGCGGTCTGCCGCGTTGATCTCGCAGGCCGAGCAGAGCGCTCCACCCAGTTGCGGGCTGAAGGCAATCGGCTCAACGAGTTCGGATCCACACGCGGCACAGGCATCGAGCCGGGGGCTATATCCCAGTTCCTGGAGCCAGACAAGCTCAAACGCCATGACGGCCTCGCGGGTCGATTCCTGCGATCGGCCGAGGCCGCGCAGGGTGCTCCGTGCGCTTTCAAATAGCACCGGGTGCGGGTCGAAGTCTTGCGTGCCTTCGGCGAGAAGCTCGGCGATGTAGTAGCCTGCGTAAAGTGCGTCGAGGTTTTGCCGCAGGATGGGGAAGCGTTCTTCCATGCGGGCTTCGGTGAGCAGATCGAGGCCGCCGTGTTCCTTGTGAATGAAAACGATGTCGCAAACTGTCAACAGATCGAAGGCGACATCGAAATTCGAATTCACGCGTCGGCCACCCTTCGCCAGGGCGCGGATCTTGCCAAACTCACGAGTGAAGAGCGTGGTGATGCGACTGGTCTCGCTCCAGTCCGTGCCGCGAACCACGAGCGCTAATGCTTTCTCCGTGGCCATCGTTCCACCTCGGGAGGGCGTGACAATTGCGTGAAGCTTCACCGTTTACGGATGCGAACTCACATCGCGTCCAACCGCATCGAGAATCGCCGCGAGTTGCGCCACGAGTGTGGGCACACACTGCGTATCTTGCTTCTGAATCGCCGCCGTGAGTCGTTCCGCGCGGGTGACAGATGTCGCACTCACCATGCCGATGGCCCCGATCACCCGGTGGGCGATCTTCAAGAGTGTGTGATGATCACCAGAAGCGGCACGAAGCTCGCTTGCCAGTCGCTGGGCATCGATGGCGGCCAACTTCAGGATGCGTTCGAGCAAATTGCTCCGCCCACCGAGGCGCTGCAGGATTGATTCTCGAGAATCGATTGCTTCGTGTGATGTGGCCGTTTTCTGGGTGGTTCTGTGCGTGGCAACATTTTCGATTGCCTCGTGCAGGACCTCGACCAGCCGATCGAAGGTGAAGGGCTTGGCGATAAAGCCATCGAACCCCATCGCCCGATATTTCGCCTCTTCCTCGGCCGAAGCTCGTGCGGTGAAAGCGATGATGGTGGTGTGCGTTGCTTCCTGTTTGCGGACGGCCTGGAGGACTTCGATGCCATCCCTGCCGGGCATTTGCAGATCGAGCAGCAACACATCGGGTTGCATGGAGCGCCACTGTTCCAGGGCAGAGTTGCCACACTCGGCAGTTGCAATGGTGTGAACGACCCTCTCAAGCATGGTGGCTGTAATCTCGCGGAGTACGGCATTGTCCTCGGCCAGTAGCACGCGCAATGAGCCAAGCCGAGCGGCATCGTGGTGTGCGAGTCGTGCGTGTTCGGGGCTCGCATAAGGGACCGTGAAGGTGAAGCGGCTGCCCTCGCCAGGTGTGCTCGTTGCGTTGATCGTTCCCCCCATCTCGTTCACAAGACTTTTCACAATGGAGAGTCCCAGGCCCGTTCCGCCATGGAGGCGGGCGTCGCTGCCATCGGCTTGCTGGAATGGTTCGAAGATGCGCTCGAGTTGATCCGCGGCGATGCCGATGCCGTGGTCCGTGATGGCGAAGTGCATCTGTGATTCACGGCAGTGCAGATCGAGCGACACGGTGCCGCGTTCCGTGAACTTGATGGCATTGCCGAGGAGATTGACGAGCACTTGCCGCACGCGTCCGGCATCGCCGACGACGCGGCCGGGCACATCCGCCGCCGCGTTCACTTCGAGCTCGAGTCGCTTCGC
>JBGSZR010000183.1:0-12567 GCA_041750275.1 Gemmataceae bacterium
TGGTGCAGGTGCTGGCCACGGCGGTCGGGATCGGCCTGGCCCGCGTCGCCCAGGAGGAAGAAACCGCCCGCCTGCACGTGCAGTTGCACCAGCAGTTCAACGATCGCCTGGTGCGAGAACTCGAAGCGGACCTTGGCCGGCTCGATCCACAGGACCGCGAAATCACCATTCTCTTCGCCGATATCCGCGGCTTCTCGCTGATATCGGAACGCCTGGGCCCCGCCGAGACATTTCAGTTCGTCTCGGATGTCATGGAGGCCTTGACCGAGTCCGTGAAGCGGCACGATGGGGCCATCATGGACTACGTCGGCGACGAACTCATCGCCATCTGGAATGCCCCGGCGGACCACGTGCACCACGCCCAGTTGGCGGTGAATTGCGCTGCGGAACTGGCCGCGGATCTGGCAAGTGTGAATGCCATCTGGCAACCGCGGCTCGGCGAACCCGTGAGCATCGGGGTTGGCATCAACACTGGCACCGCCCGCGTCGGCAACACCGGCACACGTTCGAAACCGAAGTACGGAGCGCTGGGCCACACCGTGAACGTCGCGAGCCGCGTGCAAGGTGCCACCAAGGCCTTCAAGTGCCCGATTCTGCTGACGGGTGCCACGCGAGACCGCCTGCCCGCCAGCGCCAGTGTCCGCCGCATTGGGCGGGCAAAGGTGGTTGGCATCAATGATCCCGTTGAACTCTATCAGCCCTGTGAAATCTGCGACGGGCCACCGGACCTCTCCGCCAGCGGTTTTGCCAGGGCGCTGACACTCTTCGAAGCAGGCGATCTCTCTGGAGCCTCGGACGCGCTGAACCACGTGCTCGCCACCGGGCCCGTGGATGGCGCCGCCCGGCAACTCGCCGAGCGTGTGCAACACCTTCTTCAAAGTGGTGCAAAGGAGTTCACGCGCGTCATCGAACTCGGCAGCAAGTAGCAGACATATCGAACTGATCAATCTGCTCCATGTTCATACATTTCGCACGCATGGGTTGCCTTTGACCCGCATGGGTTGCCTTTGACCCGATTTCGCGTAAGATGCCCGTGATGACCTGTGTGAGCACGACGTTGTCGTGACATCGCAATCCGCCGCTTCGTTCCCTCCCCAGCGTGCGGTCTCCCCGGTCGAATTACCTCTCGCGGTTGCGTCGCTCCCCTGTGAGTGGCGTCTTCATCTGTTCGCCCGTATCCCGAGGTCTGTCTCATGCGTCGGAAGGGTTTCACCCTGATCGAATTACTCGTTGTCATTGCGATCATTGCCATCCTCATCGGGCTGCTGCTGCCGGCGGTTCAAAAGGTACGCGAGGCGGCTGCACGTGCCAAATGTAGCAACAACCTCAAACAACTCTCACTCGCACTGCATAACTACGCTGGTACTTATGGAGATAAACTCCCGGCACTGCGAATCGACCTTGTCCCGGGCGGCACTCAGAAAGCGAGCGTGATGGTGGCCCTGCTCCCATACATTGAGCAGGAAAACCTTTACCGGGCCCATGTGGCCGCGGGCAACATCGATAATCCCAACAAGGCCGTGGTGGTGCAAACGTTTCTCTGCCCCTCCGATGACACCGTCGGAAGCGGAGTTGGGCCGAACGGCTGGGCCGGTAGTTCCTATGCCGTGAACTCGCAGTTGCTTGCCACCAAGGCGTGGTTCACGGTTTCCAATGTGGACAAGCAGAACTACGGCATCGGAACCGTTCCGGATGGCACATCGAACACGGTGGCATTCGCCGAGCGGAAGGTGCTGACCGAAGGAACACCGTACACCTGCAGCCGGGATATGCCCTTCCAGTGGAATGGCACGGACATGTACTACTCGGCAGCGTTCGGAATGTATCAGACCACGTACCCGTCGTACTGGGCCACATCAAACTGGTGGTACAACAGCCAGAGCATCCGACCAGGCGTGGTCGGCACGCAGGGAACCCGCTGGGGTGCGAATTCGTCGCACCCGGCCACCGTGCAGCTCGGCATGGCCGATGGCAGCGTTCGCGGCATTGGTCGTGGAACGGACATTCTCACCTACTGGATGGCCGTGATGCCTTCCGATGGCAATGTCCTCCCGGCGGACTGGAATTAACACACAAGCAGGGTGATCGTTCTTGAGTCTCTGCCGGCCGGGCCATATTCCTGGCCGGCTTTCTTATTCCAGGGTGAAACCACGAATGAAGCGATTGGTAAGTTCACTGTTCATTCTCGCTGCTGGCTTGTTCGCGACCGGTTGCGAGAGCGATGTGTCCGGCGTGGCAAATGTCCTCTCCGGAACGATCACGGTTGGCGGAGTGCCGGCGAGTGAGGTCACGCTGGTTGCTATTGGTCCGGACGGTGTCGAGGCGACCGGTCTGACTGACGGCACGGGCAAGTACCGCATCGAGAATCCACCGAAGGGTGCCTTGCGCTTTCGGCTCGGATCGCAGGTACCTCCGCCACCCCCCGGCGTGCAGGCTCCACCACCGCCTCCTGATGCCGCGAACATCCCAGCCAAATATCGCACAGCCAAGAATGAACTGACTTTCGAATACACCGGCGGCAAGCAGACGTACGACTTTGATCTCAAGAAGTGAGGCTTCACACACGACGGCACTGGCGCACAACGCGATTTGCGGCCACGCGTCATGGTGAAGATGTGCAATGACTTCGGCACGTGATCGTGCCGAAGTCGTTACTCGGCATTCAGACAATCCGGCTTGTGTCTTATCATTTCTCGCCGTAGACTTTAATCACTCGCAATCCCGTGCCACCGGTCGCACTCGCAAACTCTCCCACGACCTGGAGGCGGTTATATGCCCCGTCTGCAAGCACTCCTGGAGTGCGTTGGTCAGGCTTTGTGTGAAAAGGGTCGCAAGGCGCTCCAGGGTCAATGGGCGTTCGGCGATGTGCTCCACGAAGTCGCAAAGATCGCTTACGACCTGGCGCACAAGAAGCTGCCCGGCGCGGACCTGCGCACCGCACTCGCCGATGCGGCATCCGTGGAAACCGCTGAGTTCGAGCGCCGCATTGGTGAACTGATCGCTGACCTGGATCAGACGCACACCGTGCCGAAGAAAGCACTCGCCGAATACATGCGTGTGCTCCCGGCCACGGTGCGGCAGGTCCTGCGTCGGCCCTCGGACCCTGAGGGGCTGAGCGTCCCCGATGGACTCGACCTCTACAAACCCGAGGATTTGCTGCCGTATCTACCGCCGCGCTTGCCGCGCTTCAAGGTCGGCGATCGCCCGACGGGGCTCGATAACTGGACGCTCACCGAACTCCGCGGGATCGGCGAATGCTCCGAAGTTTGGCTCGGCGATGATCCGGAGCAGCCCGAGCATTCCCCGGCCGCCCTCAAGTTCGCCATCGAGAGTGATCTCCAGGAACGCCTCAAGGGTGCCACGGAACTGTTCCAAAGCACGTTTACCATCAACGAAATACCCGGAGTGTTGCCACTTCGTTCGGTGTACCTCGAAACCGATCCGCCCTGCCTCGAATCGCCGTTCCTTTTTGGTTACGATCTCGCCGGTGTGATGCTGGACTGGAAGTGGCGGTACGATGTGCCCAAGCCGGAAGCCGCGTTAAAGCTCATGCGCCGCCTCACCAGCATCATCGCCGCGGCTCATCAGCATGGTGTGATTCACCGCGATTTGAAGCCCTCGAATGTGATGCTCCATCCCACCGAGGGCGGCCGATTCACCATGTGGGTCAGCGACTTCGGCTGGGGTCAGATTGAAGCGGTGCGTTCGCTCGAACTCGCTCGCAGTGGACCCCGTGGGGAGCAGCAGCGCCTCGCCCACCGTGGAGCCGCCACCACACTTTATGCCTCGCCGCAACAGACCAAGAAGGAAGCGCCTGCCACGACGGACGATGTCCATGCGCTGGGTGTGATCTGGTATCAACTGCTCAAGCGCGACCCCGCGGCGTCCGCTCCCGTCGGAACAGAATGGGCCGAGGAATACCGCCAGCATGGGTTAACGGATTCGCAGGCCCGTGTGCTGCAATCGTGCCTTTCGACGCGATCGGACAAGCGGCCACGCGATGCCTTCGCACTGGTCGAGCAACTGAAGCAGGTGGCGATTGCCGCCCAGGATCCGAATGCGCCCGATGGGTCGAAGCTGATTAATCTGAAGTCGCCGAGTTCCTCCCACCACAACCCGGTGCCGGCCTCCAACACGGTGCGAGGCCGATCTTTCGATTCCGAACGTGCCGCATCGCAAGCCGCGGCCCTTCTCTCGGCGATTGCCGGGCCCGTCTCGGCCGCTACGGGCGGACCGCTCTCCGCCGCGGGATCGGCCGGAGTGAAACTCGTCAAGAACTCGCTTGGCATGACCTTCGTTCGCGTTGCCAGCGGCACCTTCACGATGGGTTCGCCCGATCAGGAAGTGGGTCACCGCGAGCACGAAGGGCCGACACATCAAGTGAAGATTCCGCACTCGTATTACCTCGCCGCGTTCCTGGTGACGCAGGCCCAGTTCGAGCGAGTGATGGGCAAGAACCCCTCGCACTTCACACGGTCGCACGGCGGCCCCGATCATCCCGTGGAGAGCGTGACCTGGCACGATGCGATGAAATTCTGCGAGCGGCTGGGGGAATTGTCAGAAGAAGCTCTGCACCGTCGCGCTTATCGACTGCCCACGGAAGCGGAGTGGGAAATGGCCTGTCGTGCTGGCACCACCACACCCTTCTCAACGGGTCAGAAACTCGGTGGTTCGGATGCCGTATTTGCGGGCGGCAGCGGTAAGTATGCAGGCCGTGGCACGGCACCGGTCGGCTCCTGCCCGGGCAACATCCTCGGCCTCAACGATATGCACGGCAACGTGCAGGAATGGTGTTCGGACTGGTATGAGGAATACTATTACTTCGACAGTCCGAAGGACTATCCGCGCGGCCCGCAACGTGGCACGCTCAAGGTCGTTCGCGGGGGCTGCTGGGGCATGCCCGCCACCGAATGCCGCAGTGCCGCCCGCCGCGGCCAGGACCCCAGCGCCGCCTCCGATACCATTGGTTTCCGCGTGATCATGGTGGTGAATTAGATGGAGATCGCGAGCGGGACAAAATCTCAACACTCAACAAATGAATATCATTCACACTCTGCTAGCAATGATTGTGCGCGGAGCCGAAGCTTCGCCACACTGTCCAGGTGCTTCTGATTGATTTTCGTCAGGTCGGGGAGAGCGATGATCTGTCGCAGCTGATCTTGCGTCAGGGGGCAGGGCGAGGAATGAATCCATTCTGACAATTTCTGAACGACCCGTTCTACATCATCCGCAAATGGATCCCGCTTCTCACTCAATTGTTGCCACATCCAGAGTAAGACAGGAATCGCCTGGCGATTGCGCAACGTGGCAAGTGCCCGGAGTGTCGTCTGGCAGGTGATATGTTGATGATGTGTCAGAAGAAACATCACACCCGGTTTTTCAGCCCGGGCGATGGCAGCGTATTCCTCTTTCAGAAATGCCAGGCGGAATTTCTCCTCATTAGAATCAGGTTGAATGCCGGCGGCACGATAGAGATTCGGCAGCAGGGGCAGTTCGAACCAATCGGAACGAGCGAGAAGTTCCGGGATAGCAGCGCGAGCGACGGGCGTGAGCGATTTTACCACCGTGCGGGACTCGAGCAGACTTCGAATGATCTCGGCCACCACGCTCGTGCTGCCATCACTGCTGGCATGAACGATGATTTGTTGCGTGATAACTGCATTCGTCCAGCCGACAATCTTTATTGCAGCTATGCGAACAGCGGAATCGCTCGAAGCCAGCGCCACCGTGAGTGCGTCTGCCAGTTCTTTAACATAGTTGGCTCGGCCGGATTTCGGAACATCCGCCAGGATCTCACGTCGCAATTTGAGACCAACCAGGTTCTCGGTGTCCGCGTCATCATCCAGGGAATCGAGCAAAACGATGAGATTATCTTCATCGTCGCCATCGAGATCCAAATCATCATCTGGAACTTGCGTTGATGTTTCATGCTTGGACATCAACGGTTCCGGGTCAGGTTCTGCAACCTCAGGAATTCCTGCCAGAGCGAGATGTGATCGCACTTGTGGGTCCGATTCGGATGTGAGTCGTCGCAGTACCTCCGGACGTGAGGACTCGGCCATCCATCCTGGCCAGGCCTTGGCCGCGGCCAGTCGCACGCGAGCGGTGGGATCGTTCAGTGTGATCCTGCAAAATGTTCGGGACACTCGTTCCACAATGTGCCGGAATGGATCTGTGGGTCCACCGGGAGAGGACTGCTGCGGATTTATCAACTGGTCTTCCGCAAAGATTCGCAAGAGCCGGATGGCAT
This sequence comes from Gemmataceae bacterium, assembly GCA_041750275.1. Lineage (GTDB taxonomy): Bacteria > Planctomycetota > Planctomycetia > Gemmatales > Gemmataceae > JBGSZR01. Next base: position 6,251 of record JBGSZR010000183.1, read on the forward strand.
CGATGCGCCGCTCCGGGGACGATCCGCCCGTGGCACTCTTGCAGACCACTTCGAAATCGGCCAGCCAGTTGGGTAATTGGCTCAAATCATCAAATTCTCCCGGGAGGTGTGGCAGAGCTGGCTCGGGTGCCAGGCCGAATGTCCTGGCGAGACGCTGCACGACCCAGATCCCGACACCGAAGCGAAAACACATGGCGGCCGTTCCACTCAGAAACGTGACATCCCGGGGAACGAGATGCAAATCCCACTGAGTCATCACATCGGCGATATCGAGCGTGCGAAGGATTTGTTCGACGGGCCATAATCCCCACTCTTCCGCATTCCAGGCTCGCACCAATCCCGTGACCACATAGAGCACCAATCCCATGATGAGGATTACGCGCCCGAGCCACTTCAGTCGCTGTGCATTCTTGAGCCTGGATTTGCCTTTCTCAGTTGTCGTGTTCGAACGCACGGAGTTCCGCTGGCTGGCCAGGATCGCTCCGGTGAGCAAGATCGAAATGATGGCATAGAATGTGGCGACCAGGGCACGAGCCGCGTGGCTGGCGGGTTTGAATGCGGTGATGGTGATGCCGTACGCTTCCAGAAAATCCAACAAGTCACTCGCTCGCAGCAAGTGGTTGAAGACATAGACAATCCAGTCGCCGAAACTCGGCGATTCCGGCCCCGAATAATCACCCGGGCCCCAGGCGCGCGAAAGAATGATGCTGTGCATCAAGAAGGAAACGGTCACGAAGAAAGCGACTGCGACCCCGATGTTCCGATTCGAAGAAGCCTTGCGGCGAGAAGTGTATCGCCACGTGAGTACTCCACAAGCAATCGTTCCAAAACACAGCACACTTGCATCGGGCGGATAGAGTTCGAGTTCTCGAGTCGTTCCGTCCTTCAGAGTGATCTTCTCGCCCATGAGGAGATTCTCCGAGCGGACGCCGAAGAATTGGAGTTTGGATTCAGTCGACTGCTGCACTTCTGGTGAATAGAGAAAGTATGTATAAACAGACGTCATAACTGTATACAGTACCACGCAGATTAATAGCATTTGTAAGGCTGCGGATTGTGATTTGTGTCTTGCCATTCGATGTACTCGTGTTGATCTTATTTCGTGTGTCTCGCCATCTCGCCACATCCTGATGTGCACCGAGATGATTTATAGAGAATCAGGCGTTGTCGATATGTTTGGCGGGCTATTGCGATTGGAATCAACAGGACAGCATACCGCCAGCGGATCTCCAGTCACTCTCTTTTGGGTCGCTGCACGAACCGCTTCAAATAACGAAGTTGCTCCTCGCTGATCGCACTGGCGGGAATGGTAATCGCGGTGTTGTCGCGGTTCAGCACCGTCCACGTGTCGCCCTCGGAGCGATAGACCTGCACGATGCCAGTGAGCGCAAAGCGGAGCGAGAAACCGGCGGCACGCAGTTCCAGGTGCGATTCCCCCACGAGCAGATCGACCGGTTCGCGACGATGGCGCAAAATTCCGAGCGCGAGCATCCCGAATCTTCGGCAGAGCAACAGCGGTGTGATGAGCAGGGGCAGGAACCAGAGCGAAACGACTTTTGCCAGGAAGATGATGCCGAAGGAGAAGCCGAGGGAGGCACCGAGGCATGGTGCCCAGGGTAGCAGGTGCGGAGCCAGCCGCTGGGCCCGGCTCAGTTCGTAGTGGAGGAGGAAGGGTGCCGCGGTCATCGCGTCACTTGTTGGCGTAGTTGGCGATGTAGAAGTCGTCTATCACCTTATTTGCTTCATTGCAGGCTTTCTGTGCTTCATCACCACCCTGGTTGATCGCGATCAGGAACGCCACATTCGCATACGGAAAGATCGCGATTCGAGAGTACCACAGGGTGTTGCTGCCATCGTGTGAGATCATGCCGTCCTTGCGGGTGCCCCAGCCGCACGCATAGGTGGATTCCGCAAGCGGTGTGTGCAGATGCTTGAAGGTCGCGGGCTTCAAGAGTTGGCCCTTGCCCTGATCTCCGCGGAGGTGCAGCGTGGCGAACTTGGCCCAGTCCGGCACGGACACATGCACCGTGCCAGCCGGGCCCATCACGGCGACGTTATCGAATTGCAGCGGGAAGCGTTTCTCCTTGGCCAGCCGGTGCCCCCAGGGTTGATCGACTTTGCCCTTCGTGCCTGGCGCTCCGAAGCCCGCACTCGTCATCCCGAGTGGCTGGAAGAGCCTTTTGGCCATCAGGTCTTCCCACGATTCGCCACTGGCTTCCTCGGCCATCGCCCCGGCGATCACATAACCCGTGTTCGAATAGTTGAAGGTGCTCCCTGGCCTGGACTCCGGAGCCTCCTTCAAAATTTTCGGCAGAAGCTCCCGACGATATTGCCGGTTCGTGAGCTTTGCGGGCGTTGGCCCCCACGCACTGCTGTTGGCGATCAGCCCGCCGCGGTGGCCAAGCAGCTGTGTGATGGTGACGTCAAGATAGTCCTCGTGAATCTTCCCTTTCAGATCGGGAAAGACTTCGACAATCGTGGAGTCCCAGCGGAGTTTCTTCTGCTCCACAAGCAGTGCGATGATGGTCGCGGTCATGGCCTTGGTGTCCGAGCCGATGTGCACCTGATCGTCCAGGGTGACCGGTGTGGCTTCGCCATCCTTGCGCACGCCCACGGCTGCGATGGCCACGACCTTGTCGCCGAGCACGATGGCTCCCCAGAGGGCGGGCACCTTGTTCGCGGCACGCACCGCTTCGAGTTTCTCGGCGAGTTGCGTGTTCTGCGTCAGTGCGGGCGGGTTCTTCTTCGCGGGTTGTTGATCGGCGAGAATGTCCAGGCTGAACAACGCCCCCAGCGCCACCAATAAAGATGCAATCGTGTGCAGTCGAACGCCAGACATGAAGGCCCCTTCGTGATGGGGAGAAGTGAACTCGTCGCCAGTTTATGCGTTGGGTGCTGGCTCGGCGGTTGCGGGCGGCAGCACAGTGGCGAGCGGCATTGTGAAGCCGGGCAACACGCCCTCGCCCGAAAGTTCGGCCGGATCGGTGATCAGGGACACGCTGCCATCCGCACGATAGATCGTGGCCTGCCGTGAACTCGGCACAATCACCCAAATGAGTGGAGTGCCCGCGGATCGGAAATCATTCACCTTGCGCATCAATTCCGTGACTCGCTCCCTGGGTGAAACCACCTCCACCACGAGCAAAGGCACGACCTGCAAGATCCCCTCGGCGGGTGGCACATAGGTTGTGGGATCACCGGCAATCACTGAGACATCAGGCCGGCGAACCTGTGTGGGCTTCGAAGGGAAGCAGTTGTACGCGGCACTCGATTGAAAAGCGATGCCGAACTTCTCCGCCAGGCAATGCTCGTCCACCAGCCGGAAAACGCGAGTCTCGATCCAGGCAGAAAGCGTCGCCATGGGCAATCTCCGCAGCTTCCCGTCCACGAGTTCATAACCATCCGGCACATCTTCGGGGGCCGGTGGCGGTTTCGGAGTGCTCTTGGGTAAGGTGGCCATCGACATGGGCATTGCCCTCACGCGTTCGGTGCTTGCTGGCGAATGAATGCTGGCTCTTCGCAACTGGAATTCTCAACCTAAACTGTTGAAGTGGGTGGCAGCACGGCGGCGAGTGGCATGGCGAAGCCGGGCAACACGCCCTCGCCCGAAAGTTCGGCCGGATCGGTGATCAGGGACACGCTGCCATCCGCACGGTAGATCGTGGCCTGGCGCGAACTCGGCACAATCACCCAAATGAGTGGAGTGCCCGCGGATCGGAAATCATTCACCTTGCGCATCAATTCCGTGACTCGCTCCCTGGGTGAAACCACCTCCACCACGAGCAAGGGCACGACCTGCAAGATCCCTTCGGCGGGAGGCACATAGGTTGTGGGATCACCGGCAATCACTGAGACATCAGGCCGGCGAACCTGTGTGGGCTTCGAAGGGAAGCAGTTGTACGCGGCATCGGGCGGGAAAACGATTCCGCTGCGATGTAACAGGCAATGCTCGTCAATCAGCCGGAGAATCCGTTTCGCAATCCAGGATGATTGAGCTGCCATGGGCAATCTCCGCAGCTTCCCGTCCACGAGTTCATAACCATCCGGCACATCTTCGGGGGCCGGTGGCGGTTTCGGAGTGCTCTTGGGTAAGGTGGCCATCGACATGGGCATTGCCCTCACGCGTTCGGTTCTTCCAGGTAAGTATAACCCTCCAGGCCACTGGCGTAAAAGCGCAGGAATTGCCGGCTCTCGGCCACAGTGAGCTTCCCCTGCCGCACGGCGCGTTCCACGTCCTTCCGCACGCGATCGGTCAGCTTCTCCGCGTTGTACTGCACGTAGTTCAACACCTCCGTCACCGTGTCGCCCTTGATCACCGTGTCCACGTTGGGTGTGCCATCCGCTTCCAGCGAGACGTGCACGGCATTGGTGTCGCCGAACAAGTTGTGCAGATCGCCCAGGATTTCCTGGTACGCACCCAGCAGGAAGCCGCCGAGGTAATAGGGTTCGTCCGGCACGTGCGGGTGGAGTTCGAGCGTGCTGCGGACGTCGCGCAGATCGATGAATTGATCGACCTTGCCATCCGAATCGCACGTGATGTCGCCGAGCACACCGCGGCGTGTGGGGGCTTCCGTGAGCCGGTGAATCGGCATCACGGGGAAGAGTTGATCGATGGCCCACGAATCGGGCATGCTCTGGAAGACGCTGAAATTGCAGAAGTACGTATCCGAGAGCATGTTCTCCAGGCCGTTCAGTTCCTCCGGGACATAGTCGAGTTCGCGCGTCAGCCGGTGCAGCTTGCGGCTGAAGGCCCAGAAGAGCCGCTCGGCGAGTGCACGCAATTCGATGCTGAGATAGCCGAGATTAAAGAGGTTGAGCGTTTCCTCCATGCTCTGCGTGGCGTCGTGGTAGCTCTCGATGTAGTTCTTCTTGTTCAGATCGCGGTGGTTCGAGAAGAGATCCTGAATCGGCTGCGGTGCATCCTCCGGCAGCCGATCCGGGGCGATGCATTTGTCGAAGTCCGAGGTGCCGAGCACGTCGAAGACGAGCACAGAGTGGTACGCCACAAGTGCACGCCCGCTCTCGGAGATGATGGCGGGATGCGGTACGCCGGCTTCCTCACACACGCTCTTGATGCGGAAGACCACATCATTGGCATATTCCTGCAGCGTGTAGTTCGTGCTGCTCTCGAAGTCGGTTTGCGAGCCATCGTAGTCGACACCGAGACCGCCGCCGACATCAATGAACTTCAGCCCGGCACCGAGGCGATAGAGTTCGACATAGACGCGGGCAGCTTCGGTGAGTGCATCCTTGATTTTGCGGATGTTCGACACCTGCGAGCCCATGTGGAAGTGGGTCATCTGCAGGCAATCTTCGTACCCCTTGCTCTTCAAGTATTCGAAGGCTTCGAGCACTTCGGTGAGTGTGAGCCCGAACTTGGAGCGGTAGCCGGCGCTGCCACGCCATCGGCCGGCCCCGCGGCTGGCGAGCTTCACCCGCACACCCAGCGGCTGGCGGACGCCGAGCTCCTCCATGTACTTCACAATCAGTTCCAGTTCCGTGAACTTCTCGACCACGGGAATAATGTTCTTCCCGATCTTGCGGGCCATCACCACCATCTCGATGAACTCGTCGTCCTTGAAACCATTGCAGATGATCGGCGTCTCGGCGGTACCGTGAGTGAGGGCGAGAACGGCCAGGAGTTCCGGCGTGCTGCCCGCCTCGAGGCCGAAGCCAAGTTTCTTGCCGAAGTGCAGCACTTCCTCGACGACATGCCGTTGCTGGTTCACCTTGATGGGGTAAATGCAGTGGTAGGAGTTGCTGTAGTCGTATTCGGTGATGGAGCGATTGAAGGCGTCCGCGATTTCGCCAATGCGATGTTCGAGAATATCCGTGAAGCGGAGCAACAACGGCGGCTGGAGACCGCGGCCGCGGAGCTGATCGACGAGTTCCTTCAGGTCGATTGCCCGCTCGGAGTTTTTGTCCGGGTGAACGGTGACGTGCCCGAGCTTGTTGATGCCGAAGTACCCTTTGCCCCAGTTCTTGACCCCGTAGGTCTCGAAGGCGTCCTGGAGTTTCCATGCCGGGTTGAGTTCCGAGACGCTGGAATGGCGGCGGTCGGGGGTCTTGGCCATCAAAAGAGCCTTTCGCGGTTCAATGCGGTTCAATGACAGAACAATGAAGGACAGAGCCACTATACGTTGCCCGGGGGTCGGAGCAATGCACAACACCACACAATGGCTTTGCCGGAATCGGTAGCGTCTGAGGCGGTTTGCCGGAATCAGCGGGGAAAGTGCCGGAATCAGGCAATGATCGGCATGGCCGCTTTCATTTTAACCGGCAGAAACCGATTCTTGCAGATACCGCAAAGATACCGC
>JBGSZR010000184.1:0-69711 GCA_041750275.1 Gemmataceae bacterium
AACCGGCGGGTCGCGCGCGGCCGCTGCAAGCGGACCATACGGCGCAGCCGCCGGTCGCAGCACCGTCCGGACGGGATCGGGTGGAACCTTCTACGCTTCTCGCACTGTTATCGCCAGGACGGGCACTTCGGTTCGCGCCAACTGGCGGAGCTTTGCCTACCAGAATCCGGTCCTGACCGCGCGCTGGCTCGGCCCGACCTGGCGGCCGATCACCTGGGCTGCGCTCTCGGGCTACTGCGGCTACACCGCCTACGCCTCCCAGCCCGTGTATTACGACTATGGCGAAACTGTCGTCTATTCTGGCGACACCGTCATCGTGAATGGTGGACCCGAGATCCCGGCCGAGCAGTATGCCGAGCAGGCAACGCAGATCGCAAACGTGGGGGTGGAGGCCAAGGTGGACCCGAAAACGGACGATTGGCAACCGCTGGGGGTTTTCGCCATGGTCGGCGAGGGTGAGACCAAATCCACCAACATCTTCCAGCTTGCCGTCAACAAGGATGGCATCATCAGCGGCGAGTACTACAACGCCGTGGCGGATGAAACCTCACCCGTTCAGGGATCAATCGACAAAAAAACACAGCGTGCCGCCTGGACCGTGGGGGACAAACAATACCCGGTGTATGAGGCCGGGATTGCCAACCTGACCAGGGAAGAGACCACCATGCTCGTCCACTACTCGAAGGATCGCTCTCAGCAGTTCACACTGGTTCGACTTCCCGAGCCAGATGAGGCGGAGAAGTCAATGGATGGGAAGTAATGGACCCCACACGGCAAGCGGCAACATCGGCCGCTTGCCGTGAAGCAAGCCGCGAGTGATTACTGTGGCGGAGCAAGCACGGCTCGGCGTCCGCAACCACTCTGCCTCCCGATTTTATACCAGGTCCCGTGATTTATCTGCATGGGACCGATCGCGCTTCGAGCCCGGCAATCGGGTGATTCTCAAGCGGGTTGCGGAACACCCGTGCGAGGGGTTCTCATCCTTTGCGAGCTTGTGATGCTCAACTGGCAAACCATAATAATTGTTGATTTATCACACACAATATCGTGTTTGAATTCTTGAAGTGCGGAGGTTCACGATCCTTCCACCAGACGAAAAACGACATGTTTGTGGCCGAAGGGCTATCAGAGCGAAATATTGGACAGGAAGGCTGGACTCGCGCTTCACACTGAAGACCTTTGAGGGGCGAGGGTCACCACCACGAATTTCGATGTGGGGGTGCCGCTGATCTCGGCGGTGCTGTCCAGTGGGACGAGCACATTCGCTTCGGGGAAGTACGTGGCACAGCACCCGGCGGGGATATCGTATTCCACGACCGTGAAGCGCGGGGCGAGCCGCGTTTCGCCGCGGAAGTGGCCGGTGAGATCAACCACATCGCCCGCGTTCAGGCCGCGTTCACGCATGTCGCTGGCATTCATCAACACCACCCGTCGGCCCTTGTGGATGCCGCGGTAACGGTCTTCTAGGCCGTACACTGTGGTATTGAACTGGTCGTGCGTGCGGATCGTCATCATCACTAGTTGGCCGGGTTCGAGCGAAAATGATTGCAATGGATGCACGGTGAAGCGAGCCTTGCCGCTGGGCGTAGGAAACTGGCCTTCGCGCGGCAGGTTGGGCAGGTAAAAGCCGCCCGGCTGGCGGACACGTTCGTTGTACTTCGCGAACCCAGGGATCACACGTTCGATGCGGTCGCGGATGGCATCGTAGTTCGCCGCGAGATCGGCCCAGGGCACGCTGCTGCGCGTGCCGAGCGTGGCGGAAGCCAGGCGAGCGACAATCTGCGGCTCGCTCAGCAACTGCGACGATGCCGGTGCCAGGTTCCCCTTCGAACTCTGCACCACACCCATCGAGTTCTCCGTACTGACGAACTGCTCGATGCCATTCTGCACATCGCGTTCGGTTCGCCCGAGGCAGGGCAGGATCAAGGCGGTTCGCCCCGCCACAAGGTGCGAACGATTCAACTTGATCGAGACATGTGCGGTGAGCCGACACCGCTTGAGTGCAGCCGCGGTCACTTCGGTGTCGGGCGTGGCGGAGAGGAAGTTGCCACCGAGCGCGAAGAAGACCTTCGCCGTGCCATCGCGCATGGCGCGGATCGCTTCGACTGTATCCAGGCCGGGCTTCCGCGGCGCTGGGAAGGCGAATTCCTGTTCGAGCGCTTTGAGAAAGCCCTCCGCCGGCTTCTCGTAGATGCCCATGGTGCGATCACCCTGCACATTCGAATGACCCCGCACCGGGCAAAGGCCCGCACCGGGCTTGCCGATGCTGCCGCGCAGCAGCATGAGGTTCACGAGATCCTGAATCGTGGCCACGGCGTGCTTGTGCTGCGTGAGCCCCATCGCCCAGCAGGCGATAATGCGCTCGTGTGCGGCGACGAGATCGGCGAACTCTTCAATCACTTCACGCGCAAGCCCGGACTGCTCCACGATCACGTCCCAGGTTACTTCCGAGAGCGATGCGGTGAGTGCCTCGAAGCCGTCGGTCTTCTCGGCGATGAAGGTACGGTCGATGGCACCACGCGTGAGTAGCGACTTCATCACGCCCTTAAGCAGGGCTTGGTCGCCGCCGATTTTCACCTGCAAGTACAGGTCTGTGAGCGGCGTGCCGGCACCCATCCAGCCGCGGACTTCTTGCGGGTTGCGGAAGGCGAGCAACCCGGCTTCCTTGAGCGGGTTCACGGCCACGATCTTGGCCCCCGCACGCTTCGCCGCCTGCAATGCCGTGAGCATGCGCGGATGGTTGGTGCCGGGGTTCTGGCCAAGGATGAGGATGAGCCCGGCCTTCTCGAAGTCATCCAGTTTCACGGTGCCCTTGCCGATGCCGGTGGTGGGCACCAGGGCGGAGCCAGACGACTCGTGGCACATGTTCGAGCAATCGGGCAAGTTGTTCGTGCCGAATTGCCGCACGAAGAGTTGGTAAAGGAATGCGGCCTCGTTCGAGGTGCGGCCCGAGGTGTAGAAGAGCGCTTCATCGGGTGAGGCCAGTGCGTTCAACTCCTCGGCGATGAGGCGGAAGGCATTGTCCCAGGTGATGGGTTCGTAGTGTCGGGTGCCGGGCCGCAGCACCAGGGGTTCGGTGAGCCGGCCTTGCTGGCCATGCCAGTAATCGGATTGCCTGGCGAGTTCGTCGATGGAGTGCGAGCGGAAGAACTCGGGCGAGAGCCGGCGTGAATCGGCCTCCCAGGCAATGGCCTTGGCTCCATTCTCGCAAAACTCGGTGTAAGCCCGTTTGCCATCGGGATCGGGCCAGGCACAGCTGGGGCAGTCGGTGCCGCCCTTCTGGTTGAGCACGGCGAGTGCCCGCGTGCCACGCATCACACCCGCCTGCGACAGAACATGGCGCATCGAGACGGCCACCGCTACTGCCCCGGCCGCCGCGGTCTTGGGCTCCGAGATCGTGGGCGGGCTCGGCTCTTCCGGGCAGAGTGCTTCTGGCACCGGTGTGTCGCTGACGGGAGTTTCGTCAAGTGGCGGCGAAGGCATGAACGACGACCTGTCAGGCGGAAATCTGCTTGATGGAAGCAATTACTTTAGCAGAGCAGGCGGGACATCGACATGGTGAATCATGCGTAATGATCAGGCGAGCGGCCCCCGGGAGGGGGCTGATCAAATGAAGGGCGGTTCAAAGAGGTTAACAGGGCGAGTGGCCGGATTGTCACTGATCAGTTTGCGATCCAGAATCGCACGATGCAATAGAGCGCCTGGAAGGCGTCCTTCATGCCGATCTTTTTTCCTTCCTCGTACGTGCGGCCGGAATAGCTGATCGGCACTTCATATATGCGCCAGCGGCTGCCGTCCGGCTTCTTCTTGGCCATCTTCGCCGTCACTTCCGGCTCGAAGCCGAAGCGATTGCTCTTCAAGTTCATTCCCTGGATCACCTCGCGGCGGAAGACCTTGTAACACGTCTCCATGTCGGTGAGGTTCAGGTTTGTGAACATGTTCGAGAGCATCGTGAGGCCCTTGTTGGCCACCGAGTGCCAGAAATAAAGCACGCGGTGGCTCTCGCCGATGAAACGCGAGCCGACCACGACATCGGCCTTGCCATCGACGATGGGCTGAATCAGCTTGGGGAACTCGGCGGGATCGTATTCCCAGTCCGCGTCCTGCACGATGACGAGTTCACCCGTGCAGTGCTTGAAGCCTTCACGCAGCGCCGCACCCTTGCCCATGTTCCGAGGCTGGTGGAACACGCGGATATTGTCGTACTTGGCTTCGAGTTGCTTGAGAATCTCGGGCGTGCCATCCGTCGAGAAGTCATTCACGAGAATGAGTTCTTTGGGAATGGGCACCACCTGCACGCGGCGAACGAGTTCGGCGAGCCAGCGTTCCTCGTTGTAGACGGGAATCACCACCGAGAGCTTGAAGCCAGGCGGCAGTGGGAAGATGCCGATTTGCCGTGCTGCCCCTTCGCCAAGCAGCTTGTTCAGCACTTCGATGCGGGTGGCGGGGTCCGCGGCCACGCGGTCGAGCAGTTGGGTCAGTTCCTGACCGGTCGTCTCCACGTCGAACGTCTCCGGTTCGGTGATCGTCATCAATCGCGGCTCCGCGCGGGCGTCCTGTGAAAGCGGGCGCACGCTCCGGCACCCGGATGGCGAAGTATGGGACAAACCCGCGTCGCGTGCAACCCGAACCGTGCAAAGCACTCAAAGCGCCCGGGAACGCGGCTTGACACGCTGGCCGCGGCTGGCGTAGAGATGACTTTGAAAAACAGGACTGTGCCGCAAGGAGGCCGCACGTGAAGCCGACCGCTCCGCCCCCCGTTCCACTCTGCGATATTCAAGCTCAGTACCGCGCCCAGAAGGATGAAATCGACGCTGCGGTGCAGCGCGTGCTCGCCTCGGGCCAGGCCATCCTCGGGCCCGAGGTCGCCGCCTTCGAGAAGGAAACCGCGCAGTTCTGCGGCACCCAGTTCGGCGTCGGCTGTAGCTCGGGCAGCGATGCGCTCGTGCTGGCCTTGCATGCACTCGACATCGGCCCCGGCGACGAAGTCATCCTGCCACCGTTCACCTTCTTCGCCTCCGCCAGTTCGGTGACCCGCGTCGGTGCCACACCGGTGTTCGCCGATATCGATCCGGACACGTTCAACATTGATCCAAAGCAGATCGAGGCCAAGGTAACGGCGAAGACGCGGGCGATCATGCCCGTGCATCTCTTCGGCCAGTGCTGCGACATGGATGCCATCTGGCGAATCGCGGAGCAGCACAAGTTGTATGTCGTCGAGGATGCGGCACAGTCGTTTGGCGCGGAGTATCGCGGCAAACGCTGCGGCGGGCTTGGCACCATCGCCGCGATGAGCTTTTACCCCACCAAGAACCTGGGAGCCATTGGCGATGCCGGGCTTGTCACCACGGACGATCCCGCTCTGGACAAACGCTTGCGGGCTCTCCGCGTGCATGGTTCCGAGGTGAAGTATTACCACAAGCACATCGGCTACAACATGCGGCTCGATGCCATTCACGCGGCCATCCTGCGTGTGAAGTTGCCCCGCGTGGCGGACTGGCTCACCTCACGCGAGCAGGCCGCGAAGCGTTACGATGAACTGATCGAGAGCCATCATCTCAATGGTTTCATGCAACGGCCCGTGGCCCGACCGGATTGCCGGCACGTATTCAACCAGTATGTGGTGCGCGTGCCCGCCAGCCACCGGGATGGACTCGTGCAGCATTTGAAGGACAGCGGCGTGGGTGTCGAGGTCTATTACCCGCTGAACCTGCACCAGCAAGAATGCTTCGAATTCCTGGGTTATCGCACGGGCGATTTCTCCGTGAGCGAGGAAGCGGCCCGAACAGTGCTCGCCTTGCCGATGTTCCCCGAAATTACAGCGGCCCAGCAAGAGCGCACACTCGAAGTCTGTAGTTCGTTCCTCCGCCAGCGACTGCGACTGGCAGCTTGATCCTTCGAAATGCCAGAAGCCCCGGGTGACGCACCCGGGGCTTCTTTCGTTGAACTCACGTCTCACTCAGTCACTCTTCTTGCGTGCCCAGCGGCCCACGGCCAGCGTGGCCAGGCCCACGATGCCCATCACGGCCGAGGCGGGCTCGGGCGTCTGTTGGGGTGGGCCGATCGGTGGAAACGGAGTATCGATTTCCACGGGTGGCGGGAACGGCGTGCCCGGTGGAATGCCTGGTGGTTCGATGAGCGTGCGCTCGTTGTCGCTCGAACCGCCTGGCCAGCCACGCCAGTAGAAGGCCGAGGCGCGCGACTCCACGAGCAACACCACCATCAGGGCCGCCATTAACTTCAGTGTGTTTCTAGCATGCGTTCGGTGCATTCTGAATCGAGCCTCCGCATGGGATCAGAACCTTCCCAGCCAGCGGCTTCATGCCCATCCTTCGCAACTGTGTCAACCCCGGCTCACGAGTGGTGGCACGGGGCAGGGGGCATCTGTTTTCTTCCCAGCCAACAGCCCGATGACCATGCCGACTCGCCATCAGGTGGGTTTCTGGGAGAATCTCGTGTCGCGAACATCCGGCGAGAACACGCGAGTTGCTGGGGCGGCATCGAGATTGAGACGAAGGGTGGCGAAATGCTCGAGAATTTTCACGCGGGCAAACGCCGTGAATCATGTAAACAGCGATGGTCGGCGACAGCCCCGGTCTTACTCCTGTTGTCGCAATCTTTCACGCCCATGCCGGTCTGGAGGCTTCAAACGTCACGGGTTGGCCATGCTGAGGATGTGTCAACGTTATCTGCCAGGCGTGAAGCTGAAGCGGGGGATCACTCACGGTGAGTGTCTGCACGTCGCCCAGTTGATGGTCCGATTTGTACATCGCATCTCCCAGGATCGGCCAGCCAAGATGCCAGAGATGGACGCGAATTTGGTTCGTTCGCCCCGTGAGTGGCGTGACCTGCAAGAGCGATGTGCCATCGGGGAATCGCGTGAGCACCTCGAACTCCGTGTGGGCAGCCCTGCCAGTGTCTTCGTTCACGATTCGTGCACCGCAGTGCCCCATGTTTGTGACGATGCCGGCGTTGCATGCGAAGGAATCTTCGCAGGGATGGCCGAGCACGCGGGTCAGATAACGCTTCTGCACTTCGCCTCGTTCAAACTGCGGTTGCACAAGTCGCGCCATTGTCGCTGTGCGGGTGAACACGACGACACCAGATGTGTTGGCATCCAGTCGGTGAGCCGGTCGCGGCTTCTGGGGTGCATACACCTCTCGGAGAATCCATTCCAGCGTGTTGCGATGGTAGCGTCCGCTCGGATGCATCGGTAAAGGGGCGGGCTTGTTGAGCACGATCAGGGCCGAGTCCTCGTGCAGGATCTCGATCGCGACATTCACATCGGGTTCGACCTGCAGCCGTTCACGCGTGAAGTAAGATTCTCCCGGACGCACCACGTGTGATGCACCGACAGGTTTGCGTTTCGCGTCAACGACATACCCGGCTTCGATCGAACGCATCCACTCGAGACGCGGAATGTGGCGAAAGACATCGCACACGAAATCCAATAGCGTGAAACCTTCATGCCGGGCTGCGATCTTGAGTGGGCGGAAGTTGTCTTGCGGCTGCTTCCCCGGTAGCGGGGTGGTTACGTCCTTGAGCTTCTCCCGGTGCTCCGCCAACTCGCGGGCCTGCCGTTCTTCCGGCGACCGATAGCACCGCGGGCAAGACACGCCTTCTACCGTCAACGGATCAGTCAGTTCTTCGGGCGTCAGGAGGCTTTGACAGACGAAACACTGCCCGTGGCCGGATTCATCCAGGCCGGCCGCGAGGCCGACTCGTTTATCGAACACGAAGCATTCGCCTTGAAAGTGTTCGCTGCCGCATTCCTCGAAATACTTCAGGATGCCACCGTCGAGTTGATATACCTGCTCAAATCCCTGCTGGAGAAGGTACGGGGCGGCCTTCTCGCACCGAATCCCGCCCGTGCAGAACGTCACGATGGGGTGCGGGTAATCGGCCACGGACAGTTTTGACGCTGCCGCGGGGAACTCGCGAAAGTGTTGAATCCCGATCGGCACGGCACGTTGAAATGTCCCCAGGCTCACCTCAAAATCATTTCGCGTATCGAGTAGCGTGACCGGGCGACCCTCATCGAGCCAGCGTTTGAGTTCTCCGGCACTCAGCCGCGGTGCCGGATGACGGGCGGGATCAATCCCCGTCACACCGAATGCAATGATCTCTTTCTTGATTTTGACCAGCATGCGCGAGAACGGCTGTTCGCGGCTTTCGCTGACTTTCGGCTCCAGGTCTTCCAGGCCGGGGATACTCCGGAGCAAGATCAAAAGCTGGTCAATGACCCCGGCACTACCGGCCACAAACAGATTGATCCCCTCGGTGCTGAGGAGAATGGTGCCCTTCAGCCCCCACTCGCGGCAAACGCCAATGAGGCGTGCTCGCAGGGCTTTGAGGTCATCGAGTGGCGCGAACCGATACGCGGAGATGTTAATGACAGCGGGCACCGAGGAACTCCAGAGCATCTCAATGAATTCGGAGAGTTCGGATGATTTATGAGTTGTTACACGGAAGATCCCCCAGGTCGACAAACCGCTTCCTGGTGAATCCGAACGAGCATTCGGCATGCGAATAGCCGCGAGAGGGCAATCGACGTCCGACACCGCCATGCTGTGATGGCCATCGACCAGGAAATTCATCGGATGGAGAGAGTGGGTGTTCATCGGCCTTGCCTGTCTCGCGCGAAGGATCAGTCGGTGTGTCAGTGCGAGAAGGCGAGGGAAACCCCCTGACCCACCAAGCCGATCCGCACCCGCAACCGGCTGCGATCCCAAACTGCGAGGCCCTCTTTCACAACTCCTATTGATGTAAGTTGATCTCGATGTTGATGATGCCAAGCGGATAGAAGCTGCCATGCCCGGTAAGGCCCGGCCCGTGAGCAGGAACTACTCGACTGGATGTGGGAGCGTATCGCGATGCTGCTGGTGCGAGCCCAGGCACAGCCGCCGCTGGTTTCGCGGTGATAGACACCGGTGGCGTGGTTGCCGTTCTCGGCCACGGTGTAATTGTCCAGGCCGGTGACGGTCTCACTGAATGCACCGCCGCTGAGTGTGCCGGATTCGGAGACGGTGTAATCATCGACACCCACTTCATTTCGCACATGACGTCATCAGGGCGGTTCACCGCGCCAAATCTATTCAAAGTGGCATCTTGCGTGATGCGTGTTCTCGCGGAAACGGTCGACTCCAACAGTACGGAGCATCGCAGCACGAATCGGTTCTCCATGTCCTTCGATGCAGAGGCACGCGTAACAGAAGATGCGCAAGCCGCCTGAGCCAATTCCGACTTTTGGCTTGCGAAGCCGAACTGTGAACGGTTATTCTCGATACGTCATTTCCGTTCATCGCTCGCGTTTCTGTTCGACTTGGCGAAGCTGGACCAACACCGGGGCTGCAACTCCGTTGCATGTTTCGGGCTGTCCTCTCTTCGACAATCCCTCGAACGGCTGCCCTGGAGGTCACGACCATGCCGGTGGGCCAGGTGTCGACTCTTCCCGCACAACCTGCACGGTGGCAGCCTCGCCGCCTGCTTGCTCCGATCGTGCTCGGCTTGCTCCTGGCGGCAACGCTCGGTGGTCGTGCCGAGGGACAACCGCCGCCGATGACGGAGCAGGACAAGACGATGATTAACGTCGCGATCGATCGCGGCGTGGTCTATCTGCAACGCTCGCAGAACCCTTCCGGTAGCTGGGGGGCTGGCACCAACGTTGGCTCCGGTGGGGGCTACGCGATTGGTTACACGGCACTTTGCGGGCTGGCTCTCGTCGAATGCGGTGTGCCCACGACCGATCCCGGCCTGCAACGCGCACTTCGCGTCGTTCGGTTGGGTTCCGAAAAGGCCGATAACACGTACGAAGTTTCCTTCGTCATCCTCTTCCTGGACCGCATGGGTGAACGGAGTGATCGAGCCCTGATTCAGCGGCTCGCCGTCCGCCTCATCGCCGGGCAATCGCAAACCGGCGGCTGGTCGTACAAACTTCCACTCGCCAGTGATCAGTACGCCCCACAAATCCTCGCCGGGCTGCGTCGACTCAACCCCAACCTGAACGGTGCTGGCCCCAGTTTACGCGATCGACCGGGTTCGCTGGGTCTGTGTATCAAGATGTCCGACGATATTCGCCCGAAGCCTTCCACCGCTGAGAGCGAAGGGCTTGACCCCGAGAAGAATCGCCAGGCCGTGGTGCGCTCACTTGGGCCCAATGGCCGCATGGCCGTGTTCCAGGATCCGAACACGCTCTCGAGCATCGACCCCGAAGGCAAGGGGCAAGAGTGGTTTAATGGCACCACGGACAACTCGACGACACACCTTGCCAGCATCGCACTGTGGGCTGCCCGCCGACATGACGTTCCGACGGATCGCTCCTTTGCCCTGCTGAATCGCCGCTTCCGTAACTCCCAGAATCAGGACGGCAGTTGGAGCTACAAGCACACCGATGGCGGCATCGCTGGTGGGGGCACCCCACAAATGACGAGCGTGGCCCTGTTGAACCTGGCCATAGGCTTCGTGCTGAACACGGACCCCGACGCCCCGGCACGCCTGGAGCAGGACCCACAGGTGCTCCTGGCCATGAAGTCGCTGAGCAGGCGGGTCGGTGAGCCCGTCGGCAGTTTCAAGGACCGCCCCACCGTCAAAGCCTCTGGCGGGTTGTACTACTTCTGGGCCATGGAGCGCATCGCCGTGCTCTACGATCTGCGCACACTCGACAACAAGGACTGGTATCGCTGGGGGGCCGAGATTCTCGTTTGCCACCAGTTGCCAGACGGAAGTTGGGATGAAGGCGGGTACCACGGCGAACATCCGGCCCTGAACACGGCTTTCGCACTCCTATTCTTGAAGCGAGCCAATCTCACTCCCGACCTGTCACGCCGACTTGTGGTGGACACCAATACGCTGACAGCCAAGGTCAATCCGACCGACCCCGTGCCAGAACCGAAAGTCGAAACGCCACCGCCCGTGATCAGTGAGCCCGAGCCAATGGCGGAGCCGCAGCCGGAACCGGAGCCAGAACCAGAGTCACCGGCCCCCAAGACCACACCGCCACCAAGCGAGGCACCGACAACGAAGGTGGAACCACCGAGCCGGCCACTGTGGCCGTGGCTGTTAGGACTGTTCGCGGTTCTGCTCGGCGGCGGCGGCGTACTCTTCTTCGTGATCAAATCAGCCAGGGACGAAGAGGAAGAAGAGAAACCGAAGAAAAAGAAGAAGAAGAAAAAATCCTGAGCGGGTCGGGAACCCGACATCGCGGTGCCTGGGTTCCCTCCGTTTCATCATGGCTCAACTTCACAGACCCCGGTCTGCGATGAGCCAAGCGTCAGTCCGGGCCACGGATGAGGTGTTTCACTTCATTCACGAAGAACTCGCGTAACCTCGCATGCAACTCGGCTGGAAGCGCGGGCAATTTCGACACACTCGTGTTCGCTTCGGCCTGCTCGCGGTTGCGGGCCCCGGGAATAATCGCGGTCACGGCCGGGAAGTCGAGGCACCAGCGCAGGGCCAGCTGGGCCATTGTGAGATCCGCGGGAATCAGCGGCCGTAGTTTCTCCGTGAGTTCCAACCCCTTCTCGAAGCCCAGTCCGGCAAACGTCTCGCCCACATTGAACTTCTCACCATTGCGGTTGTATGTGCGGTGATCCATTGGTGCGAATTTCGTCTCCGCTGTGTACTTGCCCGCCAGGAGGCCCGAGGCGAGCGGCAAGCGTACAAGCACGGCGACGCCCTGGGCCTGGCACTGTTTAAAAAGTTCGAACGCGGGCGTCTGGCGGAAGATGTTGAAGATGAGTTGCAGGGAGGCACATCCGGGCTGAGCCAGGCAAGCTTTGGCCTCTTCGACCGATTCGACGCTGGCTCCGAACCGCCGAATCTTCCCTTCTTGCTTCAGGCTTCGCAGTGTCTCCCAGATCTCGTCGCGCTGAATTCCGGACAGAGGCACACAATGAAGTTGTGTGAGATCGAGGCAATCGATTCCGAGCCGCTGGAGCGATGCCTCGGTGTGGGCCCGCAGGTTTTCTGGCGTGAGATTCGCCGGGCCGCCGGGTCTCGGGAAGCGGCCGAGTTTCGAAGCGATGAAGAAGCGATCGCGGCCGGCTTCCTTCAAGAACCTGCCAATGATCTCCTCGCAGCGACCGCGACCGTAGACGTCCGCCGTGTCCAGCAAGGTAACACCATGCTCGCTGGCAGATCGAAGCACATCGAGCGCATCTGCTTCCGTGACGGCACCCCAGTCCGAGCCACCGAGTTGCCAGCAGCCGAGGCCCACTTCCGAGACACGAGCCGAATCATTGCCAAAAGTGCGGAGTTGCATTTCACAATCCTCATTCTCGGGATCATCCGAGACCGATGAAGCCGCTGAGAAGAAACGGGAGCATGATCAGGGCGGGAATGCCGAAGATCATGAACAGGGCGAAGGCAGTGTGCCGCAGTAGTTTCATGGTAGTCTCGTGAAGGGCGGTGCCGTCCACTTATCCTATGGCGATGGTGGGCGAATCGATTATCCGGTTTTTCCGATCACGCGCGGTTCTTCAGACCGCACCGCAAATCCTGTGCTACGCTTCCCAAAGTTATCAACCCGCATTCTGCCACCGCCAGTCGAGGCTGTGACGATGTCCGTGCGCATCGAAAGCCAGGTCGAACCCATCCCGGGCTACAAACTTCTCGAACGCCTAGGATCGGGCGGATTCGGTGAGGTCTGGAAGGCTGAGGCACCGGGTGGCATCTTCAAAGCCATCAAGATCATCTTTGGCGATCTCCGCAGCCACGACAGCGATTTATTGCGTTATGCCGAGCAGGAACTGAAAGCGCTGAAACGCGTGAAGATGGTTCGCCATCCGTACTTGCTCGCGCTCGATCGCTACGACATCGTCGATGGTCGGCTCATGATTGTCATGGAACTGGCGGATTGCAACCTCTGGGACCGCTTCCGCGATTGCCGCGACCAGGGGCTGCCCGGTATTCCGCGCGACGAACTCATGCTCTACATGATCGAAACGGCTGAAGTGCTTGATCTGATGAACGATCAACACCAGTTGCAGCACCTCGACATCAAGCCGCAGAACCTGTTCATGCTTCACAATCACGTGAAGGTGGCCGACTTCGGTCAGGTGAAGGATCTGCAGGGTGTGATCGCCAGCGTTACCGGTGGCATTACGCCCGTGTATGCTGCGCCCGAGACCTTCGACGGCATCGTCTCGCGATTCTGCGATCAGTATAGTCTGGCTTGCGTCTATCAGGAGCTGCTGACAGGCTTTCGCCCCTTCGACGGTTGCAGCATGAGCCAGTTGCTCATGCAGCACATCCAGTTGCCGCCTGATTTGAAACCTTCCCCGGCGTGCGATCGCCCCGTGCTCCTCCGAGCACTTTCGAAGAAAGCCGAGGACCGCTGGCCCAGTGTCACCGCCTTTGTGAAAGCTTTGCGTGAGGCCGGGGCTCCGCCTTCCGCGGGGAGCCGCGAGATGCCGGCACTGGGTTCGGGCAGTTCCGTGGTTACCAGGAAGGCCGAGCGCCCGGCGCTCGATTCAGCCGCATACGCCCAGGAACTGGGATTATCGCTGGACACGCCACTGCCGTGGAGTGGTGCAGACACCGAGAGCCTTGCTCCCATCACGATTGCACCACCGGAGGTGAACGGCCCGGGACCGTTACAACCGACGCTCATCATCGGCCTCGGTCAGTCGGGGTTACGTGTCGTGCAGCGATTCCGCTATGATCTTACCGAAAGGTATGGTGCTCCCTCGTACACACCGCTGATCCGCACGCTATTCCTCGATTCCGATTCGGACACACTGGATGATGCGGCCGTCACACGCCCCCAGGAGAAACTGGCAGCACTGCGTGCGGAAGAGATACTGCCCGCCAAGTTGCAGCGTGCCACGCACTACCTCAAACCTCGACTGAATGGCCGCAATCTCCTTGAAGGCTGGTTTGATACACCGTTGCTCTATCGTTTGCCGCGAAACCCCCAGACCATGGGATTTCGACAGCTGGGCCGACTGGCCTTCTGCGATCACTACCGCCCGTTTATCACCAAGATTCAGGCCGAACTCGACGCTGCCCTGGCACCCGAATCGATGCAACTCACGGAACAGCGCACCGGACTCGAAGCACGATCGAACCGGCCACGCATCTTCGTTGTTGCGGGACTCGCTGGTGGCACCGGTGGCGGCATGTTCCTGGATGTCGCCTACGCGCTGCGTGGTCGGCTCCAGAAGATGGGTTACGAGAATCCGGATATCACCGGTGTTTTCCTTGTGCCCTCGGCCGACCCCACACTCGCATCCCAGCAAGCACTCGGTAACTGCTACGCCTCGCTGCTCGAATTGAACCACTACTCGCGAGCCGAAACACAGTTCATCGCCAGCTACGACGACCGAAATCCTGTCGTTCGTGATCATCACGCTCCCTTCACGCGGTGCTTCTTGCTTCCGGGAACCACTGCCGGGTTGCTGACGAATCGCCAGACTCCCGTGGGAAGCGGCATACAGCGCAACCCCATGAGCCGCACTCCGACCACAATTCCGCACCCGGGTGTGCGAGGCCGCACACCGGGATCGGGCACGGTCGCGAAGCCCGGTTCACGTGCCGTGCCGGCTTCCGCCACGCATCGTCATCCGGATCCACGCACAGGTTCGGCCGCCATGAAGCCGTACACCGATGCCGCGGATCTGATTCGCTATAACGTCTTCTCGCCGGTCGGCCGCACTCTCGATTCGAATCGTGCCGAGAAGATGGCGGATGCTCCCAACCGCTCCGTGAGCTTCAGTGCATTTGGGCTCGCAGGTTTTGACTGGCCCCGGGCCGAAGTCGTGGCCCGTACCACTTCTCGCATCGCGCGAAACGTGCTGAAACGATGGGTGGCACCCAATATCAAACGCGCCCGAGAGGTCGTTCCCTCCTGGTCCGCCAATCACTGGACACAGTTCGGACTCGATCCAGACGTGATCATGAACCACCTGCAGGCCGCGGCGGAAATGGCCGTGGGAGGCAAGATCGAGGAACTCATCTCGCTCACCACCGAACCGCTCATCCCGAAGGGTTGGCTCGCTCGATTGCCAGATCCCGAGTTGGTCTCGGTGGCGTTGGATCGGTTGGTGAAGATGTTCGGCCCACCCTCCTCCTCTCTGAAACGTTCACCCACCCCGGTGGAAGCGGCGCTCGCCAAGGCTACGGCCGAGGCTGCTGAGGGCTTCGAGCTGGACCTGCGCAGCATTGGGCCCGCCCTGGTGGAGGACCCTACATTTCGCGTGGCGGGGGCCGAGGAAGTCCTCCGCCAGCTCCTCGCCACCACCGATCGGCTCATCGATCGCTATCAGCTCTCGGCTGCAGAAGTGGATATCCGTGCCCAGGCGGGTTATGAGTGCGTCGCTCAGTACGCCCACCATCAAAAGGGGATGAAGAAGCCGCCCACAAGTGGTTTCGGGGAAGCTTTCCGACAGTTCCCACGCTGCCGCTATCAGTCGCTGACCTACCGGCACATGAATAATCTTTATCAGGTTGTTCGCGATTTGCTCGCCACGCAGCTTGCGGATATCGCGCAATGCCGCACGCGCATGGAAAGCTCAACTCGCGGCGATCCTGCCGTCGACGAGCTGGAACCGATCAGTGAAGCGCGCACATTGATGCCACCCGGTTGCGGTTCGCTCGCGGAGGCCGTGCAACGGTTCCTGGAAGTGCTCTCAGATGCCGATCTCGATGAAATCGACCGCCGCGTGCAAGTCGCGCTGGAACCGGAAGCGGGCGGCCTGTTCAACGCGTGTATGAACGCCACGGAAGGGCACAGCATTGTGGCCACCACGGTATGGGAAGAGACCCGGGCGTATCTCGATACGCGACTGGGAGAAGTCGATCTCGGTGCCATGTTCGCGGAGCGATTTCGCAGCCAGGCTCTGGCTGAGAAGGCAATCGAACAGGCCTTCCACGAGGCGGAACCCGGCTGGGTGGGGCATGGACCGTGGGCCAACTCCGAACTCGTGGTGCTGGCAGCGCCGCCGAGTTCGAACGCTTCCGTTCTCCGCGACCTCGCGGTGCGAGCCGTGCCGGTTGCGGGACTACCCTTCGTGGATAGCTGTGATGAATTGCGGGTTTATCGCGAGTACCCGGCGGTGCCGCTCTCGGTGTTGCCACACTTCGGGCCGGCGGGTGCCGCCGCCTACCAGGTATTGCCGGAGGCCAACCAGTGCAGCGTGCACTCCCGCCTCGACATCACCCAGTGGACCAGTGTCGATAAGGACTGATCTGGCCTAGACCCAACGCCACGCTGCCAGGAGAACGGCTGAGCCAAAAAACAGCACGACGCCAAAGCAGCCCTTGCTCGTGACGCGGGCCGGGGCAACCAGTGCCCGCAACTCGCGCTCCGCATCGGCACAGGCCCGCTCGAACGCGGGCCGGTCATCGAGTTTGGCGTAGTCGGTGTCGTGGATGAGCTTGTTTCGCAATGTGGCGACGAACCGTAGCTTGCGAACCAACGCTTCTGGCAAGCGTGTCTGCACACTGCTCACCTTCTCGTGCAATCCCTTCCCCGTGGCACCAAGCCCATCCTCAAGAAGAGCTTCCAGGGCCTTCGACTTGTTGACGACCAGTTCGATGTCACTCATGGAGATCAGGCCACCGTCATGAGTGCAGGGTTGGCGAAGACCATCTTCCAGGGCCGCACGGTCCAGCGCACGAACACCCCGGCCTCGTGAAACGGATCGGCCTTCATCAACGCGTCCACGGCTTCGAGTGAATCCGCTTCGTATATGATGAGCGCTCCCCAGCCATCCTCGAAGGGGCCCGATGCAAACAGTTGATTCTTTTCGACCAGGCTGGTGAGATACGCCCGGTGAGCGGGTCGGGTTGCATCGACCACGGCCTTGTCCTGCAAATACTCAATCACGGCCGCGTATTTCACCAGAGTTCCTCCGACTCTTGAACCGTTTCCACCATCGCCACGCGTTCGGCCGGGAAGTACGCCCGGCTCAGCACCGCGTGCAGGCCGAACAGCGTTCCGCTAAACAGCAGGTCTCCCACGAGCGTGGCGCGATAAAAGGGAATGCCGGCCCCGTAGCAATCCATCAGCCCGGCGAGCGAATACCCGTACGGGTACGCCTGTTCGAGCCAGGCCACGAAGTTGCTGACCACGAAGAAAACCAGGCTGGCCGCCAGGGCGGTACCGCCGATCTTCGCGGGCGATTCGGTGCTTCGCAGGAAGTACCAGCCGAACCCGGCATACATGGCGAAGTAGAACCACGAGAGTGGATAGGGTTCGAAGCCATGCACGAAGTACATCCCCGCATCCTTCACTATCAAGGCCACGGCCAGGGCTGCGAGCCCGCGCACGAAGCCGAGCCGGGCCGCAGCGAAGAGCGCCAGGGCCCCGATCGCGGAGAAGTTCCAGGGGCGAAGCGAGGTCGGCAGCAGGGCGGTGGCGGCCGCCAGCACACCGAGAGCCACTAATGTCAAGGTCATCGGTTTCAAACGGGTCGGTTCACCCATTACAGCGGGTCTCGTGTGGGTGGTAGGGGATGAAAGTATCGGGAGATTGTAGGCACCGCCCGGGGTTGCTGCCAGTCGGTTACAATGTGCGTACCGATGGCTTCATGCATTCGCGAGGGAACGACATGTCCAGCATCTCGGAAGACGACGACATTCGCATCGGTGTGCCCCGGTCGCGAGCCGCAGAGAAATCTACGCACACGCCGACACCTGGGGAACGTGAAGTGGCGCCACTGCCCGATCCGGACCTGGAACTCCGCGAAGGCGAAACGGAGCTGGGTCGGCCGCCGCAAGTGCCCGCATTGATGGACCTGCTTTCAGAAGCGGATCGCGCCAAGCTCCGCGACATGGATGAAGAACAGGCCGCCCGCGAGATCGCCGAGGCGGAATTGCTCATCGTCTCCGACCCCTCCGGGCTCGGCTGGCTGGGCTGGTTCGGCTCACCGCTCGCCTTCACGTTCCTCATCCTGATGGTGGGGTTGGCCGGGCTGTTTGTGTTCAACCAGACAACATCCGTACTCGCCCAACTGGCAACGCAACCCGAATGGGCTCGCTACCTGGGCTATGCGGGGCTCGTGCTCCTCGGTGGATGCGTGCTCTTCGCCTTTCTTCGCCTCGCCTACCTCTACGCGATCTTGCGGCGCAATCAGCAACTGCGAATCGAAGTGCTTGAAGAACTCTCGAAGCGCACACGCCTCCGCTGGCTCTCCTTCGCCAAGTCCGCCGAGGCCCGCGGCTTGCTCGAGCGCTATCTCCGCGAGTTCCCCCTGGACGATATGAAGCAGAGCCGGGCGCTTGTGAAACTCGGCGTCAACGACGCCATGCAAGGGCGCTTGCGAACCGTGCGCGACGAACTCCTCAACCCGGATAAATTCGCTTCCAGCGAGCAGTGGTTCGCACGTTTCCGAGAAGGTTTCCAGGGAGAACTCGATACCGCCGCGGATGAACGCGTCCGCTACTGGGGCAGCCGCATCTGGGTCATCACGGCGGTGGCCCCCAATGGGCTTGTGGATACCGGTGCCACGCTCTTCTACACCCTCTCGATGTTGGCGGACTTGTGCCAGGTCTACAACTTGCGTGCAGGCCGTACGGGCACCGCGGTGTTGCTCGGTCGCGTCTTCTTCAACGCCTATCTGTCCGGGCAGAGCGTAGAGTGGGAGAAGTTGGCCGAAGACCAGTACGACCAGCTATTCCACGAAGCGATGGGAGCGGTCGGTGTCGGCATGGGTGCGAACATGGCCGGAAAACTACTCGGCAAGGTCGGGGCGAAAGCGACCACGGGCTATCTCAACCGTCTACTGCTTCTCCGCCTCGGCCGCTACGCGACCCGCCTGCTCCGTCCCGTGACGAAGTGAGTGACTGCAAACATCGCTCTTTTCCCTTCCTGTCAATTGGGGTAAATTTGGGGGCATGAAGCTGCCCGCACAGTTTGCCCTGATTGCCGAAGCACCGCCCGCGAACCCGCCGAAGCGGACAGAACCCTTCCTCCAGAAGACCGAGGACTGGGTCGGCGTTGGCTTGTTGGTCGGTGCGCTACTCGCCGGGGCAGTGATCATCATGGTGGTGGATCGCTGGCGCAAAAGCGCCATGGGTGGCTCACCCCGTGAGGGAGCCTTGCAACTGACCGAATACCGAGAAATGTTCGAGCGTGGAGAAATCACGACGGCCGAGTACGAGAAGCTGCGTTTGAAGGTTGCAGCGAGTGTGAAACCACCGGTGGTTCCGCCCGCTCCACCGGACGCGCCAGAACGGAAACCTCCGGCATGACAGCGCTATTCACCCGCCTTCACATAACCCGCACGGACGGGCCGCAGTCGCCAACGGTTTTGTCCGTTCTTCCGAAGCGCTGCATCAAAAGAAACGTGGGGCGGTATGATTGGACTGAAGACGGGACGGACCCGGTCTTCGAATCACGAAAACCTGATGGAAATCAAAAAGCGAGAATTTAACAGGTCGGACAATTTGCACAGTGATCCTGTGCGAATGAATCATCAACTGACCTCTGACATTTTCGTTTTTATATTTCCCCCGAACTGACAACATCATTTTGCTCCGGGGAGTCCGAATGGCTGACCGCACCTCCGGCGACACAGGCACCCGCCGACCGCCTGGCACTGCCGGCCGAAATCGTAATGCTTATTGCTCGTTCTGTCGGCGTTCGCACCGCGACGTCGGCCCCCTCGTGGAAGGACCGGGCGACGTCTACATCTGTGGCGAGTGCATCGAACTCTGCCAGTCGATCATCGACCAGGAAAAGAAGCGCCGGGGCGGGCCCAAACAAGCCACCTCCAACATCCCGTCGCCACGTTCCATCAAGGAGCGTCTCGATCAGTACGTCATCGGCCAGCAGCGAGCCAAGAAGTCGCTCTCGGTCGCCGTCCACAACCACTACAAGCGGTTGAGCCTCGGCGAGACCGGCGTCCGCGACGTCGATATCGAGAAGAGCAACATCCTGCTCATCGGGCCCACTGGCAGTGGCAAGACGCTTCTTGCACGCACGCTCGCCAAGGTGCTCGACGTTCCCTTCGCCATCGGCGACGCCACCACGCTCACCGAGGCCGGCTACGTCGGTGAAGACGTCGAGAACTTGCTCCTGAAGTTGCTTCACGCCGCCGATTTTGACATCGAGGCGGCCCAGCGCGGCATCATCTACATCGACGAAATCGACAAGATTGCCAAGACCAGCCAGAATGTCAGCATCACCCGCGATGTCTCCGGCGAAGGCGTGCAGCAAGCCCTCTTGAAGATGCTCGAAGGCACCGTCTCCAATGTCCCGCCGCAGGGTGGCCGCAAGCATCCGGAGCAGCAGTATATCCAGGTCGACACCTCGAACATCCTGTTCATCTGCGGTGGCACGTTCGTGGGGCTCGACGACATCATTAGCCGCCGACTTGGTCGCAAGAGCATCGGCTTCGGAGCCGTCGATCAGGAACAGCGGGAGAGATCGCTCGGTGAACTGCTCGACCAGGTGACCGCGGACGACCTCATCGACTTCGGCATGATCCCGGAATTCGTCGGCCGCCTGCCCGTGCTGGCCCCACTTGATCCGCTCGACGAAGAAGCGATGCTCCGCATTCTCACCGAACCGAAGAACGCCCTGGTGCGGCAATACCAGAAGCTCTTCGAGATGGAAGGAGCCGAGGTCGAGTTCGACCAGAAAGCCCTGATCGAGATTGCGAAACTCGCGAAGGCCCGCGATACCGGTGCTCGCGGTCTGCGAGCCATCGTGGAAGACGTGATGATGGAAGTGATGTACGAACTGCCCGAAATGGAGCACAAGGGCAAGTACCTGATCACGC
This sequence comes from Gemmataceae bacterium, assembly GCA_041750275.1. Taxonomy (GTDB): domain Bacteria; phylum Planctomycetota; class Planctomycetia; order Gemmatales; family Gemmataceae; genus JBGSZR01. The sequence goes on from JBGSZR010000184.1 coordinate 20,724, forward strand.
CCGAGATCGTCCACGGCGAGCGCAAGCTCTTCGAGAAGAAGCCCGGCAAGAAGAGTGCCTAGTGGAGCAATGTGGGGATCTGAATCAACGGTGCGCGGCCGTCTCGGCCGCTCGCTCCGGTAACTTGGATTGCGATCGATTCACTCCACCTTGACGATGAACCCCATCTGAGCGGCGGCCGACACGGCCGCACTCCACGGAGTTGCCGACACACGCTCGGGAGCGTGCTTGCAATCACCATGTCACCTGATCCCATCGAAGCCCTGAAACCTCTGCTTGATCGGCTCGGTTCGTTCCTCCAGGCACGACCCGAACTGAACCGTTTCGTCGCTGAGGTGGCTCGCGGCGTTGCCAACTGGTCTGATGCGCTGGTTCCAACGCCTGCTGGCGATGCGCCAACCGTTGAAGATGTTCCGCTGCGGCCGCCGGTTGAGATGACCGCGGCTCCGACTCCGCCACCAGTCGATTTGTCGCAGCTTGATGTGGACAACGTGTTCCGCCCGGCCCCCTCGGTTCCGACTGCGCAGAGCTTCCGAGGTGCGTCTGAGATTGTGCCGCAGCAATTGCCGTTGCTCGCACGCCGCTGTCACGCAAAGGCTGAGGCCTGTCGCCTCGTTGCCGCCTCGCCCACTAGCATCGACCGCGCGGCTACGAGCGAACTCATCGAGAAGGCGAAGTTGCTTCCCGAGTGTTTCCTCTGGATGTTCGATCCGGGTGGCGATTATTCGGATCGGCCCAAGGTGTGGGAAGACCTGGCCGGTGCCTTCGACACCGCCGCGGCCATCGCCGAGATGCTCGCCGTCTGGGACACACTGCCGGAAGCGGACTACCAGCGCACCGCTCGCGATGTGCTCTACTTCGCGGCCGAGGCCCAGGCGGTCTTGTACACTGCCGTGAGCGACACGGGCCGACATGGCCGCGACCGCGATCAACTCGAACTGTACATCTCCATCAAGGATCGCACCAAACGAGCGGGTGTCTTCGTCGAACGCTACATGACGATCAACGACCCTGCCGATGCTTCTCGCTGGTCGGATTTGCTTCGCCGCGTCACGGAATTCTCCGGCAACTTTCGTGGCTCCGAAGAGCGTGTCCGGGTTCGCAAGAAGGCGCTGGACCGTTTGCGGCATAAGACACGCCGACTGCGAGACGAGCCAACTGCGGCGGCGGAGGAGTGGCCGCGGGTCATCGAATTGCTGGATGAACTGGTGTTGGGTGGCTTCGCGCCCAGCAACACCGAGGTGCGTGATCTGCTCTTTCCGGTGGTCGAGCAACTACCTGACGACGTGCCACTCACTGCGGCCACAGCCCAGGTTTTTCGCGAGATCGATCGCTTCCTGGCGTCACGTCCAGAGGAGCAAGTGGAAAGACCCGAGCTACTCTCGGAGGAAGTGGCGGAGGTGCGGCGTCACCTGAATGGTCGCGTGATCGTGCTCATCGGAGGCCTCGTGCGCCCTGACCGACGAGCCGCCCTGATCCGCGCCTTCGAATTGCAAGACCTCGTCTGGATTGCCACGGACGACCACGAATCTGTTTCGATCTTTGAAGCACCGATTGCCCGCTCCGAGGTGGCTGTGGTGTTGCTGGCTATCCGCTGGTCCAGCCACTCTTACGGTGACGTGCACGCCTTTTGCGAACGTGATCACAAGCTGCTCGTGCGGCTCCCGGGCGGCTATCACCCCAACCAGGTCGCTCACCAGATCCTCACTCAAGTCGGCGAACGTCTGCGGTCGAGCGTAGCCACGGATTAAGCCTTGCGGTCAAAACCGTCACGCATTCGGCCTGGTGTCATCTTCGCCTGGCCTTTGTCGTTCCGTCTTGACCACCAGCTTGCGATCAACCATTCCACGGAAATTCCAATCCAGTCGAGCAGCACGTCGGTGACTTTGCCGGTGCGGCCCACCTTCATGAGATGCTGGGCGAGTTCGGTGCCGGCCCCGTGCAGCATTAGCAACACGATCACAGTGATGCGATGCCGGGGGAAGCGTGTAATGCCCAAAAAGGCGAGAACGGCATAAACACTGGCGTGGAGGGACTTGGCGAGCAGGAAGTGCCAGGTGAAGTTGAGGCCGTGGGTCACGGTGTCTGGCACGGGCGTGGGGTCGAGGAGTTTCCAAGTCCAGATTGCGAGTAGCAGGACGAAGACCAGGAGGAGCAACGTTTTCTTCATCGGGGCTGCGAGCCGAGTTCGCGCAGTTTGCTGCGCAGATATTTGGCGCGGGCGGCGTTGCGTTCCTCGCCATCGAGCGGTTGCCCCATCAACTTCTGGAGATGGGCCGCTTGTGTGTGGATGAAGAGTTGATTAACCGTGGTGGCGGGCAGGTCGTCGATGAGTCGGAGGTGGATGCCGAGGCGAACCGCAGAGAGCAGTTCCATCGTCTCCTCGGAAGTGATCATGGTGGCACTGCCGAGAGTGCCGATGGCCCGGGCAACGCGATCCTGCTCGGCCTGGCGGCGTTCCTTCATCAGCGCACTGCGGGCCTGGCGCTCGTAGAGCAGGATCGTCTGGATCACTTCACGAATTTCGCCGAGCACTTTGGGCTCGCTCTTGCCGAGCGTCACCTGATTCGAAATCTGGTAGAGGTCGCCGAAGGCCCGGCTTCCTTCGCCGTGCAAGCCGCGGACGGCGAGGTTGATCTTCTGCAGCGCCCGGAACACCTTATCGATTTGCTTGGTGAGCCCGAGTGCCGGGAGGTGCACCATGACGCTCGCACGCATGCCGGTGCCGACGTTCGTGGGGCAGGCCGTGAGGTAGCCGAACTGGGCGTGGAAGGCGTAGCTCAGGCGGGTTTCGAGGGCATCATCGAGGCGGTCGATATCACTCCAGGCTTCATCCAGCGAAAAGCCACTGCGAAGCACCTGCAGGCGCAGGTGGTCTTCCTCGTTCACCATGATGCTGACGCATTCATTTTCATCGAACGCGGTGCCGCGGGGGCCATCGAGCACGGCGGCGAGTTCCCGGCTGATGAGTTGACGCTCGACGAGGAATTGCCGGTCGAGCGACGAAAGTCCGGAGACATCCAAATAATCGAGGCGCGAGGGCAATTCTGCTTTGGTGATGGCCTCTTTCGCGCGGGCGGCGATCTCGGATTTCTGCGGAACGGTGGCCCGGTTTGTGAAGGGATAGTTGAGCAGGTTGCGGGCCAGGCGGATGCGCGTGGAGACCACGACATCGGATTCGGGGCCGGTGCCGCGGAGCCATTCGCCCAGGTTCGGGAGCAGGCTATCGAGGTTCATCCGAGGCTTCCTTCTGCCGAATCAGGTCGCGGAGACGGGCGGCTTCTTCGTAGTCTTCGGCCCCTGCGGCGGCTTGCATCTGTGTTCGCAGAACATCCAACTCCCCTTCGAGAAGGCGGCGTCGAAAGCCCTGTGGCACCTTGCCTTCGTGCCTCAGCGAGCGGTGTACGCGTTCCAGGAGCGGCTCGAGCATCGCACGGAAGGCGTCGTAGTCGGCGGGGCAACCGAGCCGGCCCTCTGCACGGAATTCAGCATAATCGAGTCCACACGTGGGGCAGGTTAACGCGGTCTGTTCCTTGGCCGCCTGCTGCAATGGCCCAACCAGCAAGCTGAGCAGAGCTTTCAGGTCGATCGAAGGTGCACCGGGATCGGTGGGGAGCAAGTTCCGCTTGCGCGCACAGACTTCGCACAGTCGAACTTCGCGTTTCTTCTTGTTCGCGATGTTCGTCAGGTGAACAGTGGCCTCATTCTCGCAGAACTGACATTTCACCCTGGGATCCCGTGTAGTAACAGTGCCCTCACGGGCACCGCTCGCCTGGGCACCGCTCGCCTCACTCTTCTTCCAGTTCGCGAATGCGGTCGCGGGTGCGAGCCGCTTCTTCGTAGTTCTCCTCGTTGACGAACTGCTGCAGTTTGCGGCGCAACTGAGAAAGTTCGACCTGCCCCGCCTTGGCCCGTGGCAATCGTCGTGGGACCTTGCCCGTATGGCGGATATCACCGTGGACACTTTCCAAGAGCGGTAACACATCGTCCTTGAAGGCATCGTAGTCGTGCGGGCAACCGAGTCGGCCGTGGTTGCGAAACTCGACGAACTTGATGCCACACACTTCACACTGTTTGTCGCCCGCAGAGCCGGCTTCCTCGGGTTCGGCCAGCAGATCGGCCGTCTTGGAGTTCTTCTTCAACGTTGGTTCATACAGGTATTTCTTCGCGCATTCCTCGCACAGGTGAACTTCCTCGTAACGATCTTCGCCGAGCACCTCGGTGATATGCAAGGTGGCTTGCTTCGGACAGCGCTGACACTTCATCGGCCCCACTCCCCGGACCGCGGACTGGCGATCTCAAAGGCATTCTAGCAATGGAAGCCCGCAACTGGAAGGAAAACGCCGGATCCGATGCTTCGATCCGGTCGGGGCGAGATGGGAACGAGCATCTGAGTCGTTCGGTTGATGATCCTCAATGCTTGCCAGGCAGGCCGGTGAAGTCCCCTGGATAAACTGCGTCCACATTGCTCGGCGCGTAGGTGAATTTCTCCACATCCTCGGGTGTCGGCTGCGGTTCCTTCATCGTCTGCACCACGGCGACATCCACCTCGGCCTTTGCTTCGTCCTTCATCGCCTTGACGGAGGCGGTGTCGATGGCCCCGACATCAATGAGTTTCTGCTCGAATAGCGCGATGGGATCCGCTTCATCCCAGTTGCGCTGGGCTCCACTCGATGATGAGTGTCCGTGCAGGCGGCTCACCATCGCTTCGAGCAAAAAAGGTTTTCGTTCTCGGCGGCAATAGCGCATGGCACGGTCGATGCCGTGCCAGATGGAAATGGGGTCGTTGCCGTCCGCGGTTTCGGCTCGAATGCCGTGAGCCAGGGCGCGATCGGCCACGGGGCGGCGTGCCTGCACGCTGCTGAAATCGGTGGAGATACCCCAGCGATTGTTGGTGACAATCATCAGGACGGGAAGTTCGCTGTTCGGCCGCGTGCTCCAGTTCAGACAGGTGGCGAAATCGCCTTCGGCGGTGCCCGCCTCGCCGCCAACCACGACGGTGAGTCCCTCGCCACCGTGACGCTTCTGCATGAGTGCCGTGCCGGGTGCCATCGAGTATTGCACTTCGATCACACTGGTGACCGGCAGAACGTTCCACTCGGGTACACAGTAATGGCCGACGAAGTTGCGCCCTCGGCTGTGGCGGTCCGTCCAGCGCATGGCCAGTTGCCGGGTGTGCTCGATCATCGGCATGCCCATCGCAAGCATGACACCCGCGTTGCGATAGTGCAGGTGCAGGTAGTCGAAGGCGGGGCCGTGGCCCTTGAGCACTTGCAATCCGAGGGAGACGTTAAAAGCTTCTTCACCGGGCCCGCCTACCCAAAAGAAGGCTTCCCCGGATTTGGACATCTTGATGCTGCGTTCTTCGAGTGCACGTGTGCGCAGCATCTGGCGGAAGATGGTGGTGGCGAGTTCCGCGGAGAGCGTTTCACGGCCCGTGCGGACCACCGCGGCACCGGACAGCGCTGTTCGCCCCCGTCGCCGTGGTGGTCCGCCGTTCACTGCGGACGCGTCCTCATCGTTCATATCCGCCATCGGAGTGTCCTCCGCGAAAAAATGCCAGCCGGTCGGGTACCCGAGGGCTGCTCACAAACAAGGTGCCAGACAGTGCAACAAAGCTGCCAAAATGAAAAGCCGAACATCCACAACGCCGGGACACACGGTGGAGCAAGGCTTTGCGACACTGCCCGCGCCGTGGCGGATTGCAACAAGGACGGGAGAACCGGCAATCCGCGGTTGCGGCCCATGCAACACGATGGGTCTGTGTCAGGCATTATACGTTCTTTTCTGCCGCAACGGTGAGCAATGCACGATTCCCGCGCAGTGCTGAGGCCAGATAGAAGCCGGCTGCGACGATCAGGAGATACTGGAAGCCGAGGGCGACCGAGGCGTTTTCGGAGAGCCCGCCGACGAGGGCACCGAGCACGTTCGCCCCGAAAACGCGTTCGGGTCGCTGCGATCGGCCAAAGCTCACCGCGAAGATCACTCCCGCAAAAGCGATCGGCGCGAACACGAGGGCACCGGCCAACACGAGCTGAGTGAGGCGATCAAGACCCAGAAGTGCATCCATCGGCACCACGATGCCGATGACCAGTGTGGCGAACAGCCCCGCATAGTACGGCTCCAACCGCTGCGGTTTCACCCTCCCCGCGTACAGATTTCCTAGAAGGCTCATCGTGAGCACGGCCGCAAACACCACCGTGTTAACCATCCAGGTGCCACCGAACAACAGTGCCATTTGCACCACAGCTTTCGTCTCGACCAGCATGAAGCCGGCCCCCAGAAACAGGCAGCGCACCACGAGACCCCAGTCCGAATCTCTGGAGGTCACAGCTTCTTCGCGGTAGCCGAAACGAGCCCACACCAGCATGGAGAGCAACGCCACCATCACCACGCCGCGGAGTGTCAACGAGGGAATCGTGGGAGTGCGCACGTACAAGAAGGGCCAATCATCCGTGGCCGGGGGAAGGGTGGCATCGGATTCCTCCACCTCCGCGGGAGCGAGTTCCAGCCAGGTGGTGGCGATCGGCGAACCATCCTTCTGACGAAGCGGCTCGGGCGCCAGCGGCAAGGCAGTCGGCGGCTCGATGCCGAAGCGAGCCTCGCAATCGGAGTTCACGGGTGCCGCCCACGGATACCAGTACGCTTCGTGCTGCACGAACGCATCGCGCAGCGGCTGGATCGCTTCTTGCCGGCCCGCAAAGAAAGCCGTGAAGCCAGTCGGCTCGTTCGTGTCGAGGCGGATTTCACGCAGAGTGGGTTTATCGAGTTCGTACGGAGTCGGGGCGGCCAGTGTCACTGGATCGACTCCCGCAAACGCGGCCCGCAACTGATCACGCAATCGGGCCACGAGCCAGCCCTGGCGGAAATAGTTGTACACCACGCAGACGCCACCCGGTTTCAATGCACGCGACACATCACCAAACGATTCCTGCGTGAAGAGGTAGCTTTCCAGTCGCAAGTTCGAATAGCCGGAATGCAGCACCAGTGAATCGACGAGCGCGAAAATCACGAGATCGTACGTCCCAGCTTCGGCACTTCGCAGGAAGTTCCTGCCGTCGGTGAGGTGCACCGTCACGCGGTCGCTATCGTATGGCCGGTCCGGATGATGCCCGGCTCCAATCGCGCGAATGGCAGGATCGATCTCGACGGCATCGATCCGTGCCTCGGTCGGCACCCATTGCAAGGCTCGCACCACATCGTTGCCGCTGCCCGCACCGATGATGAGCACACGCCGAAACGCCGGCCAGGCGGGGCTGCCATCCGCTCGCTTCAAATCACGCTGGAACAAGTACGGGAGCGCGTACGGGGCCATCGGTGGCGTGATGGACGCTTCCATGCGCTGATGGCTAATGAGGTTGGTCTCGATGAGCCGGGCCGTGGGGCGATAATCTACGCGGTAATACGGCGACCACGTCGTGTGTCGACCATTCACTGCGAACAGGCCCGACGTCGGAATCGTGGTGAAGATCACCAGGGCCAGGCAGGCATAACGTGCCAGTGTGCCGGGGCCGCGGAGGAAATGCGCCACACCCAGCGAGACCGCGGCGAACCACGCCACTGGCGGCAACTCAAGATACGAGCACGCGGCGAATGTGCCGATCCCCGCCAGGCTGCCGAGCAGGTTCAAGGAGTACGCGCGTGAGCGGCTACTGATGCGCCCGAACGCCCGGCCCATCTCCTGCCCCGGGCCCACGTGCACCGCCGCGATCAGCACGAAAAACAGCCCCACGATCACTTCGACCGGAATGCGAAAACGCACCGCGTGCTGGTGTGTGTCCTCGGCACCGAAGAAGACTTCATCCGGGTTCGACTGGTCGCCCACCGCCACATAGCGCAACACCCGGCTGCGAAACAACTCGACGAGTGCTCCCATCACCACGGCCGCGAGCAGCCAACCTGGCGTGCCATCGATGTGTCGCGTCGGGCTCCGCGCCGCCAGGCAACCCACCGACATCCCCACAAAGCCCGCGAGCAAGACGATATTCGTGAAGAACGTGAGGAACAGCACGTGCGACGGGAACCAGCGGATGCAGGCGAGTTCCACAAAGAGGATCAGCCAGCTGATCAGGAACAGGTTAAAACCGGGTCGATCGCGCATCGTGCGGCTCGTGTGCAACGGAGGCTATTCATGCCGTGCCTGTGTTGTACGCCAATCGCCCGGGAGAAGGAAAGGCGAAGTGCCTGGCGGGCACAAGCCGAGCACCGTTTCATCACTCGGCCGTGTCGCTTCTCCGCCGCGAAATGATTCCGATGCAATCCCCCACCCCCCTCCATCGGAAGCACCGGAATCATGCCCGGATTTCGGAACGTTGCTGGTGGGATCAGGAGTTAGGGTGAATAGATGGTGTCAGGTTCATGTACCACTCACGGATAAGCGATGCGTTTGGCTTTGCCGAGGGCGCGGGCGTAGCGGTCGAGGAGGGCGAGTGATTTGGGGATGGCCGAGCCGGGGACGGTGGGGATGTCGCCGTGGTCGTACCAGTGGAGCTTCAAATCGTCGCCGAGTTCACAATAGAAGTTGAGTTCTTCTTCATCGCGCCAGAGTGCGGGCTTGCCAAAGGCAAACACCCGGCCGGTCTCGGCCTCGGCGACAATCCCCGTGACCTTGTGCCCGGCTTTCCCGAGTGGACGGTGCCGGGCCTTGCCCAGGTCGGTGAACTCCTGCTTCAAGTCAATCTTGGCTATGGAATACAATTGCCCAGATACTGTGAGAAAGAACAATGAGTCGCCACAGTGATAGGTCACGAATGGCTCGCAAAAGGGGACTTCGATTAAAGCGAAGGGATCGGTATGGAATTTGAGAATTTGCTGTTTTGCTTTGGTATCGTACGCAATCGTGAAAGACCACACTCGAACATATCCATGTCGCGGGTTATCAGGATTCCGGGTCAAGAGTGCGGCCCATACGCAACTATCATCAATCGCAAATACATCATATGTAATAGCGTCATAATAAAATGAGTGTCTGCCCCCGAGCGGAATGTCTAATCCAACAAAATAATCATGAAATGCGGTCTCGATTGGCTTTAACGACCAGATGCGTGAATCATCGAGGCTAGGTGGCGATTGAGCATCAAGCTCTGCACTTCGTTTATGCCAGCGTGTAGTCACACGTTCCTCTGCATCTTCATCAAGTGTGGGCATGCAATCGGGCTGCCCGACGGCTATTTCGAAATCGGAAAGATACTTGTACGAGGTAAACCCATACGCAGCACTCGGTCCTAAATGATGATTCGATACGATACCTTTCCTGGTCAAAGAGAGCGAGAAGCCTTGGATACAATAGCGCCGAAGAGTCGGCATCCGGGCCGATTCGCGCCTCGAAAGCGACCATGTGTCCGTCCAAGAAACTGCATCGTCAGAATCTCGAGCAAAGAGCCGGTGCGATACAACCTGACCGAGCGCAGGTGCGCGTTCATTCCAGGTGAAAGGGCGATAGAATTCGTTATCGGTTCCAGACTTATTATCGGCGCTTCCCGGATGCATTGGCACACATGTGGCACAAACCTCGCCGAGGTACCAACATGACATGATATGGCAAATGGGTGCAGTCAAAGTAATAGCTAAAATGATGTGTGTTCGACGGATCATGATTCGTTCCTGATGCAATAATTCCAGATCAATGAGATCGCGCGCGAATGGGTTTGTCTTTCGCTCATTTGTGATCGATGAATCGCAGTTCCGTAGCATTCGGGTCGTTCTTCGTGAATGTAAACAGTTTGTTTTTAACCGTGTAATATGCGTCAATTGCCAGTGCGTCCATCGCAGCCTCAGCCGCCGCCTGGGTAGTATTTAAATACTTGGCACCGTAGCTTGGGTCAAAGTACGACGTGACCATGCCGCCTTGAGCGTTTGCATATACAGCTTTGACAATGACGTGATTCGTGAAAGCGGACATTGGGTTGTCAGAGTTTTGTCCATTGATTCTATCTAAACAGGAGCGAGATGTTAGGGTTTGTTTGGCGTTTCCGCGTTCGGTTCCTGATGGACAAGGAGCACTTTGCAGCGGATACCCCGTACGGAGCTTATGGCGGGTAAGAGAGGCGATTCAAGAGGCTTGCAGGCGTGAAGTGTGATTGTAATCCCCTGGATTCGTTCAAGAACGCCATCCTCAGGAATGTATCCTCTTACCACTAATAATCCACTTGCTTTCGCCTCAACGTTCCAGTGGTGTCGCTTCAATTCCTTCACCACAGCTTCGTTGACTTCAAGCTTTGTTTTCCCCTCAACGTTAAATGAGACTCGATAGAGGTTGTCGATTGCCGTGTGAAGCTCGATTTCAATCTTGCACTTCTGAGGCAATGGCTGAAAACCAATCCCAGCAAAGGCGGGCGGATCTTCGAGTATTGCCTGACTCAGCGGCATATCCACAATCATGAATAACATGACAATCACTGCATACATACATGACTCCTCTCAATTTATTGCGATGTTGTTCTATTGAATGCCAGTAACTAAGAACCACGCTACCAGATCCTGTTAGTCCGGGCCAAGGATTTTGCACATTCGCCCCTTGAGGAGAAGGGACAACCTTGACCGTGAGAGATGCGATAGGATCTTCGAATAGCGGGAATTTAACCCCTAGGCTCTGTTGACGTTGGTCTTGGTTCTGAGGCGGATGAATCCGAACACAAGCTGCAGCCACCCCACGAACATTCGCTTCCGCTCGTTGTACCGGGTCGCGATCCGGCGGAATTCCTTCGCCTTCGCGAACAGCCGCTCGATCCGATTTCGCTCCCGGTACGCCGGCTTGTCCAACGGTTCCGGATTCACGCGGTTGCTCTTGGCCGGGATCACCGGGACTGCATCGTGATCGCGACACGCTTGACGCTGAGGTTCGCCGTCAAAGCCCTTATCCCCCACAACCTCGTCGATAATCCCCACGCGATCGGCCGTCTTGGCCAGGATCGGTTTGAGCAGCGGAGCATCGTGTCGCGACCCCGCCACCACGTCGATCTCGATCGGCGTGCTCTCGTCGACCGTCGTCATCATGATCTTGGTCGTCAGGCCACCACGGCTTCGCCCCAGTCCCTCGTTCGCAGCAGAGCGAGCGGCCCCAATCTTTTTTTTTCTTCCGCCGTGCCCCGGCGGCGTGTCGGTGGCCGCGGACCGTGGTGGAATCGACCAACACCCGCCGTACCTCCTGGAACTCGGGATTGGCCGTAATGCCCTCGAACAGCCGACGCATCGCTCCCGAGAGCACCCATCGCCGCAACCGCTGGTACACCGCTCGCCAATCCCCGAACTCGCCACGACCAGAGGTTCCATAACGACCCAAAGTTCGTCCGTGAGCATGTATGACGTGGCAACCGTGCCGCTCAACTGGTGCGGGGGGCGATGCCTGCTCCTACCACAGATGGACGTTCAACGCAAACAGGAGCTAACCACCTGCACAACTGGCTGCAAGCGCGAACGTGCAAGAATTGGGGAGAATGTTCCTGGTGGCGAAGTGAGTCGGCGAGCCACTTGAATCGCTGGCTTGGGCGAGCGGGATTTTTTGGTTGTCCTGGGAGTGCCTCAATTCGATGTTGTTTACGATGAGACTCCGGCCTCACGTGTTAGCCTTCGAAGGAACGGGAGGGGTTCAGGAACTGTTGGAGGAAGGGTTTCAATGTGGCTTCGGGGAACAGGAGCCAGGGATAGTCCCGGCGCGTGAGAATGGCGTTTGCCTGAGCTTCGACGCGAAGGCGATCGCGTTCGGCCTCGGCTTGGGACAGCGCCTCGGCGACGCTTCCTCGCAGCTGAGCCGTGACCTGCTGCAACTCCCGGAACCACTCGCGGCGTGCGGCGCGGTCGGTTTGTTGTGGTTCCTTCTCGATCAGCCTCATCTTGGTTGCGATGAGCCGCTGGTCCTCAGGCTTCGGCTGGCCAGCGATGGCTTCCTGTCGTTGCGGGTTCCAGTGCAGTTCGCGCACATGATGCTCAGCAGACTTCACACTCTCTTCGTTCGCGGTGAAGCCGGGCAGTGGCAGGTGCAGCGTGGCGGAAAGCACCTGGAAGGCAGGGGGCTCGATGCGGAAGTAGTCGCGGAGGATCGCATCGGTGATCTCGTCGTACTTGCCGCCGCCGATGCCGTGGATGAAGAAGTCGCCGAGCACAAGTCGGGCGAAGAGTGTGAGGGTGAGAGCCCGCGGACGCAATGTGCGCGGATCGCTCGATGCCGTGGCGCGGTTGCGGGGCCCGCGCGAGCACTGTACCCAAAACGGGGCTTCACCCTCGGCGAGTTCCGGCACGGGATGCTGCTGGCTGCGGATGCCGTTGCGAAGGCGATAGGCGCGAATGCTGGCGTTGTAGATTTCGCGAAAGCAGGGAAGGTCCGTGAGGATGTGCCGTGCGAACGCAGCAAATGCGTCTGTCTGCGCCAGTTGACTGACGCGGAACTCGTGGTTCTGGCAGCCCCAGGCCCGTTCAAAGTGCTGGCGGACGCGGGTGAAGCGCTCGCCGAGGGCGATGCGTTCACCCGGCTCGCGCGTCACGATGGGCCAGGCCTGTGTGAGCAGCGGTTCGAAGGGCCAGGCCACGGATTGCTGGAGCTGCGTGGCGAAGTTGTTGAACAGTTCCCAGTCGTGGACTCCACGTTCCTCGTACGATTCCGCGTGATCGAAGCGATCGAAGGCCAAGGACTCGAGGTGCACGGACTGCGGATCGCCCGGTTCGAATACCGGGAAGCGCAGGGCGGTGGATTTGAGCGTGTCGCTGTCCACGATGAGGTGGAGCGGTGTGCCGCCGACATGGCGTGCGAGGCGATTCAGGGCGAAGTTCTTGACCCACACGCCCGGATGCGAAAGCTCGGGCTGGTGCCCGGCCAGGATCAGCGGGGTATCGAGTGACAGCCCACTGTCAATCGCATGCAGAACTTCACGCTTCGCCCGGGCCCGCATCTCAGCAAGTGGAACGCCATCGATCCGCACATCGCGGCGATCGAGTTTTTGGCGATTCTCGTGCACCAACTCGGGGATTGCCGCCAATGCGGGGCGGGCGAGAACTTCACCATTCTCGGTGGGGGCACGCAGGGGAATGATGATTTCGAAGTCTGCGTGGCGACGGATAGGCAAGTCGATCAGCGGCTGCCTTGGGCCGCCGTGCCGGATCAGATCGCGCAGTGACATCAACACTGCTCCGGGCAGAGTGACAACGCGTTGACACTCCGAGGCAGCACATCACGCTCGGCGGAGGCGAGCACGGTTCGGTAGTACGCGAGGCGTTGTTCGGGGTTGTTCATAACACCCCCGAAGGCCCGGTTGGGATCGAGGTAGAGCCGTGGCACACCAATCTCTTTCACGCGGAGCTGTTGCCGGGCCGCTTGCACCCAGAGTTGCAACGGCATGCCCCAACCCTTCTCGGTGATGCGAAGTTGCTGAAGCGCCCGCCGCGTGTAGGCCTTGAAGCCGCAGAACGAGTCGGTGAGGTTGAGGCTGTAGCGGGCGTTGATTTCGCGTGTAATCGTGGCGTTGATGAAACGGCGATCGGAGGGTGCCGGGGAATCCTGCCGGAAATCGCGCAGGTAGCGTGAGCCGGAAACGATCTCGGCATCATGGATCGCTTCGAGCAGGACGGCAATGCGCGAGGGCTCATGCTGGCCATCACAGTCCATGGTCACGAGGACATCGTAGTTGTGGTCGCGAGCGTAGTCGAACGCCGCGATGAGCGCGGCTCCGTAGCCCTGATTGCGGGCGTGATCGATGCGGTGCAGATTCACTTCACGATCGAGAAGCTCGGCGGTGCCATCGGTCGAGCCATCGTTGACGACGAGAATCTCCGGGGAGTAGTGTCGAATCTTGGCGAGCACCTCGCCGACATGGCTCGATTCATTGTAAACCGGCACAGCGGTGAGCCAGCGCATTTTGCGGCCCTCGTGAAACGGATATGGCATGACTGCATCGCCTCACCATTGTAGGCGAAGCGGGTGATGCGGAGCAAATGGACGGGCATGCGGTGCCGCCCAAGTTTACTTGCGTTTGAAGACCACATCGATGCCGCCGAAGGCAAGTTTCGGGGATGTGCCGGGTTCGGGGAAGAGTTCGGCGATGAGCCCATCGAGGCCGCCGACGGCCAGACGATAGAAGTTGAATTTTCCGGCCCGGCGGTAATCGATGAGCCCGGACTTCTTCAACTGATTCAGATGGTGGCTGACCGCGGGTTGCGACTGCCCCAGTTCCTCGCCGATGGCCGAGACGTTCAATTCCCCATGCTGTGAAAGCAGGAAGAGAATGTGCAGGCGTGAGCGATCCGCGAGCCCCTGGAACAGTTCGGTGAGCCCGCGGAGCACACGTTCCGAGATGCCAATATCACGCTCACTTGAGAGTTTTTTAACCACGGTCGCGTCCCTGTCGGTTACGGCTCGTGACGCGTCGACGGTTCAACGCATCCACATCACTATGCCGGTCAACCATTCATAGCGGGCTGAAAGGAGTGAAAGCAAAACTCCGGCATCCAATCGATACCGGAGTGCGCAGGTGATCTTTCAGAAGGCTTCAAATCAGGCCATATTCACCCAAAGTTTTGCGGACGCGTGCCTCGCCGGCTGCATCGAGTGGGCACATGGGCAGTCGCATTTCACCGGTGCCGCGGCCCAGCAATTTCATCGCAGCCTTAACGGGAATCGGGTTGGTGGCCACGCCAAGCATGTCCCGGCAGAGTGGGAAGAGTTTGCGGTGCCACTGCTGAGCCTCGGCGATCTTGCCCGCACGGAACGCCTGCACAAGTGCCATCATGTCCTGTGGCACGATATTGCCCACGACACTCACGACGCCCTGACCGCCCACGCTCATCATCGGCAGGGTCAGGCTATCGTCGCCGCTGAGAATGGTGAGGTCTGTGAGGGCCGCCACCTGCGATGCCATGTCGATTTTGCCCGTGGCTTCCTTCACGGCGACGATGGTCGGATAAGCCTCGGCGAGTTTCGCGATCGTCTCGGGGGCGATCTCCGAACCGGTGCGGCCCGGGATATTGTAAATCACCTGTGGCAGATCGCACGCATCCGCGACCGCTCCGAAGTGCTGGAAGTAACCTTCCTGTGTCGGTTTGTTGTAGTACGGTCCCACTTGCAATGTGCCGTCCGCCCCGGACTTCTTGGCCGCCTTCGTCATGCGGATGGCTTCGCGCGTGCTGTTTGAACCGGTGCCCGCCATGATCTTGAGCCGGCCGCGCGCTTTTTCGCACACGAAGGCGACGACGCGCTCATGCTCCTCGTGGTCGAGGGTGGGCGATTCACCCGTGGTGCCACAGGGAGCAAGGCCGTTGGTGCCCTGTTCGCAGTGCCATTCCACGAGTTTGCCGAGATCGTCCCAGTCGATTTCGCCATTGCGGAACGGCGTGACAAGGGCCACGGTGACGCCGGCGAATTGCTCGCCACGAGTTGCAGGCATGTCGAACCTCACGGAGCGAAATCCAAAAGGGAACAATAGGGAAGAGCGGAAGCAGTGGCACCTCAGCGCTTCACACACAACGTCAGTCCATCGGCGAACGGCAACACGCTGAGTGACACCCGGTTGTCACCGTGGAGCTTGGCGTTCAACGCCCGGATCGCGACGGTGTCTGCGTCGGTCACGGAATCATCGGCCACCTTGCCATCCCAGAGCGTGTTATCGATCGCAATCAGCCCACCGGGGCGAACGAGTTGCAGGCAGCGCTCATAGTACTCATCGTAGTTGGCCTTATCGGCGTCGATAAAGGCATAGTCGAAGATGCCGGGCCAACCGCCGCCGAGAAGTTGATCGAGCGTGGCGAGGGCCGGGCCGATCTTGAGGTCCATGAGGTGCGCGAGCCCCGCCTTCTGCCAGTATTCGCGAGCAACTGCGGCGAAGTCATCATTCATCTCGCAACAAATCACCTGGCCATCGTAAGGCAGCACCGACGCAACCCAGGCCGCCGAGTAGCCGGTAAAGGTGCCGATTTCGAGGCAGTTCTTCGCACCCATGAGTTGCACGAGCAACGCCAGGAATGGGCCCTGCTCGGGGGCGATCTGCCACTCGGCATCCGGCAGTTTGCTGGTGGCTTCTCGCAGTTCGCGAAACACATCGGGTTCGCGCAGCCCCACAGACTGCACGTATTCGTACAGTTGATCCGTCATCGGCGTCGGGCGAACGAAGCTGGTCATGGTTGGGCTCTCCTCCAGGGCGGTTCCCTTCATCATATGACGCGATTGCGAATCGCGCTTGTTCGTAACTCGGCCCGGCATTAACGTGCAGGTCTTGCCTTCACGGGAGAATGTTGCCATGAACCGCTGGTTAATGTTGCCGCTGGCCGCGATGTTGTTCACTGTGCCCGGCGCGGCACGCGAAGAAAAGGATTCCTTCATGTGGCTCGAAGAAGTGACGGGCGAAAAGCCGCTGGCCTGGGTCAAGGAACGCAACGCCGAGGCCGTGGCGGAACTCACGAAGGACCCGGCTTTTCAGCCGCTCAACGATCGGTTGCTGAAGATCCTCGATTCGAACGAGAAGATCCCGTACGTCAGCAAGCGCGGCGAACACTACTACAACTTCTGGCGCGACGCCAACCACAAACGCGGCCTCTGGCGGCGCACCACACTGGCCGAATACCGCAAACCGGACCCGAAGTGGGAAACTGTGCTCGATCTCGATGCCCTGGCCGAGGCCGAAAAGGAAAACTGGGTCTGGGAAGGAGCCAACTTCCTGCGGCCCGCGAATGAGAAGTGCCTGATTTCCCTCTCGCGCGGAGGTGCGGATGCCACCGTTGTCCGCGAGTTCGACGTGATGACCAAGGCGTTCGTGAAGGAGGGCTTCACGCTGCCGGAAGCCAAGAGTGATGTGGGCTGGATCGATGCGAACACAATCTTCGTCGGCACCGATTTCGGCCCCGGCTCACTCACCGCCTCCGGTTATCCGCGCATCGTGAAAGAGTGGAAGCGCGGCACACCCCTCGCCGCCGCCACTCTTGTGTACGAGGGCAAGCCCGAGGATGTGTACATCTCCGCGGCGAAGGATCACACGCCCTGCTTCGAGCGCGAATTCGTCTACCGCGGCATCACCTTCTGGGAATCAGAAGTGTTCCTTCGCAAGGATGGCAAGCTCACCAAGATCGAGAAACCGCTGGACGCGCAACTCTCGCCCGAACGCGACCTGATGCTCGTGCAACTGCGCTCACCCTGGACCGTTGGAGGCAAAACGTTTGCCGCGGGTTCGTTGCTCGCAACAGGGTACGACGCCTATCTCAAAGGCGAGCGCAGCTTCGATGTGCTCTTCGAGCCGACCGAACGCAAGTCGCTCGCAGGTTTCTCGGCGACGAAGTCGCACATCATTCTCAACGAACTCGATAATGTCAGCAGCAAGATTGAAGTGCTCGCGCGCGAAAGCGGCACCTGGAAGCGCGAAGAACTCCCCGGTGTGCCGAAGCTCGGCAGTGCCAGTGCCTCCGCTGTCGATTCGGACAATTCGGATGATTACTGGCTCACCGCCGATGGCTACCTTACACCTGTGAGCCTCTTCCTCGGAACGGCAGGCCAAGGGGCACCCGAGAAGCTCAAGGAATCACCGGCGTTCTTCGACACCAAGGGGCTGATCGTGAATCAGTACCAGGCCACTTCGAAGGATGGCACGAAGATCCCGTACTTCGTGGTCGCACGCGAGCAGGTGGAACTCAACGGTAAGAATCCCACGCTTCTCTATGGTTATGGCGGTTTCGAAATTGCCCTGACACCGGGCTACAGTGCTGGCGTCGGTGCGGGCTGGCTGGAGAAGGGCGGTGTGTATGTCGTCGCCAACATCCGCGGCGGCGGCGAATTCGGCCCCACGTGGCACCAGGCCGCGCTCAAGGAGAAGCGCCACCGTGCGTACGAGGACTTTGCCGCGGTCGCCGATGATCTGGTGACGCGCAAGATCACCTCGCCCAAACATCTCGGGGCGATGGGCGGCAGCAATGGCGGACTCCTCATGGGCAACATGCTCACACTTTATCCGGACAAATTCGGAGCCATTGTGTGCCAGGTACCGCTGTTAGACATGCAGCGTTATCACAAGCTGCTCGCCGGAGCCAGCTGGATGGCGGAATATGGCAATCCGGATGAGCCCAAGGAGTGGGAATTCATCAAGACATTTTCCCCCTATCACAATGTGAAGAAGGATGCCAAATACCCGCGGACGCTGTTCACCACATCCACACGTGATGATCGCGTCCATCCCGGGCATGCTCGCAAAATGGTGGCACGGATGAAGGAACTGGGACACGATGTGGTGTACTACGAGAACATTGAAGGCGGCCACGGTGGAGCCGCGGACAACAAACAGCGTGCCTTCATGTCCGCCCTGGCATTCACGTTCCTGTGGAAAGAATTGAAGTAAGGAGATTGTTGCATCCGCCGTGATCACTTTTCCGAGGGGCGAGGGCGATTGCCCCAGTGCGCCGGCGGCTCGCCTGCCACCACGACGCCCTTCTCCGCCCAGCCGAGGAACGCCTGCACGTCGCCCGGCGTGTAGCGAAGCGTGAGGCCGCAGCGCCGGCGATGACTGGTGTTGGCCTCCGAGCCGTGCAGGAGCAAGTCCGCATGCACTGATGCTTCGCCGGCTTGCAATTGCACATTGACCGGTTCGCCGTACTTTTCCACCTCCGGCACCGTCTGATTGAGTGTGTTGCTTTCATCCGTCTCACTCAATTTCCAGGTGAGATGGCCGAGCACGTGGGTGCCCGGAATGTAACGCATGTTGGCGTTGCCCGGATCCGCATCATCGATGGCCAGCCACACCGTGATGGCCCTGGACGGAGTCAGCGGCCAGTAGCTCGCATCCTGGTGCCAGGCCACACGCTTGCCATCGCCCGGCATCTTGCAGAAGAAGTGCGAACCCCAGGCAATCACACTCGGCCCCAACAGATCCGACACGATCGCCACGATGCGCGGATGCGTGAGAATATCCCACACGGGCCCGTGCCGCAGATGGGCGGAACTGATGGAATAACTATCTTTCCCTTCGGCGACATATTGATTCAGCAAATTATCAAAATACGTGCGAATCGATTCAATCTCCACATCATCAAAGATGCGAAATGGCTTTAAATATCCTTCGCGATTGAACTGTTCAATTTGTGTGGAACTTAACACACGTGGCAACGGGTTTGCGCAGGGATGGAAAGTGAGATCGCGTGCGATATCCGATAACTCATCCTGACCCGGGATGGTGTTAAACGCCGTGGGTGAGGCCATGGAGCTACTCCGAAGGAATGCGGGTGATTGGGGAATAATATCACGCCCCGCGGATCGCGACTCGTGGCGGTGAGCAAGCGTTCTGAACGATTCCTTCACCCAGCAATTATCAGAGTCCGCAAGCAACTGTTAAGATGGCGTATCACGATGGCCCGAGAAAGACCAACACATGGACACCGAAACCGACCTGTTCACCATTGACGAGTTGCCCGAGGAGGTCCGGCTTGTGCTCGATGAAGCCGAGCGCTCCGTAACCGAGGTGCGTTCACGCTCGGAACGGCAAACCACTGTCCTTCGCGAGGAAGCAGAGCGCGAATGTGCGGCCATCCGCGCTCGCTCCGAAGCCGAGATCGCTGCTGTGCAACAGGAAGCCACGCGGCAACTCGCCCCGCTTGTGCGTTCGCTTGTCGAGCGACTCCGCACGTTGCAGGAGAGCTATACGCGCGAGGGCAAGCTCGATGAAGCGCTCGCCATCCGGGCTCGCGTCCGGCAACTCCGCGGCGATCTGCTCGGCGTTCGCCCTGATCCCGGCACGCTCACGGAGTTCGGCCAGGCCGACTTTGGCCGGTCGTTCCTCTTTGAAGTTACAGGCCGCAACGATGGCACCATCTGGGGCGACGCGATTTACACCGCCGATTCCCGCCTCGCCGTCGCGGCCGTGCATGCCGGAATCGTGCGCGTCGGCGAACGCGGCCTGATCCGCGTCACCATCCTCGACGGCTCCACGCAAGCCTACGAAGCCGTGTTCCGCAACGATATCCTCTCGTTCGACTATGCCAATTACCCCACGGCTTTCCGCATCGAACGCGTCTGAACCGCACGGACCGGGGGATTGCCGATGTCGCTATCCGATTCACCGGCGTACTACGCCTTCCTGCGAGCCATCGGCCGCGAACCCGGTGCGGATGTGCCGCGGCTCGCCTGCGCGGACTGGCTCGACGAAAATGGCGATGCCGAACGCGCGGACTTCATACGCACACAGGTCGAACGAGCACGGCTGATCGCTTCGGGCCAGGGTGAAACACCACAAGCCGAGGCTTTGCGACTCAAGGAACGCTCGTACTTGAAGGCGTCGTCGTACCTCATTCCCCTTTGGGCGGCGGAGGCGTGTCCGGAACTGGTGAAATGTGTGCCGAATGAACGCGGCCGGCCTGGCATGCACATCGAAGGTTCGGAGCGCATCACCTTTCGCCGCGGCTTCGTGGAGGAAGTGACCTGTTCGGTTGCCGAGTGGCAGCACTTCGGCGAAGCGATCCGCACACGCTTGCCTCTTCGCGTCGTCTTCCTCACAGGTTGCGGCACGACCACACGAGACGACTGCTATGCCATGATTTCCAGCCTGCTCCATCTCGAAGAAGTCGTGCTCGCCGGGTTGCAGGCGGGCCTGCGCGACTGGTTGATGATGTGGCTGCCGGACACACGCGTGACGGAGTTCGCCTGAATCCAGTTGCTTCACTCAGCGGAGAATCGCGGCGATGGGTTTGCCGCCGTGGGAAATGTGCGTGGGGCGTGCGGTGTGGTCGGGCACCGTGGCTTCGGGATCGACACCGATGAGGTGGTACATGGTGGCGGCGAGGTCGCCGGCCGAGACGGGATGCTCGAGCGGGAACGCCGCGTTCTTGTCCGAGGTGCCATGTACGACGCCGGGCTTCGTGCCGCCGCCCGCGAAGAGGCAGAAGCCGCACTGTGGCCAGTGGTCGCGACCGGCCGAGGCGTTAATCTTGGGCGTGCGGCCCATGTCGCCGGTGACGACGACAAGCGTCGATTCGAGCAGGCCGCGTTCAGTCAGATCGTCGAGGAGTGCGGAGAGCGCCCGATCGAGGAAGGGGAGCAAGAGATGCTGCAGCATCTTGAAGTTGTTGCTGTGCGTGTCCCAGTGGCCGTTCGGTTTCGCTTCGGTGTGAATGGTGACGAACGTGACGCCGGATTCGACCAGTCTCCGGGCAAGGAGCACGCTGGAGCCGAATAGGTCGCGACCATAGCGGTCGCGCGTGGCCGGGGCTTCCTTGGCGAGATCGAACGCCTGGCGGGCCCGGGGGGACAGGAGCAAATCGAAGGCAGAGTTGCGTCGTGCTGCCAGGCCGCCAGCATCGAATGCGGCAGCTTTCGCTTCCAACTGTTGCACCAGTGAGCGGCGTGCGTGCAACGCATCGAGGCTGATGCCGCCATCGAGTTTGGGCAACCGCGGCTCACCCATTGGCGTGATGGTGTGGTTGTAAAAGTCCTTGCTGGTGGAGGTGTCCGCACCGACATGGGCATCGGCCGTGCTGAACATCGGATCGAAGGTGGTGCCGAGGTAACCGCCATAGGGGCCGGCTCGCCGCAGGCCTTGCGTGTACCCCGGGAAGGCCGGGAGCATGACGTAGCCGGGCAACTCCTTGCCGCGACCGACGCCAAAGTACTGGCTGACGCAGGCGACGCTCGGGTGATTCGTCGGCCGGGCGAAGTAATCCGTTTGGTCCTGCCCGCCGTCGAAGCCCGTCATCACGCCATAGGGATTGTGCGAGTTGTACTTGTGGGAGACAGTGCGGATCAGGGCAAGCCTGTCGAGTCGGCGAGCAAGTTTCGGCAGGTGTTCGCAGATGCGGATGCCGGGCAGCACCGTGGGTATGGTGCGGAACTCGCCGCGGATGCCTTCAGGTGCGTCGGGCTTCGGGTCGAACGAATCGATGTGCGAGGGGCCGCCGAATAGATCGAGGAGAATGATCGATGTGGCACGCGGCGGGCGTGTGCCTATTGTTGGGAGAGGTTCATTGTTTGCACCTGCGCCAACAGCCCACTGACGTGGGCCGCTCGCCAGGAGTGAGAGCGCGCCGACTCGCATCAGGTCACGGCGCGTGAGGCCGTCGGCTGCGGATGAGGTTCCACCGAGCACGCGGAGCATGGAGAACGGCTCCTGGTTTATGCGAGAATCTCTTTCACCACGTTGCCGTGGACATCGGTGAGGCGGAAGTCGCGGCCCTGGAAGCGGAAGGTCAGCTTGGTGTGATCGAGGCCGAGCTGGTGCAGGATCGTGGCTTGCAAGTCGTGAACGTGGACGGGGTTTTCGACCACATTATAGCCGATTTCATCGGTCTTGCCATGGATCAGGCCGGGCTTCACACCGCCGCCGGCGAGCCACATGGTATACGCATCGATGTGGTGATCGCGGCCAATCGTTTCACGCTTCTCCCCCATCGGTGTGCGTCCGAATTCACCACCCCAGACCACGAGCGTGCTGTCGAGCAGGCCGAGTCGCTTGAGGTCTTTCACAAGCGCGGCACAGGGTTGATCGACCTGCTTGCAAATGTTGTCGAGCGGCTTTTGAAGGTCGAGTGAACCGCCGTGGTGGTCCCAGTCCGTGTGATACAGCTGAATGAAGCGGACTCCGCGTTCGACGAGGCGACGAGCGAGCAGGCAGTTCGCTCCGAAGGAAGGCTGCCCAGCTTTCACGCCATAAAGATCGAGCGTTTCCTGCGTCTCTTTGCTGAGGTCCATCAGTTCAGGTGCTGCGGTTTGCATGCGATATGCCATTTCGTACGCGGCGATGCGGGTCTCGATTTCCGGGTCGCCCGTGGCCTCCAGTCGCAACTTGTTTAGATCCTTCACAGCCTCGGTGAACTCGCCCTGTCGGCTCGAGTTGTAGCCTGGAGGTGGTGCGAGATCGAGAATGGGGCTGGGCCCCTTGAGGAAGGGCACGCCCTGGTGCAGCGTCGGCAGGAAGCCGGAGGAATAAAGAGCGGCACCACCGCGGGGGCCGCGGGGACCCGATTGCAGTACGACGAAGCCCGGCAAGCTATCGGACTCGCTCCCGAGCCCGTACGTGGCCCAGGCACCCATGCTGGGCCGGCCGAACTGCGGCGAACCGGTGTTGACGAAGCACTTGGCCGGGCCGTGGTTGAACACATCCGTCTTCATGCCGCGAAGCCAGCACACATCATCGACGATCTCGCGATGGTGCGGGAAGAGTTCGCTGATATCCATGCCGCACTGGCCGGCCTTGGCGAACTTGCGAACGGTGCCAAGCAGCTTGGCATCGCCCTTGATGAACGCAAAGCGCTTCCCTTGCGTGAAGGCATCCGGCACCTTCTGGCCGTTGAGCTTGTTGAGTTCCGGCTTCGGTTCGAAGAGTTCCAGCTGGCTCGGCGCACCGGCCATGAACAGGAAGATCACCGCTTTCGCCTTCGCCGGGAAGTGTGGCTTCTTCGGCGCGAGCGCATCCTGGTGAGCGGCATCTGCATCACGATTCAGGAGCGAACCCAGGGCCATCGCTCCGATGCCGACACCGCAATCCCGGAAGAAATGTCTTCGTGTGGACTGAAGCGTGCGGAGATGAAGATTCGCGTTCATGACTGGCTCCACTTCTTGATTTTCACTCCGCACTCCGCACTCCGAATTCCGCATTTGCGTCATTCTCGCGTGATGAACTCATCCAGATTCATCAGCACGCGTGCCACGGCGGGCCAGGCGGTTTTGGGGTCGGTGTGTCGCTGCAAGGTGAGGTAGGCGAGCACGCGTTTTGATTCGTCTGCACTCGGTTCGCGTGAGAAGCAGAGGCGGAAGGCGAAGCGGACTTTGCCCGCGTCGTCCCTCGGGCCGTTCTTCTCGATGCGCTGGCCGAGGGCGTTGGCGAGTTCCACGAACACGGGATCGTTGGAAAGGTGCAATGCCTGGAGCGGCGTGTTGCTGCGGTTGCGGCGGGTGCAGGCAGTCTGGGCGTCCGCCGCATCGAACGTGGTGAGCAGCGGATGCTGGCTTTGCCGCCAGATGAAGGTGTACATGCCGCGGCGGAAGCGCTCCGGGCCCTTGCTTTCCACCCACTTCCGCTGGCTCTGCGTGAAGCTGAAGACTTCCTGGGCCTGCGGGGGGAACACCCCGGGCCCGCCGACCTTCGGGCTGAACAATCCGCTCGCACACAGCGCGACATCGCGCACCGCTTCCGCCTCGATCCGCAGCCGATTCTGTCGGCCGAGCAGGAAGTTGCGGGGATCTTTTGCCGCGAGATCAGCGCGAACGGTCGAGGCCTGGCGATAGGTCGCGGACATCACAATGAGCTTGTGCAGCTTCTTCATGCTCCAGCCGCGTTCCATGAATTCGGCCGCGAGCCAGTTCACGAGTTCCGGATGTGTGGGCCAGCTGCTCTGCATGCCGAAGTCATTCTCGGTTTCGACCAGGCCCCGGCCGAAGAACTTTTGCCACTCGCGATTCACCGTGACGCGAGCCGTGAGCGGGTTCTCGGCACTCACCAGCCACTTGGCGAGATCGAGCCGCGTGAGCATCATGCCTGCAGTGTTCACTTTTGGTTTCCCCAGCAGCGCTGCGGGGTAGCCGGGCTGCACCTCGTCGCCACGCTGCAGGAAGTCGCCGCGGAGCATCACGAAGGTTTTGCGTGGTGCCGTGCGTTCGCGCATCACGAGCGTGGTTTGTGCCTTCCCTTGCACGCGTTTGATCTCGGCCTGAATGATGGCGATATCTTCTCGACTGCCGCCGTTCTTTTGGATGTAGAACTCCATGTGATGGAGCTTCTCGATCGCATCCTCGACCTCGGGCCGGCCGCCGATGGGAATGGTGGGCTCATCCGCCGAGTTGAAGAAGGCCAGCAGGCTGTAGTAATCCTTCTGCGAGAAGGGATCGTACTTGTGGTCGTGGCACTGGGCACATCCCACGGTGAGGCCGAGCCAGACGGCTCCGGTGGTGTTGGTGCGATCGACCACACGCTCCACGCGGAACTGCTCGGCGTCGGTGCCGCCCTCTTCGTTGTAAGAGGTGTTGCGGTGGAAGCCGGTGGCGATCTTCTGATCGAGAGTGGCCTTCGGCAGCATGTCCCCGGCGAGTTGCTCAATCGTGAATTGATCGAAAGGCATGTCGTCGTTGAGCGCCTGAATGACCCAGTCGCGGTACGGCCAGATTGAGCGCGGGCCATCGATGGTGAAACCGTTCGAATCCGCGTAGCGAGCGATATCGAGCCAGTGCCGGGCGTGGCGTTCGCCGTAGTGGGGCGAGGCGAGCAGGCGGTCGACGACTTTCTCAAACGCCTCGGGCGACGTGTCCTTCAGGAAATCATCGACCTCTTTCACCGTGGGCAGGAGCCCCGTGAGATCGAGCGTGACGCGGCGAATGAGCGTGGTCTTCTCGGCTGTGGCGGAGGGGCTTAACCCGTCCCGCTCGAGGCGTGAGAAGACGAAGTTGTCAATGGGATTGCGAACCGGGAAGCGCGTGATGGGAACCGCAGGCCGGGCAACCGGGGTGAAGGCCCAGTGCGGCGTGTACTCGGCACCTTGCTCGATCCAGCCACGGAAGTGGGCCACCTCGGCGGGGGTCAATCGCGGGCCCAGTTCCGCGGGAGGCATCCGGCCATTATCGTCGTTCGGTTCGCAGATGCGCTCGATGAGTGTGCTGGCCTCGGGCTTCCCCGGCACGATGGCACCCGCCTCGATGGCGGCTTCGCGCGAATCGAGCCGGAGTTTCGCCTTCTGCACTGCAGGGCCGTGGCACTTGAAGCAGCGGTTCGAAAGCACCGGCCGGATATCACGCGCAAAATCGACCTTCTCGGCCGCAGTCACGGCGGTCGGGGTCGCGAAGGCGGTGAGAGAACCAAAGAGAAAAAGCCAGTTGCGAGGCATGGCGGCTCCGGGAGATCGGCCGCGGGCGCGGGCCTATATTAAACCACAAACTGAGCGGAAACGCAGCGGCGAATGCGAAAAAAAGCGAGGCGCACCTGTGAGGGTCCGGTTGACGTTCGGAACCGCACCATCACAGGTGCGGCTCGACCTATGCGTCAATATATCCCTGCAGAATCAACTGCGCGGCAACGCGGTCCACGCGGGCTTTGCGTTTCTTCTTCGTGAGCCCGGCTCCTTGCAATGCGTCCTCGGCGGCGGCGGAAGTACAGCGCTCATCCCAGAACGTCACGGGTAGGCCGGTGAGTGTGCCCAGCGAGGCCCCGTAGTCGCGGGCCTCCTTCGCCTTGATGCCTTCTTCACCGCCCATGTGCAGCGGCAAGCCCACGATCAAGCCCACGATGCGTTCTGCACTCACCAGCTTCCCGAGGTACAACGCATCCTCGGCCAGGCTGCGACGTGTGTACGTTTCCAGCGGCGACGCCAGGATGCGATCCGGGTCCGTGATGGCAAGCCCGACGCGGACGGTGCCGAAGTCCACACCGAGCAGGCGGCCTGTGCTGGGGATGGCAGTAATCGGTTGAAGCTCATTCACAGGAATCGGCCCAGTCCTTTCGCCTTGAGGGCATCGACAAGTTGCTTGACGTTCGATTCGTCGTCGCGGGTGGTGATGAGCGTGGCGTTCCCTTCCTGCACGATGATGAGGTTGCTGACACCAAGCGTGCCGATGAGGTGGTTAGCATCCGAGACGATGACGCAGTTGTTTGTCTGCACGCCACAGTGCAACGCCTGTACGGTGTTGCCGGCCGCGTCCTGCGGATTGCCGCGTTCGAGCGCCAGCCAACTGCCCACGTCGTCCCAGGTGTACGGAGCCTGGAGCACGAGCACCTTGCCGTCCTTCGCCGCGTCCTGCATCACGGCGAAGTCGATGCTGATCTTCTCGGCCGCATCGTACTCCTTGCGGAAAACGCCTTCCCATTCCGCTGTGCCCCAGGCACTGGCAATGCGGGCGATGGTGGCGTGTAGGCCAGGTTTGCGAGCCGCGATCTGACTCAGGATCGCACCCGGCTTCCAGACAAAGATGCCGCTATTCCAGTAATACTGTCCGGAGGCCACGAACTCTTCCGCCTGCGGCAGCTTTGGCTTCTCCTTGAACTCGATCACCCGCATTGCCGCGAGCCCCTGACGTGTGGTGGCAGGCTCGCCGAACTGGATGTAGCCGTAGCCTTCCGAAGGGAAAGTGGGGCGGATGCCGAATGTGAGCAGGTGATCCGGAAAATCCGCAGCCACTTGCTCGGCGGCATGGACGGCCCGGCGAAACTCCTGCTCCGGGGCGATCACGTGATCCGCCGGCATCACCACCAGCGTGGCGTCCGGATCCTCGCGGGCGATGAGCGCGGCACCGAGCCCCACACACGCGGCCGTGTCGCGGCGGAACGGCTCGCCCACAATGTGGCTTCGCGGCAACTCCGGCAACTGCTCGGCGGTCGCATCCACATAGGCTTCGCCCGTCAGCACCCAGGTTCGTTCCGGGGGAACCTGGGCCGCGATGCGATCGACCGTTTCTTGCAGCAGCGTGCGGCTGCCCGAGAACGAGAGGAACTGCTTGGGGCGGGCATCGCGACTACGCGGCCAGAAGCGCGTGCCACCACCACCAGCCATGATCATTGCGTGAAGCATTCTGGTTACCGCAAGTAAGTGGGTTTTGTCACTGTGAACGTGGGGGAAATCTTCGTCCGCAATTCGTCTGCGTCAAGTGCGAAGGTCGGTGCGATCTCGACGGCGTGGCCCTGCGTCTCGATGCCGGCCGCGGCCAGCCAGCGTGCGTGCAAGGCCGTTGAGAGTGCCCGTGCCGTCTCGGGTGAATCGTTGCCCGTGGCGTTCTTGAGCGGGGCGAACTCTTCCTCACGTGGCGTGGCCACCGCCAGCCAGTTATCGGCCATCGGCAGAGCGTCGAAGATGAAGAGTTCGAACTTCAGGGCGTTCACTTCCTCCGGCTCCACGGTCGAGCCCGTGCGAGCATCGAAGAAAGGCACTTTCTTGCGAGCAAGGTGAAACTGCAAACCCGAGCCGCGGGCCGTGACACGCTCGAGGAAGGGCAGACTGAAAGCGTGGATGGCGGGGCTGCCTGCACGGAAGCGGAGCCGGCCGTCGGGCTCGCGTTCCTCCGCCATCGCCAGCGGCATGTCCGAATACTCCACAATACTGCAGCGACCATTCACCACGGCCAACACACCCACCTTCTCCTCGGGCCGTTCCTTCATCACCACCTTCGACGACACATCCGCATTTGCCAGGTGATGGCGGCCCAGGAACGCAGGGTCGCAAATCTTCACGAGGGCGTTATCGACCTGGAAGTAGTAGAGGTGCTTCACGCCGCGCTGCTTGAAGTCGGCGAGCAAGCCGGTGTCGGCAAGTGCGGTGAGCGTGCCGCCGTGCCCATTGGGGCTGAGGAAGAGTTGCCCCGGCTTCTCCAGCAACAAGCGGCCTTCGGCCAGATCGAGCGCCGGCATCGTGCCCTGCTCGAAGAATGTGACCTGCGCTTCCTCGAGCCCGAAGAAACGCTGCTTCTTGAAGAACGACTGCGTTTCTTCATCCGTGGCAGGGCTGGTCATCACGAGTAGCGGCACGGGGCAACCGTGCCGCCGCGAAAGCGCGAGCACCTTTTCCGCGTGCAATTGGAAGAGCGAGGCGTTCGAGACCGGGCCAAACGGAAAGAGTCCCTTGGGCTTGTCGAAGCCGAGTCGGCTGCCCTGCCCACCCGCGACGCACAGCGCCGCGACCTCGCCCCGGCGCAGCAACTCTTCTCCGGCCGCGCGTGCGTCGACACTCGCTTCCACTGGCTCAACCGGAATCGGCGCAATCGCCTCGCGTGGCGGCAGCAACGTGTGTGGTTCGCCCTTCCGGCGGAGGAGTTGCTCGAGTTCACCGAAATCGATGCCGGCCAGTTGCGCCAGCAGTTGCACCCGCTCCGCGGCACTCAGTGCATCCCACCCTTCCAGGACGTGCTCCTGCCCGTGGGCTTTCAGGCGGTGCAACAGTTCCGGCGGAGCGTGCTTCATGCGTGAACCCTGGGTTAATCGGCATTAAAAGCGGAAGCTCAGGCCATCGTGGGCAAGGGCCACGTTGGCGGGGAGCGTGGGGCTGATGGCATCATAGTCCATGCTGTGCGACATGTGCGTGAGGTACGCTTGCCGCGGTTTCAGCCTGGCAATCACGTCCAGCGCCTGGTCGAGATTGAAGTGCGAGGGGTGCGCCTTGCCGGGTCGCAACGCATCGAGCACCAGCACATCGAGCCCTTCGAGCAAGGGCCAGCTGCTCTCCGGAATGTGGCTTACATCCGTGCAGTAAGCGACATCGCCAATGCGAAAGCCGAGGCAGTTGAAGCGACCATGCTGGAGAGGAATGGGCGTGACCCGCTCGCCAATCACCTCGAACGGAGCGACATCGATACGGCAGAATTCCAGCTTGGGCAGCCAGCCCGCGGGAATCGCCTTCGCCTCCTCGGCAAACACGTACGCAAAGGCCTGGCGGATGATGACCTCGACTTCGTCCGTGCAATAGACAGGCATCGCCGCATTCAACAGGAGTGGAAACAGGCGGACATCATCCAGGCCGAACAGGTGATCGACGTGGTAGTGCGTGTAGAGCACGGCGTGCACGAGTTTCACCTTCTCGCGAAGCAGTTGCAGGCGAAGTTCCGGGGCCGTGTCGATGAGGATGTTCCCGGCAGGGGTGCCGATCAGCACGGAGCAGCGATAACGGTGGTTGCGGGGATTGTCCGAAGTGCAGACCGTGCAATCGCAGCCGATCATCGGCACACCGACGGATGTGCCGGTGCCGAGAAAGGTGAAGCTTCGCGCTGCGGGTGTGTCAGGAATCACGGGGTCATTTCACGGACCCCGTGCGGATGTGACAAGTGGAAACGTGCCGCGAATCGAGGTGCAGCCGCGACGCGAAGACTTTGGAGCGGAGCGATGACGCTCCCCTCCGCGGTCTCCAGGTCGCGGCGATACGCGCTAATACTCGCCCATCGGCGGCTCGTTTTCGAGGTGGACCTGCTTGTACCCACCCGTCAGCAAGAAGTACCCAATCAACAGCAGGAAGCCGACGGCGAGAATCACGGGGACGTAGGCCGTGAATAGCAGTGCATGCTTCGCGCCGTAGAGCCGGGATTCCGAAAGCGGTTCCTTGTCCGTCTGGTAATTGGGCAAGCCTTCCGTCTCCCACCAGCCCTTGAGCTTGAGCAAGCTGCGCTCGAGTTCTGCTTCCACGGTCTTGTTGCTTCGCTTTTGCTCTTCGAGCTTTTCGAGGTCCACTTCGAATGTCATCTTCTTATCGGGTAAGCGCACGCCGTTGGGGTCCGTGATGGAACTCCAATCGTCGAACACCTTGAGCTTGGCGTTATCCAGCCCGGCCACAGGTGGAGCGAAATCTGGCACCACCTGCGTGACAACGGGGAAGCGGCCATAATCCGGCTCGCCGTCCTTGTTGCGAGCCATGTAGCGGTCGTAAGTCGGCTTCGAGATGCTCTGGAGTTTCTCCACGGCATACTTGTCCTGTTCATAGCCAATGCCGGGGCCGCCGAGTAAGCCGGCGGAGATCATGCCGATGCCGCCGCTGATGCCCAGAGCGAGGGCACCGCCCTTGGGGTAGCGTTCGGAGATCACGCCGAGGAGCGTGGGCCAGTAAAACGTTTTGCCGATGCCATAGACCGTGACGGCAGCCATCCAGGGCCACATCGAGTTGGTGAAATCCTGACCGAGCAACCACAGGCCCGCCGCCCCGAGGCAGGCACTCAAAAAGAGCAAGCCAATGGGGTTGATCTTGTGCACGATCGGGCCCGCGAAGAAGCGGAGCGTGAACATCAGCACATTCGTCCAGATAAAGGCGAGCAGGGCCAGGTCCTGGTTCTCGAGCACGCGTTCGGTGATGTTCGTGATCCAGCTATCAGTGCCGAGTTCCACGAAGCCGACAAGTGCCTGCATCAGGAACAGGAAGAGGAGAATCGGCGACAGAAGCGTGATCACCATGGTGAATGTCGAGACGCCGGAACTGCTGGCCTCGGAGCGGGGGAAGGCCCGGTTAAACATCATGAGGCCATACAGCAGCACGGGAATCAAGAAGACGGCGAGCTTGTATTCCCAGCGGATGGAGCCGCCAGCCTGGTTGAAGCCGAGCACGATCACCGCACCCAGGATGAGCCCGAGCGGCCAGCCGGCGTGCAGGATGTTCAACCAGTGCGTTTTGCGCTTCGGGAAGAGTGTGGCCGTCAGCGGGTTAATCACGGCTTCGCAGGTGCCGTTGCCAAGTGCGAAGAGCCACATGCCGATCGAGAGGCACCAGTACGCTCCCTCCTTGCCATACATGTTGAAGATGGGCGTGGCGGCAAAGGTCACGACGGCCGAGGAGGCGTGCAGCAGGAAGGCGACGAGCATGAGTTTGCCGTAACCGAACAGGTCCGCGAAGAAGCTGAAGAAGATGATGGCAAGACCGAAGCCGAGCAGGCCGCCACCGGTGATGGTGCCGAGTTCGCTTTGCGTGAAGCCGAACTGCTGGCCCCAATCCTTGAGGATGGCTCCGCGAACGGAGAAACCGATACCGGCGGCAATCAGGGTAAAGAAGCTGGCCCAGAACAGGATCATGTGGCCGAAACTCGGGGACGCGTCAGTCCCGCGAGCGGAGGAGGCACCGTTCACGAAGGAACTCCGGAGAAAGAGTTAGCGGCAAATGGCAATGCCGGGCGAGTGTAGCAGCAGCACGCGTTCCGTTCTACGGAAAACACGCCGGAGAGGGTGCCTTTGTGTGATTTGATTTTGGCACAGCACGGCTTTTCTCAAGTGGCTATCCCAGCAAGAAGCCTTGGGCGCTTCCCGGATCGCGATCTGCTGGATCGTGTGCCGGAAGCCCGCGATTCGGGAAGCCCATCAGGGTCTCAGGCCAGTCTGATCGCCTGTGCCGCGGGCTCACTTCGTAAGCAGCCAGTAGCCGATGGCAGCGGAGGCGAAAGCGACGGCGACCATGAGCAGCGGTGTCCAGTCGAAGCCGGGCTTCGCGGTGGGCTTCTTCGATTGCTTCTCGCGCGACGTGGTGCGTTTGGCCGAGGGTGGTGTGTATTGCGTCGTCTCGGCGTGTGGATCGTGGAGTTCGTCTGCGGTGGGCAGGACCACCTGGTTTGCTGCGGAGTAGCGGCCGGAGGCACCGGGTGCGGGGGTTGGTGTGGAGCCGAAATTGTACGTTTCGGCGTCTGCGGAGCGGCGAACCGAACCGGACGCCTTGGGATACTGGCCGGACGAGCGCCCACCCGGTTGTGGCAACGCGATCGGAGCCACGAGCAGATCGCGGAACTCTGCCATGGCATGCACCGGCTGGAACTGCCCGGTCTTCGAACGGCCAACCACGATGGTCGAGGCGTCGCCGAGCAAGCCATCCCCGAGTGCGTTGCGAATCGCCTCGGTGCTGCCCTTCACTGTGTGCGTCTGGCCCAGTTCATCCTTGTAAACGAGATACCAGAGATCGTTGGCGGCGGTGCGCACGGCCACGGGTCCGGTGACGCGGCTTTGGCCGGTCAGATCCTCAATGAACTCCCGGCACGTCGACGGGCGCTGCATGGGCTCCGCACTCATCGAGCGGCGAATGGCCCAGTCCACACGATCGGACACAGCCCCATTCAGCTCTTTCGGTGTCGGGAATTCATTGCGAATCTTCTTCATCCAGCAGTCGAGCGGGTTGGAGTTGTCGAAAGGAATCACACCCGTGACCATGGCGTATAACGTGGCACCGAGGCTATAGATATCGCAGCGGATATCGACGCCCTTGGCGTTGCGGAACTGCTCGGGTGCCATGTAGTGCGGGGTGCCCAGGCCGCGGCCCGTCTTGGTGAGGTTCAGGTCCGCCTCGGCATCCTTCACCAGGCCCATATCCGCCAGCTTCGCCACACCCTCCCGGTTCACCAGAATGTTGTCCGGCTTCACGTCGCGGTGCACCAACCCCTGCTTGTGGGCACGCTGCAAGCCCTCGCTGATTTGCACAATGATCTGGATGGCCTCGGCTTCCGGGATGGCACGATCGCGTTCGATGCGCTGGCCCACCGATTCCCCATCCACGAATTCCATCACGAGAAACGGATGCGGCCCCGAGGCACTGTAGTCGAGGGCGCGAACGATGTTGGGGTGTTCGATTACCTTGGCGGAGAGAAATTCGCGTTCGAAGCGCTGCAAGAGGACAGGATTCTTGGCGGTGTTCGCGGCAATCACCTTGATGGCGACGATCTCGTTCGAGACGCGGTGGCAGCACTTGTACACCGTGCCCATGCCGCCCTCGGCGATTTTCTCAAGCACGTCGTAGATGCCGAGTTGCGTCGGCCCGACGGACGTGTCCGGGGACATGGGCTGGTCTCATGAGGGGATCGAAGCCACCGTGGCGGGAGCAAACGTACCATGCTTATAGTTCAAAACGGAGCCGTTGGCGAATTGGAACTTCCGCCAAGCGGCCCCGGGACCACTCTCACTTCTTCTTGAGTGTCATGATCTCGTACTTATCGCTGGATTTGAATCCCTTGGGTCGATCCTCCGGCTTCACGTTGGCTTTCTCGATCGCGCCACAGATGGTGAGCATGTCGCCCTCGATCTTGTAAATCGCATAGATTGTGCAGACCGTGCCATTGGGCCCGGTTTCGATGATGTCGATCTCGGACGGCGATTTCGAGGAATCCACCTTGATCGTCATTATTTCCTTATTGTCTTCCGATTCCGTCTTGGTCATCTTGTCGTTTTCGAAGACCATGAGGAGTTTCTTGAACGACGCGTGTTCCGCAGTGGACTTCTTCCCATCGGCTTCCCATTCCACCAAGAGGTATTCGCCATCGAGTTCGCTAATGTCGCTACCGCCATCGCCGGTATCGCCAGATTCCGAAGACGATTTTCCGCAGCCAATCGCGAGCAAGGTCAGCAGGGTGGCGAAATAGGCGAGTTTGAACAGCCGCATCGGAAGCTGCTCCGGGCTCGGGAAGAAGAGACCACGATTAGATTATCGCAAGCGAACGCAGGACGCGAGGCTTCACTCGGGTTTTTCTGGAAGCTTCATGGTACGCGGCCGGGCTCATTTCTTGACGCTGAGTTCCTGAACTTCCTTCCAGGTGTCGCCGTACGCTTCCTTGTCGAAGGGCGGGCAGCCGGTGGGGTACTGGCCCAGCGCGTTGTTCTTCGCGCGCATCAGGGCGGTGCAATAGCTGAAGGTGCGGCAGACGCGCTTGCGATCAAGCTTGCCGTGCTCCAGCAGTTGCCGCACCCAGTCCGGCTGGGCGAGCGTGGCCCGGCCCACACCCACGATGGTGACGCGACCATCGCGCAGGTTGGCAGCCCCGGCCTGCGGCAGAAACTCCTGCAAGTAGCTGTAGCCGGTGCCCACAAGCGCGAGACCGGGGTTCGCCGCCTGGATTGCAGCCGTGATCTTGAAGTGCCGATCGACCCCCGTGAGCGGGTGCTCGGGTGATTCGTAGCCATCCGGCGGCGGGTATTCGAAGGGCCGGCCGATGTGCGGCTGGGCGTACGGATTGCCCAGCGTGATGTTCACAAGTTCCACACCAAGCGTGCGCATCTCCTGCACCCAGCGAATCGGTTCCGTGGAATCGGGGAGCAAGGGGTTGTCCGGATTCAGGCCCCAGCCGTTGGGCACCGGTGCCGTGAACGGTTCGGGCGTGCCATCGTTTCGATAGGCGATGCTGTCGAAGCCGTTCATCCGCGTGGCAAGAATGGCACCGGGCACGGCGGCGCGGATGGCCTGGAAGATTTCGCGGGCCAGGCGGCTGCGGTTCTCGAAGCTGCCGCCATAAGGGCCGGGCCGGTTGCGGGCTCCCAGCAATTCATTGAGCAAGTAGCGGTGGCATTGCTTCACATCCAGGAAATCGAAGCCGACCTCGACGGCAAGTTTCGCGGCCGCGACGTAGTGATCGACGAGCCTTTTTAACTCGTCGTCCGTGATAAGCGGCGTGTCGGCACTCACCTTGTAGCGGCCGACGAGCAGCGGGTCGTGCGTGGCAATGATCGGCCGGCGATAACTGTAGCGGCCGGAGTGCGTCAGTTGCAGGCCGATGAGTAGGTCCGCATCGTCTCCGTTCGCCTCGCGATGCGCGGCCCGGCAATCGGCCACCATCTTCACGAAGTCGGCCTTCGTGCTTTCATTCAACACGATTTGCCGCGGGTTCGCCCGGCCATCCTCGGTGACGGCACAGGCTTCACCCCAGATGAGCTTCGCCCCGCCCGCCCCGAAGCGCACGTAGCGGCGGAAGGTGAGTTCGCCGGGACGGCCATCACGCTCGCCATCGCAGCCTTCCATGGGGTGAATGCACCAGCGGTTGCCGAGCGTGCGCGATTTCAGCGCCAGCGGCTGGAAGAGTGGTGAAAGGTCTTCGCTGAAGCGCAGATCGATGCCGAGCCGGGCGTTCTCGGCTTCGAGATCGGCGACCGATTTATATTTGAAGAAGCGGGCCATCGTGCACCTGGCGGAGAGCGGGTCAGATGCAAATGTTGTACGTGGCTGATGGGCCGAAATCGAATGACGTGGATGTGAAGCTCGAAGCGCAACGAGTGAGAATTCGACCCCTCTCCCTCAAGGGAAGAAGGGAGAAAGAATACACGTGAGTCCTGCCAAGTGCGGTCACTTCTTCGGCTCGTCCTTCTTGGGCTCGGCGTCGGGGGGCAGGGCATCCTTGATGACCTGACCGTTGGTGCCGTTGTAGATGTGGACGACGCCATCCTCGCCGCCCGAGACGACGATGCTGCCGTCGGCGCTGGCCGAGACGGCATAGAGGAAGTCCTTGGCCCCGCCGAACTGACGCACGTTTCCACCGTTGTCCGCGTTCCACATGCGCATGTTGGTGTCGCCGCTGACCGTGAGGAACTGCGGTGTCTTGCCGACGAACACCAGTTGCGTCACTTGCTTGGTGTGGCCGTTCAGATCGCGAATCTTCTCGCCTTTTTCGTAGTCCCACACTTTCACAATGTTGTCCGCACCGCACGAGGCGATCTTCTTGCCGTCCGGCGTCCAGCCCACACCCATGACGTGGTGCGTGTGCCCCTCGAAGGACTTCACGAACTTGCCCGAGGGAAGCTCGAACACCTTCACGAACTTGTCCGCAGCACAGGTGGCGAGCAGCTTGCCATCCGGACTGAAGGCGACGCCGAAGACGGTGTCCGAGTGGCCGTTCTTAATGTCCGCGATGGGTTTGCCGGTTTCGACCTCGAAGATCTTGATCTCGCCATCTTCGGTGGGGGCCCCACCGCCGGTGGCGAGGTACTTGCCATCCGCGGAGAAGGCGATGGCAACGACGCGATCGGCGAAGCCCGTGATGCGGCGCTTCGGCTCACCCTTGGCGAGATCCCAGAGCGTCAGTTCCTGGAAGCTGCCAGTGGCGAGCGTCTTACCGTCCGGGCTGAAGGCCATCGACTCCACAAGCGAGATGTGGGCGGCCTTCGCTTCCTTGCCGTCCGGCGTCTTCAATTGCGGGTCGAGAAGCGCTTTCGTGAAGACCCATTCCGTCTTGGCGGGCGTGCCTTTCTTCTTGTCCGCGTCCTCGGTCTTCGCCTCGAAAAGATTGATCTGGTTGCCGCGGCTGCCGACGATTGTCTTGCCATCAGGAGCCACCGCGACGGCCCGCACGGGCTTCACGAGTGCCGGCGGCAGATTCACGATGATCTTGGCCTTCACACGTTCGCTTGTGGGAGCCTTGGCCCCCTGATCGATCCAGAGCTTGAGAAGCGTGAGTTCTTCGGGCGTGAGCGGGTTGGCCTCGCTCTTGGGCGGCATAATCGGCTTTTTCTGCAGGCTGCAGAAGAGGAACATGTTGCTCTCGGCACTCTTGCCTGGGAGCACGGCGAGGCCGCGTTTGCCGCCCTTCATCACCCCGGCATAGGTGCTCATGTCGAACTTGGCTTCGACGATGTTGCCCGAGTGGCACACCAGGCACTTGTTCTCGAAGATGGGAGCGATGTCCTTGTTGTATTCCACCGGCTCCGTGCGCTTGAGGTCCACCGTGGGAATGGTGGGTGGGTCTTTTTTGTCATCTTGCGAGGGCGCACTGTGCAGCGTGAGGGCAACGAGTGAAACCGCGAGTAAGAATCGCATCATCATATCTCCAGGCGAGCGGCGGGTGTGAACCCGCTGTTCCATAGCGAATGTCACACAATAAATTTTCACGTCAATACCTGATCGCGTGTGTTCTTGACGCGTACGAGGAACAGCCGTTTGACACCGGCCGCTCGCCCGTTACTTGGCCACGTTGATGTTCACCTTGGTTTCGTGCGTGATCGGTTTGCCTTCGTGCATCGCGGTGACGATGATGAGGCCGCCGTTGATGGCTCCGGGCTTGGCGTCCGCCGCGGCCTTGAACACGAGCTTGCCATCGGTCTGCCCGGCAGGGATCGTTGCTTCTGCCGCACTCACGCCACTCGTGCCCTGGGGAGGCACGAACGTCACCTTGTATTCGCCGGCGTAGTCGTATTGCCGCTCAAGCTTGATCATCACGTCTGCGCTCATGCCCAGCTTCAGCGTTGGCACCTGGGGCGTGCTTACCTTCGCCAGCGAGGTCGGCAGCACGGTGATCTCGATCGGTTGCGCGAACGAACGCACCGGCACGTTCCCCTTTTGCTTCCCGGCCGTATCCCGCACGAACGGCACCTGGGCATCGCCGCGCAGATTGATCGAATACTTGCCCGGATAGGCGTTCGCCTTCACATCCAGCACGATGGCCCCTTCGGGCTTGTCCTTCGTGGGCTGCGTGGTGATTTGCACCAGGATTGGCGAGTTCTGCGGGTTTTGCACCATCGGTTCGGCGGCGAGCACCACGTTCTGCTTGTCCGGGCTGATCCAGGCCACTTTCACCGGCACCGTCACCTTGGTGCCTTGCGGTACGATGAGCTTGGCCAGTTTCTCATCCTTGTTATTGATCTTGGCCGTGGCGTTGGTGCTGTCGGCGTCGATTTTGAAGAATGCTTTCTCGGGCCGCACCGCGAGCATGAGCGATTGATCGAGCCGGGCCACAACGGGGATGTTCTGGTTCGGCTGCGGGTTACCCCAGGTCACAGAAGCGGGCCGGGCTTCGCGCGTCACGGGTTTGCCGGCAATCGTGGCCGTGGTTTTCACCGTGATGGCACCCGTGAACGCCGGTGCATCCGCGGCAATATCCAGGCGAAGCACGCCCCAGTACGTGGTGGGCCCAATGACGAGCGGCTTCGCCGTGACGCCTTTCGGCAGCCCTTCGACCGTCACATCGATCGGCCCGTTGAAGCCATCCTGGCGCTGCACGAAGATATCGTACGCTTCTACACCGCCTTGCCGCGCATCCGAGCCGGTCTGGTAGAAGCGGCTATAGGGCATGACCACGGCCCGGAAGTCCGGCTTGGGCGGGCCGACGCGGAGCGTGTACGCCGAGCGCGGGCCGGTGAGCGAGGACGCCTGGTGGCTGCCGACCGCCACGAGGTATTTGCCATCCGCGGGAATCGTGAGTTTGAACGCGGGCGGATCGGCCGTGCGCGTGTAGAACCCGAATGGATGCAGTGAACTCGTCTGCTGGCTGCCATCGTCATCGATATCGCCCGAGAGATTTTGCATCTTGTTCGTAGGATTGTAGACGTTCAAGAAGAAGTCCGCGGCGATGCCGTGGCGTTCGGCGGTCAACTCGAAAACGACTTCTTGACCCTGCTTCGCCTCGAAGCTGTACCAGTCGCGGTCGCCCTTCTTCGCAATGAACCCGGCGACTTCGCACGGCGTGGTGATGGCCTCGGCGCCCTCCGCCTTCGTGCCGCCAGCGTTCTTCTTCAATGCCAGCTTTTCGTGCGTGAAGTAGATCGGCACGGCGTTCGATTCGCCGCCGGGGCCCTTCAAACGATATTCGAAGCCATCTTGGAGAGCGGTGCCTGGTTCGATGCGGTCGCGGAGTGTGAGGCGGCTGGCAGCCTGAGCATCCGCGGGCGGTGTGATCGTGACCGTCAACTTCTCCAGCGGTCGACCATCGAGAACCAACCCGTCGGCCGGGGAGCCGCCCGGCAAGTTGCGGCCGAACAGCGTGACCGACGTGGGCTTGCCCGGCTCGATCGCTGTCGGGAAGACGGCATCAATCCACGGTGCGGTGGATATCGCCAGCCGATACACGTGGTCTGGGCTGCCAGTCTGATAGGTGAATTCGAAGAGGCGGACAAAGTAATCGCCATCCGCAGGGAGTACGAGATCCGCGACGGCATCGCCATCCTTGTAGTTGCGATTGATCGCGAGTTTGCGGCCCTCGGCGCTGTAAATCTCGATCATCGCCTTGGCCTTGCTATCGATGGACGATGCTCGACACGACACGATCACGCGCTGGGCCTTTTTGCCGCTGAAGACGGTGTAATCAACATCCGTGGGATTCGCGATGATGCCGTTGACGATCGTGCCAATCTCGACTTTTTGAGCCTCGGGCACATCGTTGTTCGGTTCCTTCTCATTCACCTCGGGCAGGTTGCCGACCACGAATGCCCGCGGATTGCTGACGCCCCACTTGCCGACAAAGCGAATGTCGTACACGCCTGGCGGCACGCTCGCATCGGCCGAGACCTTGAACTTGTGCGGCCCGTTCGGAGCGGCCTTGGCTGCAGGCGGTGCATCCTTTTTCTTTGGGTCCGCCTTCGGCGGCTCCGGCGGCACGAACTCGGCCTTGATGCCGGGATGCGAGAAGTACAGCCCGGTGGGCTCCTCGATGTCGAAGCCGTTGGTGGTGACCTCGACGGACTCGCCCGCCTTCACTCCGGCCGGGAAGACATTGTGCAATCGCGGCGATGGCAGCCCGGGTGGCGGTTGCTGAGCAATTGCGACCGACGCACAAAAGGCAAACGCGGCAAGGCCAGGCAGCAGCCGGCGCATGGGAGTGGTCCTGTTCTGGCGAGCCCCGGGCATGCCCGGGTGGGGATTCGAAGCGGGGCAGGAAACGGAAAGCGCAATCGGCAGGTTGAAAGAAATGTTAATGTGTGAATTGGTGCGGGTCAATAGCCCAGGTGCATTCGGGTGTGCCTCGGGTGCAACCAAATTATCTGGGGGTGGCACGAGAACAATTGCGGCGGTTTGTTGGGTATTTCATTCCGCACTCCGCATTCCGAATTTCGCACTGCAGAACCAGGTTCCTGAGGAGGAATGCAATATCCCCCGAGAATTCGGATACATCCTGTGCCGCTCGATCTTGGCAGTCCACCTAATGACTCAATCGCTGGGTCGAGTTCCGGCCCTTGCTGATCCATGTTGCAACGACGCGGCATCGAGACGGAGTGGTTTGCCTCGGGCCCCAGCACGAGATGCGGACTCGGATTCCGAGAATGTGATTGTGGCACTCAGACCAGTTCACACATCTTCACCTCGCCACCCACGATAGTGGCGACGGCGCGGCCGGTGACATCCCAGCCGTGGAACGGCGTGTTGCGGCTCTTGGATTTGAAACGCGTGGCGTCGATCTTCCACTTCACCTTCGGGTCGATCACCGTGACATCCGCGGGACGGCCCACCTGCAGTGTGCCACGGTCGATGCTCAGCAAGGCAGCGGGGTTGCACGTCATCTTCGCCAGCATCTGCGGCCAGGTGAGATGGCCCGTTTCGACAAGATGTGTGATGCAGAGCGGCAGGAACGTCTCGAGCCCCACAATGCCATTTGGGGCCTGATCCAGTTCGCGTTCCTTCTTCTCCGGAGCGTGTGGCGCGTGGTCGGTGGCGAGCACCGCGATCGTGCAATCGATCAACCCCGCGAGAAGGGCATTCACATCCTTCTGCGTGCGAAGCGGCGGCGACATCTTGAAGTTGCTATCGAACGATCGCAGTCGCTCGTCCGTGAGCAGGAAGTGATGCGGGCACGCTTCCCCACTCACGCGAATGTTCTTGGCAATGCCCTGGCGGATTAGATCGACGCCGCCGGCCGTGGAGACGTGCAGAATATGGGTGCGGCCGCCGGTCAGTTCCGCGAGCACGATATCGCGGTAAATCATGATGTCCTCGGCCACGGCGGGCATGCCGCGGAGGCCGAGTTGCATGCTCACGAAGCCCTCGTTCATCACGCCGCCCTGCGTGAGTTCCAGGATCTCGGCATGCACCAGCACAGCCTTGTCGAACATCTTGCAGTATTCCAGCGCCCGTCGCATTAACTCCGCGGAGTACACCGGGGCACCATCGTCCGTGAACGCCACGGCGCCGCCCTCGACGAGCCCGCCGAGTTCGGCGAGTTCCTTGCCCTCGCGATTCTTGCTGACGGCCCCAATTGGGAAGACATTGCAATTGCCGGCTCGCTTCGCCTGCAGGATCACGAATTCCGCATTCGAGCGGCTATCGAGAGCCGGCTCCGTGTTCGGCATGCACGCCACCGAGGTGACGCCTCCGGCGACCGCGGCTGCGGTGCCTGTGGCAATGGTCTCATCTTCCTCGCGGCCCGGTTCACGTAGGTGCACGTGCATGTCGATCAGGCCCGGCGCGACGATCTTGCCAGTGCAATCCAGCACGCGGTCCGGTGTTGATCCGGAATAGGAACCGAGCCCGGCCACGCGGCCCTCGGCGAGCCAGACGTCGGCGGTGGTGTCGATGTTCTGCGAGGAGTCGATCACGCGGCCATTGCGAAGTAGAAGAGTCGGCATGATCGCCTTCGGATATGAGAAACGCCGGGCGATCGCGGGTGAAGCGAGCGCCCGGCGTTGCGGTTAACACTTTCAAACAGCTTACCTGTTGCGCAGCCGACCGAACAGGCCACGGCGGGCCTTCGTGGTGGTCGTCGGCATCGTGGTCGTTGTGTTCACGACAGTCGGCACCACGTAACTGGTCGTGGTCAGCACAGGCGTTGTCGTCACAACACCCGAAGCAGGAATCACGCCACCCGTCACCACCACCGTGCCGGAAGCGGGGATCACGCCACCCGTCGGCACGACTGTGCCGGAGGCGGTAACCACATCGCTCGTCCCGGGGATCACACTCATCGCGGCCAGCATCATTCCCATTTCCGTGACCGTGCTCGACGTGCCATTCGGCATCGGGATTGGCGGTGT
This sequence comes from Gemmataceae bacterium, assembly GCA_041750275.1. Lineage (GTDB taxonomy): Bacteria > Planctomycetota > Planctomycetia > Gemmatales > Gemmataceae > JBGSZR01. The sequence continues at coordinate 62,525 of JBGSZR010000184.1, forward strand.
GGGTACCGTCGGCATGGCCTTGGGCACGATCGTCCCTGGAGTCGAGGGAGTTGTCGGCAGTGCCGGTGACGTCACCGTGGTGCCCGGAACGGTCGTGGGGAATGTCGTGGTGGGCATTGCGTACGTCGAGGTCGTGCCGTTGCGGCGCTCGCGCCACCGGCTGAACAGGCCACGGCGGGTCGGCTCGGCGGACGGGCTCGTGACAACGTTGTACGGCACGTAGGGCACAGTGGTCGGCGTGCCAATCGCAGGCGTCGTCGGAATCGCAGGAATGGCCGGTGTCACAACGACAGGATTGGCGGGCGGCGTTGCCACTGGTGGTTGCTGAGCGAACGCAATCGACACCACCAGCAAACCCAGGCTCAGAACAGAAGCTAACCGAATCATGATGTCTCCTCCTGAAACATTGCCGGTGTGCGGCACACTCATGCCCACTCCACCGGGCGGAGACATTCTACCAATCGCTCAGGAAACTGGAAATGGAACCTGGAGACCGGTTCGAGTGCTTACTTCGCCCGGCAAAGTTCACTCAGCACAGCCATTCTCACGGCGAGGCCGAAGCGAACCTGGTCCAGAATCGCGGAACTCGGGCCATCCGCGACCTCGGGGGTGATCTCGACACCGCGATTGATCGGGCCCGGTGCCAGGAGCAACATGCCTTCCCTGGCACGACGCATGCGATCACCGTTCATGCCGAACAAGAGTCGATACTCGCTGATGGAGGGGAAGAGGCCACTGCGCTGGCGTTCGAACTGGACGCGGAGCAGGTTTAACACATCACAACGCGGCAGAATATCATCGAGGCTGTGAACCACTTCCACACCCCAGTCCGCCACCTCGGAAGGGATCAGTGTCGTGGGTCCACACACGATCACGTGGGCCCCGAGTTTCACGAGTCCGTGGATGTTGCTGCGTGCCACCCGGCTATGGGCGATATCACCAACGAGCCCGACCGTGAGCCCCTGAATGCGACCCAGCCGCTGGCGGATGCTGAACATGTCGAGCAGTGCCTGCGTCGGGTGTTCGTGAGCCCCATCACCGGCATTAATCACATGGACATGCGGCAACAAATACCGTGTCAACACATGCGGGGCACCCGGCGACGAGTGCCGCACCACCACGGCATCGATGCCCATGGCCTCGATGTTCTTCGCGGTATCGATGAAGGTTTCACCCTTGGAAGTGCTGGAGCCACCGGGCGTGAAGTCGATGGTGTCCGCACCGAGCCGGCGGGCGGCCAGGCCGAAACTGAGCCGCGTGCGTGTCGAGTTCTCATAGAAGAGATTGGCAACCATTTTCCCCTTGAGATCGTCTCGCTTCGGAATCTCACCCACTCCGACGCCCACAAATTGAGCTGCGGCATCCAGAATGCGTGTGATCTCCGCAACCGAGAGTGGCTCCAGACCCAACAAATGCTTCATGTCGATTTCCAGGGAAGAATGCTCAAAGCGAGTTAGAAATACTTCCGATGATACCACGCCCCTCGTTACCACGCTCTGCCCACGCCCCTCGTTACCACGCTCTGCGTGGTTACGCGCTCTGCGCCGCGTGCCGACACCCACACTGGGGCTCATGCGAAGGACGCAGAGCGTCCGCAGAACCGTTCCCACGGAGGATCGTGGGAACGAGGAACCTGTCCCCGCCGAGCCGACAACGGCCTCATGCTGGTGTCTTTGCGTTGCAATCGCGAGCGATGGCCCTGATTTCGAATCGGGGATGTCCGCGGCCGGCGACTTCGGTTAGCATTCGACCGCAATCGTGAACTGCTCTCCGGTTTCGACCCTCCCACACGCTCCGGCATTGCCGGTATACCCGATATCCCTGTCGAGGCAACCATGGCCGAACCGCACTCCGTGCCACACACACGCATCCTACTGGGGCTCCTTTTCGGTGCCGTGGCGGGTTGCCTCGTGAACGCCCTGTTCGTGGAACCGGGGCCGCCGGCCGTGGTGCCTGAGTGGTTGCGATTCGTGAATCAGAACATCATGGAGCCGATTGGCCAAATCTTCCTGCGCTTGCTCTTCATCACGGTGGTGCCCCTCGTTTTCTCCTCGCTCGCCGTGGGTGTGGCTCAGATCGGCAGCTTCAGTGCCGTCGGCCGCATCGGTGGCAAAACCATCGCCTATTTCCTGCTCATCAGTGCCATCTCGGTCGGCATCGGGCTCACCGTGGTAAATGTGATCCGGCCCGGCGACGGTCTGCCGCCCGAGACGATTAACGAATTGCAACAACTCTACGGAGGTGATGCCGCGAAGAAGCAGAAGGCCGATTACACTGTGATGACCTTCGTGAAATCGCTTATCCCCATGAACCCGATTCGCGCCGCCGCCGATCTCGAAATGCTCGGTGTCATCACCTTCGCGCTGCTCATTGGTATTGGAATGACGCACCTTGAAGGGCCGAAACGCGAGGTCGTCACACGCCTGCTCGAAGCGATTGGCGAACTCATGATCTTCATTATCCGCCTGGCGATGCGCTTCGCCCCCATCGGTGTGTTCTGCCTCATTTTTGGCACCACCTCGCAACTCGGCTACGGCCTCATGCAGTTGCTGGGCAAGTACATATTCGTGGTGTTGCTCGGTCTGGGCCTGCAAGCATTCGTGGTGCTGCCCACACTGGTGAAGGTGCTTGGCGGCATCGGCCCCGTGGAGTTCCTGCGCAAAGCCCGGGCGTCCATCGTCACGGCCTTCAGTACCAGTTCCTCGAACGCCACATTGCCCACGAACATCCGCGTGGCCGAAACCGAGTTCGGAGCGCCGCCCCGCATCGCTGGGTTCGTGCTGCCGCTGGGTGCCACGATGTGTATGACCGGCACGGCGCTCTTCGAAGGCGTGACGGTCATCTTCCTGGCCCAGGTGATGGGTGTGAACCTGGACGCCGCGACGCAGGCGATTGTGGTGCTGCTGTGCGTGCTCACCGCCGTGGGTGCGGCCGGTGTGCCCGGCGGTTCCATCCCGCTGCTCATGCTCGTGCTCGAAACCGCGGGTGTGCCGGGTGGAGCCATCGCCATCATCCTCGGCGTGGATCGCATTCTGGACATGTGCCGCACCACGGTGAACGTGATGGGCGACCTCACCGCCGTGGTCTTCGTCACCCGCACCGAACGTGCCCACGAAATCGCCAGCGTCCCCGTGCCGACCAGCTAATCCTGCAGTCGTAGCTGATTGTCGTGCGGTTTGGCTTCACGATTCTTCTTGATTCCAACACCGCACCCCACCAGCCAGGAATCATGCGTCCTTTTCGGAATCATCGCCACATCGTGGAACGTGGTGGCGACGCTGCGAAATGTCGACGATCGCGAGTCGGGTTCGTACCAGCAGAAAACAGAGTTGAACTTACCGAGATCGATGGCCAAGATGGTGCTCATCGCATGCCACCACAATTCGGGCGGCTACCTGGACAGTACCAGACGCCGCGGCATGCGGGGATTCTTTCGGTGGCGGAGGGCGTATCGGGGCGTGAAGCCAATAAAAAAGCCCGCCGACTCCTGGGAGTGGCGGGCGGTGCGGCACTGTTATCAGTACGCTAGTTGATGCTCGGCTTGGGGATGGCGCGCGGAGTCGGCCGCTTGTCGCCGAGAGCATCCTTGATCATCTCGGCAAACGCCTGATCGTAACTGTCCAGTTCGTTCCCCGCCTCCTGAACGAATAGGACAAACGCCGCCAGTCGGTACTCAGTCCCGATCCCCGCGAACACGTTCGCCGTCTCCTTGGCTAGCGTCCGGACGGCCTCGCCGTCCTTCCTTGGCAACCTCAACATCGACGCCCCCTTGTGAAAAAAAAGTGGACAAGGGGACGCCGGGACATAATCTACCTGTGTCTCGACAGGTGTCGCACCGGCGTCCCCATAGGACCTACGGGCGGCAAGTACACCACCCAGACGGGCCGCTGTCGTCACACAGCTACCGTCTGGGTGGTGTTTTATAAACGACCGGTCCCAAGTACACGAGGCAACGGAGAAGAGGAGATGAAGCTTTAGTGTAGCTGGTTGCAACATGTTCTTGAGCAATAGCTTGCGTCGTGCTTTTTGAGGCATGCCATTCTCGCGGTTTGCGACTGCTCATGCAAAGTACACGAATCACAAACCGATTCAACTTTTAACACACACACAATCTACACATAAACGTCTAGAACAGCCGGCGGGACGCGCGGATGGTCGGCGTTCACATTGATCGAGTTGCTGGTGGTGATCGCAATCATCGCGATCCTGATCGGCGTTCTCCTGCCCGAACCTTATTCTTGCTCCCGCCGTCTGTTCTGCGAGCAATGACCACAAGCCGTTCAGCGAGAGATGACATGCCCTTGAATAGAAGATTGCTAGAGGAGCCATTTACCGCGAACTCTGGTCAAGGTTTCGACTGTCCATCGTGTCACCGAGGAGCACTGGTCGTCGACATCAATTCGGTTCAAGAGGGCCCGACTGGAAAAACGCTGCAGGACGAAGCTGACTCGCAGGTAAGAAATGACAACTGGGACTACAGTTATTATGAAGGGCGATTTGGCTTTCTGATGAGGTGCAGCTATTGCCGGCAAACCGTAGCAGTTGCGGGAGTCTCCCGCTATGTGGATCGCCGCACATGTCCACACGAGTACGAGTACGAGCGGGCGTTGTTCCCGCAATACTTCTCGCCTCCACCAGACCTGTTTCGAATTCCGGAGAACTGCTCCGAGGAAATTGCACAACAAGTCCGCACTGCCTTCAGTCTCTACTGGTGCGACCCTGGAGCATGTCTGAACCGACTACGGCTGGCGGTCGAGCTTCTTCTCACGGAGATGGAAATCGATTGCTATTCCGAAAAGGACGGCCGAAGGAGTCCGATCACTCTGGACTCACGAATCAACATGCTTCGCAAGCGTCATGCCGCGCTCTCACCCATGTGTGATCAGTTGTTGGCAGTCAAATGGTTGGGCAACGCGGGAAGCCATCCCGAAGAAATCACGCGGGATTCGGTCTACGACGCGTTAGACATCGTGGACTATGTTCTTAGCAAGCGATTTGAGAATTCTGAACGTAGGGTGTCGAAGATCAGCAGCGAAATCAACCAGAAGAAAGGCCCGCGTTAGCGAGGTACCGCCGAACCACTCCCATGGCCAACCGGCGTGAATAAAAAGAAGATTCCGGCGGGCGGATGATACGTCCGCCCAGTGGCAATTCCTGGCACCGTCTCTCCACTCTGCCCGCCTCAGGTAGACACCTGACCGCACCGAGATGGTTCTTGCGCTGGCCTCTCATCTCGGGGTTGTGACAACGCATTGTCACACCGCGGCGGGGCCAAACACCTTTATGACCGCGATTTTCGCCGATGCACGGGGCAGTTCAACGCTTCTGTGTGTTTTCGAGACGTGTAACTCAGATTGCCTCGGGGCCGCGTTCGCCGGTGCGGATGCGGATGCAATCTTCGAGCGGCAGGATGAAGATCTTGCCGTCGCCGATGCGGCCTTCAGGGCCGGTGCGTGCGGCCTCCATGATGGCATTCACGGTCGGCTCCACGAAATCCTCGTTCACAGCGATCTGCAGTTGCACCTTCCGCAGCATGTTGACCGTGAGTTCATGCCCACGATACACCTCCGTGCGGCCCTTCTGACGCCCGAATCCGAGCACATCCACGAGCGTCAGTCGAAAGACCTCGACCTTGTTCAAGGCCTCTTTCACGGCATCGAGTTTCTCCGGCTTAATGATGGCCAAGATCAGTTTCATCGTTGCTCCTGTTCGCCGCAGGGAACCACCGTCTCGCCCTGCTGGACGTATTCGGTGCCGACCGCGTAGTTGTCGAAGGCCAGGGTGTATTCCGTTTCGAACCAGTCGCGCAGGTGTGGCAACACGCCGGCATCATATGTGGGGCGCGTGACCAGGGCGGGGCCAAACGGCACCTGGCGAATGTCCCCTTGCTCCACGATCAGTTCGCCCGCCTTGAACACGAAGCGCGGCATCTCGAACATCGCCTTGCGGTCGGCCTGTGGCGTGTAGACGCAGATGTCTGCATCGGCACCGATGCCGAGATGCCCCTTGTGTGTGAGCCCGAGAATGCGGGCCGGGGCGGCACGCGTCACAATGGCGATTTCGGAGAGCGTGTACTCGCGATCGAGGTCTGCCAGGGTGCAACTCGTTCGCACGCGTTCCGGCACGCGCTTCAAGACTTCCCGCCGATAGTCACGGCTCATCAAGAGTGCGCAGATTTCGGGGTACGCGAGGAAGGAGCCGCCGTTGGGGTGGTCCGTGCTCATGGCGATGCGCCAGGGGTCTTCCACGAGGAGGTACCATTCGAGCCCAATGGCCCACTGCAGGGCATGGACGAAGCTCTTTTCCTTGTACACGATGGGGACGATGCCACAGCCCGCTTCACATTCGGTGTCGCCGTTGAACCACTTGCGGCCGGTGACGCCGTGCAGGAAGTATCCCAGGGGGCCATCGCCAGTCATGGAGGTGGTGTCGCCGAAGACCACTTGGCCGACATCGACGGTGATGTTTGGGTGGGCATTCACATAGTCGGCGAGCGGCGGCACCTTGGAGCAGAAGGTGCCCTCGTCGTCCGGCCCGCCGCCATAGCTGTGGAACTGGATGTGTGTGAAGTGGCCGCGCCGGCCCTCGATGGCCTGCATGGTTTCGAGTGTGGTGGCCCAGTTGCCCGGCATGCCGAGGCGATTGCAATGAATGTGCACGGCATGCGGCAGGTGCAAGTCATCGGCGGCGTGGGCGAGTTCACGGACGATTTGACGCGGTGTGATGCCAAAGCCGGGGACGATGTCGTCGAGTTCGGCGAGGGCATTCTTGCCGCTCTTCCAGGTCTCGACGCCTCCGGGGTTCACGATCTTGAGTCCGTAGCCGCGGGTGGCGTGGAGGAGCCAGCCGCAGAAGGCCCGCAGGCGTTCGCGCTCGCCGCGGGCAATCTGGTCCATGGCGTAGTGGTTGTTGCCCGCGAGAACGAGAAAGCCCTTATCGATCACGGGCGTGTCGTGGAATTCTTCATGGCAGTGGCGGGCTCCCAGTGGCGGGATGGCGGCATCGAATACGGTGGTGTAGCCCATGCCGGCATACAGATAACCCGTTGCGAAGGTGGTGGGCGTGCTGCCGAGCGTGCCGGAGCGGAGCAGGTCCGTGCCATCCTGGTGACCCTGCACGACACCGCCGGTGTCAATCAGGAAGTCAAGCGTATCCACGACCGGCTTCATCCACGGATCGAGCTTCTG
>JBGSZR010000185.1:0-40070 GCA_041750275.1 Gemmataceae bacterium
GGCATCGCGGGCGGCCTCAACTTCGGCCCCGGCGGCTCGATCCAGAACGCTCCCGCCGGCAACGGCACCGGGCCGAGCCCGCTCAACCGCATCGGCACTGTTGGAGCGGACACCAACACCAAGCACGATCAACTGATCAAGCTCATCACGGGCATGATCCGGCCATACTCGTGGGATGGTGTCGGTGGCAATGGCCGCATCGAGTACTACGACATCGGCTCGGCACTTGTCGTGAACCAGACCGCCGACGTCATTCGTGAAGTCGCCGATCTGCTCGAAGCCCTGCGTCGACTCCAGGACCTCGCCGTCGCTGTCGAAATTCGCATCGTCTCGCTCTCAGAAACGTTCTTCGAACGTATGGGTGTGGACTTCGCCATGAACATCAAAACCAACTCGAACACCGCCAAGTTCGAGCCACAGTTGACGAGCGGCGTCTTCCGCCCGGAACCGTTCATCAACGACGTCTCCGTGAAGGGCACCACCGTGGGCCTCACCCCGGCGGGCAGCTTCACCCCGGACCTGGACGTGCCCATCCGCTCGACCAGCTTCGGCTATGCCATCCCTGGCTTCGGCGGCTATCCGAACAACCCCGGATTCGACGGCGGCGTGAGCCTCGGCCTCGCCTTCCTCAACGACATCCAGGTGTACATGTTCATGGAAGCTGCCCAGGGCGATCGCCGCGTCAACGTGATGCAGGCCCCGAAGCTCACCCTCTTCAACGGCCAGACCTCGACGCTGTCCGTGCAGTCGCTCAGTTTCTTCGTCACGCAGGTGTCGGTCGTCTCCGTGAACGGTCAGATCGTGTTCATCCCGTCGAACACGCCGCTGCCCGGCCCGGATACGAACTTCAACATCGGTGTGCAGGCTGTCGTCTCCGCGGATCGCCGCTTCGTCCGCCTGAACTTGCCGGTGAACCTTGCCGCCCAGACCGGTGCCACGGTGCCGCTCTTCCCGGTGACGACTTTCATCACGCCGGTGTTCGAAGGAGGTTCGCAGGGTGTGCCGATTCCGTTCACGCAGTTCTTGCAGCAGCCCTCGTTCACCACGCTGGACATCCAGACCACCGTGGTCTGTCCGGACGGCGGCACGGTGCTCCTGGGCGGCCTGAAGACCCTGCAGGAAGGACGCAACGAGTTCGGCCCGCCGTTCCTCAGCAAGATCCCGTACCTGAACCGCCTGTTCAAGAACGTGGGCATCGGTCGCGAGACCACCCACATCATGATCATGGTCACGCCGCGGATCATCATCAACGCCGAGGAAGAGATCAACCAGACCGAGGGCCGGACCTACGGCACCGGTGCTAACTAATCCCTCATGAGGAATGAGAAACGCAGCAACGCCTCCGGGAAATCCGGAGGCGTTGGCGTTGGTGGAGGCGAAAAGTCAGCTCCGCAACCGGGCGATCTTCATTGATTCCAGCGACACCCACCACACCCCTCGATCGGAATGATCGGAATCAATGGTCAATCCTGATAATAGATTGACACAAAACGACTTATGATTCCAAAAGTGCGTCTCGAATCAACTGGCAACCGGGTGCAATTTCATGTCAGGCGACGCAATTCAAGCGAGATAAAAACTGTCCAGGCCGGCCAATTAATGAGCAGTCTGAAAGTGTACTCAGAAATCGATCACTTTTCTGTGAAGAGATGTTGAAAGTCGCGCCGACTTGTGTAACTAATGATATCAACTCGCTAACTCCCATCATTCTTTAATTAGCGACCCGGCTCGACAACGTCTGAAGCGTCCGTCTTTCTCCTTTTCTCCCCATCTCCGTTGGAGGCCTTATGCGTATGTCTCTCTCCCGAAACCAGCGCGGTTTCACCCTGATTGAGCTGTTGGTCGTGATCGCCATCATCGCGATCCTGATCGGCCTGCTCCTCCCCGCAGTGCAGAAAGTCCGCGAAGCGGCTGCCCGCGCGAAGTGCACCAACAATCTGAAGCAGATCGGCCTTGCAGTCCACAACTACAACGACACAAATGGGCGGGTTCCGCTCGGTATGCCTGATGATGATGGTCGTAGCTGGTCGTGGCGCGTCCGAATCCTGCCGCAAGTGGAGCAGCAGGCTGCCTATCAGATGCTGCTTGCCACGACAGGGAACTTCTACATTCCCGCAAACGATGGCGTACCTAGCAATAATAATCCCACCACCGGCGCGCTTGGCTACAACATTGATGGGAACTCCGGTCAGTCCGAGCTCAATCTAAATGGCAATGTGGGTGTGGTGGCTCGTAGCAAGATCTCGTACTACATGTGCCCCAGCAGCACCCTCCCCGAACAGGACAACGATGGCTACGCCAAGTCTGACTACGCTGGAAATGCTGGCAGCTTGGTCGGGACGAACGGCAACTGGACTGGCTGCGCCAGCATGAAGGGATCGCAACAAAACGGAATGCTGTTGTACTCCAATGATAACGTCAACAATTGGACCAGCACCTTTGCCAGCGTGACCGACGGCCTCAGTAACACCGTTCTTGCCGGCGAAATTGGGCAGAGCGCCAACGTCAGCCCCACCACAATTAACCACGGTGCGTTCCCCGCTTGGGCCGGTGGCAACAACAACGCTGGATGCAACGGTTTCAATACCGCCGGTAGTGCACTTCGACTCATGGACACCGCTTTCACGCTGAACCGGAAAACGGGTGCTGAGTCCAATGCTAGCTTCGGAAGTTTCCATCCAAGTGGTGCGAATTTCCTGTTCGGCGATGGATCGGTGAAGTTCGTTCGAGACAGCGTCGATATCGCCGCCTATCGTGCGAGTGCATCACGCAACGGTGGTGAAGTGCAGAGCCTCGCCTCGAACTGAGTCTCCATTCACCATGACGCCTCGTATCACACACCGGAGGTTTCTCCGGTGTGTTGCTATTTTCACCGCACGCCATCAGTACAGCGGCACGCGCGTGGATACCCAACATTTCTGCAACGGCTGCCACACCGGGCACACTTTCATCACCGCGAACATTGCCGAGCGGGTTCGTTGATTGGCCTGCCGAGAACGCATGAAGGCCGGAGTTTTTCGCCTCCGGCCTTCGTGGTGAGTCGCGTTCGCTCAGGGGTCAGATCAGTTCGGTGACCTTGGTGCGGTCGTCGAGGATGTACATGGGGCGGCCGGTGCCGTTGGGGAAGGTCATGCCTGCATCGATGCCGAGAGCGTGGTAGACGGTGCTGAGCAGGTGCGGGACCTTGTAAGGGCGGTCCTTGGGGTACTCGCCGCGGGCGGAGCTGGCTCCGACGGCCTGGCCCATTTTGAGGCCGCCCCCGGCCACCATCGCACTCATCACGGGCGACCAGTGATCGCGGCCCGCATCGCTAGAATTGATCTTCGGCGTGCGGCCGAATTCCCCCCAGACCACGGTGACGACATCGTCCTGCATGCCGCGGTCGTGGAGGTCCTGGATCAGGTTGGCGATGCCGCGGTCGAGTTCGGGCAGTTGCTTCTTCAGTTGCTTGAAGTTGCTGCCGTGCGTGTCCCAGCCGCCGTAGCTGAGGGTGACACAACCGACGCCGGCTTCAATCAGGCGGCGGGCCGAGAGGAACTTCTCCACACCCTTGTAGCGGTCGCGGGTGCGGGGGTCTTCTTGCTTGAGGTCGAGCGCCTTGCGAACCACGCCGGAAGCAATCATGTCGAAGGCACGGCCGGTGAACGCGTCCATTCCCTTCATGGTGCCGCTGGCGTCGATCTCGCGGCGAGCACTATCGAAGCGGCTGAGCAGGTCCTTGCGGTCATCCATCTTCTCGCCGTTGACGCCGTTGGCGAGGCGAAGGTTCTCGATGCCGGGGCCTTCCGCAGTGAAGGGGCGATGGCCGATGCCGAGGAAGCCGGGCTCGGTGCCGATGCTGCCGCCACCCCGCAGCGAGACGAACGGCGGCACATCGTTGTTCGATCCGGCTCGCAACTTCGACATCACCGAGCCGATACACGGGTGCTGGCCCTGGGCCGCGGCACGGTTCACCTGTTCGGTGTAGCCGGTCATCACGTAGGAGTCGCTGTGTTCATCGTTGGAAACGAGCGAGCGAACCACGGAGAGTTTGTCCCACATGCGGGCCTGCATCGGCATGTGTTCGCAAATCTGAACGCCTGGGACGTTGGTCTGAATCGGATTGAATTCGCCCTTGAACTCCACCGGAGCGTTCGGCTTGAGGTCGTACATATCGATGTGGGAAGGTCCGCCGGGCAGATAGATCATGATGGCGGACTTGGGCCGTGTGCGCGGAAGCGGATCGTTCGGGGCACCGGCGCGGGCTCGCAGAACGTCGGCGAGCGTGAGCCCGGCACCAAACGCACCAATCTGCAGGAAATTGCGGCGATCGACACCATCGCAGAAGCGTTGCTTCCGGCCAGCGAACGTGAGCATGACTTGAGCCCTCGGAGTGGACCGTGATTCGGCAGGAGCGGTTGGTGGGAGCCTCACCCGGCAGCGACCGCTGGCATCGCCGAGTTTCTGGCTATCCCAGCGATATTATCCACGCATGAAACGAGCCGCAACGGGAAAGTAGAAAATGGGAGGTGGGTGGGTGCAACCATTTTCTCTGGGGGTGGCGCGAGGAGAATTGTCGCACGAACGGCTGGCAGGGTTCCGTACCAGCACGCCAGTTGATTCACAACCAACTGGCGGGGTCTGGGGCAACTTACTTCTTCCGAACCAGGTTCATCTTGGCGCAGTGCTCCGGAGCGGGCTTGCCGTCCACCCACGCTTCGCCGGACAGTTCGATGTGGTCGGCGTCGATGAAGGTCACCACAGCCGAATGCATGTGCATGTCCTTGGCGGGGTCGAGGTTGGTGCCCCCCGTAAACACCCAGCGGATCTGGTTGGATGGCGCTTTGGGGTCCGCCTTCATCCGCGGCTGGTTGCCGAGCACACAGTAGTGCGTCATCACCAGGTCGCCCTTATCCATGTGGTAGACGGAGATCATCTCCATCGGATCGCCCGGGAAGATCGTCTCCTGGACCATCGAGCCGCCCGCGGTCACACGCACGACCGAGACCACCTTGTCGGTCGGCTTGCCATCCTTGTCCGCTTCCACCCAGGTGCCAGCCATGGACTTGATCTTCTCGAATGTGGCATTGGCAGGTGCGGCCTTTGCGGGTGCATCATCCGAACGACCGCCGGTGCCAAGGGCGAGCACGAACAGGGCACACATCAACATGCGTCGCGTCATCACAAACTCCCAGAAAAGTGAGGGGCAAAGAGAAACCACCTTTCACGATGAGGTGGAATTCACACGAACAGAGTCGACGGCCAGCGAACATCAGGGCATGGGGCCCGGGACCATCACCATCCAGCCGAGGCCGAAGCGATCGGTGACCATGCCATAGCAGGGCGACCAGAAGGTTTTGCAGAGCGGCATCTGCACGCTGCCACCCTCGGCGAGCGCATTGAAGCACGTGTGGGCATCCGCTTCATCCGGCACTGCGAGAGCAAGGCGGAAGCAGCCGAACTTGGTCTCGTCGGGAGCGCAACCATCCGACAGCATGAGCGGAATACCACGCACACGAATCGAGGCGTGCATCACCTTCTTCTCGAAGCCGGGCGGGAGCATTCCCGGCGGCGGCGGTTCCGGGCTCTCATCGAAACGCATCACCATCTCGACTTCAGCCCCCAGCGCCTTGCTGTAGAATGCAATTGCCTCATCACAGACGCCGTTGAAGAACAGGTACGGGGCAATCGTGGTCTGGCTCATCATTTCTCCTGACAGGTTGTTGGGCCTGGAAACAATTAACGGTTGTGTTGCCTGACACGGGTCGAATCAGCGTGTCGGAAATCGACAGTCTCTTCCGAATTCGCTCAGCGCTTTCGCAAACCCGAGAGGTCGAACAGCGGCCGCACTTCGACCGAGCCTTTGGGGGCTCCCGAGTGGCGGGCGGCGATGCTCACGGCAGCTTCCTGCGAGTCGGCCAGGATCAGGTAGTAGCCACCCAGCACCTCATGCGTCTCGGTGAAGGGGCCGTCCGAGATGATGCGCTTCCCGTCACGCACACGCACACATGTGGCGGTCGCGGAAGGATGCAGAGGCGAAGCACTGACGTATTGACCGGCTTCGTGCAACTCATGCGTCAGGGCGACCGCTTCCGCCATGGCGGCCTGCAGTGCTTCCGTGCCCGCGGCCTGCCAGACGGCCTCATCGTCGTAGCAGAGCAGCAAATAGGGGCTCAAAGCACCGGGCTGTTCAGGCAGTTGACGAGAAGGCGGCAAGTCGTCGAGTGTGAACAGTGGCCGGATTTCGACCGTGCCCTTCTTGGCGGGTGGCAGCCGGCTGGCCACGGCGATGGCCTCATCCAGGTCCGCCAGATCGAGCATGTAGTAGCCACCCAGTTGCTCGGTGGTCTCGGCGAACGGCCCATCGGTGATGAGCGTCTGCCCGTTGCGGACGCGGACGGTCTTGGCCGTGCTCACCGATTCGAGCGGTGAAGAGGCAAGGTACTTGCCCTGGGAAGCGAGTTCCTCGCCGATGCCCATCGATTCGACCATGCATTCCTGGCGCTCGGTTTCGGTCCAGCCACTCTCGGCTCCATAAATCAGCAGCATGTATTTCATCTGATCTCCTGTTTGCGTTTGTGAAGCCGATTGCTCACTGCTGGTCTGCCGCGTTCTGCAAGGCCTGGATGTCGATCTTGGTCATGCCCATCATGGCCTGCATGGCACGGCCGGCCCGGGCCCGGTCCGCATCGGCCAGGAGCTTCGGCAACTGCTCCGGCACCACTTGCCATGAGAGGCCGTAGCGGTCCTTGAGCCAGCCGCAGTGGCTGGGTGCGCCACCCGCTGTGAGTTTCTCCCAGTACTCATCGACTTCCGCCTGCGACTGGCAGTCGATCGAGAGCGAGATGGCCTCGGTGAAGTGGAAGTGAGGCCCACCGTTCAAGGCCAGGAACTGTTGCCCCGCCAGGCGAAACTCGACCACGAGCGGCTTGCCTTCGGGGCCCGGCGTGCAGTGGGTGATGGCCGAATCCGGAAAGATCGAAACGTAAAACGCCGCAGCCTCCTCAGCCTGGCCATCGAACCACAGGAACGTGGTGATCTTCTGCCGGATCATGCAGACCTCGCTCATGAAGCGTGTGCGGGTGACGGTGTCGTGTTCGCACCGCCCGGGCTTTCACATACCAGTCGAACGGGAACGCGGAAGTTCGACAAGCCGAGAGAGATTTTCCGAAAAAGAAATCAGTGGATATTCGAGCACTCTGAGCTGCTGGATTCTCACAACTGCGCTAATCGCTTCAGCAGAAACCTTCGTTCGGGTTCCTGCTGTGCGAGAGCGAGGGCCTGTTCGTAGGCGGTGCGTGCTTCCGCGTGCTTTCCCAGTCGGCGAAGCAAGTCGGCACGGGCAGCGTGGGCCAGGTGGTACGTCGTCAAATCGCCGCGGCCAAGAATTTGATCAATGACCTCGAGCCCCGCTTCGGGCCCATCACGCATGGCCACCGCCACGGCGCGGTTCAATTCCACCACGGGTGAAGGGTTGATCGTGCGAAGAGCATCGTATAGCGAGGTGATCTGTCGCCAGTCGGTGGCAGCAGCTGTAGAGGCGCTGGCGTGCACCGCGGCAATCGCGGCTTGCAACGAATACGGCCCAAACCGTCGGCTCGCCAGCGCCTGCTCGACCAGCCGTTGCCCTTCCGCGATCAACGGTGCATCCCACTTCGAGCGATCCTGCTCTTCGAGCAGCACCAGATCGCCCTCGGCTGTGGCTCGGGCCTGTCGGCGTGATTCCTGAAGCAGCATCAGCCCCAACAAGCCCACTGCATCCGGTTCGGGCAACAACTCGACCACCAATCGACCGAGGCGAATCGCTTCACCCGAGAGATCCGCACGCGTGACCGCTTCACCCGATGTTGCGGAATAGCCCTCGTTGAACACCAGGTAAATCACGGCCAGCACGGAGTCCAGACGCTCCGGCAACTCGGCTGCGGCTGGCACCGTAAAGGGGATTCCCGCATCGCGAATCTTGGCCTTCCCACGCACGATCCGCTGGGCCATCGTGGCGGGTGCGGTGAGGAACGCGCCGACGATCTCTTCGGTGGTCAGTCCGCACACTTCACGCAGCGTCAGTGGAACCTGCACCGTGCGGTCGATGGACGGGTGGCAGCAGGCGAAGACCAGTCGCAAGCGATCATCTTCGATGGCCAGATCGGCTCGTGCCGCATTGACACTGGCAATCTCGGCCAGCCTTCCCGCCAGTGCCGGTTGGAGCGTGTCGAAGTGACCCCGGCGACGCAGTGCATCGACGGCCTTGAATCTCCCGGCCGAGACCAGCCAGGCCCGGGCGTTCTCCGGCACTCCTTCCCGTGGCCAGCGTTCGAGTGCGGCTGCGAATGCCTCGTGCATCGCTTCCTCGGCCTGGTCGAAGTCACGCAGCACACGCACCAACGAGGCGAACACACGCCGAGACTCGGCACGGTAAATCTCGCCGATCCGTGTCGGCACATCGACAGCCTCTTGCAACATGACACGAAGCTCCCCGGGCGAGCACGTCTCGCTTCCGTCACCCGATTGGCGACGACTGTGCTGCAGATGTTAATGAACATCTGTGGAGTATTGAAAGGCCAGTTCGCGAGATGCTCAAGAATTGCGAAGGAGCCAGGCCGCACAACGTGAACAGTCGTGACGGCGTGGCTCCTGCGTGAAGGCGAACGGGTTCAGGAACTCGGCGGGGCGTTCCGCGGTGTCAGCCAGACGCTGAGCCAGCGTGCGAGGCACCACAGCACCAGCACGCCGATGCACGTGACCACAAAGACAGTGAGCCCGGCGTTCAAGTAGCCCTTCGTCAATCCTTTTCGCATGTCATCCGCGAACGGTCCGGCCACCATCTTCGCCGCCGCCGTGAACGTCGTGCTGCACACGAAGAGCATGGGAATAATTGTGACGGCGCAGTAGCGGCTGCGGCCACTGTTCACGAGCCAGGTGGTGACGAGCGCGAGCGCAAGGATGGCGAGTCCCTGGTTGGCGATGCCGAACATCGACCAGATCGTGAGGATGGAGCCGCTGCGGACCAGCAAGCTCCAGCCAAGCGTGACGATGGCGCTGGCCAGGATGGCACCGGGCAGCCAGTCGGGCCGGCCGAAGGGCGCATAGACGCGCCCGGCCGTCTCCTGAAAGAGGAAGCGGGCGATGCGGGTGCCGGCATCGATGGTGGTGAGGATGAACAGGGCCTCGAACATGATCGCAAAGTGATACCAGTATTTCAGCAGCCAGTCCGCGGTGGCTCCCAGCCGTTGAAATGCTTCCTCGAAGATCACGGACATGCCGACGGCAAGCGTGACGGCCCCCCCTGTACGGCCGCGGAGCGACTCGCCGCCGACCTTCTCCTCGACGGTGCCGAGGTTCAGGTGCGAGGGGGAATCGACGTTGGCCGCATGGAGCGGGTCGCCCTCCTCAGCCGGTGCTTTCACGCCATATTTGTCGCGCACCTCGGCAAGTTGCCCCTGGAATTCCGGAGCGCGATCGATGGCAACATTGATGTCGTAATAGAGATCCGAAGGCAAGCTTGCGGCGGCGATGAGGGCCACGGTGCCCACGAGCCCTTCCATCAGCATCGCGCCATAACCGATGCGGCGGATGTGCGATTCCTTCTCGATCATCTTGGGCGTGGTGCCGCTGGCCACGAGCGAGTGGAAGCCGCTGATCGCCCCGCACATGATGCAGATGAACACGAACGGGAAGATCTTGCCCGGGAACGTGGGCCCGCCGTTGAGGAAGACCTCGTTCAACATCGGAGCACGCAAGGGCGGGTTCGCCACGCAGACGCCGACAACGAGCAGGCCGATGGTGCCGATCTTCAAGAAGCTGGAAAGGTAATCGCGCGGCCCAAGCAACAACCACACCGGCAGCACCGCGGCGATGAAGCCATAGATGGCGAGTGAGAGAATCGTCTGGTCGCGTGTGAGCGTGAAGTAAGGGGCGAGTGCCGAACGCGACACCGGTTCGCCTATGCCGACGGCGACCAGTGTGAGGAAGCCGCCAATCAGCGATGCTTCCACCACACGCCCGGGCCGAATGCGGTACATCCACAAGCCGACGAGCAAGGCAATCGGAATCGTGCAGGCAATCGTGAAAGTGCCCCACGAAGAGCCAGGGATCACCTGCGTGCAACCCTTGGGGAGTGTGAGAACCTGGACATTCTGGACATCGGTCTGCGTCACGTTTCCGATTTCGTTCGCCGGAATCTTGATCTCGAATGATTCGGGTCGTGCCGAGAGCGGTTCACCGTGCCCATAGCGAATCTGGCATCCCGGAGGGAAGCGGTAGTGGAGAGAACCATCGGGCTTCTCGCTTTTTTCAAGCAGCGGTGCATCGGTTGTGCGATGGATCTCCATTCCCTTGGGCAGCTTCACCTCCTCGCCGCCGAGTGCCTTCACCACCACGAAGCCGAGCCCGGCCAGCGCGATGATCACAATGAAGAGAATCGCAATCGATGCGATGATCGCGGCTCCGCGGCCGAGTTCATGGCGAGCAATCTCGGCCAGCGATTTCCCATCGCGGCGCACACTCGCGGCGAGCACGAGCATGTCCTGAACCGCTCCGGCGAGGCACACGCCGATGACGAGCCAGAGCAATCCCGGCATGTACCCATATTGAATCGCGAGGACCGGACCGATCAGCGGCCCGGCTCCGGAGATCGCGGCGAAGTGATGGCCGAAGAGCACCCACTTGTTCGTGGGGTGATAGTTCTGCCCATCGTTGAAGCGGTGCGCCGGCGTGACGCGGCTATCATCCAGCGCTGCCACCTTCGCGGCGAGGAAGGCCGAGTAGTAGCGGTAGGCGATGGCCAGGCAGCAGAGCACCATGAGCATGACCGGCATGGCATGCAGCACGACGCGGCCATTGGTGGTGTGATAAAGCGTGAGAGCGAAGAGGTTCATGCGTGATAACGTATCACGGCGAGGCCGGTGTCGGCAATGCGGCAGCAAGAACGGCCGGAGCAAGAATGGTCAGGCCCGGGTCGCGAGGTCCCGGGCCACCTGACTTCGAAACAGGGTACCAGCGATCTACGAACTGCTGAACGCATCAACGCGGGCGTTCCGCTCCGCTGCCAGTTCCGCGAACCGTTGCTGATTCGGCTCCGGCCAGTTCACCATCAGCACGGCATGCTCCTTTCACCGAATTCGCATTCGTGCCGCAGTCTCGCTGGCGTGTCCATTGCTGCGAAATGCAGGGTATGCCGAAGCGTGTGTTGCCCTCGCCCCTTCACGCGAATATCTTACCGATCATCTTCGGGCCTTCTGACTCCCGCTAACCCGTTGAAGAAAGACCCCCACCATGCCGACTGCAGAATGCTCTCCCCCCGGCCCGGCCGCGGGGCCACTGGCTTTGTTCCGCGCCACCGTGGTGCGATTGTTCCTGGCCCTGTTCCTGCTCGGTAACTTCGCCGGTTCAGCCAGCGCGAACGAAACCACACCGGACACCTCGCATGCGGGTGGTGAAGCCAACCTCAAGTTGCCGGATTTGAACTCCGTCGAGTTCGTCGGCGGCATCGGTGGCAAGAATTTGCTGTATCTGGGTCTGCTCGTCTCCGCCGCCGGGCTTGCCTTTGGCCTGATGATCTACTCGCAACTGAAGAACCTACCCGTTCACCGCACGATGCTCGAAGTTTCGGAACTCATCTACGAGACGTGCAAAACCTATCTCTTCACGCAGGGCAAGTTCCTCGTGGTGCTCTGGCTCTTTATCGGCAGCATCATCTACATCTACTTCGGCGTTTTGAAAGGCCCGGCCGAGGGCTTCACGCCCGAAAAGGTCGCCATCATCCTGGGATTTAGCATCGTCGGCATCCTGGGGTCGTACGGCGTGGCCTGGTTCGGCATCCGCGTGAACACCTTCGCCAACAGCCGCACCGCGTTCGCCTCGCTCACCGGCAAGGCGTACCCTTGCTATGCCATCCCGCTCAAGGCCGGCATCTCCATCGGCATGTTGCTCATCTCCGTCGAGTTGCTGCTGATGCTCATCATCCTGATGTTCATCCCGGGCGAACTCGCGGGGGCTTGCTTCATCGGTTTCGCCATCGGTGAATCGCTGGGTGCCGCCGCGCTCCGCGTGGCCGGCGGTATCTTCACGAAGATTGCCGACATCGGGGCCGACCTGATGAAGATCGTCTTCAAGATTAAAGAGGACGATGCCCGCAATCCCGGTGTCATCGCCGACTGCACCGGCGACAACGCCGGCGACTCGGTCGGCCCCTCCGCGGACGGTTTCGAGACCTACGGCGTCACCGGCGTCGCGCTCATCTCCTTCATCCTGCTCGCCGTTCATGATCCCAAGGTGCAAGTGCAGTTGCTCGTCTGGATCTTTATGATGCGTGTGATGATGGTGATCGCCTCGGCCGGGTCGTACTTCATCAACGAAGCCCGTGCCAAGAAACTCTACGAGAACGAACGCAGCTTCAACTTCGAAGCCCCACTCACCGTGCTCGTCTGGCTCACGTCGATCGTCTCCGTGTTGCTGACGTACCTGGTCTCGATCATCCTCGTTCCCGATCTCGGTGGCGACACCTCACTGTGGTGGAAACTCTCGACCATCATCACTTGCGGAACACTCGCCGGGGCGATCATCCCCGAGTTCGTGAAGGTCTTCACCTCGGTGCATTCGGGCCACGTGCAGGAAGTCGTCACCTCGAGCCGGCAAGGTGGTGCCTCGCTCAATATTCTCAGCGGCCTCGTCGCCGGCAACTTCAGTGCGTACTGGCTCGGCATGACCATCCTCGGCCTCATGAGCGTCGCGTACTGGATCAGCCTCTCGATTCCCTCCACGATGATGCTCGCCCCCGCCGTCTTCGCGTTCGGCCTGGTCGCCTTCGGCTTCCTCGGGATGGGCCCCGTCACCATTGCTGTCGATAGCTATGGGCCGGTGACGGACAACGCCCAGAGTGTGTACGAACTCTCGACCATCGAGAGCGTGCCGAATGTGAAGGACGATTTGAAGGCAACCTACGGCTTCGATGCGGACTTCGACGCTGCCAAGGAGAACCTCGAAAAGAACGACGGAGCCGGCAACACCTTCAAGGCGACCGCGAAGCCGGTGCTCATCGGCACGGCGGTGGTCGGTGCCACCACGATGATCTTCGCCATCATCGTGGCACTCACAAACGGCTTGCAGCCCGAATACCTGGCGTTCCTCTCGATTCTGCACCCGCCGTTCCTGCTCGGACTCATCGCCGGTGGTGCCGTGATCTACTGGTTCACCGGTGCGAGCATGCAGGCCGTGACCACGGGTGCTTATCGCGCGGTGGAGTTCATCAAGGCGAACATTAACCTGGAATCGACAGAGAAGGCGAGCACCGCGGACAGCAAGAAAGTGGTGGAGATTTGCACGAAGTACGCCCAGGCGGGGATGTTCAACATCTTCCTCACCGTCTTCTTCGCCACGCTCGGCTTCGCCTTCCTCGAACCTTACTTCTTCATCGGCTACCTGATCTCGATCGCGCTGTTCGGGCTCTATCAGGCCATCTTCATGGCGAACGCGGGCGGTGCCTGGGACAACGCCAAGAAGATTGTGGAGACCGAATTGAAGATGAAGGGCACGCCCCTGCACGATGCCACGGTGGTGGGCGACACCGTGGGCGATCCGTTCAAGGACACGAGTTCCGTGGCACTGAACCCGATCATCAAGTTCACGACACTGTTCGGCCTGCTCGCCGTGGAACTGGCCGTGTCGCTGCAAAAGTCCGAGGGCGGCACGCTCACTGGCGGCCTCGCGGCGCTCTTCCTCGCGATTTCGATGTTCTTCGTGTGGCGTTCGTTCTACGGCATGCGAATCAAGGAATAATGATTGATTTCTCGGGCTCACTACAATGAGCACGAGAAGTTCACGAAGTTATTGCCACGGCCGGGGGAGTGCAGGGTTTGCGTTCCCCTGGCCCATTTCACGTCTGTGCTGGAGGCTTGCGATCAAACGCCTCGAATCGCTCACGGGGTCGTGCGAGTTTTCTCCCATTGTTGAGAAGTGAAATACCCAAATCGCCATCAGGAAAATAACTGGGGACCTCCCGTCGTGGGCGAGTTGGTCTCAACACGAAGTTCTCCACTTCAAAATGAAATCTCTTCCGGTTCACCCGTCTCCCGGATTTGCAAGGCCCGCGTCTTCCTCACGCTGACCGTGCGCCGCTTATTTTTGAGACGAGCCCTGCACGACGGTACGTGATTCGCGTCGCGCTGACAAAGCCGCCGAGGATTCCAGGCGGACCAAGCGTTCGCAGTCGCGAGCCGCTCCGAGCATGTACGTGCCGGGATCTGTGCTTCAAGCATCTCATCTCGCAAACGAGATGTCCGGGGTTCCGTGAAACTGACACGGCCCGTAATCGCACCAGCCCCGCCGCCCTCGACGGCGAGCTTAACACTGAGGGACATCATGAAACAATTCACACCGGATCAACTGACTCAACTGCTGGCCGATCACACGCCGCCATGCCTCTCGCTGTATCTGCCGACACACCGCAGCCACCCGGAGAACCAGAAAGATCCGATCGTGTATCGGAATCTGTTAAAGGAGATGGATAGCTCGTTGCGGCAGAAGTATTCCACGAATCAAGTGCGATCACTCGTGGATAAGTTTCAGGCTCTAGCGGACGATCGCGCGTTTTGGAACCATCGGACGGACGGCCTGGTTGTGCTCGGCTCGGCTGATTCGTTTCAGGTATTCGACCTGCAGCGTTCCGTTCCGGAACTCGTTGTGGTGGCCGACAGTTTTCACATTAAACCACTGCTTCGAATTCTCCAGTCGGCCGATCGGTACCAGATTCTCAGCCTCACGCGTGAGGAAGCCAAACTTTATGAAGGCGATCGCGATTCGCTCGATCCGATCGAGATGCCGAATGTTCCCCACACGCTGACCGAGGCGCTGGGAGCCGAATTGACCGAGCCGCACCTCACGGTCGCGTCGTATGGCAAGGGGTCCACGGCCGGTGGCCAGGGTGCTCCGGCCATGCATCACGGGCATGGCTCCCGGAAAGAGGAAGTGGGCATCGACACGGAGCGTTTCTTCCGCGTCATTGATCGTGGCGTGCGCGATCACCATTCGCGCCCGTCCGGTTTGCCTCTCCTGTTGGCGGCCCTGCCAGAGTATCACGCTCAGTTTCACAAGATTAGCCACAACACCTTGTTGATGGCCGAGGGGATCGCGAGCAATCCTGAGTCGCTGGACCTCAATCAGCTGCGAGTCGAGGCGTGGCGCGTGGCGGAGCCGCATTATCAGAAGCGCCTCGCCAAAATGGCGGATGACTATCAACTGGCCTACTCCCGCCAACAAGCATCGGACAATCTCGCCGCTGTTGCCGAGGCGGCTATCGCTGGCCGAGTCGGAGTGTTGCTGGTGGAGGCAGATCGGCAGATCCCCGGCAAGATCGACCAGGCGACAGGCAAGCTGCAATCCAGTGATCTTGCTGATCCGGAAGTGGACGATGCACTCGATGACCTGGCCGAACTCGTGCTTCGCATGAAGGGCGAAGTGGTGGTTGTATCGACCAAACAGATGCCCACGACCACGGGTGTGGCAGCGAGCTACCGCTTCTGAACTGATCGGCCATTCGCTGTTTGTCGGGTGCATTTGCCTCGTAGTGAGGTTCTGCAGAGTGCGGGGCCACGCCAACTACACTCGCTTTCTTTCATGTTTCACTTCAAGGAGCTAACACCATGAATGAGCATAATCATCGGGTCGATACCCCGGCGCAGAATTCCCCCGGGCCGGCGGTCTCACCCAATCCCCCGGGCACTCGACCCGGGGCTCCGCCGCCAATGCAACAGCCGGTGAATGCTCCGCCGCGTGTGCAGCCTCAGCCGCCGCCGGTCCAGCATGCCGCACCCCCGCCTCAACCCCAATTCGTGGCCCGGCAACCCGTGGCACCGGTAACTGAGGAGAGGCCGGCAGTGATCGAGCAACAGAAAGTGTTCAGTCATTCCTCACTCGTTTATTGGTGGCCTGTTTGGTTGATGGGTTATGTGATGGCAGCCCTCACCTACTGGCAAGGGAGTGAATATCAGATCGGCGCCGACCTCGAACTGTTCCACACAAGCAGCAACCTGGGTGTGTTCTTCTTCCTCACCCTCTTCCTGGTGATCATCATCACCAATGTGTCCGCCCGTGGGCTGGTCTCGGGGCTGGTGATCATGGGTGTGGTGCTTGTCAGTGTGATCCTGGCGTACTTCGCCCTCTGGGACAATATCCTCACCTGGTTCGGCAACCTGGAGATTCACTTGAATTTTGGAGCCTATTTCTGGTTCTCCACTCTTATGTTAACGATGTGGGTGGTCTCCACATTCATTGTGGACCGGATGAGCTACTGGCACTTCACGCCAGGGCAAGTGACTCACGTCGTGGTGCTGGGTGCCGGTTCACGCAGTTTCGACACGAACGGCATGATGCTGGAGAAGCATCGTGAGGACCTCTTCCGCCACTGGTTGCTGGGCGTGGGTTCAGGCGATCTCAAGATTCGCACATCTGGAGCGACACGCGAAGAGATTGATGTTCCCAACGTCATGTTCCTCGGAACCAAGATCGAAGTGATGCAACGATTGATTGCCCAGGAGCCGAATGCGGATGATATTTGAGTGTTCGATATCCACCCGATCGCGTTGTTGCGATCGGTTTTTTTTAAAGTGGAGTGTAATAAGAAGTCATGATGCATCATGTGCGGGCACTGGGAGACTCGTTGCGTTCCAGTCTGTGGTTTGTACCCACGCTGCTGGTGCTGGGTGCTATTGTTCTGGCACTGAGCCTCATCGAACTGGATAATTCGTTCCAGCAAGCCAATCTGGGCGATCGCTGGCCGCGTCTATTTGGGGCCGGAGCAGAAGGCTCGCGCGGCATGCTCACGGCGATCGCCACATCCATGATCACCGTGGCGGGCGTGGCGTTCTCCATCACCATCGTGGCCCTCACACTGGCATCCAGCCAGTACACGTCGCGCATTCTCCGCAACTTCATGCGCGACCGTTCGAACCAGACGGTTCTGGGAAGTTTCCTCGGCATCTTCGTCTATTGCGTGGTCGTGCTTCGCACCATCCGCAGCGGTGAGGAGGGATCCTTCGTTCCCTCACTCGCGGTGCTGTTTGCCGTGGCCCTCGCGATCATGGGCATCGGCTGCCTCATCTATTTTATCCACCACATCGCCTCATCCATACAGGCCGAGAGCATCATCCAGTCGGCGGCCTCGGAGACCATTGAGGCAATCGATCGGCTCTTCCCCACCGAGATGGGCGAAGCAGCCGACCCCGTGATTGTGCCGGAAGCCGAGGCGCTGGCCTTACAAAAGTGGCTGCCCATGCCTGCTGGCCGCTCCGGTTATCTTCAGGGCATCGATGGCGATGGACTGGTCGAGTTCGCACGAGAGTTAAAGGGCATCATTCGCATGGAGCGTGGCATCGGCGAATTCGTGGTGGACGGGGCAGCACTCGCTTCCATCGCCACCCGCACGCCACCCGAACAATCGACGATTCGCAAACTGAACTCCTTCTACACCATCGGCAGCCAGAGGACGATCGTCCAGGATGCGGGTTTCGGCATTCGCCAGATTGTGGACGTGGCGCTCAAGGCTCTCTCACCAGGAATCAATGATACCACCACAGCGGTGACCTGCGTGCACTACCTCACTGCGATTCTCGCCCGGCTGGGTTCGCGCGTTCTTCCTACTCCCTTCCGAATGGAAGCGAGCGAGTTGCGTGTGATCGCACGAGGCCCCTCGTTCAAAGGGCTGCTCAGTGAAGCATTCGACCAGATCCGCCAGAATGCCCGTGGCAATGTCGCGGTGCTGTTCGCGCTTCTCGAAGGTCTCGAGGTGATTGCCGCAAGGGCATCGGAAAAAGAACGCCGCCAGGCGTTGCAAGATCAACTGGAACTGGTCTCCGCTTCGGCCGAGCAGAGCATCCCCGAGAGCCGGGACTGCGAATGCATCCACTTGATCCTGGAGCGGCTCGGAACACTGGATTCGTGATTGCCGAAGGCTTGATTGGTGAAGACGGAAGGTCACTTCCCCCGGAGTTCGCCGCCGCCGAGGCGGACGTATTCGGGGCCATCACGTTTGAGTTCGCTCGAGAAGACAACGACTTCGCCGATGGTAGTGAGGCCGCCATTCCAGGCCATGAGCTTGGGGAGTTCAGCCATGAGGGCATCGCCGCCGTCCTTGATGCGGCCGAGCGTGAGGTGTGGGGTGAAGGCTCGCTCTTCCTTGCGATAGCAGCCTAGATCGAGCAACTTCTCGGCAATACCCTCGTGGAGGCGTTGCAGGGCGTCCGCTCCATCGGTGATGCCGGCCCACACCACCTTGGGCCGCCGCGTGTTCGGGAAGGCCCCCACGCCGGCCACGCGCAACGGGAAGACCGGTTCGCGGCTGGCAACTTCCTTCACGGCCCGGCACACATCCACGATTTCTCGCACATCGACTTCACCCAGGAACAGCAGCGTGACGTGCATGCCGGCGGCATCGACCCAGTTCACATCCGGGTCGATCTTGCCGAGTCGTTGCTGAAGGGCCACGGCATTCTTGCGAATGTCGTTACCAATTTCGACCGCGATGAAGGTGCGAATGCGCGACATGATGTGAGCCCCGTGGTGCCGCGGTTACTGAGCGAGTGCTTCGGCCCAGAAGTCTTTTGCACCGTGATGGAGGCGGGCGCCGATCTGGGTGATGACCTTCATGGCCAGGAAGTTCGCGGCCCGGGCGGCCTTCTCAGGGGCGATGCCATGGGTGATGCCGTAGAGAAACGCACCCGCGAACATGTCGCCGGCACCGGTAAGATCCTTCGGTTCGCACGGGAACGCCGGGATGTGGTGTTCGGCACCCTCGAAGCGAACAAAGGCTCCGTTCGGTCCATCGGTGACGACGCAGTTGGGCACCAGGCCCTTCAAGTGGCTGAATGCTTCGGCGGCATCGGCTCCACCAGCAATGGCAATCGACTCCGTCGAGTTGCAAAACAGCAGATCGGCTTGCTTCAGAGCGGCGTGGAATGGCTCATTGAACGCCTGCGGTACGAACGCTTCCGAGCAGGTGAGTGCCACGCGAACATTCCCCGCTTTGGCCGCACGGACGGCCTCGCGAATCGCGTATTGCCCCGTGCTGGGGTTGGCGAAGACGTAGCCCTCGATGAAGAGCCATTCACTGGCCTGGATGCGGCTGGCGTCCACATGGCGGGCGGCCAGGTGGCTGGAAACAGCCAGGCTCGTCCGCATGGTGCGCTCGGCATCGGGCGTGATGATGCTGACGCAGGTGCCCGTGGTTTCGCCGACGAGCGGAGCGTTGCAAAACTCGATTCCAAGTTCGTCAAATTCGCCAGAGTAGTGCAGACCGTAGCGGTCGTCGCCGACGCAGCCTATGAAGGCACCTTTGCCACCGAGTTGCGAACAGGCGATGATCGAATTGGCGACGCTGCCACCGCTGACGAGCCGCGGTTCGTGATCGCGGAAAGCCTCGAACAGTTGCCGTTGCTCGGCGGGTTCCACCAGTCGCATCGTTGCCTTCTCGAAGCCGAGTGCGGCGAACTCCGCATCCGTCAGTTCGAGAAGAATATCGACAAGGGAATTGCCCAACCCGCAGACGTCGAATTCCTTCGGCATGGATCGTGGTGGGTTAGAGGTGAAATGGAACAGGACCGCGCCCGTGCCGGTCCCGCAACCCGTTTAAGACAATCAACCATTCTTTGATGCAGGAAGGGTCGCGTTCTCGCCCTCGGCGTCGGCACTGCCTCCGCCACGCGGCAAGGGGCGAGCTTCGATGAGCGTCACCACTTCCCCTTCCTGCACGGTCTTGCCTTCCTGGTTCAGCACCCCGCGGTACCACACCACTTCGCCGCGTCGGCCCCGGCCTCGCAGTGTCTTCTCCACGACCCGGCTCACGCAGTGGATCGTGTCGCCACAGAACACGGGCAGCGAGAAGTTCCAGTAGCGGACTCGCAACAGGGCAATGGTTCGGACCGGCGGCGTCATCACACCAAGCCCACTCGCGACCGAGAACACGGCGAAACCGTGGGCAATCGGCCGGCGGAACGGCGTGCTCTTGGCAAACTCGTGATCGATGTGGATCGGGTTGAAGTCGCCGCTGAAGCCGGCGAAGTTCACGACATCCGTCTCGGTGATGGTGCGCCCGCCGGAGCTCCATTCCTGGCCGAGTTCCAGATCATCAAAGAAGAGATGGAACGACGAAAAGCTCATGGAGGGTTACCGACTCGAGAGAAAAAACTGTCGCACGCAAGCGACCTCTGATGTACGAAATGAGCGTGACAGTTCAAGGTGCGGCTGACGCGATGGTGTCGCGAATGCCCACTCGCGGCTATACTTGTTCGCACACGCCTTCACGCCACGGAGAAGCCTCCCCATGACACGAATGCCTCTGGCCCTCTTCCTTTTGAGTGCCGTCGGACTGGCCACACTCGGGCCGGTCGAGAGACCGGCCTCAGCCGCCCAAAAGAAAAAAGGCCCGCCCGCCGTGCAGCCCGGCCAGAAAGAACCGCCCGCGACCGACCCGCTCACCATGAATGTCGCCAAGGGCTTCAAGGTGGAACTGCTCTACTCAGTTCCCAAGGAAGCACAGGGTTCGTGGGTCAATATGTGCGTCGACCCCAAAGGTCGGCTGATCGTTTCCGATCAATACGGAGCGTTGTACCGCGTCACACCGCCTCCGATCGGCGGCAAGCCCGAGGACACCAAGGTCGAACGAATCCCCGGCCCCGGCAAGGCCCAGGGATTGTTGTGGGCCTTCGATGCGCTCTACGTGGTGGTCAACGATTCGAAAGAAGGCGGGCTCTATCGCGTGACCGATACCAACAACGATGACACCTTCGACAAGATCGAACTTTTGCGTCGCTTCGAAGGTGGCGGTGGTGAACACGGCCCGCACGCGGTACTCCTGAACCCGGATGGCAAGCATCTCACAGTGGTCTGTGGCAACCAGACAAAACTGGTGCCCTATGATTCGACGCGTGTGCCACCGGTGTGGGGCGAGGATCACCTGCTGCCACGCATTGCCGATGGCAATGGCTTCATGAAAGGTGTGATGGGGCCCGGCGGTGCCATCTATAACGTGAGCCCCGATGGCAAAACCTGGGAACTCTTCAGTGCCGGCTATCGCAATGAGTACGACGCCGCGTTCAACAAGAGCGGTGATTTGTTTACTTATGATGCCGACATGGAATGGGATTTCAACACACCGTGGTACCGCCCGACACGCGTGTGCCTCGTCACCAGTGGGAGTGAGTACGGCTGGCGAAATGGAGCGGGCAAGTTCCCGGCTTATTACCCAGACACACTCCCGCCAGTGGTCAACATTGGACCGGGTTCACCGACCGGTGTGTGCTTCGGTTATGGAGCGAAGTTCCCCGAGAAATACCAGGACGCGTTCTATATTTGCGACTGGAGCTACGGGAAGATGTATGCCGTTCACATGAAGCCAAACGGTAGCGCGTACACGGCCGAGGTGCAAGAATTCGTGACGGGTACGCCGCTGCCACTCACCGATGTGGTGATCAATCCGAAAGATGGTGCCATGTACTTCACTATCGGCGGCCGGCGCACCAAGTCCGGCCTGTACCGTGTGACGTACACCGGTGAAGGTGTGAAGGAGCCGCCGCCACCAATCACCACAACGGGCCTGGGCGTGGCCGAGGAGGCCCGCCAGACCCGGCTCGATGTCGAGAAGCTCCACACGAAGATCGGCCAACCCGCCGTGGATGCCGCCTGGAAGGAATTGAACAACGCCGATCGCTTCATCCGTTATGCCGCACGAGTGGCCATTGAACATCAAGATGTAAAGCTGTGGGCCGAGCGTGCACTCGCCGAGAAAGACCCCGTCGCCGCGACGCAAGCCTTGCTAGCCTTGTGCCGGGTCTCCGCACAGGACCCGTTCCATCGGAAGCCGACCGATGCCCCGGCCGATCCAGCCCTGCGAGGGAAGATCGTGGCTGCGCTCGGCAAGATCGAGTTCGCCAAATTGAATGACGACCAGAAGCTTGAAGTCCTGCGCGTATATGAGGTGCTCTTCAACCGTTTTGGTGCTCCCACAGCCGAGGAGCGTCAGGCCGTGCTCTCTCAGCTCGAACCGACCTATCCCCATGCCAATCGCTATGTGAATGGCGAAATGTGTCAGGTGCTGGTTTATTTGCAATCGCCCACGGTCGCGGCGAAAACGATGAAGTTGCTGGCTGATGCGCCGACACAGGAAGAGCAAATGGAGTATGCCCGTTCGCTCAGGATGCTCAAGGCTGGCTGGACGCCGGAACTCCGCAAAGATTATTTCACCTGGTTCCTCAAGGCCGCGAATTTCAAGGGTGGGAACAGTTTCCAGGGCTTCCTCAAGCAGATCAAGACGGACGCAGTGGCCAACCTCACACCCCAGGAACTGGCGACATTAAACCCCATTATCAATGCCGCACCCGGCACCGTGAAGATCCCCGAGGAAGCCCCGCGGCCATTTGTGAAGGCATACAGGATTGACGATCTCGCCCCCAAACTGGAGGCCGGCCTCAAGAGTGGCCGCGACTTCGAGAAGGGTCGCAAGGCGTTTGCCTCGGCCAAGTGCTTCGCCTGCCACCGCTACGACAATGAAGGCGGCAGCCATGGTCCGGATCTCACGGGTGTTTCCGGCCGATTCAGCCCACGCGATTTGTTGGAATCGATTGTTGATCCCAACAAGGAGATCAGCGATCAGTACGCGGCCGTGGAGATCCGCACCCTTGACGGCCGGGCGATAGTGGGCAGAATCGTGAATCTGAAAGATAATAACGTGATCGTGAATCCCAACATGCTCGACCCGGGCACCTCGTTCAGCATCGATCGCAACAACATCGAGAGCCTGAAACCCTCGAAGTTGTCACTCATGCCAGCCGGGTTATTGGACACATTCCAGGAGGATGAGGTGCTGGATCTGATGGCGTATATTTTGTCGCGTGGCGACCGCACCAATGCCATGTTCAAGAAATAACAAGCATCACGAGCCGCGGAAGCCCGGGGAACTTTCGTTTCCCGGGCTTTTTTATGGAGTGGGCGAGGCGGGAATCGAACCCGCACGCTCCTTGCGAAGCAGGGGATTTTAAGTCCCCGGTGTCTACCATTCCACCACTCGCCCGCCGTCAGGAGATGATGCCAGTTGCTGTGAGAAGTGGCAAGTGAGGCTGGTGTGATCTCAACTTGATTCGCGGAGTAAAGATGAGCCCGCGCCAGCGTGATCGAGGAGATCGCGCATCGGCGGGCTCGTGTGATCCGCTGGATCCGTTACTTGCCCACGTAGTCGAGAAGTTTGCGGACGCTCTCGGCACCGAGCCGCTCGACCAGGCCGCGAATGGCATCGAGGTCCTGAATCTGGATGGAGCCATTAGCACTGGCCTTGGGCCGCCCCGGCCCGGCTGCCCCGTCTTTCTTGGGCCGACCGGGGCCGCGAGTGCCGCCGGCACCGGCCTTTTTCTTCATCACGGACTTGTAGTTCGAGATGATCGTGGTGGAGACTTCCTTGCCGTACTTCTCCTTGATAAAGCCCTGAATGGCCAGCGGCTTGGCATCCCCGCCCAGGTCTGCCATTGCTGCGCGAACCATGTCCGTGAGTTTTACACCCTTCGCCATACTCATCTCCTGTGTGTGGGTTGCACCGATCAAAAACATCGTGACGCGAACCTGATGAGATATGTAGTGCACATCGACGAGCCTGTGAAGGTGTTATTCCTCTATTTCTACAAAATAATGTTCCTATTCCTCATTCCTGTTTTCGGCGGCGGGGCTTCGCAGCGCATCAACTTCCGGTAGATCTTTGAGAGTGTTAAGTCCAAACGCCTGGAGAAATTTACGCGTGGTTCCATAGAGCTGCGGTCGACCAAGTGAATCGTGTCGCCCGGCCACACGGACGAGTCCTTTCTCCATCAACATGCGCACCATTTCGCCACAGGCCACGCCGCGGATTTTCTCGATTTCTGCCCGCATAATCGGCTGCTTGTACGCAATCACCGCCAGGGTCTCGAGCCCGGCGGGTGTGAGTTGTAGTTCGTGACCACTGCGGCGCAGCCGTGTGAGCCAGGGGTGATACACAGGCCGTGTGAGAAGTTGATATCCCCCGGCGATTTCCTCAACTTGAAAGGCACACGCGTCCGCTTCCAGAAGTTCATGCAGGCGATCTAGCAGCTTCCGTGCCTCCGCGGCATCGGTAAGTCCGACCACATCGACAATGCGGCGAATCGTCAACGGCTCATCGCTCAGGAGCAACGACGCTTCCAGGCGAGCGAGCTTCGCATCACGGCCTTGCGGATCGCGCGGCGCGGTTTCTGACAACCCGGCGAGTGTGCTCCACACATGCGAGCGTGCAGCATTCCCAGGCCGCACCGTAGAGGGGCGGTGTGTCGCGGAACCGTATCGTTGTGGAATCGGTTTCATCTCGGGTGTTGCGAAACTCCGGTTGATTCCTTGTTGTCGCGTCCCGCTCACCATACATTTGATTTCGCGGGTTGTCGTCCCGATTTCTGGAGTGTGTGCGCCGTGCCCGAACTCTGGTCGGAATTTCTCCCGGCTCCCTGGAACATCGTTGCCGCCGGTCTCACCGCGGCGGCTCTGCTGTTCGGCTTCATCGGTGTTTCCGCGTATGTCGCCATCTGGGCGGAGCGAAAGGTCTCGGGCCGCATCCAGGATCGGCTCGGCCCCACTCGCGTGGGACCGTTCGGCTTGTTGCAATCACTGGCCGATGGCATCAAACTCATCACGAAGGAAGACCACGCGCCGACGGGTGCGGATGTCTTTCTCTTTAAACTTGCTCCGTATCTTGCATTCTGCGCCAGTTTCGTGGGCTTTCTTGCACTCCCCTTTGGTGCCGGGTTGGTCGGCAAGGAACTCAATGTCGCCGCATTCTTCATGCTGGCCGTGCTATCCAGTGAAGTCTTCGGCGTCGTGCTGGCCGGCTACGCCTCCGGGAGCAAGTGGTCCATGTTCGGAGGAGTTCGCGAAGCGGCCCAGGTGGTGAGCTACGAAGTGCCGCGGGCCATGTGCGTGGTGGTTCCAATCTGCCTGGCGGGCACCTTGAATCTCAATACCATCGGGACCCAACAAGTGGGTGGATTCTGGCAGTGGAATCTCTTCCACGATCCATTCATTTTCCTGGCCTTTTTCATCTTTTACATCACCGCCACGGCCAGTTGCAAGCGGGCTCCGTTCGATCTTGCTGAAGCCGAGAGCGAACTCGTGGGCGGGTTCCACACCGAATACAGTGGCTTCCGCTGGTCGATCTTTTTCTTGGCGGAATATGGCAGCATGTTTGCCGTCAGCGGCCTCGCCGTCCTTCTATTCCTGGGCGGCTGGCATAGCGGATTCTTACCCTTTGAACCGGCTCAGCAATTCGGCTTCTGGCTTGGCAATCTCTTGAATGTGGCCGTCTTTGCCGGGAAATGTTGGGGGTTGGTGCTGGTGATGATGTGGATGCGCTGGTCGTTGCCACGGATGCGCATCGACCAGGTGATGATGACGTGCCTGCAATACTTTTTACCGATTAGCTGCGTGTTGTTTCTCGGCGTGTGCATCTGGATCTTGCTCGCACCGGCCTGGCTCACCACGGCGTGCCGCTTTGTGCTGAGCCTCGGCAGCGTGTTATTTGTGTTAGGGGTCGTTGCGAGCCTGTTCCGCTCACGCGGACCCACGGGTGCACCACGCGGCGAACTTCCCGGTGTCTGGGCTGGCCGCAGCACACCGCTCATGATGAAAAAATAAGAGTTGTCATTCCCTCGCTGACGCGTCGGGCTCATGTGCGTGACGCGAACAATCCCATCATACTTTCGCAGCACCTATGTTTATTGCCGTCCGTCCGTACCTTGCCATTCTCATTCTCTGGGCACTGTACTTCCATCCACTGATTTTGCACCCGACACAGGTCCTGTATTCCGACTTCTCCGACTTTCTCGCAGAGCATTTGCCAGCCCATATTTTCGTGGCTCGGGAGTGGCAAAGCTCCGGCACGCTCCCACTCTGGAACCCCTATCACTACTGCGGCTCGCCACTCGTTCACGATATTCAAGTCGGCCTCTTCTACCCGCCCTTTGCAGGTGTGATGTTTTTAAAGGAAGGCCAGGTCGGCCCCGCTCTTAGCTGGATCATCGCGCTGCACGTGCTGGCCGGGGGCCTCTTCGCATTCCTCTACGCTCGCTCGAACAACCTCGGCAACGCCGGTGCCTTCCTCACCGCTGTGGGATTCATGTTCTCCGCGAAGTGGATGACCCACCTACTTCTGGCCGGCCATAGCATCACCATTGGCCTCGCCTGGCTGCCACTCGTGCTGCTCGGCCTCGAAAGCGGCATCCGCAGCGGTCGCATCTGGCCTGTGCTCTGGGCCGGCTTCGCGTATGCGCTCTTGCTCCTGGGCACACATCCGCAGTGGTCGTTTTACGCGGGTGTGTTCGCCGCCGCCTGGACCTTCGGCCTCGCGGGCCGCACCCGTGCCGGCATCCTGCGCTGGCTCGCCTGTGGGCTCGGCACGGTGCTCATTGCCATGCTCCTCACGGCCGTGCAACTCCTGCCGACCCTTGAAGCCGCGGGCTATTCCGCGCGAAGTGTCGGCCTCGAAGCGACGCAGTCCATCCAGGTCGGGCTCAACACGATGTTCGGGCTCGTTGGCCCATCCGCTGGCTATGACCCGCCGGCCACGTGGGAGATGCGGGCCCTCTTCGGCCTGTTCTGGCTGGCTGCCGCACTGGCCGCCCCCGCACTTGCTGGTGGCCGCGCGAAGTGGCAAGCCGGCGTCTTCCTGGGTATGCTGGCCTTCTCGCTCGGTGGTGCCGTGCTGATCGAATGGTTGCCGGGCTTCAATCTCTTCCGTGTGCCGTCACGAATGTTGCTCGTGGCGGCGTTCCCGCTCGCATTCCTCGCAGGCAGCAGCACGGATGCGCTGATTCGCACGAACTGGTCGCTCGAAAGTCGTGTGAACCTGCGTCGTGCTTTCCTCGTCGCGCTCGTCTTCGCCCTCGTGCCGGCCGCGGCTTGCCAGGTTGTGTTGCGCTCGCAAGGGAACGTGAAAGCCGTCTGGGCGAACTTCCTCCTGTACTGGGGCGTGCTGATCATCGCGCTACCGATCATGTTCTGGCTGGTGCTCCCCGGGCGTTTCGGTACAGCGATCCTGCGCACCCGGGCCTGGATTCTCGTGCTCCTTGCCGAGCTTCTGGCCCCCACGCTCACACTGCCGCAGACAAAGGCCCAGGAAGACATTTATCCGAACTCCGGCCTGGTGGGTTTCTTCAAATCGCGGGCCACGCTGGGCGAGCACCGCGTGATGGATATCGACGCGGGCAGTGGTCCGCACGATCGTTTTGCCCCGCTGGGTGGCGGTTCGCCGTTGCCGCTGGTGGCTGGTTTTGAAACCGCCCGGGGCTATAACCCACTGGACGTGGTGCACTACCGCGAGTTCATTGGCTTCATTGTGAACGACGATACACCGGTGCTGTCGCTGAGCCCGGTCGCACAGCCCATCGTGCCGAACTTTGGCCGCAGCAACCGGGCGCTCTTCGATCTGCTGAATGTTCGTTACCTGGTCTGTTATCCAGACTATCTGGACAACGCGGAACTTCAGAAGGACCCGGCTCATCATCTTGACCCGCCCGCGTGGGTGAAGGTGAAGGAGGAACCGACCTCGTCTGCGGTGCCCGCGCTGCCGCCGCAACTTCCGAAGCCGATGCCGCCGGTGCTGGTGTTTGAGAATTTGCAAGCGATGCCACGGGCGTTCGTGGTGCCTGAGGCGAAGGCGATACCCGTGGGCGAGGAACTTGCCGCGTTGAAGGCCTGCGACTTCCGCCGCACGGTGCTGCTCACCACGAACGAAGAGTTGCCGCCGAACGGCACGCGTGTGGGCCGGGGTGATATTCGCATTCGGGAGTATCACCCGAATCGCGTGGTGGTGCAACTTGATGGCCGGCCCGATGGCGGCTTCCTCGTGCTTTCGGATGTGTGGTTCCCCGGCTGGCACTGCCACGTGGATGGTGTCGAGGTGCCCGTGCACCGTGCGAATCATGCATTCCGTGCGGTCGCCGTTCCTGGTGGTGCGAAGGAAGCAATCTTCACGTTTGAGCCGCGTTCTTATCGCATCGGATGGTGGATCAGTGCCATCACACTCGGGCTCTTCGTGCTCACCGTGGTGGCCCGCCCGGTGATCCGCGCGCCCGCTCGCGTCGAACGCCGCGGTATGTGATAATGAGGCGATGGAGGACGGGTTTGCGATCTCTAAGACACGATTCCCCAAGTCACGTGCCGGGCCTGCACGAACTGGTACGATGATTCGCATCCCCCGGTTGCGAGAGTTCACCCATGCACCCTGCTTACAGACTCGTTGATCTCGACTCGGTCCTCAGCCCATCGCTCGTCTTTTTTCCGGAGCTGATTCAGCAGAACATTGCCCGCATCATCGAGATGGCGGGCGGCCCCGAGCGAGTGCGGCCGCATGTGAAGACGCACAAGACGCGCGAGATTGCCCGCCTCCTCATGGATGCAGGGGTGACCAGGCACAAGTGTGCCACGATTGCGGAAGCCGAGATGCTCGCCTCCGCGGGTGCGGCCGATGTGCTCATCGCGTACCCACTTGTCGGCCCGAATCTCGCCCGGCTGGTGGCGCTGATTCGCAAGTTCCCCGGCACCACCTTCTCCACGCTCATCGATCATCCTGACTCCACCCGGTCACTCTCGGCTGCCATGGCCGCGGCCGGGCTCACGGTCAGTGTCTTCCTCGATCTGAACGTGGGGCAGCATCGCACCGGCATCGCCATCGGTGACAGTGCGATGTCACTGGTCGAACAAGCTGCGAAGCTCCCAGGACTGAAAGTGGAAGGTTTCCAGATTTACGATGGCCACAATAATCAGCCGGCCCGCGAGGAGCGCGAAGCCGCGGTGCGTGCGTTCCTCACGCCTATCCTCGAGATGCGGGCGTCGCTCGAAGCGAGGGGCATTTCCGTCCCGAAGCTGGTGTGCGGCGGCACGCCGAGTTTTCCAGTGTATGCGCATCTCACAGACATCCCCGGCATCGAGTGTTCTCCTGGCACGTTTGTGTTGCACGATGCGGGTTATGGTGCGAAGTACGCGGACCTGGCTGACATCACACCCGCGGCCGTGCTGGTGACCCGTGTGGTGAGCCGGCCCACCGCGACCCGCGTCACGCTCGACCTCGGCACCAAGGCCGTGGCCAGCGATCCCCCGGCCGGCAAGCGCGTGACGCTTCTCGATTTCCCGGCTTATGAAGCGGTCGGGCACAATGAAGAACACCTGATCGTCGAAACACCCGAGGCGGGTCGCTTCAAGCCCGGTGATGTGGTGTTCGCGCTGCCCTCGCACATCTGCCCCACGGTGGCGCTCCACCGCGATGCCCTGGTTGCCGAGGGCGGCAAGATCGTGGGTGCCTGGAGCATCGTGGCACGCGATCGCGTCCTCACGGTGTAAGTGGTCATTTCGTGAGCGGGTGTGGTCATGCTTTGCCCGCGCCAGGTGCATCACCATCGCTTATCGTGCTCACTGTGCCACCTTGGAATGTGGTACGTCGTTCGCACACGTTCGCCTCGACTCAATTTCACCCTCTGGAGTGCTCAGCATGTCCGCATTCACTCGCCGCGACTGGCTGAAAACCGCTGCCGCGTCGCCTGCACTGTTCACCGTGTTCACACACACCCAGGCTGCACCGACGAAAGCCGATCTGAAATCGCTCACCGACCCCGCCCTGAAGTTCCTCGCGTCAAAGCAGAAAGACAATGGCGATCTTGCTCCCAGCCCACGTGTGGGCCCCGGGCTCACGGCACTGGCCATCGCGGCACTGGTTCGCAATGGCTACGGAGCCGACACGCCCGTTGTCGCCAAGGGGCTCAAATATCTCGAAGAAAACATCCAGAAGGACGGCGGCGTCTACACGCAAGGGCTTGAGAACTACACCACCTGCCTCGCCATCGTCGCCTTTCAGGAGGCGAACAAGGACGGCAAATACGACAAGATTATCGCCAATGCGAGCAAGTATGTCCGCTCGATGCAGTACGGCGACGGCACCGATCCGAAAGATGTGAAGTTCGGCGGCGTGGGCTACAACGGCAAATCGCGGCCGGACCTTTCGAACACGCACTTCCTTGTGGAGGCCCTGCTCGCCTCCGGTGCCAGCAAGGACGATCCCGCCCTGAAGCGAGCACTCGCCTTCGTGAGCCGCAGCCAGAACTTGCCGGGCGAGTTCAACGACCAGCCGTTCGCCGCGAAGACCGCGGACGACGACAAGGGCGGTTTTGTTTATAACCCCACGGACACGAGCGCCAAGAACGACAAGGTCACCGCGGCCGGCGGACTTCGCAGCGAGGGCGGCATGACCTATGCCGGGCTCAAGAGCTTCTTGTATGCCGGTGTGAGCAAGGACGACCCGCGCGTGAAGGCGGCCGTGGAGTGGATCAAGAAGCACTACAGCGTCACCGAGAACCCCGGCCAGGGCCAGGCAGGCATTTTCTACTACTACCACACATTCGCGAAGGCCATGGATGCACTCGGCGAAGAGACCTTCGTGGACGCCAAGGGTGTGAAGCACGAATGGCGACAGGAACTGTTCGATGAACTCAAGAAGCGGCAGGGCAAAGACGGCAGTTGGGTGAACAGCAACGGAGCCTTCCTCGAGAACGCCCCGGAACTGGCCACCGCCTTCGCACTGCTGGCGCTCAGTTATTGTGTGAAACGGTAAACGCGGAGAGCACTCCATGCTCCCGGAAGGGTTGATGGAGTGCTTCTGGAAGGGGGCCGACGATTACAACGCGGACGAGATTGCCGCGCTGTTCGGTCGATTCCAGATCCTGGATTGGCGCAGGACACTTCCCGCGAAGTTGCAGGCATCGCTCACCGAAGCGAAGCGCTCCGCATTCATCGCGGCCATATCCGGCACGGGAGTTCCGATCATGGGTGAGGCGATGATCGCGGTCACCTTGCTGTCAGCACGGTAATCAACGATCAGATGGGCTGAGCGAATTCGTGGCCCGTTATGGTGTTCCCTGACTGACTTCGAATTCGACAATCTCGACCCCGCAGATGTAGCGGGTCTGTGCAGGAGCGACGGTTCGGCCTCGGCACGCTCGACGAGAACTGTGTGATGCGGCCGCATCACGCCAGCCCGTGGATTCTGATGGGCGAAGGGCACTTCATTTCTTCACCTCGCCTTCCTCTGCTTTTCATCCGGCTTCGCATAGTAGCCGTGCGAACTGCTTCCATTACTCACCAGGATGCCCAGCACATGGCACGCCGGTTGTTGCTTCCATTAATTGTGTTCACGCTCGTTTGGACGGTACCTGCACGCGGCGAAATTGTGCTGCTCGGTGTTGGGACGATCCCGGGCGACGCCTCCGATCTGTCCGATCTGAAGGGCAATCAGAGCGATGGCACACCGCACAACCGACTCGGCGGGCATGGCTCGGCCATCGCCTACTCCGGCAAGGGCAACGCCTATCTCCTTGCCTCGGATCGTGGGCCGAAGGACGGTGCCACCGATTGCCTTTGCCGCGTCCATGGGATGGACATCACTGTTACGCCAGGTGCGAAGCAACCCGTTGCGTTAAAGCTCACCGCGACCACGCTGCTCACCGATGGCACGGGCCGGAATTTCATCGGACTGGCGAAGGCCATCGAGCCAACTGACCCCGCACGTTCGCTTCGTTTCGATCCGGAGGGCATTCGCCTGGGCCGCAATGGCAACTTCTTCATCGCTGATGAGTATGGGCCGTATCTGTACGAATTCGACCGCAGCGGCCGGCGGGTTCGCACGATGCCCATACCGGCGAAGTTCTTGCCGAGCAAGTTCAGCGGCGACCCGGCCGAGGAATTGCCGCCTCACAACGCGAAGGGTCGGCAGCCGAATCGCGGCATGGAAGGGCTCGCCATCTCGCCCGATGGCAACAAGCTCTTCGGCCTCATGCAAAGCCCACTGCTGACCGATGGCGGCGTCGGTGCCGAGAACGCTCGTGTGGGTGTGAATAATCGCCTGCTGGAAATCGATGTGAAGAGCGGTAAGACACGCGAATTCGTCTACGTACTCGACGATCCAAGTCATGGTGTGAGTGAGATTCTGGCCATCAACGATCACGAATTCCTGGTTCTGGAGCGCGACAGCAAGGGTGGCACCGAAACGGCTTGCAAGAAAGTGTTTCGCATTGACATGGCCGGGGCCACGGATGTGAGCATGGTGAAGGCACTGCCCGCAACGTCGCTTCCTGCGGGGGTGATGCCGGTGAAGAAGTCGCCATTCCTGGACTTGCTCGACAAGCGTCTCGGGATCGCCGGTGCCGATGTGCCGGAGAAGTTCGAGGGGCTGGCATTCGGCCCGGACTTGCCCGATGGGCGTCGGCTCTTGATCGTCACTGCGGATAATGACTTCGTCGCCACCGCTCCGTTTCGAGTGTACGCCTTCGCAGTGGACGCGGCGGATCTCGGAATGTATCAACCGCAGCAGTTCGAGACGGGAAAGTAACGCAAGTCGTCAGTGGCCAGAGAAGCCACCATCGCGCATCGCGCGGGTGGCCATGGTGGCGGAGCGCTCGCGGGCATAGCTGATGCCGGTGAGATTCTCCAACTTGTTCCAGTAATGGAGTGCCCGCTCGAACATCTCCTGGCTCTGTCGGCCGAGGCGTTCGCACAGTTTCGCCAAGGTTTCCAGCACCCACGTATCGGTCTTGCTGCGGACCTTGGCAAGCTTCTCGATCTGGCGGAGCGGGCGGAAACAAAGGTCGAGAAAGTTCAGCGATTCATAGAGTCGGTACAGTTCGCGCAGCAATTCGGGGCTGTCCGGTCGAGTGCGAATGGCCCGGTCGAGTATTTCGAACGCCTGGGCGGGCTTGCCAGCGGCACAAAGGCTGCGTGCACTGGTGGCTTCAGGCGTGTCGTACCAGAAGCGGCTGAGGCGATCGCGCTGGGCACCGAGCCAACCGCTGAGGCCGGTTTGCGTGGGAGCCGCGGGTTTATGTGCCCGCAGGAAGATTTCGAGCCGCTGTCCGGCCAGGTGCAACTCGGCGAGGTCCGTTTCCGGTTGCGTATCCGGGTCCGCTGTCTCACTCATGTCTGCGGTGAGGCCAGCCGAATCAGAAGTGTCGTAGGAATCGTCGCCCGTGTCCGCTCGCTGGGGGGCTGGCGTATCAACGCTGGCTGTGTGGATCTCGATTCCGACCACCAGCGGCCCGATGCGAAGTTCGTCGCCATCATCGAGCGGGACGAAGTTCATCACCAGCAGGCCATTGCGGGCAATAGGTTTCTGCGACAGCGTATGCACGTACCACTGACCACCGTGCGAGGCGATCAACGCGCTAAGACGCGAGAGCTTCTTGTCCGGGTAGTGGACGTGGCACTCGGGCAACCGGCCGAACAGCAAGTCGTGATCGACGGCCCGGCATTCTTCCATGCCATCGGGATAGCGGACGGTGGCGTTGCATGTGGGTAAGTCTGGCTCACTCGGCGGAGCCTCGGCCGCGATGCGTGGCGACACGAAGCGAAAGCGATCCTGGCCAATGGCCAGCATATCGCCAGGCTGCGGTGTGGCGAATTCGGTCACACGCAACGGCTGGCGGTTGAAGGTCACGCCGGCATCGCTGGAGAGGCCGCGCACGATCCAGGCATCCGGATAACGCACGACGAGTGCAGCCAAATACGGGCAGCTGACGGAAGTGCGGATGTTGGCGTGTTCCGCCGAGCCGATCAACGTGCGATGGGGGTTCAGGGCGTGGGCTTCACCCGTCCGCAAATTCTGCAGATGGAAGTCCATCGGTCGGGTCCGTCACTCTGGAGAGGGCACTCGCGTGCAACACAGCATGGCAGGACAGCGCGAGCGAATGAACTCAGTATATCTTACCCGACTCAACCGTGATGTGAGAAATGCGTGAGGTCCACGCCGGCAGTGATAAGCTGGATGGCTCGTTAAAGGAACATCAGCAGCAGGGACAGCCCGAGAAGCACGCCCAACACCACAATCACCAGCGGCTGGCGGAGCAGTGCAATCAAGCGCTCGGCGATCGTCAATTCCGAATCGGGCAAGGGTGGCTGGTAGCCGGCGATGAAGGTGCGTTCAAGGCGCACCAGCACGCTGTCTGCCAATCGAGCGAGCGGATTTCGCGGCTCGACTGCTTCCTGAGGTGAAACAACCCGGGTGGGTTTCAAGGCTTCCCGCGGCTTCGATTTCTTCGGTGCGGTTATCACAGGGGCACTGCGAACGATTCCGGCCTCGCGTTCCAGCAATTGCTCGAACTCCTGGGCGAGTTCCGCTGCGGTGCCGCGTTCATCAGGGTCCTTGGCCATCATCCGCTCAAACAGCGGCACGAGACTGGCGGGCACGTCCGGGTTGTAGCGGGTAAGGTCCGGGATGGGGTCGCGCAGGTGCGATTGCATGTATGCCTGGCGGTCACGCTGCGGTTTCTGAAACGGCGTGCGGCGCGTCAGCATGAAGTGCAAGGCACCGCCGAGCGAATAGATATCCGATGCGGATTCGAGCTTGCCTCGCCATTGCTCCGGTGCTGCATACTCCATGGTGCCCACAAACACCTTGTCCACGACAGCGTCCTCGGCCGCATCGCCCACAGACTTCACGGCTCCGAAGTCCAGGAGTTTCGCGGCAGTCTGGTCGGGTGCGACGCCCAGTCCCGGATGTGGGCCCACAATCATCACATTTTCCGGCTTCACATCGCGATGAACGAAACCATTGCGGTGGATCGCAGCCAATCCGCCCAGCAGTTCGATGACCCAGTGAACCGCAAACGTCCACGGAACGCGGCCGGCGCGATGCACGAGTCGGAACAGGTCCGTGCCGTGCACCAGTTCCATGGCAATCAAGTACTCGTTCGTCGGTTCGCCGAGTGCATCGCGAACGCGTTCATACAGGTAGAAGCGAGCGACCGAAGGGTGCTGGATCCGCATCATGGCACGGGCTTCGTGCTCGAAGCGCTGGCGGCGGCTCTCGGTGTCGCGGATCAGCGTCTTGATCGCAGCAAATCGTGGCGGGTTAATCTGGCGGGCCCGGTAGACTGCACCTTGCCCACCCTGCCCCAATTTATTCAGCAGCAAGAACTGGTTCAGCGTGAGGTCTCGCCGAAGCTGATCGAGTTCATTCGACTGGGTGCGAAGTTCGATCATGTCGCGCTGGTAGTCCGAGAGCCCGGGAGGCGTGGAGCCTTTGCGATCCCACCAGTGCGGCGGTGAAGCGACGAGATTGTCGAGGATCGCTGCCAGGTTCTCGCCACCGGCTTGACGTGCCGCTTCCCACTGGGCACGGGTGACGACCCGGCCTGCCAGAAGTATCTCGGCAAGTGTGGCGAAACTGGCCATGGGCTCGCGTCAAGAATGAACGGAACAGATCGCTGTTCACACCCCAGAAGCCCGGCCGGCTGCGATCAGCCGGCCGGGGGTGTGATGAAATTTCGAAACGATTCACCCATTACACGTTCCAGGTAGGGAGTCGCACCCCAGAAGCGGCACAGTTCGCGATACTCCTCGACGAACTCGCGTTCGCCGACTGGTGTGCCCCGGATGGCTCGAATCAGCACATTGCGAGCAGTGTGCTCCGGGCTGACGAACTCCACGACATCCGTGCGATACCCCATGATACGCAGTGCGAGCGCCCGGAACGCATCAGTGGCGAGGTCGGCCAGGCGTTCCTTGAGGATGCCGTGGCGGAATAGCGGCCGCAGCACCTCCGCGGGGCCTTCGGGTCGCAGCCGCGTATTGAGATCGTGGTGGCAGCAAGGCGCACTCAAGAGCAGCCGTGCCTCACCGCGGATCGCCTGGGCGATGGCGTCGTCGGTGGCCGTATCGCAGGCATGCAAGGCTAGCACGATTTCCGCCTCGACGTCCAGCGAACCGATCCGCCCGCACGCGAACCGCGGCCCTTGCTCGCCCAGCAGCTCGGAGCGGGTCGTGCTTTTGCGTATAGCTTCTTCGTTCACATCGACACCCAGAATACGAGCCGGAATGTGAAGCACATTGTTCAGGTAGTGATGGGCGGCAATAGTCAAGTAACTTGAGCCACAGCCACAATCGAGGAGTCGAAGTTCGCAGCCTGTGTCGCGCAAGCCGGCCGCGGTGAGGCCGTGCTCGAGGTGTTTCAGGAACTCGTTAATCTGGGTGAACTTTGCCCGCATTGTGGGCCGGACGCGACCCTCTGCCGTGCTGATCCCCATGATTTCCAGCACGCGATCGGCTCGCCCTTCCGGCAAGGGCACATCCTTCACGCGGTTATGGGCCCGATCAACTGCGGTGTTGGCAACAGCCGCCCGCCGGCTGACGCTCACACTCCCCTTCTTGGTGGTGCGGATGTCGATTTCTTCTGCGGTCGTCGTGATGTGTATGCCGGCGAATCCCGATTCGAGCAGGCGAAAAAGTTCACCCTCTGCCTGAGCCGGAAGAATGTTTTGAACCTGGGTTTTGCGGCCATCGAAGCAAGTGATTTGCAGATGCCGTTCGCCGCGAAGATCGATGGAACGCACCTGGATGCGCTTCCAGGGCGACGTGCCAAATCGCACGGCCCCGGCAAGCGTGGCCTGCACGAATAGTTCACTCGTGATGGCTTCGGTCGCGAGCGACCACGCCGCCGGGCTCTCAGGAGATGGAATCCGCATCCGGATATGCTACTGCAAAACCGCAGCCGGGTTCAGGCGGCCTGCCGGGTAGCGGCCATGTGCGGCTTGCGAGCCAGCACGGCGAGGTCGTCTCCCTGCCCAAGCCAGTTGGTCCAGCGGGTCAGGCCGCTGCGGAGCACTCGCAATTGGACCAGCGAATGCCACCAGCGCGGGTGAACTTCACGGGCCCGATTCACGCTGAGCCCCATCCACTTGGTGTGGCCCAGTGTCGCGACATCCTCGACGACAAATCCAGCTTCTTCAACCATGCGGCGTAAAGTGATCGGGGTGAAGTGCAGCAAATGCCGCGGCGGATCGAGTGGAAACCACTCCGTCCGGAACGTGCGGAAGCCCCAACTGGCGAGGTTCGGCACGCTGGCATAGAACCAGCCGCCCGGCTGGAGAGCATCGTACGCGGCACGCAGCAACGGTCGCGGTTCGTGCAGATGTTCGAGCACGGCGCGAAGCGTCAGGAAATGGACTGATTCAGCCTGGATCCGGGAATGCGGCAACGATCCCTGCACCACGTCGAGCCCGAAGTTACGACGGGCCGCGGCCACCGCATGCGGGCTGAAGTCCACGCCACGGGCATCCCAGCCCCGCTCACGCATCTGAGCCGCATACCAGCCCGAGCCACAGCCCACATCGAGAAAAAGGCTGCCACGGTTCACCGGTACACGATCGGCAAGAGTCTTCTCCCGGCGCAATCCAAGGCGTGCACGCAGTTGTCGTAACAGCCCGGCCCGCTGCCGCCGCGGCGGCTG
This sequence comes from Gemmataceae bacterium, assembly GCA_041750275.1. Classification (GTDB taxonomy): domain Bacteria; phylum Planctomycetota; class Planctomycetia; order Gemmatales; family Gemmataceae; genus JBGSZR01. The sequence continues at coordinate 37,274 of JBGSZR010000185.1, forward strand.
ATAGGGTGCATAATCACTGGGATAAAAGTGACTGATGCTTGCGGCATCCGGACGCGGATTCGTGTACACCATGCTGCAACGGGTGCATTCACCCAGCCGAAACGCACTGCCGTCCTCGCTCGTGCCCGTTTGAAATTCGCGATCACGCGAACATCCACACAGTGGGCAGGGCACGGTCTCCCAACGAAACTCTGATTCCACCATGCTGGACTCCTGGAGTGAATCCGTTCACGTCCAGCTACTTCGGCCACATCAGCCTGGCTAAATGATCGAACCTTTATCCGAATTGTGAGCGTGATTGAGGAGCGATCGGAATACGCAGGGTATTCCGACAAAACCGGCGATATACTGCATTCACCATGTCTGGCACGGACGAGCAACCATTCCTGGACGACATTCTCGCCCGCTATGCGGATGACGCACCGCGGCTGGTGTACGCCGATTTCCTCGAAGAGAGCGGCGACGCTCTCGATGCCGCCAGGGCGAAGCTGGTCCGCGTGCAACTCGCACTCGCCCGGATGCCGGAGGATCACCCGCGGCGAACGGAACTGGGCGACTTGCAAGCGGAACTCCTCACAGCCCATCGCGAATCCTGGACGGCACATCTCGCTGGTTTCGATGCACTCGTGAGTTTTCGCCGCGGGCTCGCCGATGCAGTCGCTGTGGAGGCCAGCGTCTTTCTCCATCGCGGCGACGAATTGCTTCATCGTGGGCCCATTCGCCGCGTTCGGCTGCTCGACGCGGCCCGCCTGATGCCAAGGCTCGTGCACTGCCCGTTCCTGGCCGCGGTTCGCGAACTCGACCTGTGCGGATGCGACATCGGGAACTTGGGTGTGGATCAACTCGTCCGCTCGCCTTACCTCACCGCGACGCAGGTGCTCGATCTCGGCCTGAACGGTCTGGACGACGCCGGTGTCCGCGTCCTGGCCAAGGCCGCCACGCTCCCAGCCCTTCGCGAACTTTCGCTGAATGAGAATGAACAGATCACGGGCGAGGGCGTCCGCTTCCTCGCCGAATCACCGTTTTTTAGTGGTCTCACCACGCTGGATCTTGCGGGCAACGATATCAGTGACGCCGGGGTACGTGCCCTGGTGCGAAGCTCTGCGATGGCCCGGCTGCGCTCACTCAAACTCGATCGGAACCACATCGGTGATGCCGGCGTCGAAGCGTTGCTCGGCTCCGGATTATTGCAGCGTTCGCTCGACCGCTCGCCCCGGCTGGACCTGCGAGCAAACGCCATCACGCACGTCGGTGCGAAACTCCTCGCGGCATCTAGCGTGCTGGCCCGGGTGGTTCATCTCGATCTTGGCGGCAACTACCTCGACGATCGCGGCCTGGCGGAACTGCTCGCTTCGCCCCACCTCGGCCAGCTTCGCACCCTGAAACTCAGCCGCAACCAGATCACCGACCGCGGCGCACTCGCTCTTCGCGAAGTCTCGGAACGGCTCTTTCAGCAGCTCCGCTTGCTCGACCTCTCGGGCAACCGCCTCACACGCCCCGGGCTCGGCATCCTCCAGGCGGCGGTGAACGGTCGAGCAATCGCACTCGACCTAAGCGGTAATGTGCAAGCCGCGAACGGTGCCGATGTGCCCGTGCGAACCATTCCTGACGATTCACCCGAATTGCGCTGGCGACTCTGGCACCCCGCCCGCCGAGATTAAAGGGGCAACCAATTGATCTGGTGGTGGCACGAGGACAATTGTGGCGGTTTGCTGGCTCATTCATTCCGCACTCCGCATTCCGAATTCCTCACTGCAGAACCAGGTTCCTGCGGAGGAATTCAATATCCCCAGAGAATTTGGGTGCACCCTGATGGAATCGATTCTCACTGATCGCTTGCATCCGCTCGCTGCGCTCATTAGAATCCGCTCGCATCCCTCATCCCCCTCGGGAACGCCCCATGAACAACACCTGCCCCACGTGCGGTGCCGTGTACAACGTCGCCGGCAAGGACATTGGTCGTCGCATCAAATGCAAGAAGTGCAGTTCGGCCCTCGTGGTCAGCGAGACCGGACTGGAAGTGGATGCGGCAGAGGCTGTGCCATTCCCGGCTCCGGCCCCCGCGGTCGATGATGCCTACCAGGAGGACTTGCCCCGGCCCAAATCCCGGCGGCGCTCATCCAGCAGCATCGACCCCATCCAGATGTTCAGCGATTTCGGCGGCGTGCCCACGCTGCTCTTCGCGTTCGGTGCGTTTCTCGTCATCGTCTTCCTGTTCAGCCCACTGATCAGCGAAGCCGCCGTCTCCCGTGCCAAGGGTGCCGAGATGCGGGCCCAGATGGAACTCGATCAGAAGATCGAGAAGGCTCGCAAGATCGACAAGAAGACAGATGAAGACATCAACAAGATGCGCGAAGAATACAATGAAAAGAAAGCTCCTGTGCTGAAGGACGACATCAACTATGCTCGCATCAGTGCTCTGCGCGATATCTACTTCGACCGCTATGGCATGATGCTCGGGTTCCTCTTCCTCATGGTCGGTTCGCTCGGCTTCATGGGCCCAGGCCAGTCGCAGATTCGCCGCATCGTCGGCTCTATTGTGCTGTGTGCTCAGGTGATTATCATCTTCATGGTGTTCGCGCAGATGAGCGGATGCGGCAAGGGCGCGATACCGGGAACATAATCCATGAGCCCACATCGTGAACAAAGGCCTATGAACCAGCCCTCTCAACATTGACTGCTTTTCCGTAACATCCTGGTGTGTAAAGCAGATACTTGGTTCTTGTCTCGGAGGGATCACGGATGATCCTGCCACCCAAGCGCTCACTGTCCCTCAAACCGAAGCCCTTGAACCGTC
>JBGSZR010000186.1:0-3233 GCA_041750275.1 Gemmataceae bacterium
CGTCGGCCTGCGCGGCCGGGACGGTGAAGGTGTGGGACGTCGTGAGCGGCGAGGAGACGGTCACGTTAAAGCGGCCCGCCCGCGTCGTCGACTGGATCAACTGCGTGGCGTTCAGCCCGGACGGCAAGCGCGTGGCGGGAGGCAGTTGGGCACACGGGGTCGTGAGTGTGTGGGACGTTGCGAGCGGGCGGGAGTTGCTCGTGTGCCCCGGCTACACCCGCTGCGTGGCGTTCAGCCCGGACGGCAAGCGGCTGGCGGGGTCCAGCGGGGGGCCTTTCGTGAGGGTGTGGGACGCCACGAGCGGTGAGGAGACACTCCGGCTGAAAGGGAGCATCAAGGAGGTCAAGAGCGTGGCATTCAGCCCGGATGGCAAGCGACTGGTGACGACGGGCAACGATACGGTGACCGTGTGGGACGTTGCCGATGCGTTACGGCGTGCCTCAGCCGGGCAAAAATGACCGGATCGAGGCGACCGGGTTGCGGGCGAAGGGGGAGGTTCGGCATCTCGCTGGGGCAGGTACTGCTCTTCGCGAACCACCAACTGCTCGACGATGTATTTCATTGCGATTATGGAGTTCGTCGGTGCTGTTCGGATCGCCCCGCTGAGTGTTGGACCAGAAACGCTGGCGTAGAGACAATCGTCATGAGCACACCATCCGACGTGGATAGTGGTCCGCCGTCACGCCGGCGAGGCTCCGCTCCCCCAAAGAAAGGAAGCGTCATCTGGAAATGGGCGTGCGGAGGGTGCGCCGGCCTCTTCCTGCTCGGGTGCGCCCTGATCGTGGTCGCGATCATCGCGGGAGTGAACTGGGTCGACGCTCAGTTGGCGAGGTCGGCCGATCAGCCGGTGTTCGCCAAACACCCCAAGGGGGCTGTGAGTAGCGTGACGTACAGCCCGGACGGCGGTCGGATCGCCTCCGCGTCCGCTGAGGGCTCGATCGCGATCTGGAACGCAGAAACAGCCGAGAAAATCATCTCTTTTGACGTGAAGGCGAGCATATTCCTGCCCCTGTCGTTCAGCCCCGACGGGACTCGCCTCGCGATCGGAGGATCGACTCGCCTCGCGAAGGAACCCGGGTACCGCTCCACAGGAGGGACCGTTTGGGACGCGGCCACCGGGAAGAAGTTGTTCACCCTCGCCGAAGGACACAACCAAGTCGTGCGGGACATTGCCTACAGCCCCGACGGCACGCGCCTGGCGACCGCTTCCCCAGACGCCCTGCAGATGTGGAATGCGAACACGGGGGAGAAGTTGTTCGACCTCAAAGGCGGCGGTGGGTTGTGCATCGGGTTCAGTCCCGACGGTTCCCGATTCGCAACCGGTTCGAGCGGCGGCGTTCGTATCTGGGACGCCGTCACCGGGAAGAAACAGCAGAAGATCGTGGTCTCACTGCAGGACGGGGAGAAGGAGCGCGACGAGATCTGCCGTGTCGAGTTTAGTCGCGACGGGAAGCAGCTCTGGGGCGTCGGGTGGTCCCGCTATTGGATCTGGGACGCGGCCACCGGCAACGAGATCCGTTCGACGAGTTGCCAGGCTGGTGCGGACCGGTCATTCCCCCGCACTCGCGCCATCAACTCGGGCACGAATCAACTCGTCATGGCCAACGAGAAGTGGGCGCACGTCTTCGACCCGACGACGGGACAGCAAACTCACACCCTGCGGACCAGACTCCACATCCTCACGCTGGGGGATTGCCCCCACGAAGTTGCACTGTGGGGCGATCAGCCCGGAGGGGAAGCGGGTCGGCGGCGGGTCATGCAATGGTACCATCCGGGTCTGGAAATTGAATGAATGAACTGCCGAGCCCGAATCGAGAACCGAATCAACCGACGACGACCTGACTCCAGCCACTCGCCGAATCAACCGGCGACGACCTGACTCCAGCCACTCGCCGAATTCCACCGACTACACTCACAGGGAGAACCGCCATGAAGAAAATTGGGATCCACGTCCTACTGATCGCATCGCTCGCGTCCCATGCCGGTTGCGGGAAGAAGCCCGCCTCCAGTGCGCAGGGCGACCCGTCGCCCCCGGAGGCCGTATCCGAGACCCAAGCCGTAGCCGAGACTCGGGCCGTAGCCGAGAAGTTCAAGTCCGCGCTGTCCCAGAGGGACTGGACGACGGCTCTCTCCTGCATGGACGAGGAGTCGCAGGCCATGTTCGTCGGCACGACGGTGATGATGGCTCAATTGCTCTCGACGAGCGCTGACGAGTCCGAGAAGAAGTCCCTCGACGCATTGCTGAGGAGACACGGAATCGAAGAGCGACCGAAGGGGGACGCTACGATGAAGATGCCACTCAAGAGCATGGAGAAAACTGCCCTGGTGGGGGATCTCTTCGCCTGGTTCGAGAAGAATCAGCCCCCCGCCGCGGGCACCACGAGGAACGGCATCACCATCAAAGGGGGAGGTTCACCCATTGAGGACATCGCCAGAACGGAGTTCTCGGACTTCAAGATCGATGGGGGCACGGCCTCTGCGACAAGCACTACGAGCATGGGAACTCGCAAACCGTTCTACTTCAAGCGGGTCGAGGGAAAGTGGTACATCGACTTCGCCACGACGATGCGAAAGGGAATGGAGAACCTGAATCGGCCGCCGTCAAAGAAGGGGCCGTAGACCAGCCGGTGTGGGACGCCGACACCGGCGGAGTCGTCGGCAGGGGCAGCGACTGCGAAATCCGCGGGCTTGTACTGAATCTTGTGTCAGGTGGACGGGTTGGCTATTACCCAGTCCTCGTACCTGACGGAGATTCCCACAATGGATGCGATTCTCAAGAGCCAAGCCGAGCAACTCGCCCGCGAGATGGCGACTCAAGTTACCACTCTCGACGACCTCAACGGTCTGATGCGGACCATGATGAAGACCGCACTCGAACGCATGCTCAACACCGAGTTGGACGTCCACCGTGGACGCAGGGCCCAACCGACGCCTACCGACAACCCAACGCCCAACTCGCCGACACCCCACGCGACCGAGATCGCTTCCGCGACTCGGAAGAATCGCCGCAACGGACATTCCCAGAAGACCGTCAGCGGTGATATGGGCGACCTCCAACTGCGGACGCCCCGTGACCGCAACGGCACCTTCGAACCCAGCCCTCTCAACATTGACTGCTTTTCCGTAACATCCTGGTGTGTAAAGCAGATACTTGGTTCTTGTCTCGGAGGGATCACGGATGATCCTGCCACCCAAGCGCTCACTGTCCCTCAAACCGAAGCCCTTGAACCGTC
>JBGSZR010000187.1:0-16027 GCA_041750275.1 Gemmataceae bacterium
CCGCGCGGTACAGGATGCAGCCGAGGCTGAAGAGATCCGCCCGTGCATCGATGCCCTGGCCGCGAACCTGCTCCGGTGCCATGTAGCCCGGTGTTCCCGCAATGGCCGTGGTAGCGCTCCCTGCTTCGGACGCGATGGCCAGGCCGAAGTCGAGTATCTTGACGCGGCCGGTCGGGGCTTCGAGCCACACGTTCGCCGGCTTGATATCCCGGTGCAACAAGCCACGAGCGTGGGCCGCCACCAGGCCCGCCACGCATTCGCGAGCGATCCGAGATACTTCGCCTGTGGGCAGCGGACCCTTGGCCGCAAGCAAGCGTTGCTCCAGCGTCTCACCCTGCAGAAGCGGCATGATGATGCAGGGCACGCCATCGTGAATTTCGACCGAATGCACGACCACGATATTGTCGTGCTCCACGGCCGCGGCTGCTCGCGCCTCGGCGAGGAATCGCTCCGTCATTCCTTCTGCGGCCAGCAGTTCGCGGTGGAGAAACTTCACCGCGATGGCTCGCTGCAAGCGTGTGTCGAAGCCGCGATGCACGATGCCCATACCGCCGGCACCGAGTCGATCGTAAAGCACATACTGCCCGAGTCGCGCGGTTTCGTTCGCGTGTTCCGGTGGTGCGCACTCGCAGGGAATCGATGCCTCACCCCATGACACGGTCGCCCCGGCAATGGTTGAAGGGCGAAGCATCTGGAACACCGGCACGAGCGTCTCGGCGAGACGTGGCAGAGGGGTATCGCCCGCACGGCCCACGTGGCGAATCGCCTGCACCATCGAATCCTCGGCGTGCAACGCCGCCGCCGCCGCCCCACACCGCACGCATGAAAGCACATGCTCTTCGAGTTCGTCCGCCAAGGACGGATCGCTATTGCCGAGCAAAAGCTCTTGCAGCGTCTCGTCGGTGGGGCAGCTAATCGGGTGCGTCACGGTGAACCTCCCTGCGGGCAGAACGAATCCGCCCAAGGATTCACACTCAATATCCCGGTATTGCGAGAAGCTGTCAGAAAAAGAGGATTATTCGAGAAGACCGTCGAGTTCGATGCGAAGGTGGCGGAGGATGCGCGATTTGGCCAGGTAAACAGCGTTCTCGCTCATGCCGAGTTCGGCGGCAACTTCGGCGGCCGGGCGCTCGTTCACCACGAATTCCCAGCACGCTTTCCAGGTCTTCTCCTCGAAATCGACGCGCACGATGGCCAGTGCACGCCGCACGAGGTAGTTGCGGTGCTCCGCAGCATCGAGCAGTTCGGCCGGGTCCGAATCGGGTGCGAGGTTGGGATCGCCGGTGGCGGCGGGGAGTCGGCTCGCCTTGCGATGGTGCTTCCGCCAGGTGTTGGTGAGCACCGTCTTGAGCCAGGCGCGGAAGCTGCGGCTCGCATCGTACTGAAACTGCGGCAAATGTTGCACGAGCACCACGAACACATCCTGCGTGAAGTCCGCGGCATCCGCATCGGAAAGCCCGAACCGCTGGCACCAGCCGAGCAAGAGTGGCGTGTACAGTTCCACGAAACGATCCCACGCCGGCCGATCGCTGCCAGACTTGATTCGTTCCAGCAGACTCGCGGACGTGGTCGGCATGATGGCGGGATCTCGTTTCGCTGCAAGGGTTGGGTTATTCTCGCCCACATTCCATTCCGGAACAAGAAGGAGCCATTATTCTGACAGGTTGCCCCGGCCCCGGGATACTCCTTGCACCTTAACACTTCCAACGCAAGGGGTTTGCTGATGGCATTCAAGAACTGGCTGCAAGGCTGGAAACGTTCGGCGAGCACCGCGACTCGCGGTACGCGTCTCCGTGTGGAAACGCTGGAGGACCGTGCAGTCCCTGCGACCGTCACCTGGGACAACGGAGGCGGAACTTTCAACTGGAGCGAAGCTGCGAACTGGAACAACAACATCGCGCCGGTCAACGGCGATACTGTCGTCCTCATCGGGAACTACACAACGTTTCAGGACATCCCTGGGTTAGTTCTCAACCAAATTCAGTTCACGAATTCGAGTGCCGCCACGCTCACACTGAACACGCCACTGGGAATCGACGGCGTCGCTGCGACCAACAACATCGTCAACGGCAACAACGGCAACAACCTTATCACCGGCAGCACGCTGAACCTGTCCGGACTTTGCGACATTGCCGTCAACGGAGGGGCACTCACGATTCGAAGTTCGATCGTCGGAAGCGCCGGTATCCAGAAGCTCGGCTTCAACACGCTCACAATGGACGGTGCGAACTCCATCGGCGGTGGTATCATCGTTCAGGAGGGGACCCTGCAGGTGACTGGCGATCAAGCCCAGAATCGGCTCCCCAACAATGCGAATGTCATCGTCAGTAGTGGGGCGATCCTTGAGGTCGCGAACACGAACGCCATCCCCAACAACGCCAACGCCATCGATCTTTCGCTGAACGGCGGCTCACTGCACCTCTCGGGCTCAACCAATACCCATGTCCACATTCGCAATCTTACCTTCACGGGCAATAGTGTGGGCGGCGGCGGTGCGATCCGCACAGTGGGGACCGTTTCCAGTTACCAGAACACGAATCTGTTCGTCAACGGAAACATCACCGTGACTGGGTCGAGTTTTCTCCCGGCCACGATCGACCTGGCCAACGGCCTCATGATTAACGGAAACAAGTCCTTCAGCGTGGCGGACATCACGGGCAACGCTGACCCGGACCTGGTGATCTCTGCCACCACCGCCATTCGCAACGACGATGCCGTCGGGGCGGACTCAATCACGAAAACCGGTGCCGGCACGATGGCGTTGCTTGGAGCGAGCACGTATTCGGGCACGACCACGATCAGTGCCGGCACGTTGCAACTCGGCAACGGCGGCACCTCCGGATCGATTGGTAACGGGGCGATCACGAACAACGGAGCAATCGTCTTCAATCGCATCGGCGATTACACCGTTACCAACACCATCACCGGCAACGGCAACCTGACCTTCACCCAAAGCGGCACCAAGACGTTGACCAACACCGTGTCTCTCAACGGCACGATCACCTCCACGGACGGCCGACTTCTCCTGAACGGCACCGTCATCAACGGCTCGGCTAACCCCGACGTGACCACCTCCGGGGCCGGCGCGATCGGCGGAACGGGCACGATTCTCGGCACTACTCTGATTGCAAGCGGCGGGAGCCTGTTACCTGGCAACTTCAACACCAACGGCGTGTTGAACACCGCCAGCGTGACGTTCAACTCTGGCAGTTTCTTCGGGCTCAATCTCAACGGCCCGAACGCGAACGATCGACTCAATGTCACCGGCACCGTCGCTCTCAACGGTGCCACCCTCTTTGCCATCGAGGCTGCGACGGTCACCGGAACCATCACCATCATTAGCAACGACGCCAGCGATGCAATCAACGGCACATTCGCGGGCCTACCCGAAGGGGCCACGTTCACCGGCAACAACGGCAAATCCTTCCGCATCAGCTACGTCGGCGGCGACGGCAACGATGTCACGCTCACCGTGCCCGGCGTGCCCCCTGTGCCCCCTGTGCCCACCGCCGCACACGGCCCCGCTTTCGCCGTTGGCGGCCAACTCGATGGTGTTGTGCAGACGCTCACACCCACTGGAGGCACATATTCTATCACGGCGACCTTCAACCCCTTTCCTGGCACCCGTACCGACATTCGAACCGCCATGGCCGATGTCAATAAAGATGGCGTGGCTGACATCATCGCCGTCACCGGGCCCAACGTTCCTATCCGTTTCAGCCTGATCAATGGTGCCACCGGGCTCACCCTACTCGCACCAACGGCCCCGTTCACCGGCAGCGAGGGCTTCACCGGTGGCGGGTTCGTCTCAGCCGGGGATATCGATGGCGATGGCTTTGCCGAGATCGTCATCACGCCGGACCTGAGCGGAGGCCCACGCGTCACCATCTTCTCCATGGCGACCGGCACTCTGCAGGTGAGGGCCAACTTCTTCGGCATCGACGACGCCAGCTTCCGTGGCGGAGCACGCTCGGCCATTGGCGATGTGAACAACGATGGCACGGCCGATCTCGCCATCGTGGCCGGCTTCGGCGGCGGTCCCCGCACAGCACTCTTCAACGGCACGACGCTCTTCGGCACCCCCACCCGCCTCATCAACGACTTCTTCGCGTTCCCCGGTTCGGATGCGGTGACACTCCGCAATGGCGTCTATGTCGCCATTGGAGATGTCGATGGTGATCGGTTCGGCGACTTGATTTTCGGCGGCGGCCCCGGCGGGGCACCACGCCTGTTCATCCTCTCCGGTGCCACCGTCATGGCATTCGGCCCTGGTGTGGCCCAGAGCTTGCCGATCTCGAACTTCTTCGTGGCCGGGAACGTGGCCGACCGCGGCGGGGTGTTGCTCGCCACCGCCGATGCCGATGGCGATAACCTGGCGGATGTGGTGGTCGGCAGCGGAGTGGAAGTGGCGGGTAAGGTGCGCATCTACAAATCCGCGAGTCGCACCGGCTCAGGTGAACCGTCCGGTCTCCAGGCATACGACATCTTCCCCGGAGCCTACCTTCCCGGCGGCGTCTTCGTGGGGTGATGCGATCTCTGGTGAGCACCGCGTGAATAATGAGCGGCCGTAGCAAATTGTTGGCAGCGGTTGGGTATCTCACAGTAGTCGTGTCTATTGTCCAGTTATCTGAAAACCCTTGTGATCCGAAGTGAAGACGAATGATCCGGCCTGGGAAACGAACGCTTCCGGGCCGGATCGATTGCCGCTATACAGTTCGATTCAGCCAATTTTCGACACGACACTCGCTGCGAGCGCCTCATTCTTCTCCGCATAGATTTGCGTCACATCGGCCCGAGAGTGCCCGAGTAGGACCTGAGCGGCTTCCAACCCGTGGTGCTTCCGGACGTGCGTTGCAAACGAATGTCGTAACTGGTTGGGATGCCAGCGATGCGCCTTCCGCCACGCCTTCACTTCCAGTTGTTCCTCTTCCGTCAACCGTTCCCACCATTCCGCACGTGTCTCTCCATTCCGATGAGCTATTGCTCCGAGGGGAGGGAACGCCTTGTCGCAGGCGCGGTCGATGGCGAGGCCATACGAGCCCCGGTCGTACTTCTCGGCGTATTTCCGGATCCGCGGTCTTCTGCCTGTCCCGTTATCGAAGGCCAGGGTCTTCGGCTTCCGTTTTGCGACACGCGCAGCCTGCTGTTCCTCGACAACTCGAACAGGTGAAAACAGGTATGCGCTGATGTCTGGCGTGAAGAACTCTTTCAACAACCCCTGTGCCCTGGGGCCAATCGAGATGGTGCGAGATTTCCCACGATAGGAATTCTTGTGACGCGGCGGCTTGTACAACCATGTCGGGCCGCCCGTGTCGATGTCACAGCGCCGGATCGAACAGGCTTCACCCGGCCGGCACCCCGTCAACCGCTGGAACTCCACAAGCCCGCGGACGTGCCGATTGAGGAGGGGCAGTGTCGCGTCCACGATGGCGTCATCAACTGGGCCGACGGGTTCCACATCGTGAGCGTGTGTCCGCCCTTTTTGCAGTCCCGTGACCGTTGCAATTGCCTGGTAGACGGCGGGCGGGGTCAGTTCCTCGGAAACCGCCCATTTGAAAATCCGCTTGATGAGTGCGACCCGACGGTTGCACTCTGTTCGGCTCCGCTTTTCGTTGATCCACTGCTGGCGGGCGGCTTTCAGGCAGAGCGGGCCGAAATTCACGACTGATTTGTTCCCGTAAAGTTCGCGGAGTGCCCGGATGACGATCTTGATCTCGTAGATTTCGCTGGTGGGCGAGCCGTCAGGGTTCCGGTAATGCGCTTCGGCGTGATCGAAGTATGCCAGGAGCAGCTCCGCGATGGTGATGTCGCTGGTGGCGACGGCCTGGACTTGGTGCGGTACGGCTTGCTGTTCGAGAAGGAGGGCCGCGAATGCCTTGCGGGACTCGGGGCTATCAAACGGGCCTGGCAGCAGCCGGAACTGGCGAGTGCCGGTCTGGTCCGTCCAGACGGCACGGGCACGTCCGGACTGTTTGTGCGGCAAATAGCTGGGGAAACTGTTGCGACGCGCGGGCATCGGTGTCGAGCCTCCGATGCGAAGTGTGAAAGTCTTTCACAGTTCGCGTCGTCCGGAGGCCGCGCCCGGAACACTCCGGGGTAAGCAGAAACTGCTTCGGCAGAAAGGGTTACATCGAGTCGGGCTGACAGGATTCGAACCTGCGACCTCTTGGTCCCGAAGCAAGTCGATGCATCTGGCCAATAGAGATGAAAGCCATGGTCTGAAAGCACTTTAGCACTTTCAGATGCATCCCACAAGTGTAGCAAATCACCTCATTGCCGAGCATTGATGCGCAGTACAACAGCAGAAATCCAGTACAGCGGCAGTACACTGCTTTCGAATTCCTCGCCTCCATTTCGGAGCAGGTGTGCGCGAGTTCTTGGGATATGCCACTTCACTGACTGGGAATACTTTTGTTGTTCATGACCGGGTATGCAACTCATTCAACAGCGAGCGGCGGCGAGCCGCAAGCCGGCGTCGTGGAGGTCGGCCGAGCGCTCAACCTCCAGTCGCCATCCCTCGGGGATGGCATCAATTCCGAGCCGCGCTCCCATGAACCCGCCGACGAGGGTGGCGATCGTGTCCGAGTCGCCATCCGTGTTCACTGCGAGGAGCACAGCGTCCCGGAACGAATCCGGAGCACGCTGGACGCAATAAAGGGCAGCGAAGAACGCCTCCTCCGCAACCCAGCCCTCGCCCAGCGCGACGACCGACCGTTCGCGGCGGATCAGCACTTCGACAGGGTCGCGGATGATGGCGGCATCGAACCGCCCGTCGATCTCGTCGAAGTCCTGGCACTTTCCACCGCACTGATGCCGAACTTCAGCGAGCACGCCGGCCGGCGACACATCTCGCGCCATCAACCACGCGGCGAGCGCCGTGGCAGCAGCAGCCTCCCGCGCAGCCGGGTGTCGGTGTGTGATCTCGGCCTGTGACCGGGCCACATCAACCACCTCGTCCCGGTCGGCGTAGTAAAGGCCGATCGGGACAACTCGCATGTTCGCCCCGGCACCCTTTTTCCCCTCAACTCCGGACTCGCCACGGTTCACCCCATCACGGAGTCGCTCGCAGGCGGTCGCCGTTGTCTCGCCCGGGGCGCGATTGTTGTCGGGCGAGAAGCACCACGCCACGAACCGGCGTGCCATGTCGTCGAGCAGTTCCACGCGGCCTCCCCGGCCGCCGGCGATCAGAGCTTCGGCAATGCAGAGGCTCATCTGCGTATCGTCGGTAAACGTCCCCGGCGGGTGGTCCGGTCCGACAATGAAGGGTCGGGTGAACCGCGGATCCTTCACGCGGAGGAGGTCGGTGATACCCTCCGGGCCAATCTCACGCTGCACCTGGGCGACGGTACGGAACTCGTGAGGGTAGCCGAGCGCGTCTCCGACCGCGAGGCCGACGATCGCGCCCACCACCCGGTTGACGCCGCACATGCTATCCCCCTACAAAGTTGGTCCCAACTGGCCTACATTCCTCATCTGGGCAGACCGGTACATCACGATCCCGGTGGCCAAGCAACCAGTCACAAAGTGCGTGTAACCCATCTCGGCCGCTCGAACATGGATCGTCTTCACAATGACGAACTTCCCACGACGTGATCCTCGAAGAATCGTGGATGGTTCATCGTTCACTTCACCTTCGTTGGCATCTGGGCGGATGTTTCCTTCAGCCAGCGACCGAGTTGCTCGTCCAGTTTTGTGGCCATATCAGGCATTTGAGCAGCCAGATTCCGTTTCTCGCTGAGGTCGTTTTCAAGGTCGAAGAGTTCAAGCGAGTTGTCATCGTAGCGGCGGATGAGTTTGAATGATCCACTGCGAACAGCACCGCCCGGGCGGTTGCTTTTGTGCCAAGCATAGTGTGGATAGTGGAAGTAAAGCGATTCACGGTCCAGTTTCTTGCCTTCCAGCAGCGGACGAAGTGATACGCCATCGAGCGATTCGTCTTGGCGTAGTTTGACACCGGCCGCGTCGAGTATCGTGGCGGGCAGGTCCATGCTGATGGTCGGTGTGTCGTTTGTCGAACCAGGAATCACAGGCTTTCCTGTCGAAACCAGATTGGGCCAACGGAGGAGGAGTGGCACGCGCAAGCCGCCCTCGTAAAGGTCGCCTTTTCCCGCGCGCAGTGGTCTGTTATCGGTCGCCCCATCCCAGCCGCCGTTATCACTGGTGAAGAGCACGAGCGTGTTGTCCGCAATGCTCAGGCGTTCGATCTCATCGAGAACCCTGCCGATCGCGCGGTCGGTGGCCTCGATCTGTGCACCGTATACGGCGTTCTTGAGGCCTGGTCCTTCCTGACCCTTATACTTCGCGATCAGATCAACCGGGGCTTCGAATGGGTAATGCGGATTGTAAGTCCACAGGCAGATGAACATCGGCTTCTTGTGGTTGGCTTGCATGAATGTGATGGTCTCGTCCGCGAGGCGGTCCGTGAGATACTCACCTTGCTTGCGTGGCTTGATTGCAGGGATTCGGTATGGATCGAAGTACGTGGGCGGGCCTCCCAGGCCGCAGCCGCCGATGTTGACATCGAAGCCCTGGTGCTCCGGCCAGAAGTCCGGGCCTTCCGCAGCAGGGTCTTTGGGGTTGTGATCGCCCGAGAGGTGCCATTTGCCGAAGAAGCCCGTCGCGTATCCGGCTCCCTTCAATCGCTCGGCGAGTGTGATGGTCCTGAGCGGCAGGACATGTTCCGCAACGGGTGGTTGCAGATGGCGGTCTTTTGGCCAGAAGGCCGCACCGTCCTTGCCGTGCTGTGTGATGTGCAAGCGGGCCGGTGCCAGACCGGTGATCATCGCTCCCCGTGTGGGCGAGCAAACTGGTGCAGCGGCATAAGCATTGGTGAAACGAACCCCCTGACGGGCCAGTGTATCGAGCCGCGGCGTGTTCACACGCTCGTTACCCTGACAGTGGAGATCCATCCAGCCAAGATCGTCTGCCATGATCAGGATCACATTCTGGGGCGCTGCCCGGCCCTGCTCAATCGAAGTGAAGACGAGTGCAGCGATCACAAGTAACGGTCTGGCGAATCGTGCAGTCATGATGAATCCCCCAAGGAGTGCGCCACTCGCGTTGGTGATTGGGCAGGGTTGGGAATGAGTGCAGATGAGTGTTGTCATGCGAGGTGCATTCGTTTGACTCTGGAAAAGACCACGTACATCGCCGCGCAATAAGCGATTGCTGTCGCAGTGCCGACCAGCACCTCGGTGGTCCGGTCGGGGTATGTGGGAACCGGCCCACTGTGTTCTGGCCGCAGAGCGACGTGTTCCTGAACGATCGCCTCGTGGCTCGCTCGCGCTTGGGGCTGAAGATGAGTCAAGTACCACGCCGCAGCAGCCACAACTGCGATGCAGGCGAAGACGGACGCCACTTGCCCAAATGCCAGCAGAGCCGACCCAATACCCTCCGCCGGCGGTGCAGGTCGGTGACGGAGCCGAGCGACACTCCGCTCAAGGATGGCAAATCGCATCTCGAGTGTTAAAGGAGTGGCGAGCGGGCGGGAACAGATGGGGCACCGATTCGCATCTGGTTCACGAGGGCGGTCATGATCACTGTAGACTTGACCGCAATGTTCACATCGATCGAGCATCACTCACCCCCACTCAATCTGGAGAGCATATCACTGTAAGGATGAAAAACATGCAGCGGGCAGAGGATCGTGAAAGCTCACCCGTGAACGATCCCAGCCGACAACTCGAGTATTTCATCACGATTCTCGCGATCATTCGCGGCAAACGCAACGGCGCATCGTATATGTGCAAACAACTTGACTGATCGGGAAGTTGGCTCGCGCGTAGAAGCTTGCGAAGGGCTCGCTCTGCGAAATGTGCCACGGTGGGCTGATCATCCCGGCGTGGAAACGACCCTCAGAGAGGGGCTCATGGAGCGACTGGAAACTCTCGACGTCCGGCCGTGGACTGCGTCATCAGATCAGGGGTCGTTTTCATCTGCAATCTCTCCGCCATCACGGGTAACGGTGAACTCGCCATTCGCCGGGAACTCGCCGGCGGCATCGGGCACGCGCACGACCGCTGATTCTTCCTTCGAAAGCAGGCACTTCGCCTTCTCGCATTGCTGGATGAGCCGCGACACGAGCAACGGCGTCATCGCTTCGGCACGTTCGTAGGACTGGCCGCGTGCTTCGAGAATGCGCGCGGCCAGGGCGCGTGTGAAGTCTTCCCCACCGAGCGAGGTTTCCCCGGCCGAGGAGCGCACTTCCAGCGTGCCCTCGAAGAGTTCAACCACAGACACATCGAAGGTGCCGCCGCCGAGATCGAAGATGAGCAGGCACCGGTCCTGATCGGCTTCATGGAAGCCATAGGCAATCGCGGCGGCGGTCGGTTCGTTCAGAATGCGTTCGACGGTGAGCCCAGCAATGCGGCCCGCGGCGATGGTGGCCTTGCGCTGGCGGTCGTTGAAATATGCCGGGCAGGTGATCACCGCCCGCGTCACGGGGCAGCCGAAATACGCCTCGGCATCCGCCTTCAACGAACGCAACACCAGGCTGGAAAGTTCCTCCGGCGAGAACTCCTTCTTCCCGAGTTTGGTGCTGCGTTCGCTGCCCATCAACCGCTTGAAGAGCACCGCACAGCGATCGGGGCGAAGCACCTGATATTCCTTCGCGGCCGCACCAACCAGCACCACTCCCGCATCATCGACGCCAACCACCGACGGCGTGAGCCGGCCACCGAGTGCGTTCGGGATGATGCGTGGGCCTTCCGCTGTGAGATGCGCCACGGCAGAGTTGGTGGTGCCGAGGTCGATGCCGATGATCGGGTCCATGCACTCCTCCGGCGGCTGGCGAACGCCATCCGGACACGAACAGAACCTTGACGGTTCGGCACGAGTCTCGTCATAAGAGCAAGGTATTCGCGGAATCGTAACGTGGTATAGACAAAAAGCTCCTGAACGCCACGATTGAAAGAGGTGGTGCGGGCTGCACTGCAATGTCCACGATCGTTTCAAATCGCCGAGGCACAGCTATAGTGAGGCATCAAGCACTCCGCCGATCGCGATGGCATTCTCGGTTGGAGAGGAGCAGTCTTTGTGGCTTCGCGTCCCAGACATAACCTACTCCGACATGCGCGAAACATTTCCGAAAGTTGGACTACTATGAAAACACTTCTCGTATTGAGTTCGTTCCTGATACTGGGCTTCGCAGGGCGGGCGTCAGCAGACTATCCCGGGTGGAAGCACGCGGGATCCGTTTTCATTCTCACTACCCCAGAAGGTGCCGATTTGCCGGCCACAGCGTCGGTGGAAGGCTTCCCGATCCTCGTGCGGTTGGACAAGGACTTCTTCGACTTCCGCCAATCAAAGACTCACGGCGAGGATCTCCGCTTCGCGTCGGCCACGGGTGAGCCGCTCGCTTACCAGATCGAGGAGTGGGATGCCGCTCGCGGTGTCGCCGATATCTGGGTTCGCATTCCAAAAATCCAGGGCAACGCACGCCAGGAAATCAAACTGTACTGGGGCAAGGCCGACGCGAAGAGTGAGTCCGACGGCAGGGCCGTGTTCAACGAATCGAACGGTTACCTGAGCGTCTGGCACATGAACGGGCCCGTGGCCGATGTAGTGGGCACACTCACATCGAAAGACACCGGCACAACACCAACAGTCGGAATCATCGGCCCAGCGAGGCACTTTGCCGGAAAGAAAGGCATTTTCTGCGGCGACACGATTTCCAACTATCCATCGGGTGCGAGTTCGCACTCCTCGGAGGCCTGGTTCCGCGCCGAGAAACCCAACGGCAACATTCTCGCCTGGGGTAACGAACAGGCTCAAGGCAAAGTGGTCATGCACTACCGCAGCCCGCCGCACATCAAAATGGATTGCTATTTTTCGGGAGCCGATGTCGCGAGCAAAACCACACTCCACAGCTCGGAATGGGTTCACGTCGTCCACACTTACGAGAAAGGCAACTCCCGCATCTACGTGAACGGTGAACTCGATGGCGTTTCCGTGACCAACTCGGCACCACTCGCCATCAAGAGTCCGGCCCGCCTCTGGATCGGCGGCTGGTACAACAACTACAACTTCGTTGGCGCTATCGATGAGGTGCGCATCTCGAAGGTAGTGCGATCCGCCGACTGGATTCGGCTTCAGTACCACAATCAAAAACCATTGCAAACGCTGGTCGGACCGCTGGTGCAGGCCGGCAACGCGTTCACTGTTTCCGAATCGAAGGTTACGGTGGCCGAGGGCCAATGTGTGACCTTCACTGCGAAGGCGGGTGGCGCACAGAAAGTTTACTGGGTGGTGAAACGCGACGGCCAAGAAACGGTTGTGGCGACAGATCGCTTTTCATTCACCTTTGACGCTGGCCGCGTGGTCGGTGACCAGACGTTTACACTGCAATTCAAAGCGATCTATCCCAATGGGGTGAAGGTCAAGGATATCGCGATCACGATTCGCGAAGACATCCCGGAGCCGATCTTCACGCTGCAAGCTCCGGCCCTGTGGGATGGCCGCAAGACGATCGAGGTCGTCCCACACATCGCCAACATGGAAGCGATGAGGGCTCGAGGTGCAGAAAAGCTGTCCTATACCTGGCGCGTTGCTGACATCGCCACCATCCAGGAAACCGTAGATGGGAAACTGATCCTCAAGCGTGCTCTGAACAGCGGTGCGATCACCGTCACGCTCGCGATCAATAACGGTGGCGAAGAGACGGTGCAGTCGGCGACCATCAGCGTCACAGAACCAACGAAGGACGCCTGGGTAGAACGCACACCTGCGAGGGACGAAAAACCCGAGGACGGCCAGTTCTACGCCCGTGACGACAAGAACGAAGGCACGCTGTACTACAATGGCACGCTCGCGGAAGCAGCGGATTCTGTGTTTCTGAAGGTCTTTGCCGACGACAAACTATTCAGCGATACGAAGCAGAAGCTCCAGGCCGATAAGTCGTATGCATTTGCGGTGGCAATAAAGCCAGGGCTCATCAAATACCGGGTCGAGTTCGGTTCCAAATCGGGCGACACCGAAACGGTACTGCACAAGGCCTCGAATCTGGTCTGTGGTGATGCTTATATCATCAACGGTCAGTCCAACGCGGTGGCGACTGACTTTGGCAAGGAAGACCCCGTGTTCCGCAGTGAATGGATTCGCACTTTCGGCAGCATGTCCGGAAGCCCGAAGGGAATCGCGATCTGGGGTAATGCTGTGCACCGGAGTCGCGATGCGGAGAAGTTGCAGATCGGCTACTGGGGCATGGAACTCGGTCGGCGCTTGGTGGAGGCCCACCAGATACCTATCTGCCTCATCAATGGTTCTGTAGGCGGATCGCGTATTGACCAGCACCAGAGGAGCATCGTCGACCCGGAAGACATGACCACGATCTATGGTCGCTTACTCTGGCGCGTGCGGCAAGCGAAACTCACACACGGCATCCGCGGCGTGCTCTGGCATCAGGGCGAGAATGATCAGGGGGCCGATGGTCCCACAGGCGGCTACGGCTGGGAAACGTACCGGCAGTACTTCATTCAACTGGCCGCATCATGGAAGCAGGACTTCCCGAATATCCAGCACTACTATGTATTCCAAATCTGGCCCAGGGCCTGTTCAATGGGCATCAACGGTTCGGACAATCGCCTGCGTGAAGTGCAACGCAATTTACCGACGGCTTTTTCCAACCTTCACATCATGTCCACAGTGGGGATCTCTCCGCCCGGCGGCTGTCATTTCCCCGCCGCGGGCTATGCCGAATTTGCAAGGCTGATTTGTCCGCTCATCGAGCGCGACACCCACGGCAAGGCGTCCGCCACCTCAATCACACCGCCCAATCTCAAGCGAGTCTCCTTCGCTAACGAGAAAAACGACGAGATCGTATTGGAGTTCGACCAGCCTGTGAAGTGGGACGCGGCTCTAGTGGGAGAGTTCTACCTCGATGGCCAGAAGGGTAAAGTCTCATCGGGCGGTGTGTCCGGAAACACACTAACACTGAAACTGACCGGAGCTTCATCCGCAAAGACTGTGACCTATCTCGATAGCGCAGCCTGGAGTCAGGCCAAGCTTCTCCGTGGTGAGAATGGCATCGCGGCACTCACGTTCTACGAAGTACCAATCCTACCTCGGAAGCCAAAGCCCGATCGGATGTGAGGATCATCGATGCGGGCAAGAAACTGGCTGGTACCGGTACAGCCATGGTGTCGGAGGCCAGGTCGTTCCAAGGGAGTGTGAAGGCCAACGCCATCCTGGCCAAGTCAAAGTTGAACACCATCGCCGAGGAAGTGATTGTCCTGCTGGACTCCGACCACAACGCCACGATCTGGTTCACCCCGGACATCGCCGCTGACTTCCCCAACGGAGCGAGCGACACCATCAAGCTACAGACTCGCCAGTAAGTAAAGCTATTGGCACCACTTGGCGATGTATGTTACTCCCTCGCCATGAGAAACAAAGGATACGCTTCCGAATTGGAAGCTGTGCGGCGTTGAGCGGTTCAATTGGTTCTCGGCGGACGGACGCAAGCCGCCATCGCCGCCCAACTCGGCGTTCATCCTCGACGGGGCAGGGGATGTTTTAATCCGCTCCGGTGTCCATCACACCGGAGAAAGTTGCTCTCGCAGCGTGATGTCCGCTTCTCGAAGTTTCAATCCGCTCCGGTGTTCATCACACCGGAGAACCACGAATACGTCAATTGCAAAACTGCAATTTTGTGTTTCAATCCGCTCCGGTGTTCATCACACTGGAGAACAAGCCATCGAGGGGCTGTACCGGTCGTTCCTGATCCGTTTCAATCCGCTCCGGTGTTCATCACACCGGAGAACAAGGAGTGGGACGGTATAGCCAACGACAAACTCCAAGTTTCAATCCGCTCCGGTGTTCATCACACCGGAGAACGTTCACGTTCCCGAGCGGCGCCACCCTCGAGTTCGGTTTCAATCCGCTCCGGTGTTCATCACACCGGAGAACGGCGAGACGGCCAACACCACGCGCGGCCCGGTCATGTTTCAATCCGCTCCGGTGTTCATCACACCGGAGAACCCTCGAACACACAGCGGAAGCCCGGCGGAATCGAGGTTTCAATCCGCTCCGGTGTTCATCACACCGGAGAACCGCGACAAAACGACAGTCTGGGACGTATCGAAGTTGTTTCAATCCGCTCCGGTGTTCATCACACCGGAGAACACGATCACGCTCGATGATCTGACACCAGCCGCGAAGTTTCAATCCGCTCCGGTGTTCATCACACCGGAGAACGGAGACGGGAAAGGAACGGCGGATCGGCATCAGTGTTTCAATCCGCTCCGGTGTTCATCACACCGGAGAACCCAGTCAACCCCACCGTCCGCCGGCATTCTGCCTGTTTCAATCCGCTCCGGTGTTCATCACACCGGAGAACCCGTAGCTCAATGTAGAGCGTCCCGATCCGCTGAAGTTTCAATCCGCTCCGGTGTTCATCACACCGGAGAACGTCGCGGTCCACCCAGCGCTGACCGGTCACCACGTGT
Source organism: Gemmataceae bacterium (assembly GCA_041750275.1). Taxonomy (GTDB): domain Bacteria; phylum Planctomycetota; class Planctomycetia; order Gemmatales; family Gemmataceae; genus JBGSZR01. The sequence goes on from JBGSZR010000187.1 coordinate 15,444, forward strand.
TTCAATCCGCTCCGGTGTTCATCACACCGGAGAACTCGTGGGCGGTGGCGGTGTACTCGGTGCAGGTCTGTTTCAATCCGCTCCGGTGTTCATCACACCGGAGAACGCTGCATGATCCACTGAGCGCACTCTGCATTCCGTGTTTCAATCCGCTCCGGTGTTCATCACACCGGAGAACATCTGGCCGGGCGGCACGAAGATCGCAGCCCAGCGGTTTCAATCCGCTCCGGTGTTCATCACACCGGAGAACACCCGACCGCACCGGACTGCAGGTGACAACGATGATGGTTTCAATCCGCTCCGGTGTTCATCACACCGGAGAACTCCCGGTCTCGGCTTCCAGTGCCTTGCGGGCATAGTTTCAATCCGCTCCGGTGTTCATCACACCGGAGAACTCGTTGAGCACGTTCGGCATGGGCTATGCCTCCACGTTTCAATCCGCTCCGGTGTTCATCACACCGGAGAACCGTTCGAACAGTACGACGACCCCGACGGACGAAAGTTTCAATCCGCTCCGGTGTTCATCACACCGGAGAACACCCGTCGCTTGGCCTTCGTGACGCACTTCATCATGTTTCAATCCG
>JBGSZR010000188.1:0-2425 GCA_041750275.1 Gemmataceae bacterium
AAGGCCCGCATCGAGACCTTTCTCGCCGACGCCGAAGGGCAGTACGTGCATGATCTGCCGAGCTGGAAGCTGTTTCGCACTCTGATCGGTTCCGATAAGCCTTCTCAATCGCTCTTTGTCGAGATGCTCAAGAGCCCGGGCAATCTCGATCTGCTTGTGGCCCTTGAGCATTCGGAGAATGAAGCGGGCCGGGCGATCGCCGATCGCCGCATGACAATCTACATGAACATCAACCCGCATGCCTTTGGCCGGCCGCTGGGTGTGAAGCCGATCGCCTCGCAACCCGCCTCACTCGCCGATGTGGCCACACTCGTTTTCGCCGAGATCGTCGTGGATGCCAAACACATCCCGCGTTCCGCCTTCTTCGGGCAGGTCTCCGCGGCCACGTTCCTCCAACAAGCGGCATCGAACACAGCCGCAAATGGTGGTGGCGGACTTCCCGGCGAAGCGTATCGCCGCTTGCTCAGCCAGTGGTTCGAGACGCGCGTCCACCCGGAAGATTTGAGCAACTATAACGTCATCAACGTCGCCAACCAGTTCCGCAAGTTTCCCGAGACCACGGACCTGCTGCGCCGCGTCGTCACCACGGATGGTGTCGTTTCGTATCAGAAGAGCCAGGCCGTGATGTACCTCATCCAGCGGAATGGCAAGGACGAGAAATCCTTCCTGCACGCTCTCGTGGTCGCGGACAAGGATCGCACCGCCAGTGGCAACCCGGCCGCCATCGCCGTGGGTAGTGGACTCAGCGGTGTGGCCGATCATGCCACCATCCTGAAGCGGCACAGCATTGCCACGGGCATCGTGGCACAGGTCTGGCTGGGCAACGGCAATAACAACGCCACCTGCCAGCTGCGGGACTACGCTCTCGCCATCCTCATCATTCAGAGCGGCCAGAACCTCACCGACTTCGGCTACAGCTTCCCGCCCGGCAACGGCCAAAACCAAAACCAGATTGGCTACCCCAACTACGCCTTCACAGATGACAAGACCCGCACCAGCGAAGACAAACGCGAAGCTGCCATCGCCAGATATCGGGTGTGGGAAACCGAACTGAATCCACCCGGCGTGAAGCCCAACCCGTTCCGCCAGGCCGGCCAGGTGATGCTCCCCGATCTCAACAATGGACTTCGCACGAAGTGGTGATGATGTGGCCTTGTTGGCTGGTCGCGTGTTCCCATTCGATACCGCAGATCAGTCAGTTCCTCAACAACTGATCCGAGCAACGAAACTCCGGCACTTCACAATGCCGGCCCACCGGGTGGATGGTCTCAAACGAGAGTTTCACCACCCGGTGAGCCGGCATGTTCGCGTGCCGGAGTTTTCGTTGTTCCAAAACGGTTCAATCAAGAACAAGCGACTGCCAAAATCAAAAGGTCCACCTTCACGAGGACCACCTGATGGGGCGACCTGCACCCTTCACTCCTTGCCACCCATCTTCTTCTTCTTGAGAGCCTCAACCGCCAGTGCCTCGTCCTCGACGCCGCCTTCACGATAAGCCATGGCGAGATAGTCGTACGCAGACCAGTTGTCCTCGCTTGCATCGATGGCGTTCTGGAGTGATTTCGTGGCACGCAGATATTGCTTCATCTTGAGCTGAGCATAGCCCAGTTCTGCCCAGGCATCGCTGTTCTCCGCGTCCAACTTGGTTGCGGCGGTCGCCAGTTGCATCGCCTTATCGTGGTCGCCATTTTCGTTGGCGATCCAGGCGGCGTGCATCAACGCATTGGCGTTCTTGGGATCGAGTTTTGCCGCTGCTTCAAAATAGGCGAGCGCCGATTCGAGTTCTTTGGCGTCCCGCAATCGCTTGCCTTCCTTGATCAGGAAGTCCGCAGGCGATGGTGTATCCTGAGCAAGGAGTGGAGTTGAACAGGTGCAGATCAGGGCCATGGCTACCAGAATTCGCACGATCATCGGTACACCTCGCACGGTTCGACGACTCGCCACCAGCACACTTGCACTAGACTAACCCCACGCCCGGCACGGGGCAACTCACCACTTGGAAGAAACGCACGGCCCGCGGTCGCGGCTCATCTTCACCCGAAACGCACCCTCACAGGTGCGGCTCGACTGCACGACTCACGTCCGATTTCGCTTCGAAGCATTGGCCTTTGCTCCCACCTCGACGTCGTGCCCGAGCACCGACAGCCACATCCTCCGTGGTGTCGATCACCGTGCGCTGGCGGGTGCGTAACCGGGTGATTCGACAACCCTCGGCAGGCGATTGAGTTCGCGAGCACAGGCATTCGTGTTCGTGCAATCGTGGCCGAAGTAAATGAGCACCAAGGCCCAGCCCTCTCAACATTGACTGCTTTTCCGTAACATCCTGGTGTGTAAAGCAGATACTTGGTTCTTGTCTCGGAGGGATCACGGATGATCCTGCCACCCAAGCGCTCACTGTCCCTCAAACCGAAGCCCTTGAACCGTC
>JBGSZR010000189.1:0-27879 GCA_041750275.1 Gemmataceae bacterium
GCCACGCTGTCCGTGCGAGTTCTGAGAGGCCAGGAACAGCATTCCTGAAGCTACTATCAGTGAGAAGATCGACCGGTTCATGATTGGTTCCTCCAGATGTGGTTGGGAGATTAAGGTTTGTCCTTCACGCGGACCACCTTCACAGGGGGCAGGTCCGGCAACATCTCCCCATCCACTGTCCGCTCGACGGTCTGCCAGAGGAATGTATCCGCATCGACTGGCGTCAGAATATTCGTCGCGGTGACGACCTGGCCGTCTGCAGTCGAACCACGTGCCGCGAACATCCACTTCTTCCCATCGCGTGTGATGTCCGCATCACCGATTCCGCCAGCGTCCTCAAATGTCCAGATGTGCAATCCGCCGGTGGATGGCATCTTTCCGATCCGCTGTGTCGCGGTGAGCGTGCGGCCGTCCTGCGTGATCGTGAGATGGCTGCGGATGAACGTTTTGTTGGTGGTCCACTCGTACTTCGTGGTCACCACGGTTCCCTCGCGCTTCGCCTCCCAGCTCCCTATGAGCCATTCCAGATCACGCAATGAAAGCCCATCGCCTGGCCATTCGTGGGCGATGACAATCAACCACTTGCCATCCTCTTTCGCGTAGAGGAAGGTGCATCGGCTCACCACCAGTGTCTTCTTCTCACCCATGCGAAGCTGGAAGAACCCCTCGACCACGGCGATGTCACGCGATGGGAAGCGGATGGTGCTGATCTCGACGGCCAGTGCGTTGTGAGGGTTCTTCGCGAAGAACTCGGCATAGTCTTTCTCGAGAGAAGCTCGGCCGCGGATCGTGACGCCCTCATCGCTGATGTACTCGCCCTCGGCCGTGAACAGGGCCGCCACAGCTTTGGCGTCGCCCTTTCCGAATGTCTCGCTGAACATGTCGAGCGCCTTCTTCACGTCCTGACGGTCGGCGGGCCGGTCTTCAGCCGCAGGCGTTGTTGCCGTGGGTGCCGCGGCCGGCGCGGCCGAAGGCACAGGTTGCTGCGCTGCGCTCTGCGGAATGTCGCCGCGAAGTGCGAAACCGATGGCCGCGACGGCAAAACCGCCCAGCAGTAACAGCGCGATGCGGGGGATGTGTTGCGTCGTCATGGATGGACTCCTCTCCCTTTGGGACTGAATCAATGTGGGCTACACCGCTAATGGCAGAATGACATTCACTCTGCCGACAGCTTCCGCCTGGCTTCTGCGAGCAACTTTAGCTGCTCCGCAGTCATCTCCGGATACTTCAGGTCGAGGCCCCGAATTGCAGTCGAAACAATGTCTGCCACCACGGCGCGGGTGACCCACTTGTTATCGGCCGGGACCACGTACCAGGGGGCCGCCTCCGTACTCGTGGCACTGAGCGCATCCTCGAACGCTCTCGTGTACTCGTCCCAGTGGCCGCGTTCGGCGAGATCCGACGGGGAGAACTTCCAGTTCTTTTCCGGCCGGTCGAGCCGCTCCAGAAAGCGCCGTTTCTGCTCGTCTTTCGATACATTCAGGAAGAACTTGAGGACCACGGTGCCATTGCGGACCAGATGCCGTTCAAACGCGTTGATGTCCTCGTATCGTTCCTTCCAGAACTTCTTCTCCTGTTTCTCCGACGGGCGCATCGGGCCGAGCCACTCGGGGTGAACCTTCACCACCAACACATCTTCGTAGTACGACCGGTTGAAGATTCCGATTCGGCCACGCTCCGGCAAACACCTCATGTACCGCCAGAGAAAATTGTGATCGAGTTCCTCCGCTGAGGGCTTCTTGAAGCTGAACACCTGGCAGCCTTGCGGGTTCACGCCACTCATCACGTGCTTGATCGTGCCATCTTTGCCCGCGGCGTCCATCGCCTGCAGCACAATCAACACCGAGTATCGATCAGAAGCATAGAGCAGGCTCTGCGCCTCGGCGAGATCCTTCAGGTTCTGATCCAGGACCTCTCGGGCTCGCTCCTTCACTGCATTTTTTCCGAGGTCCTTGAATTCCTCGGACTGGTCCCAGCCGGGGTTGTAGTCCTTCAGCCGCAACTTTTTATCCGGCGGCACGCGGAACAGATCAATGATGTCCTTGCGAATGGGCATATTGCGTCCTCGAATGATGATCAGCCGTATCGGCATTCAATACACTCGCGGTTCGGACTGCTCACAGGCTTGCACCGGGATCTGGCCGGTCAGTGTACCTCAACAGGCCGCGACGCGGGGGCACGGCGTGCAAACAACTTCGCGGCTACGAATAGTGGCACCAATCCGGCGAATGTAGTGACCAGAAGCATGACCACGACACCAGGTTCGTCGGGATAGTTTTGTGTGGCGATGAGCAATGCCGCAGCGATGTTCCTCTGACCTGTCCCCAACCCCAGCACGGAACGGGAGGTGGGAGCCGGACCGCCGAGTGTGGCACCGGTCGCAAGTGAGAGCGTGACGAACAGCACCCCAACGGCGATTGCCCCGGTGCCGATCGTTCCGAGCATCGACAAGAAGTTCAGCCCGATCAGGAGCACGAGAGTCAGAAGCAGGCTGAGGTTCGACACGACCGCAACCACCGGCCGCAGACGCAAAGCGATTGCCTTCCACAGTCGCTTGACGAGCACGCCCGCCGCCAGCGGTATCAGCATCGTGAAGAGCAGAGGCCGCAACAGCGGCCACGGCTCTGCCGAAAGGCCGGGAATCATCATCGGTAGCACGACCGGCATGAAGGCGACGCTGCCGACGATGAGCAGCAGCATGAGCCCCACGGAGAACGCGTGATCTCCCTGTGCGAGTTCGGCAAGTTTTGGCAAGAAGGGTGCCCCGGCCGCACCGCCGAGCAACAGCAGGCCGATTTGGTAGGGCTCGTCTACCGGGATCGCCGAGGTCAACCCATAGGCAATAGCCGGGGCGATCACGAAGTTCGCCATGAGTGCCAGGAAAACAAGTCGGCCGCGGCGGAGCGGTGCGATGATATCGCGGACACCCAGTCCCAGCCCGGCCGCGACCATGCAGGTCACGACGAAGACCAGAACCGTGAACTTCGACAGGCGTTCCAGAAACTCATCCACATTCCCCCCTCACGAATCGGAGCCACCGACACCCTGATAGTCGGCCACACCGGCTCGTTTGCGGTCCGCTTCATCGGGGAACTTGCGGGCAACCGCGTTGTCCAACAAAACCAACTCTTGCAGCAGCGGCGGATGACGCGTCTCGGGTAGAACCTTGATCAAGTGATTGAGCAGCGCCCGCATCCGGCGAGCTACCTGGAAACTGCTCTCCCCATACTGGCGAATTTCGGTGACCGCCAACGTCACGAAGTCGGGCCAGTCTGGTGTGCCGTAGACCACTCGGATCTTCCCTTCGCCGTCGCGTCCCACACCTTCGTCGAGCCGCCTACGCCCCAGAAAAAGCAGCAAATGATCGATCTGATCGATGGCCATCACGGCGGTAGTGGGGTCATTGATCGCTGGGGAAAGTGCCTTGTTGGCAATATCCGCCAGGATGCGGAACGCAAAGCGCGGATCCTGCTCCAGTGTCCGCTCTGTCCCAACGGCAACACACCCGCCGATTGCCTCCCGTACGAGGGGTCCGGCTCCACCAAACACCCGGAAGAGCGGGTCGCCGCGGGACAGGCTATCGCCCACCTGGGGGACCATGTCAATCACCACATCGACCTCACGGGCCAATCGAATCAGGCCCTCCAGGCTGAACGCCATGACGACACCCGAGCGGCCGCCAAATTCGACCACCTGAGCGGGAGTCTCCGGGAGTGTCCCGGGCCTGGTCTGTTCGGGTGACTCGGGATCGAACTGCTTCGGGTAGACCTGTTCGATCACACGTTGAGCTTGCAGGGCGACGAGAAGTATCACGGAGGCGGGACGAAGCCCGGCCGAGAGCCTCTGGACAAACAGGAAGAAAATGACGATGGACGACAGGTTCAGGACGATGGCGATGCTCACGTGCAGGTCGGGAACACGGTCCTCGATCCGCCCCAGAGCCGCGAGCGTGTACGTGTAAGTGAAGGTGATCGCGCCGAGGGCAACCTTCACGCCGGGGGTGGCGAGCACCAGGGCGATCACGCGTGGTGTCAGCTGCCCGCTGGCGAGCTGGACAACAATGAGCGTTGCCGAGAGGACAAAAACGATAAAGGTGAGCATCGATCCGACGAGTGTCCCGAGCACAGCCCGGGCACCTTCCGGGCTGAACTTGAACAAACCCCAACCGGTGTACAGATCGAGCCGCCAGACGATTGCCGCGCCAAGCATCCCGGCGACGAGCGACAACGCCGCTACCGGCACCAGTGACGTGCGTGCCGTGTGCCACAGGCGGTAGCGTTGCTCCCAGGTCATGGCCAGCCTCGACTCGGGTCATTCCACCTGGGAGGGTTTCGCGCCCCAGATTTCACTGGCGTACTCGCGGATTGTTCGGTCGCTGGAGAATTTCCCAGATCGTGCGACGTTGTGAATCGCCTTCTCAGCCCACGCCCGCGGGTCGCGGTAAAGTGCCATAACTTTCGCCTGTGTTGCGACGTATTCTGTCAGGTCGGCGAGATGCAGGTAGTAGTCGCCCTTGGTCAGTAGCGTTTCACGGATTGGCTCGAAAATGCCTGGTTCGTCCGGGCTGAAATGGTTGTTGAAGAGCAGGTCGAGGGCGGCCCGTGTCTCCGGGTCGTTCTCGTAGTGCCAGTGGGGGTTGTACCATCCACGGCTCTCGAGCACTTGCTCGGCGGAGAGCCCAAACATAAAGCAGTTCTCCTCGCCTGCTTCCTCGGCGATCTCGATGTTCGCGCCGTCACGCGTGCCCACGGTCAGGGCCCCATTCATCATGAACTTCATGTTGCTTGTGCCCGAGGCTTCGTACCCCGCCGTCGAAATCTGCTCGGAGACGTCGGCGGCCGGGATCAGATGTTCCGCGAGCGTACAGGAGTAGTTCGGCAGGAATTCGATGCGTAGTTTCTCGCGGGTGGCCGGGTCGGTGTTCACCACCTTTGCGATCGCCGAAACGAGACGGATGATGACCTTCGCGAGATAATACGCCGGGGCCGCCTTTCCTGCGAAGAGCACTGTTCGCGGCGGCACATCGAGTTTCGGGTTGGCCCGCAGACGATTGTACCAGACCACACACTGAATCGCGTTAAGCAACTGTCTTTTGTATTCGTGGATGCGTTTGATCTGCACATCGAACAGGGTGTCGGGGTCGAGTTTGATCCCGGCAGTCGCCTGGATCCAGTCCACGAATCGAGCCTTCGCGCCACGTTTTGCCGTCAGAAATTTCTGCCGAAAGCCCGCATCCTTCGCCAGCGGGTCTGCCTTCTGTAATTGTGCCAAGTCTGTGATCCACCCGTCGCCGATGGATTCGGTGAGCAACTTGGCCAGGTCGGGGTTCGCCAACAGCAGCCACCGCCGTGGTGTGACGCCATTGGTCTTGTTGGTGAACCGATCCGGGAAGAGTGCCGCAAAGTCGGGCACGGTCTTCGTGCGGAGCAACTCAGAGTGTATGGCGGCGACGCCGTTGGTGCTGTGAGTGCCGACGATGGCGAGGTTCGCCATCCGCACCTTCCGTGTGCCACTTTCCTCAATCAGGCTGACGTTGGCCAGTTTCCCGTCGTCGCCCGGGAATTTTGCCCGCACATCGTCCAGGAACCGGCGGTTGATCTCGTACACGATTTCCAGATGCCGCGGGATCAGCGCCTCGAACAAATCGACACCCCACTTCTCCAGCGCCTCGGGCAGGAGTGTGTGATTGGTGTAGGCCAGCGTGCGGACGGTGAGATCCCACGCCTTTTCCCAGCCCAGTTTCGCCTCGTCGAGAAGGATCCGCATGAGTTCGGGAACGGCCATCGCCGGATGGGTGTCGTTGAGCTGAATAGCGACCTTGTCGGGAAGTGCCGACCAGTCGTTCCCGCGTTTGCGGAACCGGGTGACGATATCCGCCAGCGAGCAGCGAACGAGGAAATACTCCTGCAGGAAACGCAGCGACCGGCCACGGGGCGTCGAGTCGTCCGGGTATAGCACGCGGGTGAGGGACTCCGCCAGGATCTGATCGGATACGGCCCCGAAGAAGTCGCCGCCGCTGAACTCGCCAAAGTTAAAGTCGGTGGCGGCCCCGGCCTTCCACAGACGAAGTGTGTTGATGGTGTGCCCACCATAGCCCACGATCGGTCGGTCATAGGGGATGCCGACCATCGTCATCGATTGGCCGCGGTCGACCACGATCTCGCCGTGCCGGAGACGGAACGACGTGGCGAGCGGGACCGAAACGGTCTCGTTCGGTCGGACGACTTCCCAGGGATCGGGTCGAGAGAGCCACGGATCAGGCTGCTCGACCTGGCATCCGTCGCGGAGTTCCTGGCGGAAGATGCCGTAGTCGTATCGCAAGCCGTAGCCGATCGCGGGTATCTGGAGTGTTGCCAATGAGTCGATGAAACATGCCGCCAGCCGGCCGAGCCCGCCATTGCCCAACCCCGCATCGGGTTCCGTCTCCATCACCTCTTTCCAGTCCTGGCGTGGATCGGACTGCAACTCCTCACGCACAAACTGCTCCACCCCCAGGTTGACGATGTTGTTGACAAGCGATCGCCCGATGAGAAACTCCATCGAGAGATAGTAAACTTGCTTAGGGTTCTTTCGGTCGTAGGTCTCGGCGGTCTTGATCCACCGAAGGCTGAGCAGATCGCGCAGGGTGCGGGACACCGCTTCGAACCGCTCTCGCTGCGTCGCAGCTTCCATCCCGACGACGTGATCAAAGACGACGTGCCGGTCGTAGTAGTCGCGATCGTGGAAGCGAAACCCATCACACTCGTAGCGAGCGAGGAGATTGGGCGTCACAGCGGGCTTCTGGGCGGCCATAGTGGTGTCTCGTGTTGTGTATTACTTACTCATTTGCGATGCGGGTGCCCCAGTCTTCTCGGCAGCGCTCACGCATGTCGGGCTTTCCACTGGGCATGATGATCGCGGATCGCAGCGACGATCGTTGGCCCATCCGGCAACACCTGGGGAATCTTCAGGTCCGCGGGGCTGATGAGCGGCGCGTCGGGCTTTAGCATTGCGGAATTCGCCCAGTCGAGGAGCCCGTCCCAGAAGTGCCCGGCCAGGATCAACGGCGTATCGTGCAGATGGCGTACCTGCAGGAGTTGCCAGACCATCAGCATCTCCAGGACCGTGCCGATCCCGCCCGGGGTTACGATGAACGCATCCGAAACCAGGACGAAGTGGTGCAACCGGGTGAAAAACGTCTTGTGCTCGAACGCCTCGGTCACGAACGCATTCACGTTCTGTTCAAAGGGCAACTCGACCCGGATTCCAACGGACTGCTGCAGTTTGCCATCCGGATCGACGAGTTTGACACCTTCGTTCGCCGCCTGCATCAAGCCTGGGCCACCGCCTGTGACGATGTCGCAGCCAAGGCGGGTGAGTTCCGCCGCGGTGTCTCGCACTGCTGCATACACCCAGTGGTTTGGATCGACGCGGGCAGAACCGAAGACTGTGACTCGATATCGCTCTCGCTTTGTGGGCCGGAGACGGGTCAGAGTGTTAACCGTGTCCCACAACCCGAAGATCGATTTGGTGAGAATGTCCAGCACAGCCCGCTCGTCCGAGAGCGAAACGAGGGAGCCATCATCACGAAGGGCCGCGTCGCTGCTCATGTTGTGACTCCCGGAATGAACCCGGAGATGGCCCGGGGTTGCCGCAGGCGCTGGCGTTCACTGCCCAGTGCTTGCCGCGAACACAGTTACGGCTCAACTCAGTACGGCCACTTCCAGCCGGCCGCTGCGGGCTGATCGACCCCGTGCTCGTAGGCGTAGTTCGCACACTCAATCTGCATGTTGCGGAACTTCTCCTTCGCATGCGCCCCGGCCACGTGCAATCGCGGAACGCGGTCGATGACATCCATTGCCAGGGAGAACCGATCGAGCTGATTCTGGATCGCCAGTTCCAGCGGTGTGTTGATGTTTCCCTTCTCCTTATAACCCCGTACGTGCAGGTTCGCGTGGTTCTTCCGGCGGTATGCCAGGCGATGGATGAGCCATGGGTAGCCGTGGAAGGCGAAAATGATCGGCTTGTTCAGGGTGAACAGGCTGTCGAAGTCGCGGTCGGAGAGACCGTGCGGGTGCTCGGTATCCGGCTGGAGCTTGAAAAGGTCCACCACGTTGACGAATCGAAGCTTCAGGTCCGGGAACTCCTGGCGGAGCAGGTCGGTCGCCGCGAGTGCTTCCTTGGTGGGGATATCGCCGGCACAGGCCATCACGGCGTCCGGTTCATGTCCCTGGTCGGTGCTGGCCTTCGACCAGATCCCGATGCCCTTGGTGCAATGGGCGATCGCGTCGTCCATGCTCAGGTACTGCAGGTGGTTCTGCTTGTCGGACACGATCACATTGATGTAGTTCTCGCTGCGGAGGCAGTGGGCCGCGACCGAGAGGAGCGAGTTCACATCCGGCGGCATGTAGATGCGGGTGACCGAGGCGCTCTTGTTCACCACGAGGTCCAGGAAGCCGGGATCCTGGTGCGTGAATCCGTTGTGGTCTTGCCGCCAGACGGTGCTGGTGATGAGCAGGTTCAGCGACGGCACCTTGGCCCGCCACGATAACTCGTTGCAGATCGTCAGCCACTTGGCGTGCTGGTTGAACATCGATCCGATGACGTGGGCGAACGCCTCGTACGTGCTGAAGAACCCGTGCCGGCCGGTGAGCAAGTAGCCTTCGAGCATGCCTTCAAGCGTGTGCTCGCTGAGCATCTCGATGACACGGCCATCCGGAGCCAGTTCGGTGCCGTCGGCGTCCTCGGGGAAGTATTCCTCCAGCCACATCTTCTTCGAGACTTCGTAGATCGCGTTCAGCTTGTTCGAGGTGTTCTCGTCCGGGCCGAACACGCGGAAGTTCTGCATGTTCGCCTTCATCACATCGCGGAGAAATATGCCGAGCGGCCGGCAGTTCTCGGCCTCGGCCGTGCCGGGCTTGTCGACCTTGATGCCATACGTACGGAAGTCCGGAAGGCGCAGGCCTTTCGACAGGTGCCCGCCATTGGCGTGCGGGTTGGAGCCGATTCGCCGGGTCCCGGTGGGAGCAATGGCTTTGAGTTCCGGCTTGAATCGCCCGTCCTGATCGAACAGTTCCTCCGGCTTGTAGCCGCGCATCCACTCTTCGAGTTGCTTGAGTCGAGCGGGGTCCTTCTTTACGTCCGCCATCGGAACCTGGTGCGAGCGCCAGCTTCCTTCCAGCTTGTGGCCTCCGACTTCGGACGGGCTCGTCCACCCCTTGGGCGTCCGCAACACAATCATGGGCCAGTACGGCCGGAAGGGTGTGCCGCTGCTTCGAGCCTGTTTCTGGGCGGCCTTGATCTCGGCCACGCACTTGTCGATGGTCGCGGCCATCGCCTGATGCATCGATTCGGGGTCAGAACCCTCGACGAAGTAGGGCGTCCAGCCGGTCCCACGGAAGAACGCTTCAAGCTCCTCGTGCGGAACGCGGGCCCAGATCGTGGGGTTGTTGATCTTGTAGCCGTTCAGGTGAAGAATCGGCAGGACCGCGCCATCCCGGATCGGGTTGAGAAACTTGTTGATGTGCCAGCTTGTGGCCAGTGGACCGGTTTCCGATTCGCCGTCGCCGACGACCGCAGCCACAATCAGGTCCGGGTTGTCGAACGCCGCACCGCAAGCATGCGAGAGGCAGTACCCCAGTTCACCGCCTTCGTGGATGCTGCCGGGCGTCTCGGGCGTGCAGTGGCTGCCAATCCCACCGGGGAACGAGAACTGCTTGAAGAGCCGCAGCAACCCTGCCGCGTCCTCGCTGCAATCGGGGTAGACCTCGGAGTACGAGCCTTCCAGATAGCATGGGCCTATCACGCCAGGTGCACCGTGCCCCGGCCCGGCCATGAACACCACATCGAGATCCTGGGCCTTGATGGCCCGGCTCAGGTGGATGTACGCGAAGGCCAGCCCGGGACTGGCACCCCAGTGGCCGAGCAACCGATCCTTGACATGCTCGGGCTTGAGCGGTTCCTTCAGGAGCGGGTTGCCCTTCAGGTAGGTCATGCCGAGTGCCAGGTAGTTGCTTGCGCGCCAGAAGGCGTCGATCTTGCGAAGTTCCTCGGCACTCAGCGGCGACCCCGTGACCGTGGATCGCGCCTTCCCAAACGCACTGATCGAGGCGGCCTTGCTGTCGGTTGACATCTCGTGGTTCCTCTCGAAGTTAGTCTTGTTCAGCTGGGTTCGGGCAAATCGAGTTGGTCGAGGGCCTGACGAATCACCTCCGCACTCGTGCGGAGCTGGTTTTGCTCGGTCTCACTGAGCGGCAGCGGAAAGGTATCGAGAACCCCCGCACCGCCGACCAGCCGCGGCAAGGCAACCGTGACATCCTTCACACCCGCGACGTCGGCGGTCGGTGCACACACGCTCAGAATCGATCGCTGATCGTGCAGCACGGCGTCCACGATGCGGGCCAGTGCACAACCGATCCCGTAGTAAGTCGCCCCTTTGCCGCTGATGATGCTGTATGCCGCACGCCGCACTTTTTCATCGATTTCCTGTCGGACGGCTTGAGACATGTCCACGCCGCGCATGCGGGCAAATGTCTCCAGTGGCACGCCGCCGATGGAGACCAGAGACCAGGTGAGCACCTCGGAGTCGCCGTGTTCCCCGATGACATATCCATGCACATGATGGGCATCGACCCCACATCGTGCGCCAAGCAGGCTTCGAAAACGCGCGGTGTCGAGTGTGGTGCCGGACCCGAACACCCGCCCGGCCGGCACCCCGGCCTCCGCGGCGAAGCGGGCCGCAAGGTGGGTCATGATGTCAACCGGGTTCGTGGCGACAATCACAACCGCCTTCGGGGCGTGCTGGAGAACAGCAGGAACGACCTCGCGAAACACGGCCGCGTTGCGGCGGAGCAGCTGCAAGCGCGTCTCGCCGGGCTTCTGGCCGACACCGGCACACAACACGACTACCGAACAGCCGGCAAGGTCTGCGTAACCACCGGCTCGAATTTCAAGAGGGTGTGCGAATGGCACCGCGTGGCGAATGTCATCCGCCTCCGCCGCGGCACGTGCCTCATTCTTGTCCACGAGCACAATCTCACGGCCAACGCCCCGCATCACCAGGGCATACGCCGCTGTCGCACCCACAAACCCACTCCCGACAACTCCGACTTTCATCGCAGCCCCCTCCCCTTCGAACTCGTCGCCTGACCTCAAGCCGGCACCCTTATCAGCCAGTACTATACTCGCGATTCTGGATCACGAGACCTATAATAAGGATATGGATATCCGATTACCCAGAATAGGGAATACCCGTAAGACTCACTTCATTTCTCCATCGAGCCAACACAACCTCGAGTCGATCGGCGGACCGCACTCGTATTCGCGACCTCTCGATCCACGGTAGACGAAAACAATCCATAGATTGTGGAGGTGCCCATGAGTTTCACCTGTCGTGGCAACTCATTGGTCGATAATGTTTTGACAAACATATTCAGAACTGTGGCGGTGTATTGTGATGCTCAGCATAGCAACATTCACATGCCAGGCTGAGACTTTCTCGAAAATCTCATCCAATTCTTGGCGTTCAGAAGAACTGCTTGCACTCTCACTCTAAAGGACTGCCAGATGTTGCAGGCTTTACCAGGCAGTATTCGGCAGACCAACCTCCTGCCTGATTAAATTTCCCAACCAGCCGGACCGGTCACACATCTGGAATCACTTGTTTTGGGATTGGCACCCAGCGTCGCCGCCCCCATCCCACGAGGCACAATTGCCCGAGCAGAGCCCAGAGCCAGATCAGCGAGTTGCCGACGGCGATCAGGTAAATCCAGAACACCACTTGATCGCTCCATTCGGATGTCCATTCGCGGGCCGATGCGATGGCCTGGCGGCTGTCGGCAAGACCTTTCGCGAGTTGCTCGGATCCGGCTGCAGCCTGTCGAACCAGGACCACCAGCTCGCGGGTCACCCTGACTGCCTGGGTGGCTTTGAGCTCCTCAATCCGCGCTCGCGGAATGTTGAGGACTTCCGCTGCGCGATCAATTGTGTCCGCTGAAGTTCGCGCCAGCCCGGGAGATGGTGTTGATCCGCCGAGTTGATCCACGATATCCACTGCCGAACGCAGACCCGCAGCCACGGTCCGGAGCGAGTCCGCGAGCGCCGCCGCCCGGTCGATTGTCGGGATGAGCCGGTCGATGAGCTTCTCGATCGCTGCCCGAACATGGGGCAGTTCCGGATTCTCGGTACTCAGTCTCTCCACCTCGTCCCGAGCCTTGTCGAGGTCCTCGCGAATGGCGGCCAATCGGACTTCAACCTGCTGCAGCCTCGCGTCTGCCTCCGCCAATCCCTCATCCGTTCGGGCGGCAGCACGCGTGACCCTGTCCGCAGTCTTGACTGCAGTCCACCAACCGAGCCCGATTGCAGCAATGCACACGAGCGACCCGACAGTTCCCAGTACCACGGCAGTGATGCCTTGAAGTTTTCGCATGGCAGAACCAATCGCGGCAGAGGAATGGAACGCACGGCCCTCCGGCTGGCGCGGACGGCGTGTCTGAACGAATCACGTCTAAGACACAGGTTCTCAACATATCCTGCAACTACATTCGCACATTGCCTGAGAGCGGCCCGTACATCAACTCGCCTTTATCTTGGATGGTTGGCTCAGAACTTATACGGAAACGGTGCAGGGAAGCGGGTATCATCCGCCCTCAACCCGTTCTAGTGAGTGCGGAAGCCAAACAGGTGGATCGTTCGCCTGCGACGGTACTGCGTTTTGGATATGCGGTTGCAAGGGGGTTCGACTCAACCCTGGAGAATGGACAAACACACCTGCGAATTAACTGAGCCACAGCGAAATTGACGCGGTAACTCGGTTTGTTTCAGCCGACGAATTTGAACCGGCGAACTTCATCATGAACCGAATTCTGGAATGGCTCGTTCTCACGTCAATGGTTTTTTCTGCGTCCTGCATCGTGCTCTGGATGGCGGGCGCGATCTATTTCGATGTCTGCAGAGGTCGCCGATTGGCGCGGCCCGTCGCGATCGCATGGGTGGTGCTCGTCGTGGCGGCTTTCGTGCTGTGGCAACCGATCTGGCAGCCCTACGTTTGCTTGCTCACGATCCTGGCACTGTTCCTGGTCTGGTGGCTCCGGTTGAAGCCGAGCCATGATCGCGAGTGGGAGCCAGTCGTGGCCCAGCTCCCGCGAATCCTTCTCGATGGAGACCGCGTTACGATCGAAAACGTTCGCAACTTTGATTACCGCTCGCTTCTCGACTTCACCCCGCGCTACGACACACGCACGTACCACCTCTCCAACCTCCGCGGTGTGGACATCATCTTTTTCAACTGGGGCATCCCGCTGATGAGCCACCCGGTGCTCGTCTTTGACTTCGGACCCGATTCACGCATCTGCATATCGATCGAGGTCCGGTTCCGAAGGGGACAGGGCTTCTCACTGACTCGCAGCCTGTACCGACAGCAAGAGCTGATTTTCGTCGTTGCTGACGAGCGCGACATCATCCTGCGGCGCACGAAATATGGCCGCCCACAGGAGGCACACCTGTATCGAATGAACGTACCGCTCGAAGAGATGCGAGTTGCGTTCCTCGACTACGCACGAGCAATCAACGACTTACATGACAGGCCTCGCTGGTACCACGGGCTGACCGCAAACTGCACCACAACATTCTACCGCTTGCCCAACAGCCGTTGCCGGCTCGACTGGCGGGTGATCGCCAATGGCCGCCTCGATCGGGCTCTGTACAAGGATGGCCGCCTGGACCGCACGTTGCCCTTCGCACAACTGCGACGACTCGCGTATTTCAATGAGGCCGCGAATAGTGCACCTGAAGTTGGGTTCGGGGACTACGTGCGGCGAGAACTGGAGAGGCGCCGCCATGAACGATGATGTGATTCCCCTGCTCAAACTCCACGAGTACTTCCGCGGGATACCGGACGAAGTAATCCGGGAGGTGGTGCGATTCGCAAGCGTCACCCATCACCCGGCCGCATCAATCGTGCACGAGGCCAACACTCCGATCACCACGGTCGGATTCGTCCTCCTTGGTCGGCTCAAGGCCGTGCAGGTCGACGATCGCGGCACCGAGTCGCTGTTCCGGATGATCGAACGCGGTGAGCAATTCGGGATGATGATCGGTGCCCTCACGGAAACCGTTCCCATTCGCATTGTGGCAATCGAGCCAACCACGGTACTCGGTATCGACCATGAAAAGACAATCGAGTTGACGTCCCGTCATCCCGCGTTGCGGCAACTCTGGCTGACGACGTTCGCCGGCAGTCTGAAGAAGCACTTCTTCGGCTCGACGCAGAAACGGGCCCCGATGGTGCTCGCGCTCGTCCATCTCTCTGCCACCACGCGGCCTGTTGTTGATCGACTTCTCGAAAGGCTTGTCGAGGTGGGCGAGTCCCTCGCCGTGTTCGGCGATTCGGAAGACTCGCGGAACCGGCCCAATATCCGATTCCGGCCGCTCCGGGAAGCGGGCCGGGACCTGGAGCCCGACGAGATTCGACAGCAGGCGGCCGCGTGGCACGACACCAACCGCATCATTTTTGATCTGAACGTCGACATGAACTGGGAACGGATGGCCCGCCTGCTGGAGATCGCGGACCGTGCTGTGTTTTTCGCACCGTCCGGGTCCGGCGAGGTCGTGGCAAGCCGCCTGCAAGCACTCAATGTCGTGGCCCGTGGCTGGCGCGACAAGATCGCCATCGCCTGGCTTCTGGAGGAAAATATTTCCGTGGTGGCGGGTGTGCCAGCCCTCAAGGACCTTGCTGCCCGCGACTTCAAGATCGCCGCATCGCCTCCGCGTTCTCCCCTCGGCCCGACTCTGGCCGCTGGCCTGGAACGACTCGTTCACGACCTTCGCGGAGTACGCATCGGTGTGGCTCTGGGCGGCGGGGCTGCCCGCGGCATGTCGCACCTCGGAGTGCTCAAGGCGTTCGAGGATCAGGGAATCGTGGTGGACATGATTGCCGGAACAAGCGCGGGTGCCATGACCGGCGTCGTTTACGCTTCCGGCCTCGATAGTGAGTATAGCGCCACTCAGTTCGCCCGAGATCTGCGGCCATCGTGGCTATTCCGCCGATTGCCACACGGCGACCAGTGGTACCTGCTGTACAAGTATCGCCGGGGTCAATTCGACCAGATGCTCCGGAAATACCTCCACGACTGGCGGCTCGAACAACTCTGCATCCCATGCCTGACGGTAACGGTCGATCTGGTCAGCGGAAACTCCGTGGTGCGTGAGCGAGGTGACGCCGTCCACGCCATTCTGGAAAGCATCAACTTGCCCGTGCTGTCTGTCCCGATTGTGCGCAACGGCCAGGCTCTGATCGATGGCGGGTTGGTGAACAACATCCCGGCGGACGTTCTCGTCGCGGCCGGGTGCAACTTCGTCATCGCAGTCAGCGTGACGGCAAAGATGGAGAAGGTGTTCTGCACCATCACACCCGACGCCGCGGCACTTCCTCGCAAGAAGCCAACAGTCATGCAGACGCTTCTCCGCAGCCTGTTGGTCCAGAATCACAGCCTCAATGCCCAGGGGGTGCAACCGGCCGATGTGGTCATCGAGACAGACGTAACGGGATTCGAATTGACTGCGTTCACGCGTTCCACAGAGATGGCCGCCGTTGGCCGGGCCGCCGGTCTCGAAGCCAGCCCGAAGATCCTTCAACTACTCAACCGACTGGACCCACACTTGTTCCCAGCACCAGCCGGCGAGTGTCGACAAGAAATCGTGGGCTCCTGAGGCAGTGCACGGATCGCACCGCGTGAGCGATTGCGTGAGCCGGAGTGTCATGGTCGCGGTGCGGCGGACAGTGTGCAACGACTCGGCCATGAAGATACTGCGGGCGAGGCCGCTCCATCTTGCGATAGTCCCTGATGCCTGACAGCGGGCAATTGTCGGCAATTCGCGTAGGTCAGCCTTTCCAGGCTGACTTTGTTCTGAATTTTTCTGCTTCTCAGCGGAATGTCAGTCTCGAAAGGCTGACCTACTACGCAAGCTAAGACACTACCGGAATTCGCGGTTCAGCGGCCCGATCGATACAAGCGAGCAGCACGTGAAACCGAGCACAAATCGTATCACGTCCAAAAGGCATGCTGATATACTGAGACGGAAAATCACGGGCCCAGGCAAGTGTGCGCTTGCCTCCTGATCAACAGAATGCGAGCACCCTCCCACATGTTGAAATCCTTCATGACTCTCGCTTGCTTCTCGTTCAGCCTCGCATTCAGTGAGGCGGCACTCGGTGCGGAGAACCCACCACCGAATGTGATCCTGATCATCTCGGACGACCAGGGTTTCACCGACTATGGTTTCATGGGTAGCAAGATCGCGAAGACCCCCAATTTGGATCGCCTGGCATCGGAGAGCTTGGTTTACACACGCGGCTACGTGATGCCGGTCTGCTCGCCTTCACTTGCCTGTCTCCTGACCGGGAAACTGCCTCATGCTCATGGCGTGACCGGCAATGACCTCAGCCTCGCGGCGATCAAACGCGAACAGGCCAAGGGGAAAACGGACCGAGCTCCTCTCACCCGCCAGCTTCTCGGCCATTCCATGATCCTCCCGAAAACTCTTTCAGGTTCCGGTTATCTCACCTTTCAAACTGGCAAACTCTGGAATGTCACCGCGGAGGAAGTCGGCTTCACGCAAGGCATGACCAACAAGGAAGGTCGGCACGGCGGCGCAGGTCTCAGCATTGGTCGTGAGTCGATGAAACCCATTTTCGATTTCATCACCGAAGCCGGTGCACAGAAGAAGCCCTTCTTCGTGTGGTATGCACCCATGATGCCCCACCAGCCCCACAATCCACCAAAGGATTACCTCGACCGTTACCAGGACAAAGGTTTGAGCCCGAATGCGGCTAAATATTTTGCAATGGTTGAATGGTTCGATCACACCTGTGGTGAACTTGATGAGTTCCTCAAGAAATCCAATCTCACCGACAACACGGTGATTATTTACCTGGCGGACAACGGCTGGGATGCGGATCAGGGGAATCGGGCCAAACTCTCGCCGTACGAACTTGGCATTCGCACACCCATGTTTGTCCGCTGGCCAGGAAAAGTGAAACCGCTTCGCGATGAAGAGACTCTCGCATCGATCATCGATATCGCGCCGACAGTCCTGACAGTGTGCGGGCTAAAAGTCCCACCTGAGCTTCCCGGGATCAATCTCCTCGACCGAAAAGCGATGACAGCACGCGAATCGATCTTCGTTGAGGGGTACACCCATGACATCGCTGATCTCGGCAAACCGGAGGAAAGCCTGGTGACACGGGTGGTGATCAATCGCTGGAACAAGTTGCTACTGCCCGGCCCGAATCGCCCGGACAAGACGTACACCTCCGCCCCGCCGGCCGTTGAACTCTACGATTTGAAGAGTGATCCGTTCGAGAAGCAAAATCTGGCCAGGCAGCGGCCCGACGATGTCGTTCGCTTGACGGGTATTCAGAATGCCGTGTGGAGCGTGCCGAACGCTTCCGGGAAATAACACGGTAAGAACGCACGTGGCACTGGCATGCTGGCCAGTGCCATCAACTCCGGTAGTAGGTCGGCCTTTCCAGCCTGACATTTCGCAGAGAAGCACAAAAAAGCGGAAAAACGCCTGCCAGGGAAGGCTGACACTCCGCAGAACAGCAGAAAAACGTCAGGCTGGAAGGTTGACCTACGCAAGCTGAGACATTACTTCAATTCCCGAGGCACACGTCCAGATGCTTCGCTATCGTCGCTTCGGTGTGAGGAACTGTGTGACATCCAGGCCATCTTTTCCGAGATGGTCGTCGAGCGGTTCGATGCGGCCGCCGCGTGTTTTCATCCCTGTGATCGTTTTTCGCATCTCGCTCCACCACAGCATGGCCAAAGCATCCGGGTTTTCCTTGAGCACATCGCGATATGCAGCGAGTTGTGCATTGAACTCCGCGGCCTCGGCCTCGGCCTGTTGCAGGGTGCCGCGACGGAACACCTCGGCATCCTGTTCGAATTTGTACTTCAGCGATTCCGCTTGCCGCATGCGCTGGTCTGCTTCCTGGCGGGCCTGGTTTTCGCGGGTACGAATGCCGGTCTGGGCCTGAGTGACCGCCTCGAATGCGGAGCGAACCTCATCGGGTGGAGCAAGGTAAGCGACGCTGATTCGTTGGATGCGGACGCCGAGATGAAACGGTTCGAGCCGGCCCGGCAGGCGGTTCATCAGCCAGGCGGGGATGGCCGAGTTGCCCGTGAGCAGCACTTCATCAACAGGACGGCCACCAGCCCATTCCGCGGCGGCGGCTTCCGTTTCGCGAATGATCGCGGCATCGACCGCGTCCTTGTTCATCACGAAATCGTCCAGGTCCGCATCGGTTTCACCGATTGCATAATCGATTACAAGCTGCACATTCACGAGGTTTTGGTCGCCGGTGAGAAACTGTCCAGCTGGATTGCCCACAGCATCGGAAGCGGTGTCCGGATTGTAGCCCGCTTGAAGCTGGCGAACGGTGCGTACGGGGACGCGGTCGATGCGATCGATGCCCCACGGTAGGCCGATCCACAAACCCGGACCAGGGCGAGCCACGACCTCGCCGAAGCGCCGCACCACGGCACGTTCCTCCGTGCGCACCTGGGCGATACCGGTGAGCAAGTAGGCGACGAACGCGAGTGCAGCGAGATAGCGAAGGCGGATCATGGCTTCTTCATGGGTGGGCCGCGGAGCAACTCGAAGAGCGGATGCTTCGTGGAGAGCAACAGCACGTCACGCGTGTCCGCCACCATCAATTGCAGGGCTTGCAGACGTTCCACGAAGAGTCCGAACTCGCGGTCCTGGGCATAGGCCGCTCCACGGATGCGGGCAGCCTCGGCCTTCGCTTCACCCTCGATGATGGTCTTGCGAGCGGCGGCAGCATCCTCTTCCTGGCGTGCCGCGGCATACGCATCGGTCGTGATCGCGGCGGCCCGTTTGCGGCCATCGCTTTCGTACTCCGCCACCTTCTTGGCACGCTCACTGCGGATCCGCTCGGCGATGTTGCTGCGCACCGATTCGGGATAGCTGAAGCGACGCAGACGCACGTCGAGAATCTCGATGCCGTACTCATCCAGGACGCGGTCGCGGAGGTTGTCGCCATCGCCGTCCTCTCCGAGCAGTTGCTTGCGGACACGCTCAGTGCGGGCATCGATGGCGGGCAGGTCCGCGACGCTGATGATGTCGTCCAGTGGCAAGTTGCTGATGAGCGCGGCGAGCCGACCGTTGATGAGCGGCCCGAGGATCTTCTTCGCTTGTTCGGGTGTGCGCACCACCTTCACAAACTGGTCGGCGGCCTGCGTGCTGGGGATTCTCCAGGTCACGAAGGCATCGACCGCGAGCGTCTTGTCCACGGTGCGGTTCACCGGATCGCGGGTGAGCGATTCCACTGCGGGCAGGTCGAAGGATTGCACGCGGCGATCGAGTCGTAACACCGAGTCGATGGGCCAGGGAGCCTTGAGTTTCAGGCCTGCGGAGGTTTCGCCATCGTAAATCGCCACTGGCTGGCCGAAGCGAGTGACGTACACAAACTCGGCGAAGTCGACGCTATATAACGCCGTGCGCAACCAGGCGACGAGCACGATGATCGCGAATGCAAGCAGCAGTCGCTTCATGGAAGAACCTGCGTGGAAGGAAACAGTGAGAGTGTACGGTCAAGAGCGTGAAATGCAGAGTGTGGAATCGGGAAGTTGTGGTGAAAAGTGCTTCAGTCCATGTTTGAGACGGGTTGAGTCGCTTCAACCCAGGCTCGCGCTAGCGACAGGAGTGAGCGTGCCTCCTCCAGGTTCAGGTGCTCCCCACCGAAGTTGGCGCGATCACAAATCGCGAGAATCCCGTCGAGCCCGGCAGGCCAACTGGCGAGGTTAGCTTCCGCGAGCAATTCCGCGCTCGTCTGCCTCGGAGCGGTCGTGCCGAATTCTCGGGCAAGGTATTCGCGAAGCACTGCAGGCACACGCCGGGCGATTTCACTGTCCTTCATCTGCGCGAACTCGGTTCGCGCAGCTTCGAGCGGAGACAGCGGTGGTGCCTTCGAGCGACGTCGCCGCACGAGCACGATCACGAAAAGCACAACCACGATACCGACGCCGCCGCCGGCGACGAGCCACTCGTGTTGCGTGTTTGCAGATTGGACAGGATCGGGTAGTTCTTCGATCGAGGTGACACGTGCGGCATCGCGGGCCGCTGCGAGTTCCGCGGCACCCGCCTTCTTCCACGAGCCGAGATCGATGGAAACGACACGCTTCTCGCACGTCATCTGCCGCGGCTTCACCTCGTTCCCCGCTCTCACGGTGATCGCTTCGAAGTTGATCTCGCCCGTGTCGCCCGTCCCCCACCAGTCGAGCACAAAGGCTTGCGACCAGCATTCGCTGCCATCCGTGTCCTTTTCGAGGCGTGGCGGTTCCGCTCGCACCACACGCCACACGTCTTTCGATTCCTGCGTGAGCGGCAGCGCTGGCATCTCCACACGCAGCGGTGCCGGCCCCTTCACGATGATGGTGACGCGCACTGTCTCGGAAAGTGTGATACGTGTCGGTGTCACTTCGGCGTAAGCACGCACCGCCGGCGGTTGCGGAGAATCAACCGCGATCGCTAGCAGGCAGAACGCGATCATCCGTGCCTCCGTCGGCGTTCGCGCTTCCGGAAGAATTCGAGCAGCGAATCGAAGTGTGTGCCGTCCGTGCTCGTTTCCACAAGATCCACCTGGGCCCCGCGGCAGAGTTTCGCGAAGGCTTCAAGCTGTTCCGCCGCATGCTCTGCGAAACCTTCACGGACCTGGCGATTCGCCGTATCGACCGTAACCTGACGGCCCGTCTCCAGGTCTTCGAGCCGCAACAGGCCAAGGGCGGGCCAGTCGTTTTCACGTGGGTCCGTCGTGCGAATGGCAATCAGGTCGTGTTTGCGGCCGGCACGGCGAAAAGCATCCGCGAATCCCTCACCGAGGAAATCACTGATGACGAACACGATGGCACGCCGGCGATGAACCTTGTTCAGGAAATCCAGCGCGGAGGCAAGGTGGGTGCCGCGTTGCTGCGGTTCGAAGCCCAGGATATCACGCAGCAAACGCAGCACGTGCCGCGGCCCCTTGTTCGCCGGGACATAGCGTTCAACTCTATCTGTGAAGCCGATGAGCCCGACGCGGTCGTTGTTGCTGGCGGCACAGAGGGCGAGCAAGGCCGCAATCTCGGCGGCAACGGCACGCTTGGTGTGCGTCTGTGTGCCGAAGCCCTGGCTCGCCGAGAAATCAACGACAAGCAACAGCGTCAACTCCCGCTCTTCCACGAAGCGTTTGATAAACGGCTGGTTCATCCGTGCCGTCACGTTCCAGTCGATCGTTCGCACATCATCGCCGGGCTGGTATTCGCGGACTTCCTCGAATGAAAGCCCGGTGCCTTTGAAGGCCGAATGATACTCTCCACCCAGCAGAGTCTGCACGACGCGACGGGCCCGCAAGTGGAGGCGGCGAACCTGGCGCAACACTTCAGCGGAGAGCATCAGGCCTCGGTGATTGAGGGTGGGCGTTGTTATCGAGAATAACCGAACTCACTGCGACTGGTAAGGGATCGGCAAGACCCGGCCCTGCGACACTTGTCGCGGAGTGCGGCGGGAGTTAGGTTAACTGTCTGGATTCTGACACGAGTCGGCGAGGGGGGGACCATCATGGCAAAGGGGCGTGGCAGTCGAGGACCGACGCGCATGGACCTGCGGCGGCAAGCCGAGGCGGCGGAGGCCAAGGATGAAGAGAAGGAAGATGAAGACGAAGCCATAGAAGACGAAGATGAAGACGAGGATGAGGACGCCGAGGCGGACGCGGATGCCGAGGGCGACGGTGACATCGATGCGGAAGCCGAGCCCGACGGTGAAGAGGGCGACGCTGACGAGGACGACGAGGAGAAGCCCAAGAAGAAAAAGAAGCCCGCTGCCAAGAAGAAGGCGGCCGCTCCCAAGGTCAAGAAGCCAGCCGTCAAGCGGGTTCGGGCTGCGAAGGAAGTCCGCCGTCGCGCCGTCTGGATCGTCTTCGATAACTCGAACAAAAAACTCGACACCTTCCCCTTCAACCAGAAGGCCGAGGCCGAGCAGTTCCTCGCCAAGGTGACCGAGGAGAAGAAGGGCCCGTTCTACATGAATCTGGTCAAGGAAGAGATGACCGAGTAACGCCGATCGCGGCCCATTCCATCACAAAGCCCGCCGGGGATACCGGCGGGCTTCATTGTTTGAGCTATTCTTGCCCGACCAGCTCGGCTGGCCGGGCGTTCGACATTTCACTCACCGATCAGTTTGCCACGACCTGCTTCTCGCGCAGGATCTCTTGCACTTCCTGGAGCCGCCAGCCGATCCAGAGCACGTTCGGCAAGCGGATTTCTTCGCGCGTCGCACCCGAGGTGTGCACGATGAGGTCGCCCGAGAAGAAGCCGAGAATCCAGTGGCGGAACAGGTCATCGCGCTGCTTCACGAAGGTCATACCCATGGTGTCGTAGTTGCGCACGGCCGCACCGATGTGTTCGCACACCCGGATGCTGCCCGGAGTCACCACCATATAGGTCCGCTGGTCGAAAATGAACACCGAGACGATCCAGAGCACCAACACGGTGGTGGCAATGAACAGGTAGCCCGCCATGTTGATGTAGATGTGCAGGCCGCCGAATGCCGCGAGCAAGTCGTCCCAGCCGCCGGGTATGAGTGTGATACCGAGCACCACCACCACCATCACGAGGATCACGAGGAACGACCAGAGCCCACGCAGGGGGATGTTCGTGATCAGAATCGTGAGGATGAGCACCACGCAATAAACCGGCCCCATCCAGGCTCGCTGCGATATGCGGGCCTTGAAAGGCTCCGCATTTTCGCGATCGCTGTAAGCTCTCTCAAGATTGCGGGTGGAACCCGGCACTTCGATCTTGTATCCCGTCGTCTTGTCCGCAACCGTGACGGCGTCGATCTTGGCATCCGGCGGCAGGATCGCCAGACGATGGTTCTCCGTCAGCGTGATGATTGCCATGATGTAGCCAAGAAACCAGATCGGCCACCAGTAGAAGATCGGCGAGTGGCTGACGAGCTTGATTTCCTTGGGTCGCATGCGAGCGGCCAGACTCTCGGAACTCCCGGAGGGTTCCGGTGGGGGCAACGGCGGAGATGTGGACATCGGATTGGGGTCTCGTGAGTGGTGAAGCTGAAGGCACGCCCGGTTCCGAGCGACCCGTGAAGGTTTTAGTGTGATTCGGCCAGCTTGGCCGATCCTTTCGCAAAAGCGCGATCAGCCTAGATGTGCGGCCATCGCCTGTCAAGCACCAACAGGCCGTGAGCGCAATTCGTGTGTATCCGAATTTTCTTGGGCTATTGAATTCCAGCGCAGGAGCGTTGTGCGGAGTGCGGAATGAAAAACCCAGCAAACCGCCGCGATTATCCTTGTACCACCCCCAGAGGAAATGGTTGCACCCCATAATTCAAGCGAATGAGTCGCGTTTCTGTTCCGGCACTTCGATCACCAGGTTCTCGCCCTCGACATGCACTGCGTAACACCCCGTTGAAACCTTGGGATTGTCGTCCCAAGCTCCATCACAAAGCCGAAATCGCCAGTAGTGCCAGGGGCAGGTGACCACGCCATTCTCGACGTAGCCACCGGAAAGCGACGCACCCATGTGTGGGCAAAGGTCGTCGATTGCGAAGAACTCACCATTCACGCGGAACACCGCCACGTCCTTTTTCTGCACCTCCACCACGGTGTTACCGCCCTCCGGCACGTCCGCGGCCTTCCCGACTGTGAAACGCTGACCCACAGCACATCCTCCACATTTGGCCCGTTTGCTTCTCGCCCGAGTGCGGGTATTGTACGGAGTGTCACTCACCTGGAGGTGCCTCCCCATGCTCGAGGTGGAACTCAAGTATCCCGCCCCGGACCGCGATGCCGTGCTGTTGAAATTGCTGGCACTCGGCGCGGAACTCTCCGAGGAGCGAACCGACATCGATCACTATTTCAACGCTCCCGATCGCGACTTCAAGAAGTCCGATGAAGCGCTTCGCATCCGCCGCATCGGCAAGGGCAACTGGTTCACTTATAAAGGTCCGAAGCGCGACGCCGAGACCAAGACGCGAACGGAGATCGAGGTCCGACTGCGTGACGGTGATGCCATCGAGTGCAACGCCGAGTCGCTCCTGCTCGCGCTCGGCTATCGACCCGTGGGCGTCGTTCACAAGCAACGCGCGATCTACGAACTCGATCGCCCTGTCGGCGGCCGGATGGGCACACTCGAAGTTTGCTTCGATGATGTCGAACGTGTCGGCAGCTTCATTGAACTCGAGCTGCTGGCCGAGGAAGCGGAATACGAACTGGCGAAAGGGACCGTGCTCGGTGTCGCCGTGGAACTCGGGCTCACCAACCCGGAACGCAGATCATACCTGGAGATGCTCTTGAAAGCCGAGGGGAAGGAATGACGCCGGTGGTCGCCACGATCGCAGGGGTGAGGGCCGCCGTGTCGGAGGCACGCCGAGGAGGTCACACCATTGGCTTCGTGCCCACGATGGGTGCGCTACACGAGGGACACGCGGCCCTGGTGCGAGCGGCCCGCGCGGCTTCCCACTTCGTGGTCGTCTCGATCTTCGTGAACCCCACGCAGTTCGGCCCGAAGGAAGACTTCGGCAAGTACCCACGCACTCTCGATGCCGATCGACTGCTCTGTGACGAGGCCGGTGCGAACCTGATATTCGCACCGACTGCAGCGGAAATGTACCCACCGAATTCGCTCGCCTTCGTGGAGGTGGCAGGCCTTCAGGATGTGCTCGAAGGACCCAGCCGGCCCGGCCACTTCCGCGGCGTCTGCACGGTGGTGGCAAAGCTCTTCAACATGGTGCAACCGGATGTTGCCCACTTCGGAGCCAAGGATTTCCAGCAATCCCGCCTCATCGAGCAGATGGTGCGTGATCTCAACATGCCCGTGCGTATCGCCATCGAGCCCACCGTGCGCGAATCCGATGGCCTGGCCCTCAGTTCACGCAACCGCTACCTGAATGCCAGCGAACGGGCCGCGGCACCGGGCATCTATCGCGCCTTGCAGCATGTGCAGACCTGTGTTCAGGCCGGAGAATCGGACGTGACCCGCCTGGAATCCGCGCTCGCTGCCGAACTGGCCGCTATCCCCGGCAGCCGCCTGGAGTATGCACGCATCGTGGATGCGAACACACTGGAGTCGCTGGCCAAGCTCGACCGCCCCGCCGTTGCCACAGTTGCCATGTTCCTGGGCACCACGCGGCTAATCGATAACCTGAAGATTGGTGGTTGATACTGGCCGGAGCGTGATGGAGAACCGAAGCTAATGATTATCATTAAATATCACACGGCCGAATCGCTTGATCGAATATGATTCATTAATACATATAATATTCACGAATCTCACTTATGTCCCATCCGTTGTTTGGGCCGGAACTGCGAATCTTGCTCGAGGAAGCCAATGCCTCGGCAATGGGGGAATTCTGCGAGTCGCTGCACCCCGCGACGGTAGCCGAAGCACTCGACGACGAATTCACACCCGAACAAATCTGGGAGATCATCTCGGCGGCCAATATCCGCACACAGGCTTCCATCTTCGAGTATCTCCCGCCTGGCCGTCAGGTTGAAATGATCGAGCACGCCCGCCCCCAGGTGGGTCAGTTGCTCTCAAAAATGTCCCACGACGACCGGGCCGACCTGCTCCTTCGTCTGCCGGGCCGCGTCAAGGAAAGCCTGATGCGGCTCGTGGACGAGGCCGATCGTCGCGACATTGCCACCCTCGTGCAGTATGACGAGAACACCGTTGGCTCGTTGATGACCACCGATTATGCCTGGTTGCCCGGCACCCTCACCGCCGCCGAG
The DNA here is from genome assembly GCA_041750275.1 of Gemmataceae bacterium. Classification (GTDB taxonomy): domain Bacteria; phylum Planctomycetota; class Planctomycetia; order Gemmatales; family Gemmataceae; genus JBGSZR01. The sequence goes on from JBGSZR010000189.1 coordinate 25,784, forward strand.
GCCATCGACCAGCTTCGCCAGCAAGCCCCGGATCGTGAAACAATTTATTACATCTATGTGCTCGATGAAGCCTCACGCCGGGCCGATGGCAGCATCGCCCCCCGCCGCCTCCTCGGCGTGATCTCGCTCCGCGACCTCATCCTCGCTCCTCGCCATTCCCTTGTTCGCGATCTCATGGAAAGCGAACTCATGGCACTCCGCTTCGACGAGGATCGGCAGGCCGTCACGAGCCTCTTCACGCGATACGACTTCCTCGCGGTCCCGGTTGTCGATGCCCAGTTCGGCCTGCTCGGTATCGTCACGCACGACGACGTGCTCGATGTTGTTCAGCAGGAAGCCACCGAGGACCTGCAACGCCAGGCCGGCGTCGGGCCGATCGAAGGCGATTACCTCGACGCCGGCTTCTCGCAGGTCTGGTGGAGCCGGGTGAAGTGGCTCGGGCTCCTCTTCCTGCTACAGATGCTCACAATCAATGTCATGGCTCGCTACGAAGGCCAGCTCGAGCGTATCGCCTTTCTGTTCGTCTTCATCCCGCTCTGCCTTTCAGTCGGTGGCAACGCCGGGGCCCAGGCCTCGACGCTGGTGACACGCGCACTCGCACTCGATCAAATCCGCCTTTCGGACTGGGGCCGTGTTTTCCAGCGTGAACTCATCATGGCTGCCGCACTCGCCGCTTCGCTCGGCATCCTCTCCATCGGTCGCAGCTACATGCTCACGCCCGGAAGCGTCCTCGAGAAGATTCCCGAGGAGCACTTCTGGCATCTGGTCTGGGCCGTCACGCTTGCCGTCATGGGTATCTGTGTCACGGGCGCACTAATCGGTGCCATGCTGCCGCTCTTCATCAAGTGGCTCGGTGGCGACCCGGCCCTCATGTCCAGCCCCTTTATCGCCACGCTATCGGACGTGCTCGGCATCATGATCTACTTCAACGTCGCTGCTCTCTTCTTCTTCTGATGTGAGAAGAGCGAGAAAATCCGCAGGGTGAATCCAATCCATTGCGTCGGCGTCGAATAATGTGATGGGCAAACCACTCACGGGGAGCGGATTGCCAGGAGGTGCAAAGGACCATGTTCAGTTCCTGGAAACTTGGCAAGCCGTTCGGCATCGATCTCTACATCCACGCCACGTTCTGGCTGCTGCCGTTGCTCGTCTTCATCACCGGGCTCAGCGATGCTGGTGCGGCGTTGTTTGATGTCGCCGTGATTCTGGCGGTGTTCGCCTGCGTGGCCCTGCACGAATACGGCCATGCCCTCGCCGCCCGCTACTACGGCATCGCCACCCGCGATATCACCCTCTACCCCATCGGCGGCATCGCGCGCCTCGAACGCATGCCCGAGCGGCCACTGCATGAAATCGTCGTGGCCCTGGCTGGCCCCGCCGTGAATGTGGTGATCGCACTCGGGCTCGCCGTCGGGCTCTACGCTGGCCAACTGACATCACCCGATGCATGGTCACTCACGCAATCCAGCGTCCTGGGTGAGTTCGTATTCCGCGTGCTGATTGTGAATGTCTTCCTTGTCGTCTTCAATCTGATCCCGGCCTTCCCCATGGACGGCGGTCGCGTGCTGCGGGCAATGCTCGGAATCGGGATGCGCCGCACCGATGCGACACGCATCGCGGTGAGCGTGGGCACCGTCATCGCAGCGGTCTTCGTGTTGGTGGGATTGGGGGGATTGAACGTGCCGCCGTTGAATATTCCTTCCACCTTCAGCCTCGTGCTGATCGGGGCAATGGTGTTCGTGCTGGGGCGAAAAGAACTGGCATATGTGCAATCGACCGACCCCGAACGCCGGCGTGAACGGCGCAATCGCTTCTTTCAGAACCTGGATTTCGAGCGGTCGTATCAATCGGATCGATTCACCGGCTGGCGCTGGGACCCCGCCATGCGAATCTGGAGCGAATGGCAGGATGGAGTGCTCGTCCGGGAGGTGGCGGAGAACTGATTGAGCGTTAAAAGCCAGCCCTCTCAACATCAGCTCTTTTGATGCAACTCTTGTAGCAATCGGGCCGTTGAGTAATGTTTGTGCTTCTTGTCGTACACGGGCTTCTGCGCGGGTGGTTTCTTCGGTCCCCGTCGGCTGCGCATCAAGCCTTCG